>NZ_DIUM01000104.1 GCF_002423035.1 Thiocapsa sp. UBA6158
CGCTCGCATGCGCCAACAGCCCCTTGGCCTCATCGCTGGTGCCTTGCACCACCGTGACATTTCCAAGCAGGGTCGGGGTGACGGCTAGAGCACTGCGACTTGCGATGCACACGAGCGCGAGCGTGCTGGCGAGGCAGAAGTCAGGAGCTGACCCCGCCCGCTCATGGTCTGAAGCGAGTCAAGAATGCCGATAAGGAGGATCGAGGGCGTTTCGAAACTGAATTGTCAGCTGCGGACTTGTCGTGCGCGAACGACCTCTTCGCGCTCGAGTTCTTCGAGTGCGGACTCCACGGCTCGCAGGGTTTCGTCGATCTCGGGGAGGAGAACATCCTCGAGTGCCCGGGCACGGCGGGCGGTGCGGGCGTAATCGGCGCGCAGACGTTGGAGATTGCCGACCATGGCGGCGAGACGGGCGATGCGCGGGATCAGGGCCTGGAAGGCTCGGCGGGTGCTGTCGGCCTCCGGGCTGTCGGCGACGCTCGGCGGTGGTGATTGTGGCTGCCTGTCGTTTTCGACCAGATCCTGCAGGGTCACGCCGAGTACGCGCCTCGGCGTGAGCCGACAATCGGTGTCCAGCGACGGTGCCGGCGGGTGGACGGCGAGTCCTTCCAGGCCGTGTCGGGCGACGGCGCCCTGGAGTGCATCGACGGCCTTGCTGTAGTCGGCTTGAAAGGCGGTCAGCTCATGCTCGTAGCGGCCGAGCTCGGCGAGGATCTCGGCGGCGAGAATGAGCCGTTTCTCGTCGAGGAATCGATAACCTTCCCGCATGCCCGAGCGCTCTTCCTTGAGCTCGAGGAAGGCGCTGTGCGTCGGAACGATGGCGTGCTCGGTCATGAGACGGGTTCTCGCCGCGTGGCTCGATCGAGCAGATGCTCGCGGATCTGACGGTCGTCGAGCCGATGCAACTCGCCGGCCGGTAAGCCGCGCAGGGCGGACCAGCCGGCGGCCATGCTCTCCTCCAGGGCCCGGGCATCGACGCCCTGATGGATCAGCTTCTGCTCGAAGTCGTCGCCGAAGAGGAGCAGCTTGCGGTCGTCGTCGGAGAGACCGTCCTCCCCGACCACGCCGGCCAGCACCCGTGTCTGCTGGGCTTGGCTGTAACTGGCGTAAAGCTGGGCGGCGAGTGCCGGATGATCGGCATGGGTGCGTCCTTTGCCGATGCCGTCCTTCATCAGACGCGAGAGACTCGGCAACAGGCGGATCGGCGGATAGATGTCGCGCCTGTGCAGATCCCGATCGAGCACGATCTGACCCTCTGTGATGTAGCCGGTGAGATCCGGGATGGGGTGGGTAATGTCGTCGTTCGGCATGGTCAGGATGGGGATCTGCGTGACCGAGCCCGGTTTCCCGCGGATGCGACCGGCGCGCTCGTAGAGGGTTGCCAGGTCCGAGTACATGTAACCCGGATAGCCCTTGCGACTGGGGACCTCGCCGCGGCTCGCCGAGACCTCGCGCAGGGCCTCGCAGTAGTTGGTGAGATCGGTCAGGATCACCAGGACATGCATGCCTTCGATGAAGGCGAGGTACTCCGCGGCGGTCAAGGCGAAGCGGGGGGCGAGCAGTCGCTGCGCGCTCGAATCGCTGGCCAGGTTGAGAAAGAGCACGGTGCGGGCGAGCGCCCCGCTCTTCTCCATCTCCTCGCGAAAGAACTCGGCGCTGTCGTGCGGGATGCCGATGCCGGCGAAAACGATGGCGAACCCTTCCGCCTCTTGCGTATCGCCCGGCAGGCGCGCGTTGCAGGCGATATCCACCGCGATGCGGTCATGGGGGAGCCCGCCGCCCGAGAAGAGCGGTAGCTTCTGGCCGCGCACCAGGCTGTTCATGAGATCGATCGATGTGAAACCGGTCTCGAGGAATTCGCTCGGCGCCTCGCGGGCGGTGGGCTTGATCGGTAGACCATCGACCCGATAGGCGTGCTCGGCCGCAAGCGGCGGTCCGCCGTCGAGCGGTTTGCCGATGCCGTTGAAGACCCGCCCGAGCAGCCCCGGACCGACATGGAAACGCAACGGCTCGCCGAAGAAGCGCACGCGCGTGCCCTGCAGGGTGAGTCCGGCGGTGTCGTCGAGCATCTCCACCGTGATGGAGTCCTCGTCCAAGGCGGCGATACGCCCGAGACGCACCGAGCCGTCTGCGCCCTCCACTTCCACCGCCTCGTTCAGACCGACGTCGAGGCTGCGGCTCAAGAACAGCAGCGGGCCCTCGGCACGGTTGGCGATCTCTTCTCCGACGAGTCTGGCGTATGTCATTGGCGTACCTGCTTGCGTGCGGTGGGCGCGGGAGTTTCCTGCCTCCTGCCTCCTGCCTCCTGCTTCCCTCCTTCACCCATTCGCTGGCGGCTGGCGGCTGGCGGCTGGCGGCTGGCGACCCGAAGCTATTCCTCTCCCCCTTCCCGCGCCTCGTTGAGCAACCGTCGGATCGTTGCGGTCAGCTCCTGATCGAGGGCGGAGAAGGCTTCCCAGTCGCCCTCTTCGATCTCCTCGCCCATGCGCATGAGGCGACGGAAGACGGGTTGGTCGCGGATCGCCTCGGGGGCGACGCCGGCGTCGAGCAAGCGCTCGGAGCCTTCGATGAAGCTGCCGATCAGGCGCATCATGACGGCTTGGCGCGACGGACTGGCATAGCGGTCGTTCATCGAATAGGCGGACTGGCGCAGGAAGCACTCGTTGATCAGCTGGGCGCAAATGAGCACGAGCCGCTGGCGCGCGGGCATGGCGTCGCGCCCGATGATGCGGGCCATGCGCTCCAGGCGGGCCTCGTCTTCCAAGAGGGTCAAGAAGCGCCGACGCAGCTCCTGCCAGCGCGTACATCCGGTGTTGTGCCACCAGCGCGCGAGGTTTCCGGCGACCAGACTGTAGGACTGCAGTGGGTGGATGGCCGGATAGAAGCGCGCCTGCGCCCGTTTGGCATCGAGGCCCCAGAGCGAGCCGACGTAGCGTCGGGTGTGCGTGGTCACGGGCTCGGAGAAGTCGCCCGAAGGCGGGCTGACCGCACCGAGCAGCGTGACTGATCCGGTCTCCCCGCCGAGCGTGCGCACCCGTGCGGCGCGCTCGTAGAAATCGGCCAAGCGACTGCTCAGATAGGCCGGGTAGCCGGCCTCGCCGGGCAGCTCGCCGAGCCGGCCGGAGACCTCGCGCAGGGCCTCGGCCCAGCGGCTGGTGGAATCCGCCATCAGGGTGACGTTCATGCCCTGATCGCGAAAATACTCCGCCACCGTGATGCCGGTGTAGATGCTGGCCTCGCGTGCCGAAACCGGCATGTTCGAGGTGTTGGCGATCACGACGGTGCGCTCGAGCAAGGGACGTCCGCTGCGCGGGTCTTCCAGCTCGCTGAACTCGGCGAGCAAGCCGGCCATCTCGTTGCCGCGCTCGCCGCAGCCGACATAGACGATGACGTCGGCGTTGCACCACTTGCCGACGGTCTCGAGCAAGACCGTCTTGCCGGTGCCGAAACCGCCCGGAATGGCCCCGGTGCCGCCGCGCGCGACCGGGAAGAGACAGTCGATGACACGCTGCCCGGTCAACATGGGCTCGTCCGAAGGCAGACGGGCCTGCACGGGTCGCGGCACACGCACCGGCCAGGCATGGGTCATGGCGACCGCAAGGTGTCGGCCGTCGGCGGCGTCGATCCAGCAGATCGGCTGGTCGTCCGGGTACTCGCCGGCGTCGGCGATGGCGGTGACGCGCCCGCCCGGCAGATCTGCGGGCACCAGGCAACGCTGAGCGATGCCGGTCCCGTTCGCGACCTCGCCGATCGCCGCACCCGGCATGAGGGGATCACCGACGCATACGCTAGGCGTGAAGTGGAACCGCCGTGCGGCCTGCACCTGCATCCCCGGCTTGACGTAGGGATCGGCGATATCCGCGATGGGACGCAGCAATCCGTCGAAGATCCCGGCCAGGATCGCCGGCCCGAGACGGATCGACAGGAGCCGACCGGAGCCCGTGACCTCGATCCCGGGGCGCAGTCCGCTGGTGTCCTCGTAGAGCTGGACAGTGATCTCGTCGCGGGCGATACGGATCACCTCGCCGAGCAGCGCCTGATCCCCGACGGTGACCGACTCGCGCAGACGAAAGGCTCCGTCGGGGCGTGCCCGCAGGACGGGGCCGCTGATCCAGGTGGTTTCCGCGGTGCTCATGTCTGGACCCCCGCATCCGTCGGATGCCGTGCCAATACCGCCAACAGGCGCGCCTCCAAACGTCGGCGGTCACGCAGCAGACCCTCGAGGCTCGCATCCAGGACCGCACCCTGCGCTTCGATGACGAGGCCGGCGGACACGGCGCCGTCGGCCCGAAAATGCGGCGCTTGACCCAGCGCCCGGGTCAGCTCGGTCTCGAACGGTCCCCATTCGACCGCGGACCACGCGGGCGGATGGCGCACCGTCCAAAGCCCGAGCGGGAGCCGTTGTCGTGCTTGGGCGATGGCATGCCTCGCCCAGATGGCGCGCGTCTCTGCATACGCCCAGCGCCGGCTCAGCGCCTCGCGCAGACGCGGCCACGCCAGCTCCAGGAGTTGCGCGTTGGCCCGATCTCCGCTCGCGCGCAGACGGGTGTCGTGCTCGGCGCGTGCGGCGTGGAGCCGGGACCGCGCGTTCGCCCGTTCCGAGACCACGCGTTCATGCAGTTGCGTGCGTGCGCGACGATAGGCATCGGCGAGCAAGGTCTTCGCCTCGGCCCGCGCCGCCTCCACGAGCGTACGGCACTCCGCGTCCCGATACTCCTGGATCAGGGTCAGCAGCCCACGTTCGCGCTCCTCGAGCTTCATTCGGCCATCCCCAAACGGCGCCGCACGTCGGCGACGAGATCCGGTGCGGCAACCCGGTTGCGCACGTCCGGGATCACCAGGACCAGCGGCCAGATCGCCAACTCCGCGTCTCGCAACAGATCGGGCGACAATGCGGCCGCAATCTCGGCGGTCATGACAATCACGCGGGCCTCCTCGCGCAGGCGCAGAAAGAGCGCACGTCCCTCCTGCGAATCGGGGCAATAGACCTCGACCCCCGCGAGCCGGAAGCCGAGCCCGCTGACCTCGTCGCCCAGAAAGGCGCAGGCGGCCATAACGATGCGCCCCTCAACCAAGCCGGTTGAGGATCAACACCGAGATGATGAGGCCATAGATGGCGATGCCTTCCGCGAGCCCGACCAGGATGACCATCCGCCCGAACAGCTCGGGTTTCTCGGCCAAGGCACCGACGGCCGCCGCACCGACGGTCGCGACCGCATAGGCCGCCGCGACCGAGCCCACGATGGTCGCGAGCGCCGCCGCCAGATACCCCCAACGCAGCACGTCCGGATGGACCGGCATCACCTCGAGGGCGACGACCTCGGAGGAGGCGATCGCACCCGACTGCCAGAACAGCAGGCTGGAGATTCCGGCGAGCAGTGCAACACCCAGCACCATCACACCGGCGAACAGGATTTGTCGATTCATGGCTCCACTCCTTTTAAACCGCGCCCGGCGCGGTATGTGATGTTTTGGGATACGATCAGCCCCGGCAGACTCGACGGCCGTTGGAGCCTGCGCGGTTTAAACTATTAAAAAATAGATCAATTTAAACCGCGTCCCCGCGAAGGGCAGTGGCTGCACCAAACATCGAACTCACTCGACTATAAGCCTCTCGCACTGGACGCGGTTTAACACGCGTTGAACCGCCGACGGACCCGGGTCCGCTCACACCGCACCCTGCACGGCCTCCCGCACAATGGGCGGCGGCGCCGGGAGTGGCCGGAAGACCCTCCCGGTGCCTTGCAGGAAGCGGTTGAAGAACTCGAACAGCACGAGCCGGGTGGTCTGAATCGAGACCACCAGCCCTTCCAAAAGGATGATCAGGACATTGCCCAGGATCATGATGAGGATCCCGGCCCAGAGCGGCACCGCATCAGCCATGGTGACCACGGCGACCGAGAGTGCCGAATGCGCCAACGCAAAGGCGCCGACACGCGCGAACGAGAGTGTATTGACCAGGATTTGGACGCCCGACTCCAAGAGGTGGCCGATGGCGGCAAGCCCGCCGAGCAGGGCACGGTGGACCACGAAGGCACCGATCAGGTACCACGCGAGACCGAGCATCGCCACCCAGCCGAGGCCGGGGCGCAGCACCGTCGCGATCAACCCCAGGTAGAGAACAAGAAAGCCCAGATCCTGCATCAGCCAGCGCCGCAGCTCGCCGCGCCAGAGTGCGCTCGAACCCGAGAGGAGATGCCCGAGACTCAACAAGGCGACGGCAAAGGCCAGCGGAACGCCGAGCAAGGTCAAGGGATCGTGCAGCGGATGCATCCAGAGCGCGGGAATGATGTCCTCGCGACCGAAGAGGCTCCCGAACAGAACCCCGAAGACCATCGCCGAGGCGCCGCCGAGCACCATCAAGCGTGCCTCCGGCCAGCGTCGCTGCAGCCAGAGGCCGACGCCGACCAGCACCGCGCCCTGCCCCACGTCGCCGAACATGTAGCCGAACAGCAGGGGCACGACGAAGATCAGCACCGGCGTCGGATCCGCCTCGTCCGAGCCCGGCACGCCCAAGGCGCGCGCAAACAGCTCGAACGGGCGCATCCAGGGCGGATTGTCGAGGATCTGCGGCGGACGCTTGCCGGGCGGCGGCTTGGTCAGGCGCAGCAAGGCGCGGGTACGTCCGCACTCGAGGGCCGCCCGGAGCCGCTCCCCGCCCAGATCGTCGGTCCAACCCGTGACCCAGACCAGATGGTCGCCGGCACGCTCCAGACACCCGACATGTCCGGCAAACCAGGCCAGCCCGGCGACCTCGCCGAGCGTGTCGCCGAGATCGTATTCGTCGAACAGGGTATCCAGCTCGGCCTTGAGATAGACGACACGCGTGGAGAGAAACTCGCGCCGCACACCGATCCTGGCGAGCGAATCGCGCGCATCGCCTTTGAGCCAGGGCGGCCGTTCGATGACCCGCCCCTTGGCCGCCTGCACCAGATGCTTGACCGCGTCGAGCCGATCGCGCGGGCCCAGAATCATGGCGCAGTATTCCTCACCCCAGGGGATCCGGCGCGGGATGACCCAGTCCGGCAACTGCGGGCGGGCGTCCCTCGGCAAGACCGCGCAGAAGGTTCCGAGAACCGGCCCGCTGCGCGCCACCGCGCCGAAGTCGAGCGGACTGTCGATGATCTTGCCAATCACCTGCGCCAACCACTTCAGGCGGGTCAGCTCCTCCTCGCAGGACTGGAGGATGTCGATCAGCGGATCGGCCTCGCGCCGCCACGCACCGACCCGCGCCAGCGCGCGCTCCAAGACCGCCTCGGGCGACTCGACCAACATCTTGCGCCGCAGCCGTCCGCGCTCCCAATAGCGCCCGTAGCGCGCCTTCAGCGCCTCGTAGGCCCCGATGCCTTCGGAGAGATGCGCGAGCGGCGAATCCCCGCAGACCCGATCGCGGATCTCGATCTCGACCGCCCCGGTGCGCGCGAGCTCGGTCACCGTGCGCACGGCTTCGCGCCGTGGGCACAGCACCTCGAACCAGCGCGTGGAGGCAGGACGCAACATCAGAAACCAGAAGGCTCCGTGTCGAAGACCGCCCGGCTGAGCAAGGCTGCGCGCAGCCGTTCGAGATCCAAGAAGACGATCCCGAGGTATGCGAAGAGTGCGACAGGCTGAACCGGATGTTGATGGAGATAGGCGCGCAGATGATCGCGCAAGGTTTCGCGCAGCTCCCAGGCGGAGGCGGACGGCGCGGCGCGAAAGTGTTCCAGATGGACTTGGATCAGCCGGGAGAATCCGTCCAGATCGCGCCGACAGCGGCCTCGACAGGTCGGCCAGCGCTCGCGCCATGCCGTTTGCCAGCGCTCGCCCAGAGCGGGCGACGCACCGCTCGCGTCGGCCTCGGCCGACAGCGCGGCAAGCCCGCTCGCCTCCCAGGCGGGCCGATCCAGTGCGCCGTCCTCGCCGATCAGTCCACGCAGTCTCACGTCCAGGGCCGACCAATCCGGCAAGGTCTCGCCGCGCGCCAGATGCTCGAGCTGCGGCAGCCAGGGCAACCAAGCGACCCACTCGATCGCCGCCTGCCAGCCCGCGGGCGACCAATCGGCGACGGTCACGGCCGTCTCGAGCGCGAGGGTGCGACAACCGCGATCCAGCTCATGGGCCTGACTCAGTCCGGAGAAGGAGCGGACCCAATCGATCAGCCCGCTCACGCGGGCCTCTTCCAAATAGGCCGCCAGGGTGCGCGCGCCGGACAAGCGCTGCCAATCCGCCGCCGTGGGCAGCCGCGACAGACGTGCTTGAAGGCGCGCTTGGGCATAGGCGAGGCGTGGAGCGGCGTTCATGACGGACCACACTCGCGATTCCACGGCCCGACCGCGGCATCGGCACCGGCACCGATCATCTCGTCGGCAAGAGTGTCGATGGCGGCGTTCAATCGGGCGTCGGCGGCTGTGTCGAGGCCGTCGCCGAGCGGTTCGGCAACCCGGTCGAGGAGCTCGGAGAGGGCGCGTTGGAGACTGGCGTCGGCAATCTGCTGAACGGCGAGGAGGCGTCGATCGGTGCGCTGGACGAGACGACGCGCATGGTCTTCGGCATCGGCCAGGAGCCGATCGGCCTCGACGCGACAGGCCGCGACCGATTCGCGCGCCGATGCCTCCGCGGCCAGTGCCCGATTGAACGCGGCATCGATCCGTTCCAGGTCCGTATCGGAGGGCTGCTTGATCACGCCGCGTCTCGCTCCATCGCACCTCGACCGCGCCCCCGGAGATGGCTCGGACCAGAGGCATTGGGCCTCGACCGCGCCGATCCGTCCCTCGTGCCCCTGCATTCCACTTGGGAAGCGGTTTCGTTAGAATACGGTGATATTCTAGTTCAGATGCCACAGGATGCAGCGAAGCGGCACTCGTTCGATTTGATCCGTGTCAGCTTCGTGACCGATTGCCTGCTTGCCTATGCCAGACTGTGGTCGCTATCGGCTTAGGGTGACTACCGGGAACAAGCATAACGACTGCGCATGCCCGGAAGACCCGAAAAGCTGTAGTGCGAATTGATTCGCACCTACAGGCCGATTGCTCCTTCGCCGGAAATCACCTAACGTCGCGCCTCAGCATGGATTCAGTCTCTGCAGCTCTCTCAAGGAGTCGCGGAGACACGCAGTGCGCGCTGGAAAGATCTCGTCTCGCGCGCTTTTTGCCCGGTCTTCGGTTAATGTATCGCCCCGTATCTCAGGTTGTTCCAGCAGGTAAATCACGATGGACGACACCCTCCAACGCCTCCTCGAAGCCGAGATGCGCGCCGAGAAGATCGCTCAGCAGGCCGAGGCCGAGCAGGAGCGCACCATCCAAAAGGCGATGGCCGATGCCAAGTCCGAGAACGATCGCTTCACCGCGCGGATCCCGGATCTGCACCGTGGCTTCATCGCAAAGGCCGAGGAGCGCGCCGAGCAGAACGTCGCCGAGCTGCGGCGTCGCTACGACGAGCGACACGTCCAACTCCGCGATCAGGCCGAGCGCCGCGAAGGCGAGGCGCTGGATGCCGCCTTTCAGGTCCTGATCGACCCCGATCGCTGACGACCGGATGCACGCCTCAACGCTGCGCCGTTCGAACGACAGGTCACTCGCGGTGCCTTCATGACCATCCTTGCCGACCACGCCTACCTCAACACGCGCGTCACCGTCATGGCGACGCAGCTATTCGAGCCGAGCGGGATCGCGGCACTGTCTCACCTGCCCTTGGCGGCGTTGGCGGAGCGTTTTGGTTTGACCGCCATCCTCGACGATCAGCAGTCGACGCGCGCGCGCAGTCGGGCGGTTGAGCAAAGCCTGATTCAGGTTCTGCTCGCCGAGCTGCTCATCCTGGTGCGGGCCATGAACACCGCCGAGCGCGCCCTGGTGCTCGATTGGGGACGCAAATACGCGCTCTTCAATCTCAAGACGTTGATCCGCGGCAAGCTC
Source organism: Thiocapsa sp. UBA6158 (assembly GCF_002423035.1). Taxonomy (GTDB): domain Bacteria; phylum Pseudomonadota; class Gammaproteobacteria; order Chromatiales; family Chromatiaceae; genus Thiocapsa. The sequence goes on from NZ_DIUM01000104.1 coordinate 9,891, forward strand.
TACGAGCTCGATCAGAAGGAGATCCAGGACAACCTCTATGTGCTGCCCGAGCACATGCGCTTGTCCGAGGAGGTCAGCACCGAACTCTTTCGCGCCGAGAACGTCTTGGAGCTGTTGCGCCAGCTGGAGGCGGGAACACACCGCACCTTAGCCCGCCAAGCGCGCGAGGTCTACGAGCAGCAGCGCGAGCCCTTTGCCTTGGAAGCGGCGATCGATCAACGCTACTACGCCGGGCTGTTGCGACAGGTCATGGCGTTCACCGACGCGAACCTGAATCCGCTGAAACGCCTCATGGGCGCCGAGCTGGATCGCATCAATCTGATGTGGCTCCTGCGCTTCCGGTTCTCCTACCAGCTCTCGGCCTCGGAGACCTTCTACCATCTGGTCCCCTCGATGCGCCTGCTCACGCGCGAGCGGCTGCTGCAGCTGGTGAATGTCGAGACCTTCGAGGGCGTCGTCGCCGCCTTGCCCACACCGCTGGACCGATTGCTCGCCGGCAGTAAAAACATCGTCGACGTTCAGAAGCGCATCGGCGCCTACGCAGCTCAAGAGGCGCATTGGGTTCTGCACCGCACCCAATCGGGCGTCGCGCGTGCATTGGCCTACCTGATCCTGCGCGAGCGCGACCTTCTGTTGCTGTTCGCACTGGCCCAAGGCCAGATCCTGAATCTCCCGTCCGCCGCCATCGAGATCGCGGTCGAGCTGTCCGAGCCCGGATGCCCCTGGTCCGGGAGTCGGGCAGCCTGATGCGTACCCCGGCTCACCATTCGACGCAGAGGGGCTGACGCATGTTGCGCTCGACACCGATGAAGCATGTCCGGCTCCTGGTCCTCACCGAGGATCTTCCACAGGCATCGCTTGCCTTGGCGGACATGGAGAGCTTTCACCCGGATACACGCCCGCCGACCGAGGCCAGGCTCGCCGGTCTGCCCGGGCGCGAGTATCGCGAGGTCTTCACTCAAGCCACGGCCCGTCTCGAGAAGATCGGCAAGTTGATCCCGGTGCCGCAACCCCACGAGATCGAGGAGGTCCGCGTCGTTGATTTCAACGAGCTGCAGTCCTTGAACGCGTGGCTGGGCAAGGTCTGGAACGAGAGCTCCGCCTACGAGGAAGACCTGCGCCGTCTCGACGACGAGGAGCGCCTGGTGAAGGAGCAGCAGGCGGCACTGGCGAACTTCGCCCATCTCAACATCGATCTGGGGATGCTGCGCAGCAAGACGCGCTTCCTCGACTTCTACGTCGGTCTGGTCCCGCGCGAGAATCTGCGCCAATTGGAAGGCGCCGTCGGGCTGGCCGGCTACATCCTGCATGTCTACATGCAGCAGGACGAAAGCGCCCATGTCGTGATCGTCGGCCCGGCCGGAACGAAGGAAAGTCAGCTCTCCGCCGTGCTGGACGCCGCAGGGTTTCAGAACCTGCCGATTCCGCAGGAGCTCGACCGTAATCCAGCCGAGCTGCAGCGCGACCTCGACGCCCAGCGCGCGTCGATCGATGCTCAACGCAAGGCCCTGCTCGAGACACTCGCGCGTTGGGCCGATCCCTTTGCGGGGCCTTTGTTGGAAGCGCGGCGCACGCTCATGCTGGCCGAGCCGCTGGTCTCGCTTGATCCTTCGATCCGCAGCGCCGGCTACCTGGCTTATCTGGCCGGCTGGGTTCCTGCACGCTCGGTGGCGCGGCTCGATGCGCGCCTGCGCGAGTCGCTCAACCATCCCTTCGAGATGAGCGTGCGCAATCCGATGCCGGAGGAACGTGCGCTGGTCCCGACGGTGCCGGCCAAGAGCTGGATCCTCTCGCCCTTCGCCATGCTGGTGAAGCAATACGGCGTTCCCGAGTACGGCGAGGTCGATCCCACGCCACTCTTCGCGGTGACCTTCATCTTGATGTTCGGCAGTATGTTCGGCGACATCGGCCAAGGCGCCGTGATCGCGCTGGCCGCCTGGCTCCTGCGCAAGAAGCTCGGGCGCTTCTGGCCGTTCGGATTGATGGCCGGCCTGTCCTCGATGGTCTTCGGCGTGCTCTTCGGCAGCATCTTCGGCGAGGAGCACCTGATCCCCGCGCTCTGGATGAGTCCGCTCAGCGACCCACTTCTGATGCTGCGCATCGCACTTGGCTGGGGTGTGCTCTTCCTGACGATGGCCTGTCTGCTGGCGATCTACAACCGGCTGGTCATCCGCAACTGGTCAGGCGCCGTCTTCGGGCATCACGGCATCATCAATTTGACCTTCTATCTGGCGCTGATCAGCGGCGCCGTAAACGTCGCCACGGCCGGCGAAGGTGTCCCCGGAGCCCAAGTCGATGCAGCCGGCGCCTTCGGCACCCTCCCGATGGTCTTGGCGATCGGTGCACTCCTCGCACTCGCAGCGCACAGTTGGCGACATCAGGACGGGGCGGTCGGGGAGAAGATCCTGGTCGTCTTCATCGAGACACTGGAGACCCTGATCGGCTATGTCTCCAACACCTTGTCGTTTCTGCGTGTCGCGGCCTTCAGCCTGAACCATGTCGCACTCTCGATCGCCATCATGACGCTCGCGGGCATGATGGGCGCCTTCGGCCATGTGGTGACCCTGATTCTCGGCAACATCTTCGTCATCGTCCTCGAGGGGGGTATCGTGATGATTCAGGTGATGCGTCTGCAGTATTACGAGGGTTTCTCGCGTTATTTCTCGGGCAACGGCCATGAGTTTGCGCCCTTGAAATTCCGGCGCGGGTCGGCCTGAGTATTGGTTCATCGGGAGTGAGGCATGGGACTCATCGACGCGGACATCGACTTGATCGCCCCCCGGGGACCCGGCCTGCGACCCGTTAAGGCACGCGTAATGTTCGATTCAGGAGTGATTACGCTCTGTATCCCGACGGCAGTTGTCAAGTCGGCCGTTCTACCAAAGGGACCAAACGCATAAACGCCTAAACGCATCGATTCCGCGCCGGCCACGAGTCGCGGAAAAACCCTATCGCCACAACTGAAACAAAACACCGGAGCACTCAATGTACTGGCTCGTCGCCCTCATGACCTTTGCCATCCTCGGACTCATCCTGCTCGGACTCGCGCTCGAGCTTCGCCCCCGGCTCGCAGCCGGAGCCCGGCCCTGGTACAAGCCCGCGATGGGCACCCAGCTGGTCGTCTTCGTCGGTGCTCAGCTCGGGTTGCTGGTGCTCGGCATCAACGATGCCTTCGCCAACGTGGATGTCGGCGCCGTCGAGGCCGTCAACGAGATGTCCCTCGGCATGGGTCTGGCGATCATCGGCGCCGGCATCCCGACCGCCATTTCCACCATCGGCGCCGGCATTGCGGTCGGTCCGATCGGCGCCGCCTCGCTTGCCGCCATCACCGAGAAGCCCGAGAACCTCGGCCGCACCCTCATCTATCTGGGCCTGGCCGAGGGTATCGCCATCTATGGCCTGGTCATCTCGATCCTGCTGATCAACAAGCTGTAATCGGCGAACCGCTCGGGAGCCTTTGTGGTGGACACGGAACAGGACTATAGCCGACCGACGCGGATGCTGTTCCTCGGCGAGGATCGGCTCGCCGACGGCTTTCGCCTCATCGGCTTCGAAACCCATCCCAACCCGGAGCCCGAGCTCGTCGACCGGACCATTCGGGAGCTGCTGCGCGGACGTGAGAGGGCCTTCGTGGTCGTCGATGATGCCGTCATGGCGCAGGACATCCCGAGCCTCAAGCGGGTGCGTCGCGAGGGGGGGCGGATCGTCGTAATCGCAGTGCCGCCGCTCGGCGAGCAGCCGCAGCTGGGAAGCGATGTGGCACGACGTCTCGCGGCCCTGTTCGGCAATGCCGTCGTCAACGCCAAAGCGCAGCCGTGAGCCGCAGGGTCTCGCAGATCACCGGGTGAGCCCATGAAGAGCTATGTTGTCATCAAACAGTATTCATACACTTAAATCGCGTCTCAGCCGTCGCCCTGGTGTCTACAAGGCAACGGCAAGCGCCGAAACAAGGGTTGTCGCTCCGGACGCGATTTAAAGAGGGTCGATCGTGAATCAGGTACAAGAGCTTGAGCAGGCCATTCTGGCCCGCGCGGAACGGCTGGCCGGGGAGTATCGCGACCGCGCCAACCGCAGTCGCGACAGCATCCTGCGCGAGGCCGCAGAGCGGCTGCGCATGCGCGAGAGCCGCGAAGAGAGTATCGCCAAGACGCTCGCGGACCGGACCTTCCGCCAACAGGTACAGGCCAGCGAGCTGAAGATGCAGACGCATCTGGACCGCATGCGCTGGAACCTGGTCCAGGATGTCGAGCGCGCACTGGCCGGGCGCATGAAGGCGTTCAGCGACGATCTCGGGCGCTACGAGCCCTGGCTGGAGAGCTTGATCATCCGCGCCGCGCACCTGATCGAGGAAAAGTCTTTGATCGTCTCGGCCAATGCGCGTGATCTGCAGCGTCTGGCCGAGCGCTGGGATGCCATCCTGGAGACCCTCCCCGGGCACAAGACCGTGACTCTCTCCAAGGAGCCGATCGAGACGCTCGGCGGGGTACTCGTCGCGAGCCGCGACCGGCGCATCCGTGTCGACAATACCTACGAGGGCCGGCTCGAGCGTCTGCGCCCCGCCGTGCAACAGGTCATCCTCGAACGGCTGTTGCCGAGCGGGTTCGACACCGGCAACCTCTTCAGCGGATGAGACCATGAGCGAAACCAAGAGAACGGGTGTCATCCGAGACATCAACGGCCCCATCGTGACCGTCGAGCTACCGGGCGTGCGCAGCGGCGAGCAGGTGAAGATCGGCAACCTCGGCCTCTTCGGCGAGGTGATCTCGCTGCGAGGTCAGCTTGCGGTCGTGCAGACCTACGAGTCCACCGACGGGGTACGCCCCGGCGAGCCGGCACAGGGCTTGGGCTGGCCGCTCTCGGTGGAGCTCGGTCCCGGTCTGATGGGCGGTATCTTCGACGGCGTGCAGCGCCCGTTGGAGAAGATCGCTCTCGAGTCGGGCGACTACATCCGTCGCGGCATCTCGGTGCCCGCGCTCGATCGAGCGCGCGAGTGGGAGTTCGAGCCCAATCGCGAGCTGAGCCCGGGCGGCAAGGTCGGACCCGGTGTCGTCTTAGGTGTGGTCCAGGAGACCACGACTGTCCTGCATCGGATCATGGTTCCGCCGGGTGTCGAGGGCGAGCTTCTCGAAGTGGCGCCGGCGGGTGCGTACGACATCGAGTCGACCATCGCGCGGGTGCGCGATCCACGCGGCATCAGCCATCGGCTAAGCATGTATCAGCGTTGGCCGGTGCGCAAACCGCGGCCTTATCTGCGTCGCGACGACGGCATCTCGCCCCTGATTACGGGACAACGGGTCATCGACACCTTCTTCCCGCAGCTCAAGGGCGGTAAAGGTGCGGTGCCCGGACCCTTCGGTGCCGGCAAGACCGTTGTTCAGCAACAGATCGCGCGCTGGTCCAACGCCGACATCGTCATCTATGTCGGTTGCGGGGAGCGCGGCAACGAGCTGGTCGACGTGCTGGAAAGCTTCCCCGAGCTGGACGATCCCTACACCGGGCGCAAGCTGATGGAGCGCACCTTGCTGGTCGCCAACACCTCCAACATGCCGGTGGTGGCACGCGAGGCATCGGTCTATGTCGGCATCACCATGGCCGAGTATTACCGCGACATGGGCTACGACGTGGTCATGCTCGCGGACTCCACCAGCCGCTGGGCCGAGGCGCTGCGCGAGGTCTCCGGGCGACTCGGTCAGATGCCGGTCGAGGAAGGCTATCCGGCTTACCTGGCCTCACGCCTCGCCGCGGTCTACGAGCGCGCCGGACGTGTGGAGACCTACGCTGCGGGCTCCGGCTCGGTCACCCTGATCGGCGCCGTCTCGCCCCCGGGCGGCGACTTCTCCGAGCCGGTGACCAGCCACACCAAGGACATCATCGAGACCTTCTGGGCACTGTCCAAAGAGCTGGCCGACGCGCGTCACTATCCCTCGATCGACTGGGTGACGAGCTTCTCCAAGCACGTGCAAACCGCTGCGCAGTGGTGGCACAAGGAGATCGACCCGGACTGGGAGAAGCGTCGCACCGCCGCACTCGCCCTGCTGGCGCGTGATGCCGAGCTCTCGCGCATCGTCAACCTGGTCGGACCCGAGGCGCTCTCGGACGCGCAGCGTTGGGAGCTGGAAGGCGCGTCCTTGATCAAGGAAGGCGTGCTCCAGCAAAGCGCGCTCGACGAGATCGACACCTTCTGCTCGCCGCAAAAGCAATACGCCCTGCTCGATTTGGCGATCACCATCTACAAGCGCGGTGCGGCCCTGATCAAGCTCGGCGTGCCGGTCTCGGAGCTGCAGCATCTCCCGCTCATGGCCAAGATGCGACGCCTCAAATCCATGTACTCCAGCGAGCAGCTCGACCAGGTCTTCGCCTTCCGCGCCGAGGTCGATCATGCGATGGAGTCGGTGCGGATCGAATACGCCAAATCGGATCAACATGAACACAACGCATAGCATGCCGGACGCGGTTCAATGAGCATCAAAGAGTATCGCACCGCGATCGAGGCCCGCGGCGGCCTGCTGGTCGTCAAAGACACCGCCGGAATCGCCTTTGGCGACCGGGTGCAGATCAAGGACCACGCGGGCAATACCCGCAACGGCCAAGTCATCCGCAGCGCCGACAACGAGGTCTTGATCCTGGTGTTCGAAGGCACCGACGATCTGGATCTGGAAAACACCTGGGTGCGCTTCCTCGACGAACCGGTCGAGATCGCACTCTCCCCGGAGATCCTCGGACGCGAGTTCAACGGGCTCGGCGAGCCGCGCGACGGTCGCCCGCCGGTGCTCTCCAACATCCGTCGCCCGGTCGGCGGATCGGCCATCAACCCGGCCGCACGCACCTATCCGCGCGAGTTCATCCAGACCGGCATCTCCACCATCGACGGGCTGAACAGCCTGGTGCGCGGCCAGAAGCTGCCGATCTTCTCGGGCTCGGGTCTGCCGCACAATCGGCTCGCCGCCCAGATCGGACGCCAGGCCAAGCTGGTTGATCAGGAGTCGAGCTTCTCGGTCGTCTTCGCGGCGATGGGCGTGTCCTATGCGGATGCGAAGTTCTTCCGCGACGAGTTCGCCAGCTCCGGCGTGCTGCGCAACGTGGTGATGTTCATCAACCTCGCCGATGACCCGCCGGTGGAGCGCCTCACCCTGCCCCGCACCGCCCTGACCGCGGCCGAGTATCTGGCCTACGATCTGGATCGGCACGTCCTGGTGATCCTGACCGACATGACCAACTATGCCGAGGCCCTGCGCGAGGTCGCCACCGCCAAAGGCGACGTCCCGGCGCGCAAAGGCTACCCCGGCTATCTCTATTCGGATCTGGCCGAGATCTACGAGCGCTGCGGGCGCATCCACAACCGCCATGGCTCCATCACCATGATGCCCGTGGTCTCCATGCCCTCGGACGACATCACACACCCGATCCCGGACCTTACCGGCTACATCACCGAGGGCCAGATCGTGCTCTCGCGCGAGCTGCACAACCAAGGCATCTATCCCCCCGTGCACATCTCGCCGAGCCTCTCGCGCCTGATGAAGGACGGCATCGGCAAGGACGACACCCGAGAAGACCATCCCCGCGTCGCCGGCCAGATCTACGCCCTCTATGCCCGCGCGCAGGAGACCCGCAACCTCGCCTCCATCATCGGTGCGGACGAGCTCTCCGAGCGCGATCGCCGTTACCTCACCTTCGCCGACGCCTTCGACGAACGCTTCGTCGGCCAAGGCGAGGCCGAAGACCGCTCCATCGAGGCCACACTCAACCTCGCCTGGGAGCTGATGAGCATGTTCCCGCGCGACATGCTCACCCGCGTGAAGGAGACGGATCTGGCCAAGTATTATCAGGGGACGGATTGAGTCGATTTCGGAAGTGGCGCTATCCGTAGGTTGGGCAAAGCGCAGCGTGCCCAACACCGCCGGCATCTCTGACCGGTGCGCCGCTTGGCAGCGCTGTTTCCGGACGCAAGGGTGACGACCCTGCACCTGTCTACCCCGCCGCCCAGTGATGAATTCATCCTCGAGTCCCACCGGCGTCGGTTGTGCCGACGACGGTGGCGGCGATAATGGGCCAACGTCGGCAACGATCGACCAAGCCATTTCAGAGGATATCGCATGAAGGTTGCCGGTTTGTTCAGCGGCATCGGCGGGTTGGAGCTGCCCTTTCAGGCGCGGGGGGCACACACCGCGCTGCTCTGCGACTTCTGGGACGCCTCGCGCAGTGTCCTCGCGGCGCGTTTTCCCGGTGTGCCGTTGATCGAGGATATCCGTAACCTCGATAGCCTGCCCCAAGGGGTAGACGTGGTCACCGCCGGCTTCCCCTGCACGGACCTCTCACAAGCCGGGCGAACGGCGGGCATCAAGGGCGAGGCATCAGGACTGGTTGCCCACGTCTTCCGCTTGCTTCGGCATCACGACGTCGAGTGGTTGGTCCTCGAGAACGTCAGGAACATGCTCGTCCTGGATCGTGGCCGCGCCATGTCGTATCTGGTCGCGGAGCTTGAGCAACTCGGCTTTCGCTGGGCCTATCGCTTGGTCGACTCACGGTTTACGGGCGTACCGCAAAGGCGCCACCGGGTCATCTTAGTGGCCTCCCGCCATCATGATCCGCGCACGGTCCTCTTTGCCGACGAGGCCGAAGAACCCGACGCATCGACGTTCCGGGAAGATGCCTTCGGCTTCTATTGGACCGAGGGCTTGACCGGGCTCGGATGGGCGCAAGACGCCGTGCCTCCCATGAAGGGCGGATCGACGGTCGGGATTCCCTCTCCACCCGCGATCTGGATCCCGAACGCGCCGACAGGGGCGAAGCTCGTCACACCCGGTATCGATGACGCCGAGGCGCTACAAGGATTCGAGCGTGGTTGGACCGCCCCGGCCATGACGAACAGGAAGAACGGTCCACGCTGGAAGCTCGTCGGCAACGCCGTCACCGTGGGTGTCGCGCGCTGGCTGGTCGACCGGCTTTACTCCCCCGGCTCCGTGGTCGCCCAGGACCGCGAGGTACGGAGCCTGAATCGCTGGCCGGACGCGGCCTACGGCGACGCCGGGCGGATTCGCGTTTTCGAGGCGAGCGCTTGGCCGTTGCGACACGACTATCGGCATTTGCTCGATCTCCTCGCACCCTGCGAGTCGGCGCCGCTCTCGCATCGCGCGGCTTCCGGCTTCTTGGAGCGCGCATCGAGATCACGGCTCAAGTTTCTGCCCGCGTTTCTCGCCGACATCAAAGAGCATGTCGTCTTCATGCGCGGTGACGCGTCGCAGGAATCGCAAAGCACGCGATCGCGTCGGCTCGATACCGGACGGACTCAACATGCTGTGGACTGACCTCGAGCCTGAGCCGGGTCTCCTTTTTGCACTGGAACATGCTGGCCCACGCCCCGAGACCGGCAGTCAGAACGAAAAGCGCGGATGGAGCGAACGCTTGGCGAATGCATGTGCCGTCGCGATCGCCGATGAGCTTCGACGGATCCCTATTTTCAGAGGGAAGCGGATTCGTCCGGCGGATCTCAAGACCGGCACTGAACCTTTGACCCCGTTGGGTGCAGGCACCTCGAAGCGGATCGACGTCACCGTCGCGGATCCGCTTCTCGGGTTGGAGATCGGCCTATCGCTGAAGGGCTTGAACTTCGCGGACGGCGGTAGCGGGAACTACGACAAGAACCTCACCGGTCGCTTATACGAGCTGGTCGACGAGGTCCGCTTGGTACACGAGCATCTCCCGCGTGCCTTGATGGCGGGGATCTTCTTCCTGCCGATGGCCGCGGCGACCGACAAGACGAAGGGCAAGTCGTCGTTTGCGCACACGGTCGTCAAGCTGAGAGAGCGCACCGGCCGACTCGATCCGTCCCTTGCGCACCATGCCCACCGTTGCGATTGTGCCTTCGTCGGACTCTATACCACCGGAACCGAAGGCGGATATCCGGCCGGGATCGTACGTTTCCTCAATGTCGCTGAAGCGCCTCCGTTCAGGGGACGCCCGATCGTCGAATCCACACGAGGATTGAAAGACCTCGTCGATGACATCGTCGGCCAAGCAATATCGCAGGATCGAATCGACTGGGCTCACCCCGAAGCGGATTGAGAATGCTCAGCCGGATGCCCCTACTCCCGCGAAATCGTTTCGCTGAACCGAGTCGCGTCGGCCTGAGCATCATTGCTGTTCACGCAGGTGAGGCGCGAGAGCGCCAACCGCGGGATAGTCGACTTGCAGTCGACATCTTCCTCCGTCAGGTTGCCACCTTTGGCTTCGACTCGCTGCGATCTTGTCCGGTGTCGAGCTGCACAGGAGGATACCGAAAGGATGACGCGGGAGACCCCGAGTGACCGGACGATCCTGATACCGGTCAAGCGCCGTCCGGAGACCGACGGACCGGTCAGGACCCGATCCGGTCAGCCGCTCTATTCTCACGAGCGACCCGGAAGGCATCCAAAGCGGACACGAACGCCGCCTTGTTTTCCGCTACCGGACCGGAACCAACGGACCTTGCGCACACCACCAGTCCGCGGAACGACATCACCTGCAAGCGGGCTGCCCGCAATCCAGGCGCAGAACTCGCCACGCTCGTCCTCCGTCCAGTAGTCGGGCCAAAGGCGCGTAAAGGAGGGCGTTTCCACAACTGTCGGCATGGCAGGATTATACGTCAATGCCGCATAAAGCGCTTGGGTGCCTGCTTTGTGTCGACGGGCAGACAGTCAGCGAGACTGCAGCTTTTACCGCGATTTGCCGACAACGACCTTTTAGGACCGCAAGACTGAACGGCCGCGACTGACCGGTCATGGGGCAAACCGGAAAGTTCGGCCGGAAGCGAGAGTGATTGCAACGGGTCTATTTCAGCCCTTGCGAACAACCGTTCGGCAGTGTCGCATCGTGGGATAGATGGCCGATGGCGAGGTGGGCAATTCTAGAAGTTCGTGACGAAATAGTTTTGGAAACAACACTTGAGGTGCATATGGTGATTTCCGGAGAAAAGCATCCCGACTGCGCATGTCCGGAAGACCTGATGGGCTGTGCGTGCGAATAAATTCGCACCTACACGCCGGTCGTTCCTGTTCCGGAAATCACCTAAGCTCCCGACAGCGCATGCCCCGAAGACCTGAAGGGGCGTAGGTGCGAATTTATTCGCACTGACAGGCCGGTACTTCCTTTCCCGGAAATCACCTAAGCTGATGAGCATGAGCATTCCATCGGCCTCGTTCTTTACTCAGGCCAACCCACGGACAGCGAGGTCTCGATCCGGACGTCTGATTCCAACTGAGTGAACGACCGTTACGACACGACTGGTCGTCGCCAGGCGAAGCTCGAGCCTGGGTCCGAGGCAAGTGTGCTCACCAACCTTCTCGGCATTACCGACCCGGCGGAGATGGCCGGCGTGGAGCTGGCTCTGCTGAGCCAGCTCTATGACGCTGTGATCGAGAGTGTCAGGGTGGATCAAAGGATCAGCGTTACGGATCTGCTTAAGTGGCATCGCCGCTGGTTGGGAAACCTTTACAACTGGGCAGGGCAGTGTTCGGAATGACGGACATTTCGTGACGGCCAAATAGTATGTCGAAGCAAAGCCCGTAGCCAAGGGTTCGGTTGGGTCGCCCGAAGAGTGGCCTTGGGGAAGCGTTCGCTTCAGACAGCTCTGGGAGAAGACCTGATCAACTCCGATGCCGCCTCGCACAATCCTCAACCGAACATCGCCTCTTACAAGCAACGGCTCCGCATCAACGCCTTCAGATCAGCGATGCTCGAGCAGCCATTCAGGGTCGCCGCGTCCAAGCAGATCTTCGGCCCTTGATCCGTCATGCGAAACACTGCCGGAAGGGTGACCGAGAGGCCCGGTTCGCGGCGGTGGAGCTCATCGCGGTGCAGGAACTCGCATTCCGCGTCGATGGATGAGATGAAGTCTCGCCATTCGGCCTTTTCGGTTAGAAGGCCGTAGGTGATGGCGCACAGCCGGCAGGCGTAGGTCTCGGGCGAGAAGAGTTTGTGCCCGATGTCGGCCAGGGTATTGAAGAGTCCGCTGTCGGCGTTGTAGACGAACAGCAGCCGTAAGGGGCTTGTCTCAGGCATGCGGCTTCTCCCGCAACGGCAGCATCAGGAGCTGCAACGGCGCCTGCCACTGCGGGCCCTCGAAGTAGCCGATCCCGAAGCGGATCCGCTGGAGGTCGTCGCGCAGTCGGAAGCTCCCGAGGAGACGGTCCCAGAAAGAGAAGATGGTCCCGTAGTTGGAGTTGGTCTCGACAACGACCTCCGAGTGATGGACACGGCGCATGGACGGCGGAACCACCAGGATGCGCAGGCGCCGATCCCAAGCCTCGGGCAGACGGAGGTTGCTGTGATGCAGGATAATCACCACGATCATCAGGGATTTGTAGAGGATCAAGGTCGCGAGACCGAGTCCGAGCGCAAGGATCAGGCCTTGATCATCGATTGGTCC
>NZ_DIUM01000089.1 GCF_002423035.1 Thiocapsa sp. UBA6158
GGACCAACCGATGATCAAGGCCCAGATCGCCAACCGCCTTACGGCAGGCACGTCATCGGAGGCTGACCCCGGAAGGATTTCGTCGGTCGGCCGCGACCCTCGTGTACGAATGCCCCGACTCAGACGGGATCGCCGTATCGACGGACACCCGAGCGCTGATGCCCACATCCCGCGAGACATTTAAGTCGCTTACAGACGCGCGAAGCGCCTCATAGATCGGTCGATCCCTCGGGGCTGCCTCGGTCGGCTTATCCTGCAAATGTCCTCAGGAAGAACGGAATCACCATCGCATTGGTCAGGTCGATGAAGAAGGCCGAGACGAGCGGGACGATGATGAAGGCCTGGTGCGACGGGCCGAAACGCTGGGTGACCGCCGCCATGTTGGCCATGGCCGTGGGTGTCGAGCCGAGCGTCACACCGCCGAACCCTGCCGAGACGACCGCCGCATCGTAGTTCTTGCCCATCAACGGGAACAGAACAAAAATCGTGACCATTACCGCAAGGACGAACTGAGCTGCCAGGATGGTGAAGATGGGGCCGGCCAGATCGATCAGGGTCCAGAGCTGCATGCTCATTAGCGACATGGCGAGGAAAGCACCGAGCGAGATGTCGGCGATCAGCGCGACCGCGGGGGTGCGTGTCGGCCAGGTCACCCCGCTCCATTTGGAGAAGTTCTCGGGGACCAGATTGGTGATGAGGATGCCGGCGAAGAGACAGGTCACGAAGAGCGGCAGCATGAGCCCGGCCTCCGCAATCGCCTTGTTCAGCGCGTAGCCGATGATGATGCAGATGTGGATGGCAAGCACGGCGCCCAGAAAATCCATGTGATCGACGCCTTGCTTGCGCTGCTTGTCGGTCAGACCGACGTCCTGCACCTCTTCGACGACCTGCGGCACGGGCGTGAGCTTATGGCGCGTGATCAGAAACTTGGCGATCGGGCCACCCATGATGCTGGCGAGGATCAGGCCGAAGGTCGCGCTGGCGATACCGATCTCCATGGCGTTGGAGATCCCGAAGTTCTCGGCGATCGAGGGCGCCCAAGCAATGGTCGTCCCGTGCCCGCCGATCAGTGACATACTCCCGCCGACCACGCCGACCGCCGCCGGCAGATCAAAGAGCGAGGCCACGCCGATCCCGGTGAGGTTCTGCGCGAACATGAAAGCAATCGTGATGGCCAGCAGGATCAAGAGCGGGCGACCGCCGGCCAGCAAATCACGCGCGCTCGCATTGATGCCGATGGTGGTGAAGAAATAGACCAGCAAGATGTCGCGCGCACGCAGCTCGAACTCGATCGCGTGCCCGGAGGCGAAATAGAGGAGCCCGAAGAGGACCGAGAAGAGCAATCCGCCGGTCACCGGCTCGGGGATGCTGAACTCGCGCAGAAAGCCGACCTTGGTGTTCAGCAGCTTGCCGACGAACAACACGACGATGCCGATCGTCACGGCAAGGAATGAATCGATCCGGATGATGCCGTCCAACAGCTCCATAGTCGTGCCTCTTGGTTGTTGGGGGAAGCGCACGCTCGAGCGCACGGCTTCGTGTCTATGCACATCGACTTGCAGGTGCTTTGGCGTGCAACCCTGCCGGTACGCGTCAACCCGGCCCGGCCGTGCTCGGACTCGGCGAGTCTTCCTCGCGTCCTGCAAGCCCGTGCCGGGTCACTCGAACGCGGGGAGAGGATATCTGCTCGCCCGCGTTCGATCCATTGAGCGTACTTCGGCCTCGGAGGATGATGCCTCTCGTTGCGAGGCATCTCTTACGCCTCGGCGATCCGAGCCCGCGATCAGACGGAGAGTGCCCGATGCATTCGGCGGGATCCATGGACAGATCAAGACCTTCGGGGTCAAATAGCTTGCCGACTACAGCGGAACGCGCGAGCCGCAGCTTCGCGGCTGCCGGAGCGCGTCCGAGATGACCCAAGGATCATGATGAAACTCAGCCAACAACGGCTCGAAGCCCACCTCTGGGGCGCTGCCAACATCCTGCGCGGCAAGACCGCGGGACAGGACTACAAGAACTACATCCTGTCTTTGATGTTCTACAAGCGTCTGTGCGATCAGTGGGAGAACGAGGCGGACGACGCTATCGCCGAGCTGGAGCGACAACAGGGGCGCTCGTTCACCGAGGCCCAGAAGGCCGTCTTCCGCGCCCGCGGCGAGCATCGCTTCTCGATCCCGGCCGGCAGCCGCTGGGGGGACGTCCTGGCCGCATCGGTGAATCCGGGTGAGAAGCTCACCCGGTCCATGCGTGCCGTGGCCAACGCGAACGATGAGCTGAAGGGCGTCTTCACCGTCGACTGGAACCAGCCGGCTCCGGATGGCTCCGGCCGACCCTTGATCCCGAACGAGGTGGTCCACGCCCTGATCCAGCACTTCGACACCCACGATCTGTCCAACGCCAGCGTCCCGCCCGACATCCTGGGCCGCGCTTACGAATATCTCATCAAGCAGTTCGCCGACGACGCCGGCGCCAAGGCCGGCGAGTTTTTCACACCGCCGGAGGTCGTGGACACCTTGGTGCGCTGCCTGGAGCCGAGCCCCGGAGACACCATCTACGACCCGACCTGCGGCAGCGGCGGGATGTTGGTCCATACGGCGAATGACCTCCGGGAAACGGACCACCACGCGACCGCGGCCCAGTATTTCGGCCAAGAGATGACCTGGGGCAATGCCGCGATCGGCAAGATCAACTCGGTGCTGCACGGTTTGGAGGCGACCATCGCCGCCGGTGTCAGCACCATTACGGATCCGTTTTTCCGGGATGGTACGGGCAAGCTTCGGAAGTTTTCGCTCGTGCTCGCCAATTTCCCCTTCTCGGACGAATTCTGGTGGCTCAAACCCGAGCAGCAGACGGACGACAAAAGAAAAAAGACAAGCTCAAGAAAGAGGTCTTCGGGAAGGACGGCTTTAAGGATCCGCGCTGCTTGACCCGCGTTTCTTTTCCTATATGGTCGAATCGGACATTGCAAAGCGGTATTTCATGCGCGTTGCCGAGCGAACAACGAATTTGGCATCGACCAATAAGACCCAGGTTCGCGCTTTCCGTTTTCCCGTACCGCCGCTGGAGGATCAACAGCAAATAGCCGCTGTCATCACAGCCGCAAAGGCGAAGATCCGCGCCCTTGAGCAAAAAGAGCACGCCCTTCAGCGACTCAAGCAATCCCTCCTGCACGACCTCCTCACCGGCAAAGTCCGTGTGCGCGATGCGTGTCTAATCACTTGACGATTGAGGTGCGAGCCATGGTGCAAGATCGCCTGATCGATGAAATCAAACAAATCTCCCCCGAAAAACCGGCCGAGGTTTACGACTTCGTACACTATTTCCGCCTTGGCCTGGCGCATGAAGAACAGCGTCAAACCCTGCCCGAAAAACGCCCGATCGGTTCAGCGAAGGGCCGATTTCAGGTTAACGCAAGCTTTTTCGAGCCGCTGCCGGATCACCTGCTGGATACGTTCGAGAATTGAACATCAACCTCGTGCTGGATGCCCGATATCCGGTAAGCACGGTTTGATGATCGATCATGCTTTTTCTTCGGCACGGAGGACAGTCTCCCATGCAAGCCATCGAATTTGAAGCCCATCTGAAGGACGGCATGATTCAGCTTCCCCTGCCTTATCGACATTGGCGGGAAGACTGTCCCGTCAAGGTCATCGTGCTGACGGACGACGGCGAGACGCGGCAATCGCCTCCGCTCGACGCGAATCAACGGCTGTCCGCCATCCTGGAGATCAGCCGACGTGGCACACGCAGGGCTCAGGGAAGAGCCTGACCATGGTCTTTGCGGCCTACAAGCTGACGCGCAGCGCGACACTGGACAACCCGACCGTGCTGATCGTGGTGGACCGGCGTGATCTTAAGACCCAGATCGCCGACGACTTCGACGCCTGCGACTTCCCCGGCGTGCGCAAGGCCATGGGTGTCGAGGACTTGAAGGGCATCCTGCGCAATCCGAGCGGAAAGCCGCAGCGCGGCACCTTCGTGACGACCCTGCAGTCGTTTCAAAGGATGGCGAACCTGCGGCCGCTCGACGACGACAACATCATCACCCTGGTGGACGAGTGCCGCCGTTCGCAAAAAGGCACGACGGCAGAGAGCCACGCGATGGCCATGCGGGTGAAACTGCCCAACGCCTTCCGATTCGGCTTGACCGGCACGCCGATCGACCGCGCCATGCTCAATACCCATCGCGATTTCGGGCCGGTGATCGGCGGGGAGCAGGAGCGCTATCTCAGCGACTACGGGATCAAGCGCGCGATCAAGGATGGGGCCACGCTGGAGGTGCATTACATCCACGACAAGGTGCCCTTTGTCCTCGACGAGAAGGTCCTGAACGTCGGGTTCGAGCAGATGTGCGCCGAGCTGGAAGTCGACGACGAAGAGGCCAAGGATCTGATCCAGCGACAGCGTTCGCAGTGGAAGGAGTTCGCACGCCACCCCGACCGGGTGGAGATCGTCGTCGGCAAGATGCTGAAGCACTTCCTTGCTTATCCCGACCCGAGCGGCTTCAAAGCCCAATGGGTGGGCGTGGATCGCCTCGCCTGCGCCCGCTTCAAGGATGCGCTGGACGCCAAGCTCAAGGAGCGCGGGCTACCCGTTGCCTGGTCCGACGTGATCATCTCCGAGGAGTGGAACAGGGAGCGGTACGGCGAGCTCCGGGAGACGTGGCGCCCGCCGCTCAAGATCCTGAGCGTCTGCGACCGCCTGCTGACCGGTGTCGACGCCCCGATCGAACAGGTGATGTATCTCGACAAACCTTTGCGTGACCACAACCTGCTCCAAGCGGTCGCCCGGACGAACCGCCCGCTCCCGGCGATGAGCAAGCGCACCGGGGTCGTGGTGGATGACTTCGGCGTCTTCACCGATTTGGCCAAGGCGCTCAACTTCGACGAGAACGTCCGCGAGGAGGCATTGATCGACTGGCAGGCGCTGAAGGCAACGGTGCCGGGCGAGGTTGCGCGCTGCATGGAGAGCTTCGAAGGGATCCGGATCGCCGATACGCGCGAATGCCTGCTGGCCGCCCTGCGCTCCGTCAAGGATCCGGATGCCGCCAAGGTTTTCGAGCACAATGTCAAGAGTCTCGAACGTCTGTGGGAGGCCGTATCTCCCGACCCCTGTCTCTACGCTCATCGAGACATTTACCGATGGCTTTGCAGCATTTACGTCGCCTACCGGCGCCGCCTGCGCAGCAATGCCTCGCGTGGGACCTACGGCGAACTCTCGGCGAAGACCCGTGAGTTGATCGAGCAGAACACCGCTTTCATGGACGCGGCCCTGGCGTTACCCGTGTTCAAAATCGACAAGGACTATGTCGGCAAGCTCGATGAGCTCCCGAGCGCCGCGGATAAGGCCGCGGCACTGGAGGCGATCCTGACGGCGGAGCTTGCCGAGGAAGACAGCTCCGGATTCACCTATCGGCAGTTGGGCGAGCGACTGGCACGCTTGAAGGCCAAGAAGGATGCGCTCGACAAGGCGGCGGAGGAGCGCCTGAAGGACGTGCAGGACATTGCCGATGAAGCCGTCAAACGCATCGAAGAGCCCGAGATGCTCTTCCTCACGCAACCGGGAGAATATGCCTTGTTCTCGATCCTGCGCGCGTTTTCCGCCAGTCAGGACACGGCGTATCTGGCTGATTGCGCGCGCAATGGTCGCACACTTGCGAGACAACCAATTGCTGGTGGCCGGTTGGAGTCGCTCCAAAGGCGGACGGATGCGGGTGGAGCAATCGCTTCTGGCTGAATCCTGGAATCCAAGCTATGCGGCGTTGGGCTTCGACCCGGACGATACCGATCCGCTGTTCCTCATGCCCGCCGTCAACGAACTGGTGAGCACGGATGCCTCCGGCTGGCTGGAGAACTGGCTGCGGCGGCTGGCCCGTGAGCAGATCGCACACCACATCGCGCTCATCGGCCCGCGCCTGCAACGCGCTCCGGGCAAGGTCTTTGTGATGGACCAACGCACCAAATGGGGCAATTGCTCGGCACTCGGGAATTTGTCGTTCAATTGGCGCCTGGTGATGGCGCCGGATGATGTGCTGCGTTACATCGTGACCCATGAGCTTGTCCATCTGGCCATCCCGGATCATTCGACGCGGTTTTGGCTGACCGTGCGGAGTCACTGTCCGGGCTCGGAACGCGCCCGACAATGGCTGGCGGCAAACGGACACCGCCTCACTGTCGATCTCGCCGAGCGGCTCGCCGGGGAGAATGCGACCGACACGCCCTGAGGATCGATTCAGTGACCAGAGGACTGCGAAAAACGGAGTCATTCTCGGGGTTCCTTTGACCTGAACCGGTGCTTCACGACAGATGTGGGCGGAAGATGTGCCGGGGGCCAATGCAGTTCGAAGACTGTCAGTCCGCGGACGCCGCCTCGGCGCATGCGGCGCCGATAGCGACCAGGTACTTCAGGCTCGCTTCGGTCGCCGGTGCCAGATCCACGGAGGCCTGACCTGTGGCGATCAGATAGCCGTCATCGCGCTTGCGGACCCAACCGGCACGCTGGAGCGCCTGCACCTTTCGGCGCACGCTCTCGCGCGGGATCCCGCTGTAGTCCGCGATCGACTGCAGGTTGATCGGGGCGAGCTCAGTCTGATCCCGGTCACGCGCTATGAACTCATGGTACGACAGGCCGTCGATGCCCCCCGCGCCAGGGTCCGCGTGCCGATCACCGCCAGCACCAGCATGCTGTCGAGGTCGCCGCCGAAGGTTCGTCGCAGGATAACCAAGAGGTCGCAGAACTCTGCCGTATGGATCGGCCAGATGCGGCCGAAGTGCCGGGTGAGGTCTTCGTAGTCGAATGCCATGCGCGCGCTCCAGAGTGGTTGGCCGAGGGCAACTGCCGGGCAGACGGCGAGGCCGCCCGCATCCGCCCAGTTTGGGCGGTCACTGGATTGCCGACAAGCCGCTGCTCGGACAGACTCGGCGGCTGCCGCGGACGTTCAACCGTCAGGCCGGACAGACGGCGATCGCGCAAAACGATCGACAGATCCAACGGCCGGATCTATCCACCAGATCCAACACCGGGAGAGAGCCCATGTCCATCCATCACCAACTGGCGCGCGCTTGGGGACTCTTGGGCCTGTCCCTCTTGCTCTCCGGGTGCGAGGAGCATTCGCCTCCCTCCGCGGCGCTCGAGACGTCCCGTCCGGCGCAGATTCTGGAGATCGTCCCCGCAGGACTCGACTCCGGCCTGCGCTTCCCCGGCCGCGTGCGCGCCGTTCAGCGGGCGGAGCTCGCATTCAATGTCCCGGGGAAGATCATCGAGCTTCCCGTCTCGGAAGGCGAGGTCGTGGCGCCCGGTGACTTGATCGCGCGCCTCGACCCCGAGAGCTTCGAGACACAGCTCGCCGCCGCGCAGGCCGAGCTCGACAAGGCCACCACCGATTACGAGCGGGCGCGGGAGCTCTGGGATCGAAACAAGGCGGTTCCTAGGGCGGAGGTCGATCAGAAGCGCACGGCCATGGAGGTCTCCCGCTCGGCGTTCGCCGCGGCGCGCAAGGACCTCGACGACACCCGGCTGACCGCCCCCTTTGGTGGGACCATCGCCCGCCGGCTAGTGGAAAACTACCAAAACGTCCAGGCCAAGGAGCCCATCGTGAGCCTCCAGAGCACCGACGAGCTGGAGATCGTCATCCACGTCCCGGAGCGGGTGGTGCGCGGGGAGCCGAAACGGGTTGCGGGCTTTGCCCGTTTCCCCGATCAGCCCGAGCGCCGCTTCCCGGTCACGCTCAAGTCCTTCTCGACCGAAGCCGATGCGCAGACCCAGACCTACGAGGCCGTGCTCGGCGTTACGCGTTCGGCGGACGCGCCGCTGTTGCCCGGGATGGCGCTGGAGGTGCTCCCCGCGGACGCGCCGGTCGGCGAGGGTCCGGCCAGCGTGCGCGTCCCTCTGCGTGCGGTGATCGCCGGGACCGACGGCGCGCCGTCGGTCTGGGTGGTGGACCCGCAGTCTTCGCGGGTGAGCCGTCGGCCGATCGAGGTTGGCGCGATTCAGGGTGAGGACATCGTCGTGCTCGCCGGGCTTGCGCCCGGCGATCGGATCGTCACGGCGGGCGTCAACCATCTGCGCGACGGCATGCTGGTCCACGCGCTTTAGGGTCGGGAGGGCGCCATGAACATCGCGGCTTACACCTTGCGCATGCGCACCATCGCCTGGTTGGCTTGTCTGGTGCTGCTTGTCGGCGGCTACATCGCCTACCAGCAGCTCGGGCGCTTCGAGGACCCGGAGTTCGTCATCCGTCAGGCGGTCATCGTCACCCCCTATCCGGGTGCGCTGCCGGCCCAGGTCGCCGAGGAGGTGACCGATGCCATCGAAGGCGCGGTTCAGCAGCTCCAGGAGGTCAAGGAGGTTACGTCCGTTTCCACCCTCGGCCAGTCGCGGGTCTCGGTGGAGATCGATCTGCGCTTCGCCCGCACCAAGGACGACCTCGAACAGGTCTGGGACAAGCTGCGACGCAAGGTCGCGGATGCCCAGCGCCTGCTGCCGCCGGGGGCCGGCCCCTCGGTGGTGAACGACGACTTCGGCGACGTCTATGCCCTCTTCTTCGCGGTCACCGGCGACGGCTATCGCCTGGAGCAGATCCGCGACTATGTCGAGGACCTGGAGCGCGAGCTGGTGCTGGTGCCGGGGGTGGCCCGGGTCGCGACACAAGGGGCGCCCCAAGACGCCATCTTCGTCGAGATCGCCGCGGCGAAGGCGGCTCAGCTCGGCGTCTCCCTGGAGCAGATTCATCAGGTCCTGCGCGAGCGGAACCTGCTCGCCGCGGCAGGCGATCTGAGGGTCGGACCCCAACGCCTGGCAGTCAGCCCCACGGGGCAGGTCGACTCGGTCGAGGCGATCGGCAACATCGTCCTCGCCTCGTCCGGCGGCGATCGGGTCATCGCCTTGAAGGATGTCGCGACCATCACCCGCGGGGTGCTGGAGCCGCCGCGCGCCCTGGTGCGCTACGACGGCGCGCCGGCCATCGGACTCGGGGTCTCCAATCTCGCCGGCGGCAACGTGGTCGCCATGGGTGACGCGGTGCGCGCACGCTTGGCGGAGCTCGAGTCGCAGCGCCCGGTCGGCATGGAGCTCAACGTGATCTCCTACCAGTCCGACGCGGTGCGCACGGCGGTGGACGGCTTCGTCGCCAACCTGGTGGCGGCGGTGGTGATCGTGGTCCTGGTGCTGGTGCTCTTCATGGGCCTGCGCAGCGGCCTCATCGTCGGCGCCATCCTGCTGCTCACCGTGGCCGGCACGCTGATCGCGATGCACCTGGACGGGATCGCCATGCAGCGCATCTCGCTCGGCGCATTGATCATCGCGCTGGGGATGCTGGTGGACAACGCCATCGTCGTCACCGACGGGATCCTGGTGCGGCTGCAGAAGGGCGAGGAGCGCACCCGGGCCGCCGTCGAGGTGGTGCAGGCGACTCAGTGGCCCCTGCTCGGCGGCACCGCGGTGGGCATCCTCGCCTTCAGCGCCATCGGCCTGTCCCCCACCGACATGGGCGAGTATGCCGGGTCGCTGTTCTGGGTGATCCTCTACTCGATGCTGTTGAGCTGGCTGCTTGCGGTGACCCTGACGCCGCTGTTCTGCGTCAGCTTCCTCAAGGTCAAGGTCACGGAGGGAGCGGGTGTCGGCTCGGGCTCTGGCCCCGTGCTCGGGCGCTACCGCAGCCTGCTGCAGGTGCTGCTGCGCCGGCGACTCGGGACCGGCATCGGGCTGCTGGCCCTGCTCCTGGCCGCGGTGCTCGGTTTCGGCGCCGTGCCGCCCGGTTTCATGCCCGAGTCGGCACGGCCGCAGTTCGTCGTCGACTTCTACTTGTCCCAGGGCACGGACATCGAGGTGACCGCCGCGGAGCTTGCCGAAGTCGAGGCCCACGTCCGCGGGAAACCCGGGGTGACCCATGCCACCGGCTTCATCGGTCAGGGCGGCTTGCGTTTCATGCTCACCTACGTCCCGGAGGACCCGAACAGCGCCTACGGCCAACTGCTGGTCGACGTGGAGGACGCCGATCAGATCGCCCCGCTGATCGCAGAGCTGCAGACCGAGCTCGAGGCGCGCCATCCCGATGCCGCCATCAAGGTGTGGAAGTTCATGCTGGGGCGCGGCGGCGGCAAGAAGATCGAGGCGGCCTTCCGCGGCCCCGACCCGGAGGTACTGCGCGCGCTTGCCGAGCAGGCCAAGGCATTCATGGCGAACGACCCGGACGCCGTGGCGATCCAGGACGACTGGCGCGAGAAGGTGCCGGTGCTCCGCCCCGCGGTCGACCCGGTCGCCGCGCAGCGCGCGGGCGTCGACGTCACCCAGATCAGCGCGGCGCTGAACCGCGCCTTCACCGGTGCGCAGGTCGGCGTCTACCGCGAGGGCGACAGCCTGGTCCCCATCGTCTCGCGGGCCCCCTTGGCGGAGCGGGCCACGGCGGACCAGCTCGACAATGTGCAGGTCTACAGCCCGACCGCCCAGCGCTACCTCCCTGTGGGGCAGCTCGTGAACGGGGTGGAGGTGGCGTGGGAGGATGCCGTGATCCGCCGGGTGAACCGCTTCCCGACGATCAAGGCGCAGGCCGACCCGCCGCCCGGTGAGCTGTCCGGCCCCCTGCTCGAGCGGCTGCGCCCCGCGGTCGAGGCGATCGCCCTGCCGCCCGGCTATGCGCTGGAGTGGGAGGGCGAATACAAGGCCTCGCGGGAGGCGAACGCGGGGCTGGCCCTCTCGGCGCCCTACGGCTTCGCGGCGATGGTGCTCGCGGTGGTGGTGATGTTCAACGCCGTCCGCCAGCCGTTGGTGATCTGGCTGACGGTGCCGCTCGCGATCATCGGGGTCACGATCGGTCTGCTGCTTTTCCGCGTGCCGTTCGAGTTCATGGCGATCCTGGGCTTCCTCAGCCTGATCGGCATGCTGGTGAAGAACTCGATCGTCCTGGTCGACCAGGCGGACGCCGAGCGGCGCGACGGCAAGGCCGGTCTGGACGCCGTCCTCGATGCCGCGGTGAGCCGTGCCCGGCCGGTCTTCCTCGGCGCCTTGACCACTATCCTCGGCGTCGCGCCGCTGCTCCTCGACCCCTTCTTCAAGAGCATGGCCGTGACCATCATGTTCGGGCTCGCCTTCGCGACCGCACTCACCCTGGTCGTGGTGCCACTGCTGTACGCGGTGCTGTTTCGGATTCCAGACGCTCCAGCTCCGTAATCCCCCCGCCGTTCTTGGCATCGACCTTGGAATAGAGGTCGTAGAGTGCGGCCTGCAGGGCCTCTTCGATGACCGGGTGATAGAAGGGCATGCGCAGCAGGTCGCCGACGGTCAGACCCTGCGCGATCGCCCAGCAGAGCAGATGGGCGAGGTTCTCGCCTTTGGGTCCGATCATCTCGCTGCCCAGAATGCGGCCGGTTGCCTTGTCACCGTAGACGCGGATGACCCCTTTGTTCTTGCCCATGATGAGCGCACGCCCGACCGGGGCAAGCTTGATCTGTCCGACCGCGGTGGCCTCCGGGTCGAGCGCGTTCCAGCGCATCCCCACGGCGCAGATATTCGGATCACAGAAGTTGATGAAGAGCGGAACCTTGCGACGGAAACGCTCGGGTGCGGCGGCGGTGTCGATGCGAGCCGCGTTGTAGCCCGCGATCTTGCCCTCGTCGCCGGCCTCGTGGAGGATGGGCCGGTATCCGGAGACGTCGCCCGCGATGAAGACCGGCAGGGCGCCGATCTGCATGCTGTTCGGATCGAAGGACGGGATGCCGCGCGCATCGAGCGGAACACCCAGGATCTCCAGCCCGAGACCCTCGACATTAGGCACGCGCCCGATACTGCAGAGCACCTTGTCGACCAGGACACTTTGCTCGCCCGCGGTGACCCGCAACCGATCGCCTTCCGCGGCGATCTCGGCGGGAGCGCCCAGATGGATGGGGAACTCCTTGCCGAGCAGCTCGATGGCGGACTGGTTGACCTCCGGATCTTGAGCCCCGGCGATCCGGTCGACCGCATCGAACCCGGTGATCTTCACACCCATCCGGGCCAGGCTCTGCCCAATCTCCAGACCGATGGTCCCGAGCCCGATCACCGCCATGGCGGCAGGCAGATCCTCGAGCTCGAAGATGTCGTCGGTGGTGATGACGCGGTCGCCGAACGCCTTCCAAGGCTCGGGCACCAAGGGTCGCGAGCCGGTCGCAATCACGACGGCCTTGGCACGGATGCGTTGACCGGCGACCTCGATCAGGGTCGGCTCGACGAAGCGGGCGTAATCCTGAATAAAGAGATCCTCCGGCATGTCGTCGGTGCTGCTGCCGAGGACGCGATCCACGAAGGTGTCGCGCAGATCCTGCACATGCTCGAGCGCCTCGGCGATATTCAGGGTCATGCCCTGGTGACCGTCGATGCCGAATTTGCCCAGATGCGTGCGTCGATGATAATCCTCGGCGATCTGGATCATGGCCTTGGAGGGCATACAGCCAACCCGTGCGCAGGTCGTCCCCGGTTCGCCTCCGTTGATCAGGACGAAGCTCTTGCCCGCTCGGCGGACCTGCCCCATGGCGTTCAGTCCGGCGGTGCCGGAGCCGATGATGGCGACGTCGACGTTGCGTTCTTTCACCTGATTCTCCCCGAATGAGTCGCCGGATGACCCGACGGTTAAACCGCGCCCGGCGCGGTATGCAATGTTTTTGGATGGGATCGGCCCCGGCAGACTCGACGACCGCCGGAGTCGGCGCGGTTTAACTTGATTGTCCATGCTCGCACGTCGCGATGACAATCCCGCGCCGGTACCGCCAACCGACGGGGGTTCTTGACGCCGCCCGGATGACGTTCGATGCTGCTCGTATTGTCGTGATTCCGCTCGGGTGGAACGACTCTTTTCGCATCCGCATCACCCGGGTCGACCGCCTCTTCAACCCCTCGGAGATTCACCCCAATGACCTATTGCGTTGGACTCTGTCTCGACCAGGGCCTTGTGATGGCATCCGACTCCCGCACCAATGCGGGCGTGGATTACATCTCCTCGTACAGCAAGCTGCATCTCTTCCAGCCGGCGCCCGACCGGATGTTCGTTCTGCTTGCAGCCGGCAATTTGGCGACCACCCAAGAGGTGTTGCACCGCATTCGTCGCGATCTCGATCAAGCCGCAAATCCGAGCCAAACCGACCCGCCCCCCGCCGTCACGCTCGCGAGCGTGGAGTACCTGTTCGAGGCGGCGAACTATATCGGCCAGGTCAACCTGGCGGTCCAGAACGAGCATGGTCCCGCGCTGCGGCAGATCGGCGCGAGCGTTGAAGCCACCTTTATCCTGGGCGGACAGATCGCCGGGCAACCGCACGGACTCTTCATGATCTACCCTCAGGGAAACAGCATCTCCGCGACGCCCGAGACGCCCTTCCTGCAGATCGGCGATAGCAAGTACGGCAAACCCATCCTGGATCAGATCGTGGCGCCCAATCTCTCCCTGAACGACGGGGCACGTGTCTGCCTGGTCTCGCTTGCCGGGACGGCGCGCTCCAACCTAACCGTCGGGCCGCCTTTCGAGGTCGCGATCTGTCCGAAAGACGCCTTGGCGCCGTCGCAGCGCCTCCGACTCGAGGAGCACTCGGCGGAGCTGGAGACGATGACCCGCGATTGGATCGAGAGTGTCCGCCATGCCTTCTTCGGCCTGCCTCACTTTCCGTGGGAGCAGCCGGATACGGCAAGCGGTGCCGAGTCCGAGAGTCCGCATCAGATGCAGAGTTAAACTGCGCCCAGCGCGGTATGCGAGTTTTTGGGATGGGATCGGCCCCGGCAGACTTGACAACCGTTGGAGCAGGCGCGGCTTAAGATAATAAAAGCTATATTATTTTAAACCGCATCCCCGATAGGGGCCGTGGATGTACCGAACGTCGAAACCAATCGAACGCGAGCATCTCGCTCTAGACGCGGGTTAAGGTCATTTCCGGGCAGGACCGATGATGCTGCAGGGGCAAACGTAGGGGCAGACGTAAGGGCGGACGTAAGGGCGGGCGTAAGGGCGGGCGTAAGGGCGGGCGTAGGGGCGACTTGAGTCGCCCCGCACCCGTCTCCGGTGCCCGCGCCCAACCCGCCACGGACGCTGCAGACCGCGAGCGAGAGTGAAGTCCACCGAACCCTGCGACGACGCCGGTGCATGGGTGGACTGCGCTTCGCTTGTCCACCCGACCGCTCTGCAGCGACGTAGCCGGGTTTCCGGGCGAGGTCAATAACAACGAGGAGGCGAGCCCATGTCGAAACACGACGGGAAGAAGAAAGCGAAGCATGAGGAAACAGCCCCCGAAACGGCCGCATCGCGAGAGAAGATGCGCCGCAAGGCGTACGAGCGTGAGCTCGGCGAGCTGCAGATCGAGCTCAGCGCCCTGCAGGCGTGGATCAAGCGCACAGGCGAGCGCGTGGTCATCGTCTTCGAGGGACGCGACGCCGCCGGCAAGGGCGGCACCATTCGCGCGATCACCGAGCGCCTGAGTCCACGCGTCTTCCAGATCGTCGCCTTGCCGGCGCCCTCCGACCGCGAGAAGACACAGCTCTACATGCAGCGTTATCTCAATCATTTCCCGGCGGCCGGCGAGGTCGTCATCTTCGACCGCAGCTGGTACAACCGCGCCGGGGTGGAGATCGTGATGGGGTTCTGCACCGAGGACGAGCGCGATCACTTCCTGACGGCGACCCCCTGGTTCGAGAACAACCTGGTCGAGCAAGGCATCACGCTGATCAAATACTGGCTCGAGGTCGGCGAGGTCGAGCAAGAGCGACGTTTCCGCGCCCGCATCGAAGACCCCGTGCGGCAGTGGAAGCTCTCTCCGATGGACCTGGAGTCACGCAAGCGCTGGTATGAATACTCACGCGCGCGCGACCTCATGCTGAGCGCCACAGACACGGATACAGCCCCTTGGTCGATCGTGCGCTCCGACGACAAGAAGCGGGCACGCCTGAACGTGATCCGCCGCCTGCTGAGCCAATTCCCGTACGACCCGCTACCCAAGACCAAGGTGAAGATGCCGGATCGCGACATGGACGACGCCTACGACGACGAGGTCACCATGGTCGATCGGCGATGGATCCCCGAGCATTGGTGATCCGCCGAGACCAGGAACATGGCTGAGCTCGAAACCCTTCTCACGCAGATCGACGATTTGAAGACCCGGCTCGATGCCGCTCGGCCACTCACCAGCGCACAACTGCAGCAGGCGCTGGACATCGAGTATACCTACGAAAGCAACCGCATCGAGGGCAACACACTCACCCTGCGCGAGACCGATCTGGTGGTCAACAAGGGCCTCACGATCGGCGGTAAGCCTCTGCGCGAGCACCTCGAGGCGATCAACCACTACGAGGCCATCCTCTACATCCGCGAGCTGGCAGTCCGGGGCACGGCACTGGACGAAGCCGAGGTACGCAACATTCATGCGCTGGTCCTGCGAGGCATCGACCGCGACAACGCCGGACGCTACCGCAACCTGCCGGTGATGATTTCCGGCAGCCGCCATCTGCCGCCGCAGCCTTGGGCCGTGCCCAAGCTGATGGAGGACTACGGGCGGTGGCTTACAGAGGAATCCTTGCGCCTGCACCCCGTCGCGCGCGCCGCCGAGGCCCACGAGCGGCTGGTGACGATCCATCCGTTCCTCGACGGCAATGGCCGCACGGCTCGCCTGGTTATGAATCTGGGCCTGCTGGCCGACGGCTACTGCATCGCCAATATCCCCGGCGACACCGACAGCCGCCGCGCCTACTACGATGCCTTGGAGAAGGCCAATCTGGATGCCGACAAAACCGACTTCATCACCCTGATCGCCGGGCATGTGCTGCACGCCATGCAGACCCTGTTGGAACGTCTCGGGGCGGCGTGATCGACGGCTTCCGCTGCGCAATGACTTAAACCGCGCCCAGCGCGCGCCCAGCGCGGTATGCGATGCTTTTGGATGGGATCGGCCCCGGCGGATTTGACGACCGCTGGAGCCGGCGCGGTTTAAGAAATTAAAAAATATATGATTTTAAACCGCGTCCCCGCTAAGGGCCGTGGATGCACCAAACGTCGAGCTCACTCGAAAACTCAGCATCTCGCTCTGGACGCGGTTTAGAAGCTATAGCTCGCCGTGAGGCCGATCAGGAAACCGGTGCCGGGGCCGGGCGCATAGAAGCGGCCGTTGGCGTCGTTGACGCTCACCGCGGAGATGTAGGGCTCGTCCAGCAGATTGTCGATGCGCACGAACTCCGAGAGCCGGAGTCCGCCCAGGTCCTGCGTGAAGCCCGCGCGGAGGTTGGCGAGCCAGTATCCGGGCGCCGTCTCGCTGTTGCGGTCGTTCACGTAGACCTTGTCCTGTCCATAGAAGCTCATCGCTGCGTCGAACCCCAGTGGCTCGTAGGCGTAGGAGAGCTCGCCGAAGAGCATGAACGCGGGGACGCCGGGGATGCGGTTGCCCGACTCGACGCTCGTCACATTGAGGGTCGGTGCGACGGTACGGCATGGAATGCCCGCGCAGGCCGGGAAGCTCTCGGTGAATGTGCTGTCCAGGTAGGTCGCCGCCAGATAGCCGGCAAAGCCACGACCCAGGGGTGCCTCCAGCAGCAGCTCCACACCTCGGCGACGCGACGCGGGCGCGTTACGGTAGGTTGCCCGTCCACCCCCGTTGGTCGCCACGGTCAGCTCGTCGTCGCTGTCGATCTGGAAGAGTGCGAGATTCAGGCGGGCGTCCGCGCCGAGCAGAAACTTGGCGCCGATCTCGTAGTGCCGACTCACGGCGGGATCCAGATCCAGGTTTAGGCCGGCACCGCCGTCGGGGCGATAGGCCAGCTCGGTGAAGGTCGGCGTCTCGAAGGTCTTGCCGAGGTTGGCGTAGAGATTGATCGATGGCGTCAGGTTGTAGAGGAGGCCGAGCGCGGGCGTCCAGGCGCCGTAGGTGCCACTTCCGCTGTCGTCGGGGTTGAGGTTGGTGGCCGTGATCGGAACGGTCGAGCCGCTGCAGGTGCCCGGCCGCGTGCCGGGTGCGGTCACGCGATCGGGGGTGCAGATGAAGCCGTCGTCGGAGTCGAAGCGGACCTCGGTGAAACGTAACCCCAGATCCAGACTCCAGCGGGGTGCGAACCCCCAGGTGCCCTGAACGAAGGTTCCCCAACTCGCCACGGTATTGTCTTCGTCGCGCTTGAGCGCGGCACGCTCGCCCAAGACGTTGAGATAACCTTTGCGCTCCTCGGAGGACCGATCGTATTCCCCGCCCAGGACCAAGGTCAGGGGGCCGTCGGCGAGTGTCGTCGAACGGGTCCAGAGGAGGTTTCCGCCGGCAAAACGGCGGTCGAACGCGCTCACGCCGCCCGAGGCCGTGATGGCGTTCTGGTTGGCGAGCGGGATGGCGAGGTACTGCTCGTTGCTGCGTGTGCCTGTGTAGGCCATGACGCGCAGGTTGTCCGCATCGCTCAGCGGCTGATCCAGGACGACCCCGCCCTGGAGGTTGTCGAGCGTGCGCCGGGTCTGAAAGATCCGCGCGGCAGGCGACGCTTGGCGGGGATTGCGCTTGACCTCCTCCGCGGTCAGGCCGAGCGGATCTTGGCTCTCGGGCAGATTCAAGGCATTCGCGATCAGGCTGAGGGTACCGCCGCCGTCGAGCGCAATCTTAAGCTTGGTGTTGGCTTGCTCCTTGGTGGCGCGACTCCAATCGCGGTAGCCGTCGGTCTGCGCGCGGGACAGATCGACGACAGTGTTCAGACGCCCGACCTCGCCACCCAGCTTGGTCCCGGTGATCCAGGTGCCGTCGCTGCCGCCCATCAGACGCACCGACAGGGTCGGCTCGGGCGGACCGTCCTCGGTGAAGACCTGCACGACGCCGCCCGAGTGGTTGCCGTAGAGGGCGGAGAAACCGCCGCGCATCACCTCGATGGATCGCGCCGATCCCAAATCGAAAAGCCCGGGTCCGCCCTGGCCGTCCGGCGTGCTCGCGGGGATGCCATCCGCGATCAGCTTGACCCCGCGTGTCCCGAACTGGGAGCGTCCGCCGAAGCCGCGGATCATGATCTGCTCTTCCTGCGCGTAGGTCCCGCGGTTGGTCACGACCGTCCCGGGGACGCGCGCCAGATCCTCGGAGATCAGCACCATGGGCTTTTGGTTCTGGATGATCGCCTTGTCCAGGACATCGATGGCGACCGGCAGGTCGAAGGTGGTTTCGCCCGAGCGTGTAGCGGTCACCACCAACGGGGCCAGCTCGATCGTCTCTTCGTCGGACTCCGTTGGCTGGAGCCCCTGCGCGGTCGCAGCCCCGCACTGGAGAGCCGCGACCGCGACCGCGAGACCGATGATCGAGCCGACGGCCCGAGTCACTCGGGTATCCCGATCAGGATTCGCAGCCCAATCCGTCATAATGCGCATAGATCCGTGACCAGGCATCCTCCGCGGTCTCGACGAAGCTGAAGAGCGCAAGGTCGTCGCGACCGATCACCCCTTCATCGACCAGCGCCTCGAAGTCGATGACGCGCTCCCAGAATGCCCGCCCGAAGAGCATCACGGGCATGGGTCGAATCTTCTTCGTCTGAATCAAGCAGAGCGTCTCGAAGAGCTCGTCGAAGGTGCCGAAGCCGCCGGGAAAGACCACCAAGGCCTTCGCACGCATGAGGAAATGCATCTTGCGCAGGGCGAAGTAGTGAAACTGGAACGACAGCTCCGGGGTGATGTAGGGGTTCGGGGCCTGCTCGTGCGGAAGCGTGATGCTGAGCCCGATCGAGACGGCATCGACGTCGGCGGCGCCGCGATTGGCCGCCTCCATGATGCCGGGCCCGCCACCCGTGACGATCACGAAACAGCGTGATTCCGCGTTCTGCTCCTGCTCGGAGACGATGCGCGCGAAACGCCTCGCCTCCGCATAGTAGTGCGAGCGATCGAGCGCACGCCGGCAGCGCTCGACGGCGGCTTGCGCCTGCGCATCCGCCGGCGCGGCAGCCCGCGCACGTTCGGCGTCCACCAGGTTCCGTGCAGCCGCCTCGGGATCCGGAATTCGGGCGCTGCCGAAGACCACGATGGTCGACTCGACCCGCTGGTCCTGCAACTCCAGCTCGGGCTTGAGCAGCTCGAGCTGCAGGCGCAGCGGCCGCGCCTCGTCGCGCATCAGAAAATCGACATCCGTGTAGGCGAGACGGTAGGCCGCTGAGCGCGTTTGCGGCGTCGAGCTGATCTCGGCCGCCCGCTCGGCATCCTCGCGGGCGGTCGGTAGGGTGACGTGATTGCGGTCGGTTGGTTTGGGCATCATGCGCGAGGCTCTCGGAGTCGGTTGCGGATTCGGGGCGGGCTCGGATCAAGGTCGCCGGCCGCGATGCGCCTCGTCATGCACGCGGGAAACCCCGTCGATCATGCGATCCGTCGCCTCGCGCTGGACGAATGCGCTGACGCGGAAACGCCCGAGCCGGGGGCGATCGATCACGAACTGGCACTCATTGGTCGTGCGAAACTCCTCGCGCTGGCGATCGTTCATGAGGCCGAGCACCATGTCGTGTGACTGCTCGGCCGACACGGGATGTTTCGTCGCGGAATAGATGGCCCCGTCGATCTTGACGCTGGGTGGCCAGCCTGCGGTGATGAAGAGGTCGGACGCCTTGCGCTCGACGACCACACTCAGCAGGTGCTCGATTACACGATTCAGGTCCATACGCGCCCTCGATTTTGAGGCGATTTCCCGGAAAGGAACGACCGGCATGTCGGTGCGCATCGATTCGCACCCACAGCCTTCAGGCCTTCCGGGCTTGCGCAGTCGGGATGCTCAGTCGCGTCGATCACCTAGAGACACGACCCGCCGGCAGCCATCCATGCTTGGCCGGACCAGCGATCCCCGAACGCGCGCGACCGTCCGGAATCGGCATGGCGCAGCGCAGCACTCGGCCCGACAAGGCTCGGCGAGTCGGGATCAGGTAAAGCCGTCCTTGTTTTGGGCCTTCATCCGCGCGTCCTTGCGCGACACCAAGCCCTGTTGGACCAACTCCTTGAGGTTCTGATCCAGGGTCTGCATGCCGTGCGCTTGCCCGGTCTGGATCGCCGAATACATCTGGGCCACCTTGGCCTCGCGGATGAGGTTACGGATGGCCGGCGTACCGATCATGATCTCGTGCGCGGCGACCCGCCCGCCGCCGACTCGCTTCAACAGCGTCTGCGCGATGACCGAGCGCAGCGACTCCGAGAGCATCGCCCGGATCATCTCCTTCTCCGCCGCGGGAAAGACATCGATGATGCGGTCGATCGTCTTGGCCGCCGAGGTGGTGTGCAGCGTCCCGAAGACCAGATGCCCCGTCTCGGCCGCGGTCATCGCCAGCCGAATGGTCTCCAGATCGCGCATCTCGCCGACCAGGATGATGTCCGGATCCTGGCGCAACGCGGAGCGCAACGCCTCGCTGAAGCCCAGCGTGTCCTTGTGCACCTCGCGCTGGTTGACCAAACACTTCTTGCTTCCGTGTACGAACTCGATCGGATCCTCGATCGTGAGGATGTGCGCGTGCTCGGTCTCGTTGAGATGGTCGACCATTGCAGCCAGGGTCGTGGACTTACCCGAACCGGTCGGCCCGGTCACCAGGATGAGGCCGCGCGGAACGCTGATGATCTCCTTGAAACTCTCGGGCGCATTCAGCTCTTCGAGCGACAAGACTTTCGAGGGGATCGTGCGAAAGACCGCACCGGCGCCGCGCTTCTGGTTGAATGCGTTGACGCGGAACCGGGCCAGACCCGGAATCTCGAAGGAGAAGTCCGTTTCCAAAAACTCCTCGTAGTCCTTGCGCTGCTTGTCGTTCATGATGTCGTAGACAAGCGAATGCACCGAGCGATGATCGAGCGGCGGGACATTGATGCGGCGCATGTCGCCGTCGACACGGATCATCGGCGGCAGGCCGGCAGAGAGATGCAGGTCCGAGGCGTTGTTTTTGACGCTGAAGGCCAGTAGTTCGGCGATATCCACGAATCACTCCCGATTTAACCGCGGCCGGCATGACGTGGTCTAGCATAGCCCGAAGCGCCGGCCTCGGTCTCGGCGGATCTACCGTCGGCGTGTTTTGGCCCATACGGTTTAGAGTGCCGGATCGAGATCGACCACGGATCAAATTCAAGACCCACCGGAGCCTCGTCCGATGACCGATACCCCCAAGACATCCCCGCGTGTCGGACTGTTCGCAACCTGCCTCATGAACCTCTTCCGGCCGAACATCGGCTTTGCCGCAGCAAAGCTGCTCGAGGAGGCAGGCTGCATCGTCGGCGTGCCGCCGAGCCAGACCTGTTGCGGACAGCCGGGCTACAACTCGGGCGACAACGACTCCGCACGCACACTCGCCAAACAGGTGATCGCCACCTTCGAGGACTACGATTATCTCGTCGGTCCCTCGGGCTCCTGCATGGCGACCATCCGGCATGACTATCCCGTCCTTTTTGCAGCAGACCGCAACTGGCGCGACCGCGCCGAGGCCGTTGCGGCAAAAAGCTGGGAGCTGACGTCGTTCCTGGTCGACGTCCTGGGCATCACAGGGGTTCAGGCCGGATTCGACACAATTGCGACCTATCATGACTCCTGCTCCGGCCTGCGCGGACTCGGCATCAAAGGTCAGCCGCGACAACTGCTCGCCGGCGTGAAGGGGCTCACCCTGCGCGAGATGACCGACAGCGAGGTCTGCTGCGGGTTCGGCGGGACCTTCTGCGTCGGATATCCCGAGATCTCGGTCAAGATCGTCGACGACAAGATCCGCAACATCCACGCCACCGGGGCCGATTCGCTGATCGGCGGCGATCTGGGCTGTCTGATGAACATCGCCGGGCGGCTGAGCCGGATCGGCTCGCCGGTCCGGGTGTTTCATGTTGCAGAGGTGCTGGCCGGGACGGCGGACGGTCCGGGCATCGGCGACGGGCGGAGTTGAGCCGTTGCAGCGCGGCGCGAGGATGTTCCCGATGCCGCGATTCAACATCGACCCCGTCGGTCGGATGCCTTCGGTGCCGCGCTGGATCGCTGAACTTGCGCACCGTTGCCGATTCGCCAGACCGCAGTTCTTACCGTGTAAGACAAGAGACGATAGCCATTTCGACAATCACCGTCTCGGACAAGGGGCAAGTGCCTTGCATCTCTCGGGTTGCTCCCGTTGTGCAGCGCTCGACACCTTCGACGACCGTCGATTCGCTCGGCGTGCACAGCATCTCGGCACAACCCCGGCCGTTGTCGTACCAGTCGGATGAACCCGCGTTGATCCGACCTCCATCCACCGATAGACCCGAGGGTACGGTCATTGGACATCCGCTCACACGAATTTCAGCCACGCGCGGTCGCAGCACTCCGTGACACCAGCCTCCAACAGGCGCTGGACAAGGCGCGCGACGGCTTCGTCGCCAAGCGTGCGGTGCAGGTCGCCGAGCTGTCCGAGTTCGAGGCCCTGCGCGAGGCAGCCAAGACGCTCAAGGACCACGTCCTCGATCATCTCGATCATTATCTGGAGCGCTACGAGGCCGCCGTCGTTGCGGCCGGCGGTCATGTCCACTGGGCCCGCGACGACGCCGAGGCCCGCCGCATTATCCTCGACATCTGCCGTCGCGTGGATGCGCGTACCGTCACCAAGGGCAAATCGATGGTGTCAGAGGAGATCGGTCTCAACACGGCCCTGATCGATGCCGGCCTGACCCTGGTCGAGACCGATCTGGGCGAGTACATCATCCAGCTTGCGGGCGAGGCGCCCTCGCACATCATCGCCCCGGCCGTGCACAAGACCCGCGAGCAGGTCTCCGATCTCTTCGAGCAGGCCCACGGCGGACCGCGCCTCACCGAGATCGCGGACCTGGTCGACGCGGCCCGTCTGGCGCTGCGCGAGCGCTATTTCCAGGCCGATGTCGGCATCACCGGCGGCAACTTCCTGATCGCCGAGACCGGCTCCAGTCTAATCGTCACCAACGAGGGCAACGGCGATCTCACCCAGACGCTCGCACGGGTGCACATCGTCACCGCCGGGATCGAGCGCGTCGTGCCCACGCTGGACGACGCGACACTCTTCCTGCGCCTGCTCGCGCGCAGCGCCACCGGTCAGGAGACCGAGACCTACACGACCCTCTCGACCGGACCCAAACGCGCCGCCGACCTCGACGGGCCGGAGGAATACCATGTGATCCTGGTCGACAATGGCCGTTCGCGCATGCTCGCCGGACCCTTTCGCGAGATGCTGCGCTGCATCCGTTGCGGCGCCTGCATGAATCACTGCCCCGTCTACGGCGCGATCGGCGGCCATGCCTACGGCTGGGTCTATCCCGGCCCCATGGGCTCGGTGCTGACCCCCTTGATCAAGGGCTTGAACGCCGCCTATGACCTGCCCAATGCCTGCACCCTGAACGGCCGCTGCGCCTCGGTCTGCCCGGTGAAGATCCCGTTGCCGGATCTCCTGCGTCGACTGCGACACGAGCAATTCAAGCAGTCGATCACCCCGCGTCGCAAGCGCCGGGCGCTCGCCGTCTGGCATCTCTTGGCGACCCGACCCAAGCTCTACCACGCACTGGAGCGCCTGGCCGCGCGTGCACTCGCCGCAATCGGCGCTCGTGCGGGTCGCATCCGCCGCCTGCCGGGGGCGCGCGGCTGGACTGATGGTCGGGATCTGCCGGCTCCATCCGGCCGGACCTTTCTGGAACGCTGGCAGGCCGAGCGAGGACAGTCATGAGCAGCGCGCGAGAGGACATTCTGGATGCCGTGCGTCGCGCGGCGGGGCGCGAACCGCTCGATTCGCCCGCCAGTGCGGCCCTGGATGCACGCATCATCACACCGGTTCGGCATCTTCGCCCGGCCTTCGACGAAGACCTGACGGTGCGATTTATCCGCAAGCTCGAAAGCCGCTCGGGCACAGTCGCGCGCGTTGCCGACCGAGCACAGATCCCGGCCGTCGTGGAAACCTTCCGATCGGCTCACGGCCTCGCCCCGCGCGCCGCCGTCGGCGCCGGGTTGAAGGACCTCGACTGGCCCGCCGACTGGACCATCCATTACAACCGCGCCGGAATCGAGGAGACCCTGTCGGTCACACCTGCATTCGCCGGGATCGCCGAGACCGGCACCCTCATGCTCCTTGCCTCCCCCGACAGCCCGACCACCCACAACTTCGTCCCGGACAACCAGGTCGTAGTTCTGGAGACAGCACGGATCCTCCGGCACTTCGAGGACGCCTGGGCAGCGTTGCGTGAGCGCACGGGCGGGATGCCGCGGGCCGTCAACCTCGTCTCGGGCCCCTCGCGCACGGCCGACATCGAGCAGACCATCCAGCTCGGCGCCCACGGGCCGCGACGGTTGCATGTGGTGCTGGTGGACTGATGGAATACGAAATCGGTAGGTTGTACCGACGATAGGAAGCACAACTTGCGCCGATGGTTGGTTGTGCCTCGCACGGCTCGGCACAACCTCAGGCCGGTCGATCGTTTGGGCATTCCTAAAGGCCGGACCCTATTCCATCCGAACCTCATTCCACATCTTCGCAACCCCTTCCGACCACGATCTGCTCGATATCCAGATAGTCTCGTAGCTTCTCGATGACCCGGCTCAGCACGGGCAGCAGATCCGGATCCCTCATACGCTCGCGATCGATACCTTCGCAGCGGCCGAACAGGGCGTGGACGAGGTGCTCCTCGGTTTGAACCTGTGCAGTGAGATCGTCGAGCAACCGAGCAACCTCGCTGCGTGTCGGTGAAGCGTCGAGGGCACCGAAGAGGTCGTTCAGGGCATCAAGCAAGGGCGCCGCGTCGACACCGAGCCCCAACTCTGCGGGACTCAAGGTCACCCGCCGCTCGGACACGCGGCCGACCCAGACCCGGAAGCTCTCGCGTTGCAGCGCGTGGTAGAGCGGGGCCTCGCTGATCAGGAACAAGAGCAGGTTGCGCGGGTTGGCATAATAGGGCGCGTCGCGCACCAACCAGCGCCGGTCGCGGATCAGGCGATGCACCCGGATATGCTCGCGGAAATCGGCCGCCTGCAACTGATCCAGGATCAGTACCGTCGACTCGGCCTCGCTCAGCGCACAGGCCTCGCTGAGGATGTCGTCGAGCGGGTCGACCGCAGACGCCTTGCGGCCGTACTCGTCGGTACCCGGCGGCAAGATCACCTCGGGTGTAGGCGGCTCCTCGTCCGAAAAGTCGTGGTAGAGGATGTGCGGGGTATCGAGTGCATGGGCGAGCGCGGTCGCGAAGGCGGTCTTACGGCGCTCGCCGTCGCCCTGGATATTCAAGGTACGAATCCGATTCGGCGAGCCCTTCAGCAGGCAACGCACCTGAAAGTCGTAGTCGTCGTTGGACTCGAAACCCTGCTCGGCCATGGACTCGCGCAATGTGCTCATGGCCGGATGATAGCGCCGACATGATGACGATGCTTGATGAGCGCGGCGCTCGGAACGCACCGGCGCCCGACGCCTCGCGTGTCGGGTCGCATGAGCGAGACCCTACAAAGCGCAGTAGACTCCTCGTCGCAAGGCCGAGGACGCGCATTTCCGTCACGCGCCTATTCGCTGCCGTCGCCGGGAATGCCTTGCTTGCGACTCGGGCCATAGTGGCACATGGCGCAGAGCGCCAGGGGCACGCATGACACCGCGGAGCGGTGTCATGAGTCACTGACGGTTGGGGTGCCGGTCTAGTGAGCGATGCCACCGGGAAGGGCGGCTGCAGCTTGAGGGACGAGACGACACGCCGGAATAGAGTCATTTCGAAACCACCGAAGCGTGCCGGAGCAGGTACTGATCGGAACTTGCGCATTCCGATCCCCGGCGTCGTCTTCGGGATCGCCATGCTGTCCTCGTCGATCCGGGCCGGGCGATTACCGGCCCGGACGGTGCCATCCATGAGATCAGGGCGATTAAACAGGGGCGCAAATTCAGTCGCCAAGGGCGATCTGCCTCCCTTGGCCTTTCCGGCGAACTCCTATCACCGACTGGTCAAGGACTACAAGCTGGTGCGCGACGGCGCGCCGCTCACGGCCTTCGTCAGTCACAAGGTCAAGAACCATTCCGCCTTGATCCTCATGACCCTGCGCCTGCTCCCGCAGGCCAAGGGACGGCGTTACAGCGAGGCCCACCCAGTATCAGCCGCTCGCCCACTCGGAAATCACCTAAGGAAAGGTTCAAAGCGGATAAAGACATCCGGCAGGTCGGCAAAGGCGCGCGGGGCCGGACCGGCGACCCGCAGCGCAAGGTCGACGCCTTGCGGGGTCTCGTACAGCCGAACGGGATCGATGGGGAACGGCATGATCCATTCGTGGTGAGAGTGAGGGTGATGGTCGGACCCGGTCAGGTGACGTCCC
The DNA here is from genome assembly GCF_002423035.1 of Thiocapsa sp. UBA6158. GTDB lineage: Bacteria > Pseudomonadota > Gammaproteobacteria > Chromatiales > Chromatiaceae > Thiocapsa. Next base: position 26,217 of record NZ_DIUM01000089.1, read on the forward strand.
GCTCCCCGGCATAGAGCGCGAGCGGAAAACACTCGGTAATCAGGATCACGGGGCGCCGCTCGATGATGATGCGATAGGTTCGGCACACGGCAGCGCCACCGTCGGAGCTCACGTCCATCCCGACGTCCAGAACCTCGCGATAGCTTTCCAAACCGCTGTCGCGAATCAGCACACCGATGCCGATCTCCCGATCGATCAGGCGCTGGCGGAAGCCCGACGGGATCAGCTCGGTACGAATCAGCGAAAACGCCTCGGCAAAGCTGCGACCCGAATCCGTTCCGCGCAGCCGCGCATCGCGGATCAGACAGCGATCGCCGGGCGCGATCTGAATCGCCGGAACAGGCTCCTCGGCAGTCTCGAAACGCTGCTCGAGTGTATCGACCGTGACGGGCTCCCAGAAATAGGCTTCGAGGATCTTGGTCACGGTCCCGTCCGTCACCAGGAGCGCACGCAGGAAGGCCGGAAGCACCCGCAGCGGCACCGGCTCCTCGGGAGGTGCGGCGATGACGCCGTCGCGGACGAAACCGTCGCAACGGAAGGGTGCCTGAGCGGATTGCGCCCCCTGGTCCTGCACTGAACGACCGTAGAAACGGCGCATCTGGATCTCCTTCGGGCCGACGAGGGCGGTCTTCCGACGCATCATCGGCGTGATCGATCGGGCACAATTCTGCCCCACGGGGATGAGACGTTCCAGTTCGGACGCACGGGGACGCGCCATCTCGATCGACGACGGATCGCCGCTGCTCGGCGCTCAGGCAAGCGATGCCGATCCGTCGCCGAAAAAAACCTACACACCCCACCGTGGCGGACTTGATACGTGGCTAAATTTGCCTCAATCTGTACGCTGATTCGCGTCCGGGGCCAGCGCCTCGCACTCCTCGGAGTGAGGCAAAAGCAACAGACGCGAGATCAGTCGCCTGCCTCAGCCCAACCTTCCCGGCACCTTCGGGCGGGACAAGGCCCGAGGTTGGGAAAAACCCGCGGTTATGTGTTATATACATAGGGCCTAGTGGCCAACTTTGGAGACTTAAAACGATGACCAAGATTGTCAAGCTCGCTTCCCTGTCCGCTGTTGCCGTTCTCGGCGTTTCCTTGCTGGGCGGTTGCACGACCGACCAGACCGCTCGCGACATGGCTCAGCAGGCCATGGACACTGCCAACAGTGCCCAGGCTTGCTGCAACGCCAACACCGAGCGTCTTGACCGCATGTATCAGAAGATCATGGGCAAGTAAGACCCTCCCGAGGGACTGCGCCGGCTTCCCACGAGTTGTGGGATGCCGGTGTCCTCTTTGACAGCCCGCTCTACCGCCTCCCAGTCGATCTTCACGCCGTCGGTGTCCTTCACCCATTGAGGGATCACCTCTCTCGCACTCTTCCGAACGCTTTTCTCGCCGGTCTGGACCTCCAGGTAGAGGTCGTCTCCACGCCATCCGACCTTATAGGGTTGATCGATGATGTTGACCTCGGTCGAGATGTCGGTCAAACCATACAATTCTTCGATGCCCTCGGGATACATGCGGATGCAGCCGCCGCTGACTTCCATCCCGAGGCCCCAAGGTTGACTGGTCCCGTGGATCAGGTAATCCGGATTGCTCAGACGCATGGCATACTCGCCCAGCGGATTGTCGGGACCCGGCGGTACCGTCGGCGGCAGGATATGGCCGCGCGCGGCATGGTTCGCGCGGGTCATCGGGCCGGGTGTCCAGGTCGGATCCTTGCGCTTTTCGATCACCTTGAAGCTGCCCAACGGCGTGCTCATCGCATCCTTGCCGACGGTGATGGCGTAGATGCGCACCTCGTTGGGGTCATTCGGCGGGAAGTAGTAGAGTCGCTTTTCGGCTCGATTGACCACGATGCCGGTCCGCGGCGCATCCGGAAGTACGTAAAGGGCCGGAACCATTACGGGCGTGCCCTCGCCGGGCACCCAGATATCGATGCTCGGGTTGGCTTGACGCATGTCGTCGAAACCCAGCCCGTTCTGGCGCGCGATGTCCAGCAAGGTATCCTGCGCACGCGCCTTGAAGTAGAAGGGAACCCCCACCACGGAATCCTTCGGGTTCTCGAGGCGGAAGGTCTCGGCCTCGGCACCGTCGATGGCGCCGAAGCCCAAGACAGACGCGCAGACCGTCGTGACGATCCACGCGCGTTTACGTCGGCCAAGATCGAAATCGCTCATACACTCTCTCGCTACTGTATCGGTTGAAATCGGATGAAGAAACTGTCGCGATTGTCTCACGTCCGCAACATCGGCGTCGCCGCCCACGTCGACGCGGGCAAGACCACGTTGACCGAGCGAATCCTCTTCTACACCGGCGCCTCCTACAAGATCGGCGAGGTCCACGACGGCGCCGCCCATATGGACTATATGGTCGAGGAGCAGCAGCACGGCATCACCATCACCGCGGCGGTGACCAAGGCTCCTTGGCGCGAGCACCTGTTGCAGGTGGTCGACACACCCGGTCATGTCGACTTCACGATCGAGGTCGAGCGCGCCATGCGCGTTCTCGACGGCTGCATCCTGGTGCTCGACGGGGTACGGGGCGTGGAACCTCAAACCGAGACGGTGTGGCGTCAACGCACCCGCTTCAATCTGCCGACCCTCTTCTTCGTCAACAAGATGGATCGCCCGGGAGCGGACTACCGGCGAGCGCTCGACGCGGTCAGGCGGCGCCTGAAGATCGAGCCGGTCGCCATCACCTTTCCGCTCCCGGACGAGGGCGCGGTCGTGGATTTGATCGAGCGAAGGCGGATTGGTTTCCTCGGCGAACAGGGAGACACGCTCGTCGCCGAGCCGTGTTCGGACGCGCTCTGGGACGCGCTCGCGGATCTGCGCGAATCCCTGTACTTGGCTGCCGCGGAGATGGACGAGGGCCTGGCCGATTGCGTCCTGGCCGGCGAGGAGCCGCCGCCCGAGGCCCTGCGCGCCGCGATCCGTCGCGGCACGCTGGCGGGCCGCTTCTGTCCCTGCTACGGCGGAAGTGCGCTCCGCAATCTCGGGGTTCAACCGCTGCTCGACGGGGTGGTCGATTTCCTGCCTGCCCCGCTCGACCGACCCTCGGCCCATGCCGTACTGCCGGACGGGACCGAGGTCGAGATTGCGATGGGCATCGAGGGTCCGCTGGCGGCCCTCGCCTTCAAGGTTCAGCTCTGGGAAGGACGCCGTCATGTCTTTGCGCGGATCTATCGCGGAACCTTGGCGCCGGGCGACGCGGTGGAGATGCCGACCTCGACCGCCGGGGCTCGGCGCGAGCAGGTCGCACGTCTCTTCGACGTCGATGCCGGCAAGAAGACCCGCATCGATCGGGCCGAAGCCGGCGAGATCGTCCTCCTGGCCGGACTGCGCCACGCCTCGACCGGCGATACGCTCTGCGCCCCCGGCCACCTGCTGAGCCTGGAACGGATCGAGGCCCGCTCCCCGGTGCTGGGCCTGGCGATCGAGCCCGTCGCCGGCACGGACGAGGATAAGCTGCTCGAGGTCCTGGACAAGGTGCAACAGGAAGACCCGACCCTGCGCGTCGAGGAGGATCCCGAGACCGGCCAGCGGCTGCTGCGCGGCATGGGCGAGCTCCACCTTCAGATCGTGCTCGAGCGCATCGAACGCGAGTTCGGCGTACGGATCCGCAGCGGCCGACCGGCCGTCGCCGTGCGCGAGACCATCCGTCGGTCGGCCTCGGCGGATGCGGTGTTTGCACCCCCGCCGACACCCGACCCACGTCAGCAGGCCCTCATGGCGCGCGTCGCCCTCGCGATCGAACCGCTCGCGCGAGGAACCGGCGAGCGGATCGAATGGGGCGCACGTGTCATCCCCGAAGGGGCAGAGGCGAGCACGGCGCAACGCGAGGCGATCGAGCAGTCGCTGGGATCGACCCTGACGGCCGGGCCTTTGCTCGGCGCCCAAGTCCAAGACATCCTGGTGCGGATCACCGAGGTCGAGCTGTTCGGCGCGGCATCGAGCCCCGAGGCGCTGGGCGCGGCCGCATCCAAGGCGCTGCGCCAAGCGCTCGAGCGCGCCGAGCCGGCGGCCATGCACCCGATCATGCGGGTCGAGGTCGTCATCCCGGAACCGAGCCTCGGCACGGTCTTGGGCGATCTGCAGGCACGACGCGCCCTGATCCAAGGCACCGAGCCCGTCGGCGAGGACGTGGCGATCCGCGCGGAGGCCGCCCTCGAACCCCTGCTCGGCTATGCCACGGCGTTGCGCAGTCTCACCCAAGGCCGGGGGCAGTTCAGCATGGAGTTCGACAGGTTCGACGTCTAAACCGCGTCCGACAGGATACGCAACGTTTCAGGATCGTTTCGGCCTTGGTGAACACAGGCGGATTTGGAGAGACGCGGTTTAGGAGAAAAATGCACAGGAGGTTTTTCTCGGGCGCCGCACGGACACTGCGGAATGTCTTAAACCGCACCGACTCCAGCGGTCGTCAAGTCTGCCGGAGCCGATCCAATCCAAAAATAGCGCAGACCGCTTTGGGCACGGTTTAAGTCGCGACGGGATCAGCCTTTGAGGCTTTTGGGGCGGGTGATCGAGATCAGCTGAGCGCTGCCGCACGGCAGGGCGCTCCAATCGTCCGGCATCTCCAGGCGGGCGACGGTGGCGGTGGGCAGGAGCTTGCCATCGTCGGGGATCTCCAGATCCTCGCCGACGAGGTGCATGAGGAGCTCTTCGAGGCCCGGGTTATGGCCGACCAGCAGGACAGTCGCCGCCTCCGGGGAACAGCGCCCGAGCACGGACAAGAGCTTCGGGACCTCGGCCTCGTAGATGTCGACATCCCAGAGGATCTGCTTTTTCTTGATGTCGAGACACTTGCAGACCTTTGACGCGGTCTGCTTGGCGCGCTCGGCCGGGGAGCTCACCACCAGATCCGGGACCAAGCCCTCCCGAAAGAGCCAGGCTCCGACCTTGGGTGCATCGCTCTTTCCGCGTTTGGCCAAGGGACGATCGAAGTCGCTCGTCGCGACCGAATCCCAGTCGGACTTGGCGTGTCGCAGGATAAGGAGCTCTCTGGGCATGGAGAAGAAGGGGTCGACGTAACTCAAGCAGGGAACGAACAAATCTTGGTCGCAGTAGCGGGCGTTTTAACATATCCGTCATCTTCAAGGAAATGAGGATTCCCCGCGCGGCACACGCCGCCACTCACTGCACCGCAGCCAGCAGCCGATCCATCATCCCTTTGGCCTGTGCGAGATAGCCACCGCCGAAGAGGTTGAGGTGATTCAAGACGTGGTAGAGATTGTAGAGGATCTTCCGTGTGCCGTACTCGGGCGGCAGCGGCCAGGTCTCGCGATAGGCCGCGTAGAAGTCGGACCCGAAGCCGCCGAAGAGCTCGGTCATGGCCAGATCGGTCTCCCGATCGCCGCAATAGACAGCTGGATCGAAGATGACCGGCTCGCCCTCGCGGGTTGCGCCGATGTTGCCGCCCCAAAGATCGCCGTGCAGCAGAGAAGGGGCGGGGCGGTGGCCGATCAGGTCGCCGAGGAGCGACATCAAGCAGTCGCCCGAGTCCGACAGCGCGCGACCGTAGCCGTTGCGGGCCGCCAGATCCAACTGGAACCCGAGCCGATGTACACGCCAGAAGTCGACCCAATCGGAGGCTCGCGCGTTGTGCTGAGGGGTCGAGCCGATGGTGTTGTCGCGATGCCACCCGAAGTCGGGGGCAGTGAGTCGATGCAGCTGCGCGAGTCGGCGGCCCGCCTGCGCACCGTCCAAGCGCCCGGCGAGGTCCAGATACTCGATCGCCAGATAGCTTTGGGCGCCCGCGATGCCGGTGCAGACCGGCTCGGGAACCCGGATCGCATTCGCCTCGCGCAGGGCGGCGAGACCCTCGGACTCCGCCTCGAACATCGCCAGCCGGTCGGCGCTGTTGAGCTTGACGAAATAGGCCCGCGCACCGTCGGCGAGGACGACGGCGCGATTGATGCAGCCGCCTCCGACCGATTGCTCTTGTTGGACACGGAAAGGCCGTCCGGTTGCACTCGCGATCTGGCGCGCGATCGTTTCGCGATCATTCATCCGGATCGATACCGGTTACTCGGCTGGGTCACTCGTCGGGGTCACGCATCCAGACCATTCATCGGGGGGCTCCTCGACACCCCGAGCGGCACGTCGATGCAAGGGACTCGAGCGCGGGAAATGGGCGCGCAGGAAGGCCATCTGATCCGCCAGGACATGGCGTCCCATCAAAAAGATGTACTCGGCGTGCGTCGGCGTGAAGGGCACGGCCAACAACTCCATACCCGCTGCTTCCGGCGTACGCCCGGCCTTGAAGTTGTTGCAGCGCAGGCAGGCGGTCACGACGTTGTTCCAGACATCCTTGCCGCCGCGACTGGTGGGACGCACGTGGTCGCGCGACAGATGGCGACCCGAGAAGCGGCTGCCGCAATACATGCACATGTGGTCGTCGCGGTGAAACAGGGTGCGGTTCGACAGGGGTGGTGCATAATCGTCCTGAAGCTTGTTCAGGGCGTGATGTGTCCCGTAGGTCGCGATGATGGAGTGGATCTCCAAGCGACTCTGTCGGTGAGTACGCGAGTTGATGCCCCCGCGCAGCTCGAACAAGGCCTCCCCGCAGGCATAGGCTACCTGCCCGAGGAAATACAGCCGAGCGGCAACCCGGTAGTCCACCCATTCCATCGGCATACCCGCCAAATCCGTTCGCAGTACCTGTTGATTCAGTGACAACATAGCGGCGTTACGGCTCGGAATTTGCGAGCATGATACACAGTTGACTTTCTTGCGCAACCCGGCGCCGTCACGCGTTTTCGCAACAGCACGTTGACACGCCCATGCTTTAACCCATTGATCATTCACAGCCGCCTCGCAACGCCGCGAAGGTGTACGGGGGAGGCTTACGGCGACCTGGCAGCGCGGCCCATGCAATATTCAACCAATTGATTAAAAATATGTTTTCAAGTTGGCCAAAAAGTTTCCAAACCAACAAAACCGTAACAACGGCGCCTGCTCGCATCCGCTTTACACCAGTCATCCCCAGACTTACCCACAGGATTTGTGAGTTGCTCGGGTTTCATGTTCCGCGACAAGTGATTGCCGGTGTTTCCTAGGGAAATGCAGACGTCACGCGCCTAATCGACGACTGCCACCCATCCTCGGGGGCCCGCCCTCAGAGAAAGCGCTCAACCAACGTGTCGCCCGACCCGTACCGAAAGCCCGGCTCGATCCTGCGTGTTGCCGTCGCCGCACCGCTGATGGATGCCTTCGATTATCTGCCGCCGGCGCCGGAGTCGGACGGCTGCACGGCAACCTCGTCCCTGTTGCCCGGTCAGCGCGTGCTGGTGCCCTTCGGACAAGGTCGGCGCGTGGGCATTCTGCTCGAGCTGCGCGACACCTCGGATCAGGATCCCGCACGCCTGAAGCCGATCGAGCGCCCCCTCGACCCTCGCCCCGTCTTGGGCGCGACCGACCTGACCCTGATCCGCTGGGCGGCGGACTATTACCGGCAACCAATCGGCGAGGCACTCTTCAGCGCACTCCCCGCCCGTCTGCGCCAAGCCAAACCCATCCTGGACGAGCAGGTCCCGGGCGTCTCGGCAACACCCGCCGGCCGGACCCTGGACCTCGAGACGCTGCGGCGGGCACCAAAGCAACGCGAGCTTCTCGCGCTGGTCAGGTCCGTACCCGAAGGGATTCCGGTGGCCGATCTGACCGCATGCTTGGGTCCATGCGCCGCGACGTTGCGCAGCCTGCGTGCACGCGGCCTGTTGGAGACCTGCCGCCTCGCGCCGACGGGGCCCGTCACGCACGCGCCCCGCCCCGAGCCCGCCCCCGGCCCCGAGCTCAATGCCGATCAGGCCGAGGCCCTGCGCCGGGTCGCGGCCGGACTCGGCGGTTTCAGCCCCTTCCTGCTCGACGGCGTGACCGGCAGCGGCAAGACCGAGGTCTATATCCGCCTGATCGAGGCCGCCGCCGCGCGTGGTGATCAAACCCTTCTGATCGTTCCCGAGATCGGTCTGACCCCGCAGTTGCGCGAACGCTTGACCTCGCGCCTGCCCGACCCGCCCGCCGTGCTGCATTCCGGGCTCGCGGCAGGAGAACGCGAGCGGGCCTGGCACCGCGCCGCCTCCGGGCGTGCAGGAGTCGTGCTCGGGACACGCTCGGCGGTCTTCGTGCCCCTGCCGCGGCTCGGGCTGATCCTGGTCGACGAGGAGCATGACGCATCGCTCAAACAGCAGGAGGGCTTCCGTTACTCGGCACGCGATCTCGCCGTGCGACGCGCCCAACTGGTCGGTTGCCCGGTCGTGCTCGGCTCGGCGACACCCTCGCTCGAAACGCTTAACAACGCGCAGACCGGACGCTACGGCTGGCTGCGTCTGCCGCAGCGCGCGGGCGCGGCCTGCACGCCGCGGATCTCGCTGCTGGACATCCGCAATCAGCCGCTGCAGGCCGGGCTCTCCGCGGTCCTGCGCGAAGAGATGCGCACCGAGATCGCCGCCGGCAACCAGGTGCTGCTCTTCCTGAACCGCCGCGGCTATGCCCCGGTGCTCACCTGTCACGCCTGCGGCTGGGTCGGCGACTGCCCGCATTGCGACGCCCGCCTCACGCTCCATCTGGCTCGCCGACGCCTCTGGTGTCATCACTGCGGTTGGACGCGGCCGTTGCCGAGTGCCTGTCCGGACTGCAAGGGGACGGATCTGCGCATGCTCGGACGCGGCACCGAGCGGCTGGACGAAGAGCTGCGCCCCCTGTTTCCGGGCGTCGGCATCGCCCGGCTCGACCGGGACACCACCCGACGCCGTGGCGAGCTGGCGCGCCTCCTCGACGAGATCCGGCGCGGCGAGGTGCAGATCCTGCTCGGCACCCAGATGCTGGCCAAGGGACATGATTTCCCGGGCGTGACCCTGGTCGGCATCCTGGATCTCGACCAATCGCTCTACGCAAGCGACTTCCGCGCACCGGAACGCACCGCGCAACTGATCGTTCAAGTCACCGGACGCGCCGGACGCGCCGAGCGCCCCGGACGGGTCGTCCTGCAGACCCGCCACCCCGAGCACCCACTGCTCCAAAGTCTCTTGCGCGACGGTTACACGGGCTTCGCGACCACCGCCCTTGCCGAGAGACGCGAGGCCGAGCTGCCGCCGTTCAGCCATCTCGCCCTGCTGCGCGCCGAGGCCCCGGCCGCCGAGACCGCAACGGCCTTCCTGAATCAAGCGCGCCTGATCGCCGAGAGACCTGGCGAAGGCCGTGCCGAACCGCTCGCCGAGCTCGGGGTGCAATGCTACGGCCCGGTCCCTGCCCCGATGGAGCGCCGCGGCGGACACTACCGCGCCCAGCTTCTGATTCAGTCGTCACAACGCCCGCAGCTGCAGCGGTTTCTGGCCGGCTGGAGCCTCGCCCTGCGCACCTTGCCCAGAAGCAAAGGGCTGCGCTGGTCACTGGACGTGGATCCGCAAGAGATGTACTAATTGTCGAGCCCTTGCTGTTGCCGAGCTTCGCTTTAGGGCGACTAAAGTCGCCCCGCAGACATGCGCAGTCAACAACGACAAGGCGTGGCGGCAGGCATCAACGATCGATGACCGACTCGATCCGACCGGGGATGACAGCTCTATCCCGAGCACAAGAAACCAAAGAAAGATAGCGATGGCACTAGATCAGCAATTCCCGCCGCCCCGGGGATGAGCGGTGACGATGGCCACGCATCGGCGGTGCAGATCAGCAGGCGCAGGGCAGTAGTCAGCGTCTGACGACGCCGTGGTCCGTGGTTGGCGATCCGTTCGTTCCCCTCAAGTGACACGTCGAGCACCTTCAGTCACGGCTTGTGACTAGGAGGTGTCGGGGACCAAGGCGAATGTCGGCGGAGCGATGATCCTAAAAAGAGCAGTTACACC
>NZ_DIUM01000002.1 GCF_002423035.1 Thiocapsa sp. UBA6158
CGACAAGTCGGACAGGCTCCTAGCTCGATTCCCCGCTGTGCGAGATGCAGCAGCAGCGACGGGGCGGTCATCTTGTCGGCTGCGTCGCGAATGGCGACAGCCTCTTTAAGTATCGGACGGACATCCTCGCAAATGGCCTTGACACGGGCTTGTTCGGCTGGCGTGAGTGGGTTCGGGTCGGTCATGGTGTCGGTCTCGCGGTATGGGTTGCGGCTTCGGGTACGGAGGCGACCGGATCGAACTCCCTGCATCGAACATCGGCATCCGGCCAAGGCCAGCAGGCGCCGGCCTTGCGGCTCGCCGGGGCGTCCGTGAGGCATCGCCCGAGCCCGCCTGTCGGATTGGTCGGGTTCGGGGACCATTGCCCGCAGCGCGCACACACGGCGCCCGTAGCAGGTGCAGCAACCGTAGCCGTAGCAATCGCCTCGGGCTCCGGGTCGAAGGTCGCCAGTCCGAGCCGCACGGCTTCGGCATACATCTGCCGCCGTCGCTCAGGATCTCTGGCGAGCCCGTCAATCCACTCTTGGCCGATCGCGGTATCGGTCTCGCCCCAGTGACGCAGCAGGGCAAAGGCGAGGGCCATGTCGTCGGGATGCAGCGCCGGACCGGGAGGTAGCTCAGGCTCGGGCTCGACCTGAGCGCCGGGGTAGTCGGCGGCGATCTCGGCCAAGGTTGCCGGTGGGGTGCGCGACAGACTGAAGACCTCGCCCGTCGGTGTGGTGACGAGCCAGCGGTGATGGTGCGCTGGGCCGCTGGCGGCTCCGGTCAGCAGCGCCAACAGCTCGGGCTTATAGGCTCGGATCTGGGCCCGTAGAGCATCGGTAATCTGCTCGATCGGCGAGACGAACAGCGTCCCGTCGTGCTCTTCCACGCTGAGACCGAAGGAGACCATTTCGCGGTAGAGGGATTCGGCGGCGCCCATCAGAACGACTCCGAGCCGGTAGAATATTTCTCTCCGTGAGAGTAGCTGTCAGAACGACGTTCACGACGTTCACAATGTTCACGCTTCCGAATCGTCACCATGACGCCCGCCCTCCCGGCCTTACCGATCTCGACCTTGATGCCGATTTGCGCGAGTGCCGGCAGTTGACGACGCAGCACGTCGCCGAGCCCGCGCGGCGACCGAGGCCATGCCTCCGCGTTGTCTCGCTCCAGATCGAGTCTTGCCTTCAGCGCCCCCATCGTGCCGTCGAAAACCGGGTCGGTCGGGTGCGTATGCGCATCGGCCATTGCTCTAATCGCGACCGCAACGGGCGAAGATTCCAGACTGCGAGCGACCGAATCGGTACGATTCTCGGAGTAGATCCGCATGAAATCGCCTGGCTCTTTTCCCAACGAGATCATCATCGCTTCACCGAGGACCGCGAAGTCCGCCATACGCGGCGGCGACTCGATACTGACCTCCGGGATCTTGGCGAGGGTCTTCACGAACAGGTCCAACAGGCCGCCGACGATTGACGGTGCGTCGCGCTCGAACGCGGCATTTAGGTCGGTTTCTGATCGGTAGGTGCCGATCGCCGGTAGCTCGATATGGATCACGCGATCGGTCAAATCCTGCGCCGTGGCCAACGGGACAATCCCGTTCAGGATCACGGGCCGCTTAGCTTCGATCAGGGTTTCGTCGCTGTTGGTGTAGAGCGTGCGGCCAGCGAATCCGCCTCCCGTGGCAAGGTTGCAGATCGCATCCTGCACCTGCGAGCTAAGTCGAGACAGGTTGTTGTAACTGGCGATCCAGTTGCAGCCAGCCGAGACGAACAGATCCTCGACCGACTTGGGTGCCGCGCGAAGATCCACGGCATTCGGGTCGATGCAGCGTCGGAGCTTTGCATGGGTGTTGCTCTTGGCGGATCCTTGCGAGCCGACCAATTCCAGGACCGGGAAAGGCGTTTCCGGCCGGAGTGATTCCAGCAGCCACGCCAGGACCAGCTCTCGCGACGACTCCGGGACATTCAGGTGTGCCCATAGCTTGTCGAGCTTTCCGCCCGGTATCGGCATCGGCAGCGGTCGCGTCGTCGATGACCGCCAGAAATAGACGGGCGGATGCTCCACGACACGCCAGCCGCGCGCGTCGATCTCCACTGCGCACCAGTCGTTGGCGCCGAGATCCAGGTAATAGCAGCCCTTGTGCTCGGCGGCGCGCAACCATGTCTTTCGCTCTTCGCCGTCGTTCTTGGCGATGCCGGACAACACCGAGCGCGCGGTTCGGATTGCCGTCTCGCTGGCGGCGCGACCGGGACGGGTGTCGGACTCGGTGTTGCGGTAGTAGGCGTATCCAAGCCACTCGGAGAAAGCCGTGGTGTCGAGCTTGAAGACCTTGCGCGGCGACTCCTTGAGCGCAACGAAACAGGCACCGTCTTCGGCATGGAACAGCTCCGCGCGCCCCTGCACCAGCGCAACGAGATCGTCTGCGACCGACGAATCATCGAACCCCTCTCCGTCCGGGACGGTGCCCTTGTCGATCTCCGACAGCAGGACTCCGCTCGGCTTCGCCTTCTTGAGCGCAACGCGGATCCTGACCCACTCGGATTGGTCGCGCTCCCTTACCAGCTTCACGGCGGCGACGAAATCCGCCGACGCAAGCACTCCGGGATCGTCCACGCACCTCTTGAGCGCGTCGTTCACGGCTGCGATCGCTTCGGCTAGTTCATCGTCCGGGATCGCGTCGTCAAGATTCTCCGGTACTTCTTCGTCCAGCTCCTCCGTGTGAACATCGTGAACGTTGTGAACGTCGTTTGGAGAGTTACTCTCCGGGAGTATTTTTTTCCCGCCCGTCTCGGCGCCGTTCGCGGCATCAAAAATTTTGCCAAGAAGGTTGGCGGTTTGAGCGTCTTCGACGTTCACGGGCCGCGCGTTGCGGAGCTGCTCCGCAAGATTCGATTTCATGGCTGCACCTCCCGTTGAAGGCGCACCAGATCGTTGAAATCCGAATCCTTCGGTCCCGCAGGCAGTCCCGTAAAATCGGGAACAACCCAACGGCCGCCGAGGATCTTCGCGGCCTCGATCGCCTTCGCTCGACCGACCGGATCGGCATCGCCGCAGACAATCCAGTCCTTTACGCCGGGGAATTCCCGCGGTAGGCGCTTCGCCAGCCTGACGAGATTATCCGCGCAGAACGCACAAATCACCGGATCGCCGGCCTCGACGTGCAGTGTCATGGCCGTTGCGAATCCTTCGGCCAACAGGCAACGCGACTGATTGATGCCGTGAAACCGGATCGGGTGATAGGTGTCTGCGAATCGGGCGCCCGTCAGGACGCTCTTATCGCCATCGGCGGCGATGGTCTGCGCGTTCACGAGGTTGCCGTCGAGCGCGTAGACCGGGACCACGAGGAATTTCCCCGAGACGCGGGTGTTCCCGGCCTGGATCCCTTTGCGCGCGAGATACGGGTGGTGTCCGGGCCGGGCCTTGGACCAGATCAGGCAGGCACGCCGACGCGCGGCCTCTTGGTCTTGGGTGAGCTGCACCGTTCGCTCGGCTTCCTTAACCTTGCGCTCGGTCCGCAGGGACCACCGATCGGCCGCGGTAAGCTCGCCATAGCGGTAAGACCTCCATGTGAAAGTCGCCTTGTAGACGCCTCCGTTCTCCCGAGCGTCGCCGGCCGAAACGGTCAGCCAGGGCCGGCCATCGGAGAAGGTGCCGACGTTGGCGATGTACCAGTAGTAATCTTGGTGAGGCTGGCGACGGAATCGGCTGTCTGCGACGACTTCGGTGAAGGGGAACCCGGCCGATTGCAGCGCGGCGAGTGCGGTCTGGATGTGCGCGCTCATACCGCACCTCCGAGAACCGGACCCACGCCGGAACACCATGAGGCAATCGCGACACCGACGAAGCAGGCAGCGCCGAGACGGATGCCGACCTCGATGCTATACTTCGTCTCGCCAATCGGTTGTTTGTCTTGTTGTTTTACGCCCCCGCCGCTCGTCACGGTCGGGGGTTTTTCGTTTTCGGGCAGTGCCATCGGTAGATCCTCGGGGATGTCGATGCCGAAAGCACTCTTGCGCTGAGGGCGGTGGGTTGGTTCATGGGTTGCGGGTCCGGTCAGGCTGGCGGGTGTCGGCGGCGGGTCATTCCTGCCCCTCCCCGACCGCACTCACCACGCGCAGATAGAGCGATTTGCCCGCGGCCTCGATCAAGGCCAGAACCGCATCGAGGCGGTTCGCGTCCCACGTTTCCGGCCATTCGTCGGTGTCGGATACGCTTTGTTCGGTGAGCACGTCGCGTAACAGGCTGGCAGCGCTGTAGATTGCTGCGGTCGTGTCGCGCAGCTCTTGACGGTGGGCGAGGATCACTCCGCCGACGCGGCGCTCGTCTTGGTATGGGTTCATGGTCGGCACCTCCCTATGCCGCGGCCAGCGTCTCGGAGGACGCGGCCAGCCATGCGACGAAGCGCGGGCGAACGACGAACAGCATCGCCTTCTTCGCGCTCGGGTTGACCTTCCGCTCAACCACGGCGCCGGACGACAGCAAGCCATTCTGTCGGCGATAGCGCATCCACCATTGCAGTTGGGCGCGCGTTGCGAGCTTGCGCTTTTCGCACTCGCGGCAGAATTCGGCGAAGGGGGTAATGTCGGACAGGTCCAGCGTTGCGCCGGCCTGCGGGGTTGTCGCGGTCATGCTTGCATCCTCACGTTGTTTCGTGAGGCGCAGCATCGCGCGGAGTTATAGCGCTGTAACGGACTGAAATCGGCGATTTCAGTCCGTGTAATTAACCGAGAAAGATGGGTCCGTCGAATCCGGGGAGCTCAACCTTCCTGCGATTGAAGATCTTCAGAATGTAGCTGTCGTCAAACTCGGCGCCGAACATCGGGGAATCGAAATCGCCTTTGAGTTGCGCGATCTCTTCACAGACTTGGTCGCAGGCTTTACCGAGCCGCAGGCCATCTAAATGGATAAGGGCAAGAACGCGGTTGTGGATGATCCGCTCGAACTCCTTCATGGCCATCGGGTCTTTCATCGGGTCTTTCGATTGCCCGCGACCGCGCGCTACTCGAAAAGATCGCCGGGCGTCGTCGCCTTGCGCGACCTTTCTCAACGCCTCGATCATGTACGCCCGCAGCAATTCCGGTAGCGGTTCGCCGACTTCGATGTAGTCGGCCGCGGCATCGCAGACCGCGCGCGATGCATCAACGGACCCGGCCTTTGCGTTGATGATTAGGCTGGCAACACGCGCCTCGCGAAGCAGCGCACGCGACCGCTCGGATCGGCGGCGATTGTCGTTCTCCACCAGCGCGGCGACCTCCGCAAACAGGTGCGCGCTCTCATCGTCCCAACCTCGGCGATGGGCGCTCATACCTGGGTGCCTCCCGTGATCCCTCCGAGTGCCGACTCCATCAGGTCGCGTGAATCCTCCGCGACCAGGTGAACATAGCGGGCGGTCAATCCGGGGCCGGATCGGTGCCCGAGAATGGCGGCGATCTGGAAGGCGGACGCGCCGGCTTTGGCGAGGTAGGAGCCGCACGAGTGGCGAAGGTCGTGGATGCGAAGGTTCTCGACCCCCGCGGCAGCCTTGGCGCTGGCCCATGCGTCATCGACAGGTTGTGCGCTCAATTCCCGCTCGGCCGGCTGCATCTTCTCTTGCTTGCGGGTGCTCCAGGCGAAGACGCGCGGGTCATCCAGGCGCCGAACCTTGGCGCGCTCCGCCAGCAGCGTGCGGACCTCCCCGAGCAAGGGAACACGCCGATCGTCTCCGTTCTTGGTTGCGCGCAGCAGGATCGACCCGCCCTTAAGGTCCGCGTCCCTCCATTCGAGCTTCAGCAGCTCCCCGCGGCGTGCCCCGGTGGCCAGGGCCAGCCGGACGAACAGCCCGAGATCCGGCCAGGTAGCGGACCGATCGCACGCATCGAGCAGCCGCTCACGCTCGCCGTCTTCCAGGCAGCGCCCGAAGCGGGAGTTGTTCTCCTTGCGCTGGCGGATCCCCGCGGCAGGGTTGATCTTGATGCCGTACCAACCCGCGTCGATCGCGGCCTTGTAGAGCGTCCCGACAGCCGTCTTGTAGCGGTTCAGGGTAGCGGGCGAGAGCTTGCGCTCGGTCTCCGTGACCTTGTGCCCCCCTTGCTTGGCGGTGCCCTCGGCGAGCCGAGCAAGACCGTCGCGTAGGGTGTCGTCGGTGAAGTCGGATAGCGAGCGGTCGCCGTACTCATCCTTCCACCAAGCCATGCGCGCGGGCAGACTGTCGTCCTTGCCTTGGTAGACGCTCATGTAGCGGTCCACCAGATCCGCGAAGGTGTGGCGTCGCAGCTCGCCGCCGAGCACCTTGGACCAAAGATCGAAATCAGCCTCTACCTTCGCGGCGAACGCTGACGCCTCGCGTTTGGTGCGGAAGTATTCGGGTGGGAGGGTTTGACCCTTTCGGGTGATACGGACCTGCCAGGGTTTGTTTCTGCCGTCCGTCAGCTTGCGGATAGATGCCACGGTCTGAACTCCCGGAGTCCGACCGCGCTACACTCGTATGCAGCCATAGCCGAACCTCCTAACCAGGTTGGTGGTGGTCAGAAGCCCCCGGCGTTGCGAGCGTCGCGGGGCTTCGTTTTTTCCGGTGGAAGCTTCGAAATTTCCGGTGGGTCGGGGTCGCCCTCCGGGTTCGAAATCGTCTCGTCGCGCCTTGTCGAGACGACACCACACGGCACCATTATAGACCAGGTTTAGAAGCTGTTGGCTCAGATTTGGCTCAGATCCGAGCCGTGAATGCGGTAGGGGTGGAAGGAGAACAACGCCAATAGCTTGATTTACTTGGCGGAGAGGGTGGGATTCGAACCCACGGACCCGCGAGGGTCAACGGTTTTCAAGACCGCCGCTTTCGACCGCTCAGCCACCTCTCCGGATCGATCGCCCGGCGCAATCCCCCGGAACTGCAGGGCATGAGTCACCAAGCGACAGCGGGGGTAAGGATAGCGCATGTCCGCCGCGGACCCAACCGCCTTGACGCTTGCGCGAGCGACTCCATCAGGTATCCTTCAGGAACTCGGATCTTCCCGCCGAGTCAGACTCGGCAGCTTGAACCTCTCGTAACCGGAGCGACCACATCAATGGCCAACACTGATTTTTCCATCCCCCGCAGCGCACAGTCGGTCATCTCGACCAACAAGGTGCTCAAGAACACCTACTTGCTGCTCGCCGCGACGCTCGGCTTCAGCGCCTTCACGGCGATGGTGTCGATCGCACTCGCCGTGCCGAGCTGGATGTACCTGGTCTCGGTAATCGTCGCGATGCTGATGGGCATCTTCGTGCTTCCGCGCACGGCCGACTCTTCCAAGGGTATCGGTGTCATCTTCCTGATCACCGGCCTGCTCGGGTTCGGCCTAGGCTCGATCCTGTCCATGTATCTCGCCCTTCCGAACGGTCCGCAGACCGTCGGCTTGGCGTTCGGCGGCACCGCGGCGATCTTCCTCGGATTGTCGGGCTACGCCCTAACCAGCAAGCGTGACTTCAGCTTCATGGGCGGATTCATCTTCGCCGGCATGATGGTCGTCATCCTGGCTGTCGTGGCAAACCTGTTCCTGCAGATGCCGGCACTCTCGCTGGCGATCTCCTCGGCCATCATCCTGCTGATGAGCGGCTTCATCCTGTTCGATACCAGCCGGATCGCGCGGGGCGAGGAGACCAACTACATCATGGCGACCTACGGGATCTATCTCGCCATCTTCAACATCTTCATCAGTCTGCTGCAGATCCTCGGGATCATGGGCGACGACTGATCGACGCGCCCCTTCTCGGGCATGAAACCCCGGCCCCGTGCCGGGGTTTTTGTTTCGGCGCTACACGCCAACCCAAGCGACGACCGGAGACTCAACCCATGGAACTCGCACTGAAGATCGCCGCCGCCGCGGTACTCGTCTTGATGCTGTTCTATCTTTGGCCAGCCTACAAACACTGGCAGGAGAACGGCCCGAAGGCCGAAAAGGGGGATTGGCAGGCGGCACTCCTGCCGCTCGGTGCGGTCGTCGCGCTGGTTGTCCTGCTGATCATGGCGGTGCGCTGAAACAACTCGGCGGGCTTCGCTCATACGTCGGGCACGCCAGGATCGGTCGGGTGGACAAGCGCAGCGCAGTCCACCGGCGCCGGCGCTGTTCGGTGGACTTCGCTCGCACGCGCCCACCCTGCCGGCCTGCCCGCGTTTGGCTCGACCTGACTCGGCCATGTCACACCTGTGTCGAGCGATCCACGCCGCAAGGACCGTCGAGCCGAGCTGTGCGAGGCACAACCAAACCTCGGCGGTCTACGCCCGGCGGTCTCTCGATTGTCGAAACATCTGAATCGCGTCCGCTCCGACCCCGATTGAACCACGCCGAGCCGGCAATATGCGACGAGGGCGCAAGGTCACCCGAGAGGCGGTTCAGTCGGCATACATCGGCCGCTCTTCCGCAAGATTCAGCCACCCCTTGACCACCCGATAGAGGGTCCAGAAGTACACCACGCCCCAGATCAGAAAGCCGATCAAAAACACGCTGGTGACCAGACCGACGAGGCCCCACAAGACTTGGAACCAAAAGGTTCTGATCTGCCAAATAAAATGGGATTCGAGCCAGGTTCCCCGCACCTCGGCCAGACGCAGATAGTTGACGACGACGCCGATGACAGAGGTCACGCCCAAGATGAACGACAGGGCCTGCAGAAGATAGACGAAACCGGTCGTGGCCCTGAGTGGATCGGTCGTTTCCGGCTCCGCCGAAACCGGTTGGATCTTGCGTGTCGATTCATCCATCACGGCTCACCAAGGGCGATACTCAAGTCCGGGAATGGCTTCGCGATCGAAGACCGACGGCAGCTCCCGGATGAGTTGCTGCACCTCTTCGAAATCCATGTGCCGGCCGTAGGATGCCTTGGCCGCGTCGATCGGAAGCTCCACCCAGTAACGGATGGAGCCGGGCTCGCGAAGGATCTGCAGGGTGTTCTCGGCGTGATCGATGATCCCGAGATAATCGTCCTCATGCTGCAGACGAGGCAGCAGTTGCTCGCGGATCTCTCGGCTGCTGACCTCCAGCGCACTCGCAGACGAGACCGACTCCCCCGAACGCTCGAACAAGTAGTAGACGCGATAGTGCATGGCTGACGATGTTCGCTCTATGTGTGCTGTGACGGTCTGGTCTCGGCACGGCGTACGGCATAAGATGCGCCCGTATCCGCGGTTTTCCGAACCCCCTTCGAGCACGCCGAGCCGGCTCGACATTCGGCGAATTGGGATCGCCGAGCTCTTCCACGCGGATGCGAGATCCCGCAATCAGGTGCGCGACGACCCGTGCCGGACAACCTCAGAGCCATTCGGAGACGTCGATGTCGGTTCTCAAAATGAAGCTCCACTGGCAGATCCTGATCGCCCTTGTGCTGGCGATCGTCATCGGGCTGCTGATCGAGCGCGACACCGGTCTCTTCGGGGTCACTCTGTACGGGATCTTCGACTTTCTGGGCGAGCTTTTCCTCAACGCCCTAAAGATGTTGATTGTACCCCTGATCGTGTCTTCGATCATCGTCGGGGTCGCCGGAATCGGCGACTCGAGCAATCTCGGACGTCTCGGGGGCAAGACCATCGGGTATTACGCGATGACGAGCCTGCTCGCCATCATCGTCGGGCTGCTCGTCGTGAACCTGATTCAGCCGGGTGTGGTCGAGGGAACGGCCGAGGAGGTATTCGGGCTGTCGGCCACCAAGAGCGATCTGGAGGACCAATTCGCCGACAAGGGCGCCGCCGACATCGTCGAGATCTTTCTGCGCATGGTGCCGACGAACATCGTCGCCGCAGCCGCAGCGGGGCAGATGCTCGGGCTGATCTTCTTCAGCCTGCTTTACGGCTTCTTCATCACGCGCCTCAGCGGCAAACTTGCGCAAACACAGCTCGACTTCTGGAACGGCGTCTTCGAGGTGATGATGAAGATCACCGAACTGGTGATGCGCTTCGCGCCCATCGGGGTCTTCGCACTCGTCGCCAAGACGGTCACGGACACCGGATTGGAGGCGTTCGGACCGCTTGCGCTTTTCTTCTTCAGCGTCACGATCGCGCTCGGCATCCATTTTTTCGTGACCCTGCCTCTGCTGCTCATGTTCATCGGCGGGGTGAAGCCAAGCCGTCACTATCGCGCCATGGGTGCGGCGCTGCTCACGGCCTTCTCGACCGCATCCTCCTCGGCCACGCTCCCGCTCACCATGGAATGTGTCGAGAAGAACGCCGGGGTCTCCAACCGGACTTCGAGCTTCGTGCTGCCCTTGGGTGCGACAGTGAACATGGACGGGACCGCGCTCTATGAATGCGTCGCCGTCATGTTCATCGCCCAGGCATACGGGATCGAGTTGGGATTCGCGACCCAGATCCTGATCGTGATCCTCGCGCTCCTGACCTCGATCGGCGTGGCCGGCATCCCGGCCGCCAGCCTCGTCGCCATCGCCATCATCCTGACCGCCGTCGGCCTGCCCCTGGAAGGGATCGGCCTGATCCTGGCGGTCGATCGACTTCTCGACATGATGCGCACCTCGGTCAACGTCTTCAGCGATTCCTGCGGCGCCGTCATCATCGCCAAGAGCGAAGGAGAAACCGGCATCCTGGAGAGCGATGGACCGATCCCGGCCAGGGCCTAATCGGCCGTGCAGCGCCGAGCCGCGAAGACGCAATCGCGGCTCGGGGGCGAAGCCCGATCGGTTTCCTTATCAAGACCAATGGAATTACGATAGGGTGCGGGGTTCGCCCCGGGCCAACGACGCGCCGCCCCCCAGACCATGCCGACCCCTTCGCCCCAGCATCGCGAGCCCCGTGTCTGACCTCACTCCCTCCGCCAGCGCCGAGACCACCGCGAAGCTCTTCCGCGGGCGCGTCCTCAAACCGGCCGAAGGCGTCTTCCTGTTCCATCCAAGGGCCATCGAGCGCCTGATCATCGACCATCTGGCGACAGAGGCGCGCGACATCTCGATCCCGGAGCTCGCCTATTACCTGATGCCCTCCACGGCCTTTCTCACCGGCCTGGAGTCGGAGAATCCGGAGGCACTCGCCGTCATCGAGGGGCTCAATCTGCCCGACTACGTGATCCTTTTGCCGATCCCGCCCGAGCAACGACTCGACCGTGTCGGCTTCACGAGACTGCTGCGCGACTACTGGGCTCGGCGTTTCGAGGCCGAGGTCGCGCGCGCCTGGCAGATCGCGCGCGACGACAATCTCGATGGGGATCCGTTCGGCCCGATCGGACTGACCCGCCGGATCGGCCCGCTCGCTTTGGCCGAGGTGCGCGACATCATGACGCGCGACGGGGTCGTCCCCGCGGGCATCGGCGACGCCTTCATTTGTCGCAGCTTCGTCGCCCTGATCGCCCGATTGCGCTATTTTTCGCCGGGCGCACGCGGTTTCTTCTTTCCGACAATCCGGAACTGGGACGCGCTCGATCTGTGGCTCATCGAGAGCGGACTCGATCTGCCCGGATCGCTGCAGGGCGGGCGGCTGCCGCGCCTGCTGGAGCATACCCGCCCGGATCACCGCTGCGGCGTGCCCGAGTATCTGCCCCTTCTCCCGTCCGGCCTGCCCTACGGGGAATCGGATCCGGATTTCGCGCGCGCGATCGCCGCCCGGCAGAACCACGAAACGCCGCTCGTCCCGGACGAGCCCGCATCTCAGGACGTCGCGGATACGGCGATCTCGTCCCCTGTCGACGAGATCGAGGCACGCTGTCTCGCGGTGCTGCGCGAAGCCTCGCAATTGGCCCGACGGGACTGGAAAACGCGTCTCCGGGACATCGCGATCACCCCGGTCGCGCCACTGCTGGATGCACTGCTCGCCATCCCGGGGCGTCTGAGTCGCAAACGCTCCGAGGCGGGACCCCGCGGGATCTGGCTGGATCTGCATCTGGCCCTGTTCGCCGATGCCGTGCGTAAGGCGCAGCGCGCCGAGCTCGACGACCATTATGCCGCCGCACTCGTCAACCTGGCCTTGGCCCGGCGACGCTTCATCGCCATGGGCGAGCCCTGTCTGGATGCGCGCGACGCGGTCCGCGCGATCCTCGCGCAACGTGCTGTTGCGGCGCAGAGCACCTTGGCGGATCTGATCGCCGCGAACTCGAAGCTGAGCCCGGACACGGCACGCGAGCTGTCTGCTCTGACTGCGCTCTTGGGCGAGGAGGTCATGCGCGCCGGCTCGGCTCGCTCGGCGTATCTGATCCTGCGCGACCTGGAACGAGTTCTGCTCGAGAGCCGCACCACCTACTACCGACTGCGTCCCTTTCACTGGGCAGCGAGCGGCGGAAAGGAGCGCCTGAGACAGATCCTGCCCTTTCAGGCCCGACTCAAGGCGCTGCGAGCACTGGCGGTCGCATCGAGCCGGCTCGAGCAGATCGAGTGGCCTACCCGCGAGGTCGAGCGGTTCTCGGTCCCCCTGAAGCGCCTCTCCGAGCAGCTGTCCACGCGACTCGCCGGCCAGATCAGACCCCACCTTCGCGCTTCTCTCGAAGAGGCCGGCTTCAACCCGACCAACCATCGCGAGCGGGTCGCGGCCCACAAGATGCGCGAGGAGCTGCTCGACGTCATCCAGCACCGTCGGCATCTGAAGTTCACGGACGTCCGCGATATCGTCGCACGCAACATCCTGCGCTTGCCCGACCCGACCCTGGAGGAGATTCGCCACGGCGACCGCTTGGCGCATTTCGATCGGATCGCCGCCCGGAACCTGCCCGGCGTTTACAAACCGGGCGAATTCTATGTCAAGGGCTTGCAGCAGCTCGGCGCGCCTCTGTTCGGCACGCCGCGAGGGCGGTTGATCCTGCGCCATCTCATCCTGCCGACCGGCTTGGCCTATCTGGGACTCAAGACGCTCGACATCCTGGCCGGCCTGATCGCGCCCGAGGGAAGCGCCATTGATTTAGCGCCCCTCTGGCTGGTGCTGCTGCTCGCCCTGCTGATCAATGCGTTCGCCTACACCCGCGTCGGCCGGGCGATCGCCAAATCGATCTGGCGCGTCATCGCTTGGACAGTTCGTTTACTGCTTTTCGACGGGATGCGCAGACTGCTGCGTTGGGCGCCGGTCGCGCGACTCTTGTCGACGAGCCTGATCCGCGGTCTGGATCGCAATCTGGTGCAGCCGCTGTTCATCGGACTGCTGATCGTGCTCCCCTTCGTGGGACTCGGCCTGCTGATCGACGGGGTCGAGATTGACTACGGCCTGTCCTTGCTGATCCCGGCTTTTGCGATCGGCACGCTGGCGCGCAACACGCCTGCGGGTCGACGCATGCTCGACAATGCCGCCAGTGCTGCATGGCAGATGCTGCGTCGACTGAACCAGACCCTGGTGATCGGACTGGTTCGCGAGCTGCTGCATTTCTTCAAGGAGGTGACACGCCGCTTCGAGCAGGGGCTGCATCGGATCGAGGAGTTACTGAGCCATCAGCTCGGAGAGTCACGGCTCGCACTTGTCGTGAAGGCATTGTTTGCGCCTGTCTGGAATTTCACCGAGTCCGTCATCCAGTTTTACGTGACCGTGCTGGTGGAGCCGCAGGTCAATCCGATCAAGCATTTCCCCTTGGTTACCATCGCGCACAAGCTGATGTTGCCCTTCCTGCCGGCACTCACCGGGCTGTTGGTTGCACTCACCGAGCCCTTCCTGCCGAAGCTGATCGCCTACCCCTTCGTCACCGTCACCATCCTCCTGTTGCCGGGCTTGGCCGGCTTCCTGGTCTGGGAGCTCAAGGAGAATCGGCGCATCTACGCGGCCAATCACGCGGGCGCAAACCCGGTCGGAGATGACACCGCCCGGATCGAGGCGGTGCGCCGATCCGATCTGTCGAGCACACCGATCGAGCCGGCCGTGATCGGCAGCCACGGCGAGACCATGCGCGGGATGCTCCGCCGTGGTTTTCACAGCGGAACACTGCCGAAGGCGTTCGATCGGCTCAGGCGCGTGCTGCGCGAAGAGATCCGCGACGAGGTCCCCTACCCCCATCGCCTGCGAGAGGCGCAACGTCGCCTCGCCGAGGTCGAACGCGCGCTCTGTGTCTTCTGCGATCGTGAGTTGGGCTATGCCCTGCGTCGCCGTTGCGCCGAGCCGAACTGCGGCTTGGTCAGTGTCGAGACCGGACGGCCGCGTCTGTCGAGCAACGCCTTCGATCTGACCCTCGAGCTGTACGCCGCGGATACCGCGGATAATCGTCCGATCGAGCTGCGGCTCTGTATCTATCTGGAGGAGCCCGATCTCTTTCTGAAGGTCGAGGTGAGCGGGCCGAAAGAGGAGCTCGGCGCACCCTGTTGGGCGCTGGTTCGATCCGATCTCGAGGTATTCAGCGGTCGTGCGGGGATCAGGCAGGCGCCGTCGGCGGTTTAGGTCTTCCTGCCTCCTGCCTCCTGCCTCCTGCTGTCAGCTTGCTGCTTCCGGCGGGGGGATGCTCGGGGATTCCGGTGTCGGGCTATCGCCGATTTCTCGCGCCCGTGTTTCGATTGGGCAGCTCGAGCAGGAAACGACCGGCGTTGGCCAACTGTCTGTGCACCAACGACCAGTTCTCCTCGCGTTTGCGCGCGTCTTGGCAGCGCAGCAGACGCGAGCGTTGGGCGGCGTCCAGGCGATCGAGGATGGCCGCCCAGAGGACATCCTCGACGTTGTAGATTCGCCCTCCGGCGAGACAGACCGGAATGACGCTCGCGATCGGGACTGCAAGATCGGCCGACACCACCTCGACGGCAGCCAAGATACTCTCTGCCTTCAGGCTCTTCGGCTCGGCCAAGTCATAGGGCGGTAGCCACTCGCGCACCGGGCGCAGCCGATCGATATGGCTGAGCACGACGAGCAGCGGCGGCGGACGGCGGGTCAAACGCTCGGCGAAGGCGGCGCGCAAGCTGTCCAGGGTCTCGCGATCGGCGTGACGATCAGGGCGATCGGCGGCACTGACCCAGAGGATCATATCGGCGTCGCCCGCCGCCGTGCGCAGGGTCTGCTCGTCCATCGCGTCGGATCCGGGCGTGTCGTAGATCAGGGCGAGATCGAGCCCTTCGTGCGCCAGACGATAGGGCGTGAGCATCTTGGTCGTGTCCGGCAGCAGATCGGTCGCCACGCGCAGTTGGCCGAATAGGGCATTGATCAGACTGGACTTGCCGGCATTCGAGCGGCCCAGCACCAGGATCCGCAAGGGCTCCCCGTCCGGCTCTTCGGCCGCGTCGGACGCGCGCAGATCACGCGCGGATGTCGCTGTGGGTCGAGCCTCGGGAGCAGCGTCGGACAGCAGGAGCCGACCGCTGTAGAGCTCGATCGCATAGGCGCCGACCTTGCGCACATACTCCTTCAGGATCCAGCCATACAGCTCGTCCTGCGCCAAGGCATAGCCGCGACCGCGCAGTTGGGCCAATGCCTCGGTCAAGAAGGCATTGGCCGGATTCATAACCCACTGTCCGGCGCGATAAAGCCCGAGCAAGCGATCCGCAAAGGGCTTCCAGCGATAGGCGCGCATCAGCGAGCCGACCGTGAGCCGGTGACTGAAGGGGATGTGGTCCGTGATGGTCTCGCGCAGATCACGGCTCGCACGCTCGACGATCAGGAGCGTGTGCGGCACCGTCAGCTCCAACAAGGGCTCGTCGACGTCGGGATGAAAATGCCGAGCGACACGCTCGAGCGTCTGCTGTCCCAAGACCCCGAGCCGGTCGCCCTCCCCGATCGGCCAGTCCTCGGGTTTGGTCTGCGCGGCCAGGTCCTCGACCAGAGCCCAGGCGCCTTCGGCGGCAGGTGGCCAATCGGGATCCGGCTCGGTCTCCGCTATGATGAGCAACCGGCGCTCATGCCGATGCAGCCAAGCCTGCAGACCGTATCCGGCCGCGCTGAAGAGGACGAGCGCGACCAGCCAGTAGCGCAGTGCCTCGACCTGCCACAGCCAGAGCAGCCCCAGCGGCAAGAGCGCCGCGACGGGAACCGCCCACAGCACAAGTGCAAGGAGGCGCATGCGATCGATGCGGCTCAGGAGTTTCTTCATGGCCGATCCGATTTCACCAGGTCTTTGAGGAGGGCCGCACCGTTGTCGAACCCTTCGACGAAGGTGCGGCGCACCCCCTCTGCGTCCGCCGGCAGACCCCGGCGTCGGCGATTGAAGTGAAAGCCGGCGGCCTTGCCGAGCGCATAGGTCGTTGCACCGCTGGCGGTCGCGCCCCAGATGGCACCGGCCGTTTGGCCCCACACCGGAATGAGCTTGACCGCGGCCCGGCCCGCACTGCGCGCGGCATAGGCCACACCGATGCCGGTTCCGAGCAGACCCAGAAACTCGAGGATGGCACGCCGATCCCAATCCTGTCCGTAGAGCGCGGCGAGACTTTGCAGCATCTTCGCCTGGATTGCCGGCACGCCGACCAGATCCGCCAAGGGAATCGCACCGACACCGGCCGCCGCAATCGCATAGCCGACGATGTGCGGATGGGCGGATCGGGCATAGGCGTCGCGCACCCCGGCATCGCTGCGCAGCAGGGCTTGAAGGCGCAGCGACGAGACCCCGTCGATCGCCTGCCACAAGGCATCCAGACCGTAGTCGGACGGTTCGAATCCGTCCTCGGGAAGCGTCAGATCGATCGGGACCCAACGCACCGGGATCTCGCCCGGAAGCGCGCCGAGTCGATCGCGTTGCGCCCGCAGCGCACGGGCGACATCGACCGGGACGGTCTCCGCCCAGTCGGCGTCCCCGAAGGGATAGGGCAAGGGATGCTCGCCGTCCGGCGGATAGGCATCGTGCAGTCCGGTCTGCGCAATCACCAAGGGCCATTCCGGGTGGCGACCGCGCACCTGCCGCAGGACCTCCCAGACATCGTCCTGGCGGATGTCGGTCGCCTTCATCACGGCCAACAGCAGGTGCGCCTGCGACTCGCAGTAGTGAATGTCGGCGCTCGGGTCGTAGGCAACCTCGCCGAGACCGCGGGTATCGAGGAAGCGCACCAGGGGCGCGTCCGTCGGGAAGTCATAGAGCCGCGTGGTCGCTGTACAGGGCTGGAATCCGTTGCCGATCTCGGCCAGTCCGCTCCCGGTCAGCGCGCGGATGATGGAGGTCTTGCCGGACTGGGTCTTGCCGATCAGCCAGACCACCGGGAGCGGGTGACGCGCACGGGCCTCGCGCAAGGCCGCGCCGAGGCTCGCGTCGTCGACCCGCGGCTCCAGCAGCGCCTCGCGCAGTCCGCGCCAGCGATCCGACCACCGTGTCCAGTGATTCCGCATCGGCACCTTGACCCCGACTCTCCGATGAAACAGCGACGCCCGCGACCCCGAGCGGCCGGCAGCCCGGTCAGAACCGGCCCCTTTCGACCCTGGCGATTGCCCGATCCTGTGCAATAATTCTCGCCGACGCCGGATATCCAGCCACCCTTGGCTCTACGTCGACTCATGTGAACCGCGTCCGCCGCTGCAGCCCCGGACTCATGCGAGGCCGCTGCGCCCGCAAGAAGGATGCAGGTCATGCCGGACAGGGTTCACACACCGCTCATTATCGCCGAGATTTGCCTCTCATGCCCCCATCGTCGTTGTCGCCGATCAATCTACTCGAGACCCTGTATCCGCCGGCCCGACAGGGTCACGCGATCAAGAACATCGGCCGGATGCTCCTGTCCGCGCTGATGATCGCCGGCCTGATCCTCTGCAGCGACGCCTTCGCCGCGAGTCAGCAGCAGGGCTCCGGCACCTCCGGTCCGAAGATCAATTCAGCGAGCGCACTGATCGTCGACGAGCAGGGCAATCGGATCTACGGCAAAAACACCCGCGAGGTGAAACCCATCGCCTCGGTGACAAAGCTGATGACGGCGATGGTGGTGTTGGACTCCGGCGTCTCGCTGGATGCGCCCATCACCATCACGGAGGAGGATCGCGACACCCTGCGCCACAGCCGTTCGCGCCTGCGCATCGGCCAAGCGACCTTATCGCGCCACGAGATGCTGATGGTCTCGCTCATGTCCTCGGACAATCGCGCTGCCGCCGCGCTCGCGCGCACCTCGCCGGGCGGAACCCCGCAATTCGTCGCGGCCATGAACCGCAAGGCCCAAGCGCTCGGGATGCACGATACCTCCTTTGCCGACAGCAGCGGGCTGGACAACCGCAACCGCTCCACGGCCGAGGATCTGGTCAAGATGGTCCGCGCTTCGGCCCAATACCCGTTGATCCGCGAGGCCGGATCACGCGGGGAAATGACGGTTCATCCCTTCGCCGGCCAGGGTGCCTTGGAGTATCGCAACACCAATCCGTTGGTGCGCAACCCGGAATGGCATGTCGAGGTGAGCAAGACCGGGTTCATCAACGAGGCCGGACATTGCCTGGTGATGCAGACCCGGATCGGCGGTCGGCGACTCTATGTCGTCTTCCTGGACGCCGTCGGAAAGCTCACGCCGGTCGGCGATTCCAACCGCTTGCGTACCTGGCTCGTCGGTGGACAACGCATCGCCGGGAATTGAGTTCGCGAGGGTTCGCATTCGATGTACGCAGGCGAACGCTTCAACAGCATCTCGCACCTGGTCGGCGCGGCCCTCGCGCTGATCGGCGTGTCCGTGCTCGTGACCCTCGCCGGGATTCAGGGCGGCGCGCTGCGTATCGTCACCTTCAGCGTCTACGGCGCCACGCTCTTCCTGCTCTACCTCGTCTCGACCCTGTATCACAGCCTGCGAGGACGCGCGAAGCGGGTCTTCAAGATCCTCGACCATGATGCCATCTATCCGCTGATCGCCGGCACCTATACCCCGTTCAGCCTGCTGGTGCTGCAGGGGAAAACGGGATGGTGGATGTTCGGTGCCATCTGGACCCTCGCCGTGATCGGTATCTTGATCGACAGCCTTTCGCATCGAGGGCGGCGAATCCTGCCGATGATCATCTATTTTACGATGGGTTGGCTCATCGTCCTCGCCCTCGAGCCCCTGGTGGCAAACCTACCCCCGGTCGGCTTTTGGGGACTCGTCGCCGGTGGTCTCTTCTACACCTTCGGCATCGTCTTCTACGCACTCGACAGGCGCTTCTCCTGGTCACACGGCGTCTGGCACCTCTTCGTCCTCGCGGGCAGCATCAGCCACTATCTGACGATCCTGTTCTATCTTTGATAGCCGTTGCAAAGACGGCAATCCCCGGTACATTTACCCGACGGTGCCTCAACGCAAAAACAGCGCATCACCCGCCGGACGCGGTTTAATATGGGGAACCGACCAAAAACCGGGAATATCCGTCTCCATGCACGCCGGCCTAGACCAGACGCACGACCTCGATCCCTTCACCCTCGATCACGATCAGCTTCACGCCCTGGCCACCGCCGACCGGGTGCGCGACGGCTTGCGCCATTACAGAGACAACCGCGTCGCCGAGTTGCAGCTGGACGGTGCCTACTTGCGTGCGGACGTCGAAGACGAGGAACGTGAAGAGATCGTCGCGCTCGAGCTGAGTTACGACGGCGACGGCAATCTGGTCTGTCTGTGCGACTGCGGCACACCCTCGGACCGACCCTGTGTCCATGCACTCGCCGCGCTCTTTGCCCGCTCGGCACGCGGGGCGGCCGAGGGCGAGCTGCTCGGTGCGGTGGAAGGCGCGATCGACGAGCGGGTGAAACGCGGACGCACCGAGGTCCGGGTCGAACACCTCTCGGGGGATCCGGGTTACGGGGCCTGGAGCGCGCGCTCGCTCGTCTCCTCCACCCATGTTCCGGTCAGCTACCGTGTGCACATCCGCTCGCTCGACCGACGCGCCAACTATTGCACCTGCCCGGACTTTGCGACCAACCAGCTGGGGACCTGCAAGCACATCGAGGCGGTGCTGCACCGTATCGCCAAACGGCGCGACGCCAAATCCCTGAGGACCGTCGGACCGCCCTCCCCCTTTGTCTACCTCGACTGGGAGGGCGATCCTGCCCCACAGATCCGTCTTCACCGGGCGATGCAACGTCCGGACAACCCGCTCGATCCCGAGCTGGTCGCGCTGCTGGATGCGCATTTCGACGACACGGGCGCCTACCGTCGGCGTCTGCCCGAAGACTTTCTGCGCCTGGCCGATGCCTTGGCCGGGCGGGGGGACATCGATCTGGGTGAAGACGCGCTCGGCTTCGCCCGCCGTCTAGCCGAGCAGGCCGCCCAGCGGCAGCGTGCACGCGACATCGGCGAGGCGATCCGTGCCTCGGGCGGACGCCTGCCGGGGGTGACCGCACGCCTTTATCCCTACCAGGTCGAGGGCGTAGCCTTTTTGGCCGCCAACGGTCGGGCGCTGCTGGCCGACGACATGGGTCTCGGCAAGACGCTCCAAGCCATCTCGGCGGCCGCCTGGCTGCATAGCCATGCGGAGGTCGAGCGAATCCTGGTGATCTGCCCGGCCTCGCTCAAGCAACAGTGGGCACGCGAGATCCGCAAGTTCACCGGTCAGGAGGCGCGGGTGATCCAGGGACCGGCCGCCACGCGAGCCGCCCAGTACCGAGGCAGCAGCGGCTTCCTGATCGTCAACTACGAGCTGGTCCTGCGCGACGGCAGCATCATCGCCGAGATCTTGCGCCCCGATCTGGTGATCCTGGACGAGGCACAGCGCATCAAGAACTGGCGCACCAAGATCGCCGCGGCCGTCAAACGCATCCCCTCGCGCTACGCCTTCGCCTTAACCGGCACGCCGCTCGAGAACCGGCTCGAAGACCTCTACAGCCTGATGCAGGTGGTCGACCAAAAGGTGCTCGGCCCGCTCTGGCGCTATCTGGTGGACTTCCACATCACCGACGAGCGCGGCAAGGTACTAGGCTACCGCAACCTCTCCGAGCTGCGGCGTCGGCTCGCGCCCGTCATGCTGCGTCGCGACCGCCAACTGGTGCGCGATCAGCTCCCCGACCGGATCGAGAGCCGCCTGGACATCCCGCTCGACGCCTGCCAGCAAGAGCTGCACGATGCCGGCATTCAGGCCGCCGGGATTCTGGCGCAGATCGCCAAGCGTCGCCCCCTCACACCGGGCGAGTCGAACCGGCTGATGGCCAATCTGCAGCAAGCGCGCATGGCCTGCGACGCCGCCGGGTTGGTCGACAAGGAAACCGAGGGGTCGCCCAAGCTCGACGAGCTGGCGAATCTGCTCGACGAGCTCTGTCTGCAATCCGGACTCAAGGCCGTGGTCTTCTCGCAGTGGGAGCAGATGACACGGATGGTGGAGGAGCGCGTGCGCGCGCTGGGACTCGGCTGCATCCGCCTGCACGGTGGTGTGCCGACGGCCAAACGCGGCGGCCTGATCGATCGCTTCAACGAAGACGACGGCTGTCAGGTCTTCATCTCGACCGATGCCGGCGGGGTCGGGCTCAATCTGCAGACGGCCTCGGTCCTGGTCAATCTGGACATCCCCTGGAACCCGGCGGTACTGGATCAGCGCATCGCCCGGGTCCACCGTCTCGGGCAGACCCGCAAGGTCCAGATCATCCTGCTGGTCGCCGCCGAGTCCTACGAGTGCCGTGTCCTCGAGCTGGTCCAGGGCAAGCGCAACCTCTTCGAGAACGTGGTCGATCAAGACGCCACGGAAGATGTCGTCGGGGTCTCGCGCAAGCTGGTGGAGGTGCTGGCGGACGATCTCGCCGGATTGCCCGGAGTCCCCACGACAGCCACCGAAACCTTAGGCGAGCAGGCCGAGGAAGGACCTTCCGAAGAACCGGCATCTGAACCGGCAGACTCCGAACTCACACCGAGTCCGGACATCGATTTGAGTGCCGACGTGACGACGCCGACCGACGACACGCCGGTCGAGCGGGCAGAGCCCATCCCGCTCGCCGATGCGACGCGAGATGCCGAGATGGAAGAGGCCATTCGTCATGCCATCGAGGCCGTCCAGAACGCATTCGGCGCCCGAATCGAGCGGATCCTCGGCTCCGGCGGCGGCCTGCTGGTGGTCTTGGATCGGGTCGATGCCGAGGCCGATCGGCTTGCTGCGGCGATCTCCGGCCAAGTCCCGGTGGCACTGATCGACCCGAGAACGCTGAGCGGGCTGCGGCGGCTCGGGGACGCCTCTCCGATCGCTCGGGCGCGCCCGTTGGTCGAGCCCTCGAAAGACCGGCTCAGCCCGCAAGAACCCAAACTGCTGTCGCGGGCGCGGGAGAAGCTCCGGGGTGCCGAGGTCCTGATCCAACAGGCCTGCCCCGCCCCGGCGATGGACCTGCTGCTCGGCGCCCTTCTCGCCTGCGCCGCCGTGCGCGCCGAGCAGGAGACCCCGCCGACACCCCAACAAGCCGGGATCTGGCTCTACAGCGAGGCCCTGCCGAAAGGCATCCTGACCCAAGAAGAGGCGGGCCTGCTCATGCGCGCGCTCGCCCTGTCGCAAGGCGCAGAGGCGATCCCCGATGCGCTGCTCCGAGACCTCGCCGCCGACATCGCGCGCTTCGTCGCTGGAACGGACTAATCCGACCAGCGACGACAGCGGACAACCACCGTCGGATTCTTCATTTCACAAACACGCACCTGAACCGCGTCGACTCCAACCTCCCGAGGATCCGGCAGCGCCGATCGGACTCCGCCCGGCGCACACCGGACGGGACGCGGTTCAGTCTCAATGGAAATGATGCACGAATCTGAGGTTGAACCTGGAGCCCTCGGGGCGATTCTCCGCCTCCGTTTCCCAATAGGCGTTCACGAAGAGGTGGTCGTGCTTGGAGAAGTGGTAGACCAGCCCTGGTCCGATGCCGAGGACCTGCTCCTCGCTGTCGCGCACGCCTCGGCCGTCGATCTTGCTCTCGGTGAACTGCTTGAGAAAATAACCGTTGATGCCAACGCGCAGACGACTCGGCAGCACCTCGTAGGCGCTCGCGAAGTTGGCGTGAACCGCTTGGCCGGCTTGGGTATCGTTGGCGCGCAGCGGCTTGTAGGGATCATCGTTCTCGGCGTTCCAGAGATAGTGCAGGCGCCACGAGGCCGTCCATTTCGGCGCCAGGAAGGCCGTCGCCGCCCAATAGGGGTTGAAGGAGAAATAATTGCTGCCGACGTTCAACGCATCGTTTGCGTCGTAGGATCCGGTCGGGAAGATCATCTGGAATTCGACACGCTGCACGAATTTCGGTCCGTTGGGACCCATGACGGGATCCCACTGCAGATAGGGCCCGATCAAGAGGTCGCCCAAATTACCGCCGTTCGCCGAAATCGCGAAGTTGTCCTTCGGATCCAGATCGAAGCCGGCGTAGGGCAACATCAGATTCATGCCCCACTTGCCGCCGAGCAGGAGGGGCTGATCCGATTGATAGAGAACCTGCGTCAGACCGATATTCGCCTCGACCTCCGCCTTCTCGAGTCCGCGCGCGGTCGGCAGGCGCAGGTCGGCGCCGCCGGCATCCTTGAGGCGCCCGTTGCGATAAAACTGCACGTACTGCTGGGCGTACCAGCCCGGCCCCGCCGGCGGCGCGCCGTCGAGAAAACTGGTAAACCCGAGATTCACGGCGGGCAGATCGTACGCCTGTGTCAGCGACGTCACCCCGAGCCCGACCGCAGCCACCAACAGTCTTCCACCCTCCTTCAACATCGTCGCGCCCCTGATTCTTTTGGTTTGGAGATGAGGCGCGACCCCCTCGCGCCCTAAAAGCGCGTGAAGGATAAGGGAATGCGCGGGGCGTGACAAAGCGATGACAGCGCGGGAGCGAAGAGCTTCCGGGTGACGGCCTCCTGCCTCCTGCGATTAGCGATCAGCTCTCAGCAGAGGATCCAGACCAGGCACGATCCATCGGGGTGGGGTGGAGACTGGACGCTGGAAGCTAACAACTGAGAGCCAATGACTCACTAACCGCCGACCACCCCGCCTCTTTCGCCGCTCACGCTGCCCTATACCGCGTCCAGAGCGAGATGCTCATTTTCGAGCGAACTCGACGTTTGGCGCATCCACAACCCCTAGCGGGGACGCGGTTTAAAATGATACATTTTTTAATCGCTTAAACCGCGCAGACTCCAGCGGTCGTCAAGCCTGCCGGAGCCGATCCCATCCAAAAACATCGCATACCGCGCTGGGCGCGGTTTAATCCTGCTCGAACAGATCGAGCTGGCTCCCCGGAAGCTGCGGCCGGCGAAAGCGCGACGCGTCGAGATCCCATCCGCTGTCTTGTCGGTCCAAACCCAAACGCCGCGCGGCCAGGCGAAAGCGCTGAGCGAGCAGCTCGGCGACCGGGCCTCGCCCGGTCATGCGAGAGGCAAACTCCGGGTCGTTGAGATGTCCGCCTCGGCATTGTCGGATCAGGCTCAGAACCCGCTCGGCCTGATCCGGGACATGCGCTCGGAGCCAGGCAGCGAAAAGCTCTGCAACCTCGCGCGGCAGACGGATCAGCAGACAGCCGGCACGGGACGCACCCGCTGCAGCGGCTCGCGCCAGGATGCGCTCCAGGTCGACATCCGTCAGACCCGGGATCAGCGGCGAGACCAGGACGCCGACGGGCACGCCGGCCTGCGCAAGCCTCTGCACGACCTCCAAGCGCCGCTCTGGGGAGGCTGCCCGCGGCTCTAGCCGACGCGCCAGGTGCGCATCGAGCGTCGTCACCGAGATCTGCACCGCGACCAGTCCAAGCTCGGCCATCGGGACCAGCAGATCCAGATCGCGCAGGACCAGGGCCGACTTGGTGGTGATGGCAACGGGGTGGCGACAGTCATGGAACACCTCAAGCAGGGAGCGCGTCAGCCCGAGGCGTCGCTCGATCGGTTGAAAGGGATCCGTGTTCGCTCCGAGCACCAGGGTTGCGGGGCGATAGCTCGGGGCCGCCAGCTCATGCTCCAATTGGCGCGCCGCATCCGGCTTCCAGAAGAGGCGGGTCTCGAAATCCAGCCCGGGCGATAGACCCAACCAGGCGTGTGTCGGGCGCGCATAGCAATAGATACAGCCATGCTCGCAGCCGCGGAACGGATTTGCCGAGCGATCAAAGGGGATGTCGGGCGATTGGTTGTAGCTGATGAGGGTGCGGCTCGTGTCCACCCCGAGCTGCGTGCGCAGGGGCGGGAGCTCATCGTCGAGGGGCCAGCCGTCGTCTTCGGCCTCGCGTCGCTCGGCCGAATAGCGTGAGTCCGGGTTCAGGGTCGCGCCGCGTCCGGGAGGCTTGGTCGGTCCCGTCATCTCGGGGAAAGCCGCCGGCCGCCGGCCTCCAGCCACCTGCCCTTCGAGATCCCGGTGTGCGCTCGTCTTGCCGGAGAGTGATCCCGGCGCAGCGCGGTCGGGCCCATGCCAAAGCGATCCCGCACGTCACGACCGGAGCCTGGCGGCGGGAGGCCGGCGACATTCTCCAGCATAATAGGCTCTATCCCAAGACAGCAGGCCAGCGCATGTCCTTCACCTTCGCACCCATCGGCCACGTACGTTCCCCCTACACCGACAAGTTCGGGATCCCACGCCAGCCCGGATTGGTGACCGCCGCCGAGGCGCGTGTCGAGCTTCTGCCCGAGTTTGCCCGAGAAGAGGCATTCAAGGGACTCGAGGGCTTCTCGCATGTCTGGATCCTCTTTGTCTTTCACGAGGATTGTCTGACCGCCGGTTGGAGTCCGACGGTGCGACCGCCGCGTCTCGGCGGCCGCGAGAGTGTCGGCGTCTTCGCGAGCCGCGCGCCCTATCGGCCGAACCCCATCGGGATCTCCGCGGTCGAGCAGCTTGGACTCATCAGGGATGCGCACGGGCTCGCGCTTAAGGTTCGGGGCGTCGATCTATTGGACGGCACCCCGGTCCTGGACATCAAGCCCTATGTGCCGTACGCGGACAACATCCCCGGAGCCCGCAGCGGTTTTGCCGCGGCGCCCGAGAGCGTCGCTGCCGATGTCGCCTTCTCCGTGGAGGCATTACATGGCATTGCCGAAGCCGATCCGACCGGTACGCTCCGACTGCGCGGGCTGATCGAGCAGGTCCTCGCCCAGGACCCGCGCCCGGGTTACATGGATCGCTATCCCGAGCGCCGGGAGTTCGGCCTCCGGCTCTACGATCTGAACATTCGCTGGAGGATCGGGAAAACGAGCGCGGAGGTCATCGCGGTCGAGCCCTTCGCGGAGTGAATCTGCGTTGGTCGGAACGATCGCCATTGAACGAGCAGTTTGCACCGCATCATTGGTGACTCTACCTCCCTGGAATCACGCCGGAAAGGCTTGTATGGAGCGACGAGAGGGCTGCGCAATGCATCAGCAACGGTACTCTCCCAGACCACATTGCCACCGAGAGCGATTACAAGAAGAAGATAAGTTTGTTGGCGGCAGCAATCCCTGGCTACAACGAGTCAACAGCGTTTCATGTGCTCTTGGCAGCATTCCTAATAAACGACTCCGAGAATCGAAGGCAGCTAACCAAAATGGTTCACGATATCCGCTCCCGGATCTAGGAACGACGGTTTCCCTGCTTGGGGATCAGATCGAAGCGATGGAGTCTCGGGTCAAAGCGTCACCTGCGTTGACGCAACGCCTCGTAGAGACAAACACCCGCGGCGACGGACACATTGAGGCTCTCGACCGTCCCGCACATCGGCAGACGGACCAGACGGTCGCAGTGTTCGCGTGTGAGGCGGCGCAGGCCGGTACCTTCGCTGCCCATGACCAGGCCGAGCGGTCCGGTGAGATCGGCTGCGTAGAGCTCGGTGTCGGCATCGCCGCTGGTTCCGGTGAGCCAGATCCCTCGCTCCTTGAGGGAACCCATGGTCCGGGCCAGATTGGTGACCTGGACATAGGGCAGCGTTTCGGCCGCCCCGCTGGCAACCTTGCAGACGACCGGCGTCAGGCCAACCGCATTGTCCTTCGGGGCGATGACCGCATGCACTCCGGCACCTTCGGCGGTGCGCAGACAGGCGCCGAGATTGTGTGGATCCTGAACCTCATCGAGCAGGAGCAGGAAGGGCGGGCCCTCGATGCGCTCCAGGAGCCGATCGAGATCTTGCTCGGAACGTGCCGCGGGAACGCGCACCCACGCCAAAGCGCCCTGGTGATTGGTGCCTTCGGCTGCACGCTCGAGCTCGTCGCGCTCGACCTGGCGGACCTTCACGCCCGCCTGGCTCGCCAGATCGGCCAGCTCGGACAAGCGCCGGTCGCGACGACCGCGGTCGAGCCAAAGCTCACCGACCCCTTCGCTCCCGAACTTGATCGCGGCTCGCGCGCTGTGGATACCGCCGACCGGGTGCAGCCCCGCCGTGGAGTGCCGCACCTCGTCACGGCCCGCGACGGGGAGTCTCGATGCCTTCACGGTCAGGATGTCGGCGCCGCGCCGGTCGGTTTGCGTTTGCGCCGGTTGCGCGAACGCGGCTTCTTGACGCCTTCGCTAGGTTTGTCCGCCTGGGCCTGCGCTGCCGGTGCCGGAGCGGTGGCCTGATCCGCCTGAGCGGTCGGCCTAGCTTTCTCCTTTTGCTTCGACGTGCGCGGACCCGGTCCGCCTTGGCCGCCCTTCCCGCCTTGTCCGGACTTGCCACCCTTCCCGCTCGGCTCGGCGAGCACGAAATCGATCTTGCGATCGTCGAGATTCACGGCGGCAACCTGCACCCGCAGCGGATCGCCGAGAC
This sequence comes from Thiocapsa sp. UBA6158, assembly GCF_002423035.1. Lineage (GTDB taxonomy): Bacteria > Pseudomonadota > Gammaproteobacteria > Chromatiales > Chromatiaceae > Thiocapsa. The sequence goes on from NZ_DIUM01000002.1 coordinate 27,378, forward strand.
GATAGACGGTGCCGGTACGCTCGCCGTGCAGACGATGACCGATCGGGTCGAAATGATAGAAGTCGTTGTCGAGCGCGGTGATGTGCACCAAGCCATCGACGTGAACCTCGTGAAGCTCGACGAAGATGCCGAAGGAGTTGACGCTGGTGATGATGCCGTCGAACTTCTCGCCGAGCTTGCCCTGCATGAACTCGCACTTGAGCCAATCGTCGGCGTCGCGCGTCGCCTCGTCGGCGCGCCGCTCGGTGCCCGAGCAGTATTCGCCGATCTGCTGGAGCTCCATCTTGGAGTAATCCAGATCGGCAGCGGTCCCGCCGCGCAGAATGTGCTTGATGATCCGATGGACGACCAGATCCGGATAGCGACGGATGGGCGAGGTGAAATGGGTGTAGGCCTCGTAGGCCAGACCGAAATGGCCGACATTGTCCGAGCTGTACATCGCCTGCTGCATGGAGCGCAGCAAGACGGTCTGGATCAATCCACGATCCGGGCGCTCCTTGACCATCTCGAGCAACTCGGCATAGTCCTTGGCGGTCGGCTTCTCGCCGCCCGGGAGCTTGAGCGCGAGCTGTCCCAGAAACTCGCGCAGGTCGCTCAGCTTCTCGGCGTTCGGCAGGTCATGGATGCGGTAGAGCGCCGGCATCTTCTTGCGCTCGAAGAGACGCGCTGCGGCCACGTTCGCGGCCAGCATGCATTCCTCGATGATCTTGTGCGCCTCGTTGCGCACCAACGGCACCACGGCGGCGATGCGTCCCTGCTCGTTGAAGACGAACTTGGTCTCGACCGTGTCGAAGTCGATGGCACCGCGCTCGGCGCGCGCCAGGTGCAGGGTCTGATAGAGGGCGTAGAGTTCGTGCAGGTGCGGCAGCAGGTCCGCATGCTTCTCGCACAGATCGGCGTCGCCGTCGATGATCATGGCGGCGACCTGATCGTAGGTCAGCCGCGCATGCGAGCGCATCACGCCCTCGAAGAAGCGGGTCCGCGTGACCTTACCTTCGGCGTTGATGTAGAGCTCGGCGGTCATGCAGAGCCGATCGACATGCGGGTTGAGCGAGCACAGTCCGTTGGAAAGCACCTCCGGCAGCATCGGGACGACCCGGTCCGGGAAGTAGACCGAGTTGCCGCGCGAATAGCCCTCGGTGTCCAGCGCCGTGCCCGGCACCACATAGCTCGAGACATCGGCGATGCTGACCAGCAGCTTCCATCCCTTGGGCTTGCGCTCGCAATAGACGGCGTCGTCGAAGTCGCGCGCATCGGCCCCGTCGATCGTGACCAAGGGGATCTTGCGCAGATCGGTACGGCCCTCCTTCGCCGCGTCCGGGACCTCGCTCCCCAGCCCGGCGATCTCGGCCTCGACGGCCTCCGGCCACTCGATCGGCAGATCGTGGGCGCGGATCGCGATGTCCGTCTCCATCCCGGGCGCCATGTGGTCGCCGAGGACCTCCAGGATGCGGCCGATCGGCTGGGTGCGCTGGGTCGGTTGATCCGTAATCTCGGCGACGACGATCTGGCCCTGCTCGGCGCCCGCGATCCGGTCGCTCGGGATGATGATGTCGTGGGTCAGGCGCTTGTTGTCCGGCGCGACGAAGCCGACACCGCTCTCTTTATAAAGCCGCCCGACCACGGTGCGGGTCTTGCGCTCCAGGATCTCGACGACCGCACCCTCGAGCCGCCCCCGTCGATCGCGCCCTGCGACGCGCACGACGACGCGATCGCCGTGAAACAGCGCGCGCATCTCTTTGGGGTAGAGGTAGAGGTCGTCGCCACCCTCGTCCGGGCGCACGAAACCGAAACCGTCCGCATGTCCGATGACACGACCGGCGATCAAATCGCGCCGGTTGACCAGACAGAAGGCCTGGTTGCGGTTACGCACCAGCTGACCGTCGCGCACCATAGCGCCGAGTCGGCGCTCCAGGGCGATCAGGTCCTGCTCGTCGGTGAGGTTGAGCTCGCGGGCGACCTCGTCCGCACCGGCCGGTGCACCGAGGTTGGTGAGTGTTTCGAGGATGAATTCGCGACTGGGGATGGGGTTGGCGTACTTTTTCGCCTCGCGCTGGCGATGGGGATCCGCTTCTTTGGCGGCTGTCGAATTTCGGCGTCTTGTCACTTGAGCTCGTTCTTATTCGGAAAAGGTTAGTGTAGCCTTGACACCCTTCGGTTGTCTCACTAATATTCGCGCCTTGCCACGGGGTCGCCTTCTTCAAGACATCCCCGGAACCTCATGCCGAGGTGGCGGAACTGGTAGACGCGCATGGTTCAGGTCCATGTGGGCGAAAGCTCGTGGAGGTTCGAGTCCTCTCCTCGGCACCATTTCATGTCGAATTCCGAATCAGACTCACCCCGAATGACGGGAGCCCGAGTCAGCACTCGCATCTGAATCGATCGTCGCAAAGCCGGCGCTCCACCTCCCGCATTTCCCGAACGCGATGGCGAGACACCCTGGTGTTTTCGGATGACTGACTTCCTCACCTTCGAAACCATGATCAGCCGCCGTGCGCTGCTGGTGTTCTATTATCTGGGCGCCGTCGTCATGCCCCTCGCGGCCTGGCTCATGGCGCTCTACTTGATGCGCCGCTTCGAGCCGGTGGGCGATACTTATCGAGCCGGTATGGGTCTTCTAAACGCGACGGTGCGACTGCGTTGGCGCGTGCTCGGAATCCTGCTGTTCGTCGCTGCGTTCCTCTTCATGGAGCTGATGTGGCGCATCATGTTCGAGTATCTGATCGCCTTTATGCAGATGCGAGACGCCTTGGTCCGACATTGAGGCCGCCGCTCAATCCTCGAGCGGCCGAACCCCATCGAAATCATCGACGACTGCGTGCGCTCCGAAGGGAGCGGTCACGCCTTCGCGACGTAAGGCAATCGTCGCCATCCCGGCATCATGCGCGGCATCGAGCTCTTCTCGAATGTCCGACAGGAAGAGCATCGCTCCGGGGGGCAGACCGATCTCCGCGGCGATGGCTCTGTAGGATTCGGGTTCGCGCTTCCCGCCGATGCGCGTATCGAAGAATCCGTCGAAAACCGGCGTGAGATCCCCGTAGTCGGTGTGCCCGAACAGCAGCTTCTGGGCATGCACCGAGCCCGAGGAATAGACATAGAGCCTCAGACCGGCGCCGTGCCAGTCGCGCAGGCGGCGGGCGGCATCCTCGTAGATGTGGCCTCGGAAGTCGCCTCGGGCGTAACCCTCCTCCCAGATGAGACCCTGCAATGCCTTGAGCGGCGTGATCTTGCGGTCGGTGGCGATCCAGTCGAGCATCGCGGCGATCAACGCGTCCTCGTCCCCTGCACCATCGGCGACGGCACGCGCGTCTTCGAGCAACTGCGCGACCTGCGAATCATCGCGATGCGCCCGCACGAAGTCGGGCAGACGCTCCGCCGCGTAGGGAAAAAGCACGTCCTTGACGAACGAGAGGCTCGAGGTGGTGCCCTCGATGTCGGTGAGGATCGCCTTGACCATTGGAGTGGATTACTCGAAGCGGGGAAAGCGCGACGCGATGTCGCTGCCGGTGAAGTTGGCGACCCAGCCCTCGGGATTGGTGAAGAGGCGGATCGCGGTGAAGTGCGGACGCGGGCCCATATCGAACCAGTGGGTCGTGCCGTCGGGGACGCTGATGAGATCGCCCTGCTCGCAGATTACGGCGTAGATCCGGCCTTTGGTATGCAGATAGAACAGACCGCTGCCTTCGACGAAGAAGCGCACCTCGAACTCGGTGTGGGTGTGCTCGTTGAGGAACTTGGCGCGCAGGGCCTCGCGGTCGGGATGGTCCGGCGTCATGCGAAGGACGTCGACCGAGCCGAAGCCGTACTCGGACATCAGACGGTCGATGTCGCTGCGATAGGCGGCGATGACGTCGTCCGGCGTCGCATCCGCCGCCAGGACGCGGTCCGCCTGCCAGCGCTCGAAATTGACGCCGAGTGCGCCGAGCTCGCGCCGGATGTCGGCGAAATCGGTGAACACCGCCTCGGGTACAGGTTGGTCTTCGGCGTGAACGCGCAGCTCGCTCATCGGATCATGCTCCTCATGAGGGTTTCGCATTCGAGCAGGAACTCGAATGCCTCGATCCGCCGACGCGCGTCGGCGACATTGCTACCCCAGGTATAGAGTCCGTGACCGGCAATCAAGTAGCCGGGCAGATCCGGCGTGCGCTCCAGCGCCCGCTCGACCTCGAGCGCCAGACGTGAGATGTCCTGATCGTTGGCGAAAACCGGCAGCGCAAACCGGATCTCGTGCGTTTCGATCCCCGGCAACGCCTTCAAGACCTCGTAGTCGGAGAGCGTCAGGGCGTCTCCGGCCAAGCGAGAGAGCACGGTGGCGTTGACCGAGTGGGTGTGCAGCACGGCACCGATGCTCGGATCGCGGCGATACAACATCAGATGGAGCTCGGTCTCGGCGGACGGGCGACAGCCGGCGGTGAGGATGGTGCCGTCGACATCCATCGCCATGATGCCGCTCGCGTCGAGCTCGCCCTTGTGACGCCCCGACACGGTGATGGCGACGCTGCTCGCATCCAGCCGCGCGGAAAGGTTGCCGGAGGTTGCCGGCAACCATCCGCGTGAGAAACAAAAATGCCCGACGCCGACCAGATCGGCGGCGCGCTGGTTGAAGACCTCGGGATCGACCATCTCGGTTCTGCCGGACAAAAGTGCAATCTAAGGCAGAATGGGGACGAGGTCCAATGGTGGAGACAGCTCCGAACGACGCGACGCGACTCGGATCGATGCAGCCCGCCCGGCCGTAGCGCCGAGCGGGCGGAGCCGGTCGCGCTCCTTATTTCACCACATCGCGGTAGGCATGCCAGGTCGCATGCCCGAGCAGCGGAAAGACCGCCACCATGCCGACCAGGAATGTCGCGAAGCCAAAACCGACCAGGATCACGATCAGCGCGGCCCACAGGATCATCGCCGGCAGATCGGAAAGCGTCACGCGGATACTGGTGCGCACGGCCGTCGGTGAATCGACATCCCGGTCGATGATCAGCGGGACCGCGACGACCGAGCGCGCAAAGACGACACACGCGAGAAGGCCGCCGACCACGCCGTAGGAGATCAACTGCGCCGCGGTCAACTGCTCGAGCACGCCGCCCCACATGGTCGCCTCGACACTCGGACCGGCGCTTCCCAGTGCCAGATGCAGCATCAGTGTGGAGGCGGCGAACCAGATCGCAGCGATCGCCAGCAGCTCGACCGAGAATCGAATCAGGGCCTTGCGATGTCGCGCAAGGACCGACAGGGAGCTGTCGAAATCGGCAGGCTCGCCGGCGGCGCCTCGATGCGACAACTCGCACAAGCCCGCCGCGAACAGCGGACCGACCAGCAGGAAACCGGAAACACCCGCGGCGATGAAATACGGGTGCCGCCAAAAGCCGAGGATCACCGCACCCAGCACGGAGAGGAGCAATCCGTAGGCGAAGCTGGCGCGCGGGTTTCGGCGCAGATCCTCCCAACCCCTGCCCAGCCAGATGAAGGGTCTTGCCAAAGAAACGTGCATGACGGGCAACGCATGGCCGCCATGTCCGCTCAGGTGGGTCACGAGACTCATGATAGTTCCTCCCGACGATCATCGTGTTCTACCGACGGGGTTGCCGGAACGGCGAGGAAAAATCGCGCTGCATCGCATGGCGACGCTGTTGGATCCACTCGCTACTCGCGACAGAAATCCTCTGCTCTGCCTCCCGGAAACCCGATCGGCCCTGACCTCAAGACCAACTTTTTAACTTGGTCTTGAATTCAAGATTAGTCGCGGCCGGAACGGTTCGCAAGCAATGTCGATGAGCCGACCAGTCACCGGCTCTCGGCGACGCCGGTTGAATCAGGCATCCGGGCAGGGCGTCGCGCAGCGGCGCCTTGGGCTCGCGCCCGGAACGACGGCGGGAATCCCTTCCCGCCGGACGCAGCTACCAGCTCAACACCACAAAGCGCTGCATATCGTCTTTACGGACCAGCAGGAGCACCCGACCGGTCTCGCGCCCTGCCTTCACGGCTTGCTGAAAGTCCGCGACGCTCTTCACCCACTCGCGGTTGACCTGCAGGATCAAGGTGCCCGGCTCGATGCCCGCCACGGCGGCGATGGACCCGGGTTTCACCTCCGTGACCAGAACGCCCTCGCCGGGCTGACCGCCGAACTGCTCGGCAAGCTGCGGCGTGAGGGTCTGCAGGGTAAGCCCCAGCTCTGCGCTGGTCTGCGTCGGAGACGAGGATGCCAGCGCATCGGCATTCAGGGTCCCGATGGTGACATCGAGGGTTTGGCGTTGTCCCTCGCGCACGATGGTGAGTTCCTGTCTGCTCCCCGGCGGGGTCAGCGCGACCCGGTTGCGGAAATTGCCGACATCGGTCACGGGCTCCCCGCGGAAGGCGACGATGACGTCGCCCTGACGCAGACCGGCCTTCCCCGCCGGGCTGTCTTCCGTCACCTGCGCGATCAGAATCCCCTCGCCCTGCTGCATCCCGAAGGATTCGGCCAGCTCCGCGGTCAGCGGCTGGATCACGATGCCGAGGAAGCCGCGCGTCACCTCCCCCTGCTCGATCAGCTGATTGGCGATGGCGTTGGCCAGATTGATCGGGATGGCAAAACCCACGCCCATATAGCCACCGCTGCGACTGAAGATGGCGGTGTTCATGCCGACGACGGCGCCGTCGAGATTCACGAGCGGGCCGCCCGAGTTCCCCGGGTTGATGGCAGCGTCGGTCTGAATGAAGTCCTCGTAGTCGTTGATGCCCAGACTGGTGCGCCCGGTCGCGCTGACCACGCCGACCGTCAGCGTGTGGCTCAGTCCGAAGGGGTTGCCGATCGCCACCACCCATTCACCGACCTCGAGCTTCGCGGAATCGCCCATGGCGAGTGCCGGCAGGCCGCCGGTCTTGATCTCGACGACGGCCACGTCGGACTGAGGATCGCGGCCGGTCACCTCGGCGTCGAATTCGCGTCCATCCTGAAAGGTGACGCGGATCCGCTCGGCGCCCTCGACGACGTGATTGTTGGTCATGATGTAGGTCTTGTCGGCGAGCAGCCCCGTCTGTGCGGCGAACACGAATCCCGAGCCCTGCCCCATCGAGCGCGGTCCCTCGGGCGGGGCTTGGGGTAACTGGCCACGCGGGATTCCAGGAAAGCCCTCGCCGAAGAAACGTTTGAGGAACTCGTCGCCGAAGGGAAGGGCATCGCCGAAGGGTGTCGAAAGGGGTGCCTGTGCAGTCGCCGCGCGCTGACCCTCGACTCGGATGAAGACCACGGACGGGGACACCGCCCGACCGACCGAGGCGAACGCCTTGCCGGTCTCGCGCAGACTCTCGACACCGCCGTCCAACGCCTGCACAGGGGCGGCGAGCACCGTGGCCGCGAGGACAGTCGCAATGAAAACATGCCTTTTCATCATCGCCTCCAATGAATTGACCTGGTCAATCGATTTTACTTTCTTCATCTAAATCGAAGTAGCTCGCTCGATCTTCAACGCTCGATCATCGGCGAGCTCACGATTCGGCCCAGCCGCGCCACCTGTAGACCCACCATCCGACATACTCCTTCAGGGCTCGCGTGCTGTCGGACAAGGCTTCGGCATCCGGCAGCCAGCGCATGAGATGCGCCGGCTCGGGCATCACCTCGAAATCGGTCGGGGCCGGCACCGCATCGATCCCGGCCGCGCGAAAGATCGCCAAGACAAAAAGTCCGGATCGCCGCCAACCCGCAATGATGAGCGCGAGCGCCAGCGCCCCCAGCACGATCGAGAGTCCGAGCGGATAGGCCAGTTGGCTGAGCAGCTTATCGAGGTACAGCATGCGATCAAGGGCCCGGGTTGACCGGATCCTTCTGCCGATCCGGCGCTTTGCTCAAGCGGCCAAACCGCGTCCAGAGCGAGATTCCCGCTGTCGAGTGAGCTCGGCGTTGGGTGAATCTACGGCCCTTGGCGGGGGACGCGGTTTAAAACAATATAGTTTTTAATCTCTTAAACCGCGCAGTCTCCAGCGGTCGTCAACACTGCCGAGGCCGATCCCATCCAAAAACAGCGCATACCGCACTGGGCGCGGTTTAACCCAGAAAAACGGGCACCACGGCGTCGACATCGGTCGGCGTGATGCCGAGCCGGCCGAGTCCGTCCTCTCGACAGAGACTGTCGATCTGAAGCGACAGATAGTTATCCGTACTGAAGGGTTTTCCCGGAAGCTTCTCGAAGATGCGCGCCTGGATTTGCGCGAGACGATCGCTCAGTGCAATCACCCGGACCTTGCGTCCGATGTGGCCGCCCGTATAGCTCAGGATATCGCGCAGCGCGAAGGTGCGCGGTCCGCACAGCTCGTAGATCGTCCCTCGGCTCGCAGGATCCTCGAGTGTGCGCAGCATGGCGCTCGCGACATCGCCGACATAGACCGGCGCGAATCGTGCGTCGGCGCAGGCCAGCGGGAAGGGTCCCGGCAGCAAACGCAGCAGCGATGCGAAGCGATTGAAGAGCCCGTCGCCCGGCCCGAAGATGACGGACGGACGAAACACCGTCACGGCCAGACCCAGCTCGCCTGCCGCCAAGGCCACGGCCTCGCCCCTGCCCTTGCTGCGCAGATAGTCGCTCGGACCGGCCGGGTCGGCATTCAGCGCACTCATGTGCAGGTAGGCGCCGACACCGGCGGCGAGCGCCGCGCGTGTCGTCGACTCGACCATTCCGACATGGGTCTGCTCGAAGGTGCGCCCGCCCCCCTCGTTGAGGATGCCGACTAGATTCACCACCGCATCGCAACCGGTCATCAGGTCGCTCATACTGCTCTCATCCCAGTGATCGATCGGCACCAGCTCGCAGTCCGGAACCAGCCGAAGGTGCCGATACCGATGTGGATGGCGCGTCGGCACACGGGTGCGATACCCGGCGCCGGACAGGCGATTCAACAGATGCCGACCGACGAAGCCGGTTCCCCCGATGACACAAATGCACGGATGTCTCATGATGTCGTCTTGACTCGTGTGGGGCGGCTCGGCGCCCGTGGTCGGGCTAAACCGCGTCCCGGCTGGCTCTTTGTCGCGCTGAGGCAGGCTCGGTCTCGCCCCCCCTCGGGATCTCGGCGAGACGCGGTTTAGGAAACGGAAAACCCATGAAATCGGCGCCTCTGCGGATTGCCGCCGCATCTGCGATGGCGGCGTCGAGCGGAAAGTGCATTCGGGAGCCTCGCCCCCCGCGCAGCGCCCGCAGGGGTCATACCGAACCCAGGCGTCCCTATTCAATCATCAATTGCGGACTGATTTCAAAACTCGCCACCGCAGCACAGCAGTTGTGCGGGGCTCGCGATCGTCCGGGATCCGAACCAATGCTCGAACTCTTGGCCTATCTTCTCATCGGCGCCGCGTCCGGGATGCTTGCAGGTCTCTTCGGCGTCGGGGGCGGTGTGATCGTCGTCCCGGCGTTGATCCTGCTGTTCGCGCAAATCGGGATGGTCGAGGACTGGATCCCGCATCTCGCCGTGGGAACCTCGCTTGCCGCCATCGTCGGGACGGGTGCCGCCTCGACCTATGCCCATCACGTGCGCGGTGCAGTGCGTTGGGATCTGGTCGCCCGACTGGCACCCGGCATCGTCCTCGGCGCCTGGTTCGGCGCAGCCCTGGCGGGGATCATCCCCGAGTTCTGGCTGACCCGTCTCTTTGCCGTTTTTCTGACTTATGTCGGGATCCGCATGCTGATTCCCCCGAAGATCGATGGCGAGCGCACCCTGCCCGGCTCCGGAGGAATGTGGGCCGCGGGCGGCAGCATCGGGACGCTCTCGGCGCTGGTCGGGATCGGCGGCGGCACCCTGACGGTGCCCTTTCTGAGCAACCGCGGAATCGACATACGCAAGGCCGTGGGGACTTCGGCCGCCTGCGCTCTGCCGATCGCAATCGCCGGAGCCATCGGCTTCATGTTCGTCGGCTGGGGCCGCGAAGGCTTGCCCGGCGCGAGTACGGGTTTCATCTATTGGCCTGCCGTCGGGACGATCCTGCTCGCCAGCATGCCCACAGCGCCGCTCGGCGCATCTTTGGCGCATCGGTTGCCGGTTGCACTCTTGAAGCGGCTGTTCGGGGTGTTTCTGTTGCTGGTCGCTCTGCGCTTGGCCTGTTGAACCGCGTCCGGGTGTCCGATATGCAAGGCTCGCCGACTGGGCTTACCTCGGATCGATCCGCAAAGGTCGGAGTCGACGCGGTTTAAGAGTTTTTTGGATTGATTCTGAACCGCGTCTTGCCTAGGAGCCTGTCCGACTTGTG
>NZ_DIUM01000029.1:0-23768 GCF_002423035.1 Thiocapsa sp. UBA6158
CGCGCATCAGTTTCGGTCGCACCCCCGTCCGGCGCCCCTAAGGCGCGCCGGCGCCCGTTCCCGTATAATAGGCCGTGTTTAGGCTGCAGCCTTTCCCGGCGTCGAACTCTCCGACAGCGTTGCGCACCATGCTTCCAAAAAGGCGTGATGCGGCGACCGATCAACGGTCGCGCAGCGATCGCTTGCGAGCCCTCCCACCGATCCAGCATTTCGACCAGGCCACATGACCTACGATTCAACAAGCATCAAAGTCCTTCGCGGACTCGACGCGGTCCGTAAGCGGCCGGGCATGTACATCGGCGACACGGACGACGGTACCGGACTCCACCACATGGTCTTCGAAGTCGTCGACAACTCCATCGATGAAGCCCTTGCCGGCCATTGCAACAACATCCGCGTGATTCTTCACGGTGACGGCTCGGTGTCCGTGACCGACAACGGGCGAGGCATCCCGGTCGACATTCATTCCGAGGAACAAAGGTCTGCGGCCGAAGTGATCCTCACGGTCCTGCATGCAGGGGGAAAGTTCGACGACAACTCCTACAAGGTTTCGGGAGGGCTCCACGGTGTCGGGGTGTCGGTCGTCAACGCACTCTCCGACCGACTTTTCTTGAAGATATCCAGGGGCGGTCGCCTCTATCAGCAGGAGTACCACCTCGGGGAACCTCAGTACCCGCTCAAGCTCGTCGGAGACACCGATGCAACGGGGACGGAAATCCGCTTTTATCCATCAGACCAAACTTTTACTCATATCGAATTCCATTACGACATCCTCGCTAAACGACTTCGCGAACTCTCCTTCCTCAACTCCGGCGTGCGTATCGAGTTGTTCGAAGAGGCGACCGGTCGAGAGGACATCTTCGAGTATCAGGGCGGCATCCGGGCCTTCGTCGAGCACCTGAACCAGAACAAAGAGCCGATCCATCCGAGCGTGATCCACTTCACTGCCGAGCGTCAATCGGTCACAGTCGAGCTGGCGATTCAGTGGAACAACGGCTATCAAGAGACGATCTTCTGCTACACCAACACTATCCCGCAGAAGGACGGCGGCACCCACCTGGCCGGACTGCGTGCCGGGTTGACCCGGACCTTGAACGCCTATATCGAGCGTGAGGGTCTTGACCGCAACCAGAAGATCCGACCGGTCGGCGACGATGCCCGCGAAGGCTTGACCGCGGTCCTGTCCGTAAAGGTGCCGGACCCGAAGTTCTCGTCGCAGACGAAAGATAAGCTGGTTTCCTCCGAGGTGAAGGCCATCGTTGAATCGCTCGTGGTCGAGCAGTTGAATATCTTCCTCGAGGAGCAGCCGGCAGAGGCGAAGGCTGTCGCCAATAAGATGCTCGAGGCCGCACGCGCGCGCGAGGCAGCCCGCAAGGCACGCGAGATGACGCGGCGCAAGGGCGTGCTCGATGTTGCGGGGCTGCCGGGCAAGCTTGCCGATTGCCAGGAAAAGGATCCGGCGAACTCAGAGCTGTATCTGGTCGAGGGTGACTCCGCAGGCGGTTCGGCTAAACAGGGGCGCGACCGAGCGTTCCAGGCAATTCTTCCGCTCAAGGGAAAGATCCTGAATGTCGAGAAGGCCCGTTTCGACAAGATGTTGTCCTCCGCCGAGGTCGGGACGCTGATCACCGCGCTGGGCTGCGGGATCGGGCGAGAAGAGTACAACCCGGACAATCTCCGCTATCACCGAATCATCATCATGACGGACGCCGACGTCGACGGCGCCCACATTCGAACACTTCTGTTGACCTTCTTTTACCGTCAGATGCCGGAGCTGGTGGAACGCGGCCACATCTTTATCGCCCAGCCGCCGCTCTACAAGATCAAAAAGGGAAAACAGGAGGAGTACCTGCTCGACGACGCGGCACTGAATCGTGCCATGCTCCAGGCCGCGCTGGACGGCGCCGATCTCCACGTCAATGCGGACACCGTGCCCTTGGCCCGTACCGCGCTCGAAACACTCGCGCGGGATTACCAGGTTTTTGTCGGAATCATCAAGCGTCTCTCGACTCGCTACGACGCGGTCTTTCTCGATGAACTGGCTAAGGCGCCACCGCTCGACGATGCGCTTTTGGCAGATGTCGGCGCATTCTCTGATTGGCGGAACAACATGGAGCGGCGTCTGAATCAGCTCGAGTCGCTGTCTCTGCACTACCAGCTTCGTCTCACCGATCCGACATCGCTTCGTCCGGGCGCGCTGGAGTTGGTCCGTTTGATCCACGGGATTCCGGAAAGCCGCATCATCCCGTCGGACTTCTTCCACACGGCGGACTACGCGAAGATCCTGGATTACGGCCGAAAGGTCGCCGGCCTGATCGAGCCGGGCGCCTACATCGCACGCGGCGAGCGCCGCAAGGACATCACCGAGTTGGGCGAGGGGATCCGATGGTTGCTTGCCGAGGCGCAGCGCGGGCACAGCATCCAGCGCTACAAAGGACTTGGCGAAATGAATCCCGACCAGCTCTGGGATACCACCATGAATCCGGAGACTCGGCGCCTGTTGCGGGTGACCATCGAGGATGCCGTGGGTGCCGACCAGATCTTCACCACACTGATGGGAGATCACGTCGAGCCGCGGCGAGAATTCATCGAGCGCAATGCGCTCAATGTCGAGAATCTGGACGTCTAAAGCGCGTCCGGTCCGGGCAATGCGGCGACCGTCGATTCGATCCACTCTTCCGCCGCTGCGTTGATCTCGGCAGCGCTCCGACCCGCGCTCGGGACGGTCGGCCCGATGACCAGGTCGATCGTCCCGGGTGTCTTGAGGATGCTGCGCCTTCCCCAGAAGAAGCCCGCATTATGCGCGATCGGCACGACCGGCCTGCCACTGCGCTCGGCCAGGACTGCCCCGCCGATAGCGTACGGATGGCGCGAACCCGGTGCGGTGCGCGTGCCTTCCGGAAAGACGATCACCCAGCGTCCGCCCTGCAGGTTGCGCAGGCCTTCGCGCACCAGCTCCACGATCGCTCGACGTCCCGCGGTCCGGTCGATCGGAATGCAGTGCAGGCGTCTCAAACCTGCTCCGAAGACAGGGATGCGCATCAATTCCTGTTTCAAGACCCAGCTCTGTCGAATCGGCAGTACTGCCCTCAGCGCGAGGATGTCCCATGCCGATTGATGCTTGCTCAAAACAATCGCGTTCTCGACAGGCAACCGTTCCAGTCCACTGATGCGGCAGCGCAGTCCACAGATCCATTTCAACGCCGCTAGATTGACCTTTGCCCAGCTTCGCGCGAGACGATCGAGACTCTCGTCCGATGCCATCGGACCGACGACGAGAAGAAGGGTGGAGTAGACGATAACCGACCCGATCAGAACGACCTGATACAGCAGCGAACGGGTCAGGGCCAACCCGCGAATCAGAGCGGCATTCAGCCTCTCCCCGAAGGTCGGCCTATTCATGGAGCAGTGCGTCGGCGACGGACGCGAGGTCGGCATAGACGGGTACTCCGGTTAGGGCAGGGGACCCACACGCCAACGTGTCTTCGCCTTTTCCCGTGCGAACCATCCAGGGGGTGGCCCCGGCAGCCCTTGCCGCCAAGATGTCGCCGAGGGAATCCCCGACAAAGCGCACGCCTGCGAGGTTCACCGAGAGTCGACTCCCGATCTCCTCGAGCATGCCGGGTTTGGGTTTACGGCAGCCGCAGCCGTCCTCGGGGCCATGCGGACAGTAGACGATCATCTCGATCCTTCCTCCCTGCTCAGCCAAAAGATCCCGGAGCTTGCGGTGCATGGTATCGAGGTCTGCCGGTGTCAGCAGGCCACGCGCCAATCCAGACTGATTCGTCGCAACGGCGATGCGATAACCTGCGTGGGAGAGCCGCACGATCGCATCGATGCTGCCCGGCAAAGGGATCCACTCGTCGATGGATTTGACGAAATGTTCCGAATCCTCGTTGATGACCCCGTCACGATCCAGAATCACGACCCGATCAACCATCACTTCCGCCCTCGCACACCCAGAAGCATCCGCCTATTGAGTTGACCCATCGATCATTCTTGGAGACGGGAAATATCCGCAACCAGCAGGAACAATCCAGCCAGTGAACGGAGCAGCCGGATACGGTTCTCGCGGATATCCGGATCCTCCGCCATCACCATGACCTGGTCGAAAAAGGTTTCCAGATCGGGTTCGAGATCGGATAGAAGACTCAAGACCCCGACATAGTCACGGGCGTTGGCAAGGGGCACAACCCGCGAGGAAAGTTCTTCGACTCGAGCGGCAAGACGGATCTCGGCAGGCTCTTTTAGCAGCTGCCTATTGGCTTCCGGATACACAGAGCCAGCACCGATGTCGATCCCAGCCTTGCTCAAAATGTTGCGGATACGTTTATTTGCCGCTGCAAGGGAGGCGGATCCGCTCATCGATCTGAAGGCCGTCACGGCGGCCAGACGCGCATCGAGATCGGCCGGTATGGTCACACCCGTGTGGAGGACCGCCTCGATCGTATCGGCGGAGACACCTCGCTCGTGGTAGTAAGCGCGCAAACGATCGATCACATACGCAAGGGCTGCAGCCTCGACGTCCTTGCTCAAGAGTCCTGCCGGATAGGCGGATGCCGCCAAAGCGATGAGCGCATGCAGGTCGAGCTCCAAAGGGGTCTCGATCAGGATACGCAGCACGCCGATCGACGCACGTCTCAGACCGTAAGGGTCCTTGGCGCCTGTAGGACGCAGCCCGATGCCGAAGATCCCGACCAGCGTATCGATCCGATCGGCGATCGCCAGGGCCCTTCCGCACGGGCTCGCCGGAAGGACATCGCCTGCGAACCTCGGCAGATACTGCTCTTCCATTGCAGCACAGACGCAGGGATCTTCTTTCGCGTGCTCGGCGTAATAACGCCCCATCGTCCCCTGAAGGTCGGGAAACTCGCAGACCATCGAAGTGACCAGGTCGCAGCGCGAGAGCCGAGCGGCGCGGGCAGCGAGATCCGGATCGACACCGATCGAGGACGCAAGACCCCGTGCCAGACTTGCTACTCTGGCGCTCTTCTCGGCGACGGTGCCGAGCCGATCTTGGAAGACGACGGTCTCTAGGCGCTCGGCGTATCCTTCCAACGGCTGCTTGAGATCCTGGGCCCAAAAAAAAGCTGCATCCGCGAAACGAGGACGGATCACGCGTTCGTTGCCTGCACGGATCTGATCCGGATCGCGGCTCTCGATGTTGGCGACCGTGATGAAGGATGCCTGCAAGGTCCCCGAGGCGTCCTCGACCGGGAAGTATTTCTGGTTCGAGCGCATCGTCTCGATCAGAACCTCGGGGGGAATGGCGAGATACGCCGTGTCGAAGCGGCCCAAAATCGCCCTTGGCCATTCCACCAAGGCCGTGACCTCATCGAGCAGTGCGTCATCGACTTGCGCGCGAAGCCCAATGGCCGAAGCCAGCGCCTCGACCTGGTTGCGAACCAGATCGCGCCGCCGCTTGAAATCCGGCTCGACGGACCCGCACGAGCGCAGCAGCTCGGCGTATTCCGTCGCTTCAGGTAGGTTGATCGGCTCGGGGTGATGGAAGCGATGTCCGTGAGTGTGGCGACCGGCCTCGATGCCCAGGATGCGGCCCGGTATCGCCTCGCTCCCCAGGATCAAGCAGACCCAGTGGACCGGACGCACGAACTCTTCCAAGCCCTCGCCCCAGCGCATCCGTTTGGGAATGGGAAGACGGGCCAGTGTGGCGTCCGTCAACTCGGGCACCAACGAGGCGGTGAGTGCGCCGGGCACCGTGCTTCGAAATGCCAGCCATTCGCCCTTGTCCGTGACCTCGCGAACGAGTGTATCGATCGGCACCCCGCAAGACCTGGCGAAACCCAAAGCGGCCTTGGTCGGCTGGCCGTCGGGTGCGAACGCGGACCCAACGGCAGGTCCGCGCCGCAGAATCTCCCGATCCGGTTGCCGGGTCAGGATGCCGCGTACCAAAAGGGCCAATCGACGTGGTGAGGCGAAGGGCTCGATCGTCTCGAAGCCGATGCCGGCACCGTCGAGTTTCTCGCGAAAACCCGCGACAAAGGCGTGCGAGAGTGCGAGCAAGGCGGTCGGAGGGAGTTCTTCGGTTCCGATCTCGACCAGAAGGTTACTGGTTGCGTCCACAGTCGTCTCCCGTCAGCGGGTCAGCATCGGGAAGCCGAGGGCCTCCCGACGGTCGTAATAAGCCTGGGCGACGGCTCGCGAAAGGGTGCGTACCCGCAAGATGAAGCGCTGCCGCTCCGTGACCGAGATCGCGCCGCGCGCATCGAGCAGGTTGAAGGTGTGCGATGCCTTCAAGACCTGCTCGTAGGCCGGCAGCGGGAGGCCTTTCTCGACCATGGCAGCACTGGCCGCCTCGCAGGTGTCGAACTGTCTGAACAAGGCTTCGACGTCCGCATGCTCGAAGTTGTAGGCGGACTGCTCGACCTCGTTTTGATGATAGACATCCCCGTAGGTGACAACGCCCGCCTGGGTTTGGCTCCAAATCAGGTCGTAGACGCTCTCGACACCTTGCAGATACATGGCGATCCGTTCGAGGCCGTAGGTGATCTCTCCGGTCACCGGCCGACAATCGAGTCCCCCCACCTGCTGAAAGTAGGTGAACTGGGTCACCTCCATCCCGTTGAGCCAAACCTCCCAGCCGAGCCCCCAGGCACCCAAGGTCGGTGATTCCCAGTTGTCTTCGACGAATCGGATATCATGCACGAGCGGATCGATCCCGAGACGGCGCAGCGAGTCGAGGTAGAGATCCTGGATCTCGAGCGGCGAAGGTTTCAGAACGACCTGATATTGGTAGTAATGCTGTAGGCGATTGGGATTCTCGCCGTAACGCCCGTCGGTCGGACGACGCGAGGGTTGGACATAGGCGCTGCGCCAAGGCTCGGGCCCGATGGATCGCAGAAACGTCGCCGGATGAAAGGTTCCTGCGCCTACCTCCATGTCGAGTGGCTGAAGGATGACGCATCCCTGCTCGGCCCAGTAACGCTCGAGGGCAAAAACGAGGCCCTGAAAGGTCGAGACATCCTCGCGATCGAGACTCAAGATCGTACTCCTTCGGCCCAGTGTTGATGAAAATCAGGCAGTATAGCGCCGATCGGCGAGGCTGCGGCAACGTTACAACCATCGCCGACGGGGTCCGATCGGCACGGCTGATCCGCGGGGATCGTCTCGCCGCGACCGCCGGTCCGCGCAAATCGCGCCATCGCCTGGTACCCTAGCGGCATCGACTCCTCGAATCCCCGGCCCCGAGCCGGCCTCCAAACCCAACCTTGATTCTTCCCGCCATGCGCAGGTCCAAAGACGCGTCAGCCGAACGCCGCCACGCCGTGACACACACGGCCATCGTCGGGGCGGCGATCAATCTCGTGCTGTCCGTCGTGAAGATCATCGCAGGGGTCTTCGGACACTCTCAAGCGCTCGTTGCCGACGGGATCCATTCGCTCTCGGATCTCTTCTCCGACCTGTTGGTCCTGTTGGCCGGCCGCCGCGCCAGCCAAGAACCCGATCACGATCATCCATATGGGCACGCCCGGTACGAAACGGTCGCAACCCTTCTGCTGGGTTTACTGCTGATCGCCGTGGCCGTCGGCATTGCCTGGGATTCCATCGAGCGGTTGTTTCAGCCGGCAGCCTTACTCCAGCCGGAGCCATTGACACTGCTCGCGGCCTTGGCATCGATCCTGGCCAAGGAATGGCTTTACTGGTGGACGCTCGGCTATGCCAAGCGCGTCAAGTCGGATCTGCTGCGCGCCAATGCCTGGCACCATCGAACGGATGCCGTGTCTTCGGTGGTTGTCCTGGTCGGGATTGCCGGGACCATGGCCGGCCTGGCCTATCTGGACGCGATCGCGGCGGTCGTGGTCGCGATCATGATCGCAAAGATCGGTTGGGAGCTGGGCTGGGAGGCCATCAACGAACTGGTCGATACCGGGCTTGAAACCGAGCGGCTGAAGGAGGTCAAGGAGACCATTCGATCGGTCGGCGGCGTGCGTGACATCCACATGCTGCGGACTCGCCGCTATGCCGGACTGGTCTCGGCCGACGTCCATGTCCTGGTCGATCCACTCGTCAGCGTTTCCGAAGGGCACATGATCAGCCTTTTGGTGGAGCATCGACTCAAGCGCGAGATCGACGAGATCACCGATGTGACCGTGCATATCGATCCCGAAGACGACGATCGGTTTCCTCCTCCGGTCGGGCTTCCGTTGAGGGCCGAAGCGATGGCCCGCCTCGCTTCGCTCTGGTCGGCGATTCCGGAGGCGAACGAGCGTGAGCGGGTCGTCTTCCATTACATCCGGGGTCAGATCGACATCGAGGTCCATTTTCCGCTGGCCGCGTGCCGGCGACAGGGCGCGGATGCGGTCTTGCTGCGCGAGCGACTCGCCGCAGCGATCACGGACGATCCGGTGTTCCGCGATGTACGAATCCTGTTCGGGTAGTAGATGCACCATCTCGGTGCATTGTGACCCGATGAGCCTCATTGAGGTGCAAACATGCCGGAGCAGGCGGCGGAACCTCTTGTCCCGCGGTCCTCGGCGTCTGGTCTCGGGCGACTGCGATCAAGCAGCGACTCTTGTCGCGCTTAAAATCTCCTTATCAAAACAACGTATTGAGATCACTTCGGACCGATAGCTGTGCACCGATCCAGCCAGGGGGAGACCCCCAAAGATGTTTTGGCTCGGTAGATGCTAGACGGCCCCAAGGTGATCGACAGCGCCGGTTGTCCCCGGTGTCGTCTTCGACGCGGAGGACATCCAAACAGACCGACTCACTGCGACGCGCCGACCCATCGCGAGTCGTGCAGCCTGAAGGGCGACCTGCTAGGCTCCGAGCCGCCTCGATGCGCCCGATGCCGACAGAACGACCATGCCGCCGTCCGGCCATGTTTCCCCCGAACCCACAGCAGCGGAGAAATCCCAAATGACAGACGTGATCAAAATGATCAAGGACAACGACGTGAAGTTCGTCGACCTTCGCTTCACCGACACACGCGGCAAAGAGCAACACGTCTCGATGCCGGCGCGGGTGGTCGACGAAGACCTTTTCAGGGACGGCAAGATGTTCGACGGCTCGTCGATCGCGGGTTGGAAGGGAATCGAGGCGTCGGACATGGTCCTGATGCCGGAACCCTCCACCGCCGTCATGGATCCCTTCACGGACGAGAACACCCTGATCATCCGCTGCGATATCCTGGAACCCGACACCATGACCGGGTACGAGCGCGACCCGCGCTCCCTGGGCAAGCGCGCCGAAGCCTATCTGAAGTCGACGGGCATCGCCGATACGGCGTACTTCGGTCCGGAGCCCGAATTCTTTATTCTGGACGATGTGCGCTGGGGCGCGGACATGAGCGGCGCCTTCTACAAGATCGATTCCGAAGAGGCCGGCTGGAACTCGGAGCGTGTCTTCGCCGACGGCAATATGGGGCATCGCCCGAGCACGAAAGGCGGCTACTTCCCTGTCCAGCCGGTTGATTCGCTGAACGATATTCGCGCAGCTATGTGTCTGACGCTCGAAGAGATGGGTGTGCCGGTCGAGGTGCATCACCATGAGGTCGCAACCGCGGGCCAATGCGAGATCGGCACCCAGTTCGATACCCTTGTTTCACGCGCAGACAAAAACCAGATTACCAAGTATGTCGTTCAGAACGTCGCTCATGCCTACGGCAAGACGGCGACCTTTATGCCCAAGCCGTTGGTCGGCGACAACGGCAGCGGCATGCATGTGCATCAGTCGCTGAGCAAAGACGGCCAGAATATCTTCGCCGGCGACAAGTACGCAGGCTTGTCCGACACCGCACTCTATTACATCGGCGGTATCATCAAGCACGCCCGCTCTCTCAACGCCTTGACCAACCCTTCCACCAACTCGTACAAGCGTTTGGTGCCCGGCTTCGAAGCCCCCGTGATGCTCGCCTATTCGGCGCGCAACCGCTCCGCCTCCGTGCGAATTCCCTATGTCGCCAGCCCCAAGGGCCGCCGTATCGAGGTCCGTTTCCCCGATTCGACCTGCAACCCCTATCTGGCGTTTGCCGCGATGATGATGGCGGGTCTGGACGGCATCCAGAACAAAATCCATCCGGGCGATGCCATGGATAAGGATCTCTACGATTTGCCGCGCGAAGAGGCCAAGTCCATCCCGACGGTCTGCCACTCGCTGGATATGGCCTTGGAATACTTGGACAAGGACAGGGAATACCTCACCGCCGGCGGCGTCTTCACCGACGATCTGATCGATGCCTACATCGCTCTGAAGATGGGAGAGGTCACTCGCATCCGCATGACCACGCATCCGGTCGAGTTCGACATGTATTACAGTCTCTAAGCTCGAGCACCTTTCGGGCGTGTCGACGAGGCCCCGTAAGGGGCCTCTTTCGTTTCCGGTTGAGCCCGAAATCCGGGTCGACTATTCTTCGGGCATGATCAAACACCTGTTCGTCGCCCTCGTTCTATTTGCGCCCCAGGGGTCTAGCGCGGAGATCTTTCGCTGGGTCGACACCGACGGACGCACCCATTTCTCGGATCGACGACCACCGGATGCGGCGGCGCAGCGCATCGTTCCCGATACCGGTCCAGTCGGCGATTCCGCCCCGAAGGGTGAGGCCGCTGCGGGGTATGAGCCGTTTCTCGGACCCTACGCGGCCTTCGATATCCTGGTACCGACCACGGGAGCTGTCCTGATTCAGCCGATCGATACACTCGAAGTCCAGCTGCTGTTGGAGCCGCCGTTGCTCGACGGGCATCGTCTTGACCTCGTACTCGACGACCGCGAGGTCGCAGTCGAGGCGGGATCGACACGATTTCAGATTCAGGACGTCGGCTTCCAAGCGCACCGCATTCAAGCGCGCGTGCTCGATGCGCTCGGCAACGTCGTCGCCTCGACCCCGTTGCTGGCTGTCGAGCTGCGTCAATCGGCTCCCCCGGGGGTTTTACCCTAAGCTCCAGTTATTACACGGGCTTTCCCGATCGGCTCAGGCCCTCGCCGCGATGGTATGAGTTTCGCATGTCCTCGGTGTCGACATGCCGGCCCGAGTCCGCGTGTCGCGCCGTTCGCCTGCGTAGAGCCTCTCGCAGCCCGATCGTCGACGCCAAACCCTCCGTCTTCGCGTGCGCCCTCGGTCACGCGCGAGCTTGTCAGCCGTTCGGATGAGTAATCATGAGTATTCAGCCAGCCCCGAAGCCGGCCCTAGAGCGGACGATTCTCGATCACCTGAACACGGCTGTCCTACTATTCGACAAGGAGTTACGTCTCCTTTACCTCAATCCCGCCGCCGAGATGCTCTTTGAGATCAGCGCGCGACACATGATCGGACACCATGCTCTGGACCTCCTTCCCTGCCCCGACCATCAGGTTGAAGAGCGTCTGAAAGCCGCCTTGGATTCACGGCACCCCTTTACCGAGCGAGAGATCAATGTCGTTGCGGGCGACGGGCGCACCAAGACGGTGAACTGCACCGTCTTGCCGCTGCACCATTTCGATGCGCAGGATCAAGTGCTCGTCGAGCTCGCGCAGGTCGACCGCCAACTTCGGATCACCCGCGAGGAACATCTGCTTTCTCAGCACCAGGCAACCCAGGCCCTGATCCGCGGTTTAGCTCACGAGATCAAGAACCCGCTCGGCGGACTGCGCGGTGCCGCGCAGTTGCTCGAACAGGAGCTACCCGACCCTGGGTTGCGTGAATACACGCGAATCATCATCGACGAGGCCGACCGGCTCCAGGACCTGGTCAACCGGATGGTCGGCCCCAATCGCTTGCCGCGGCGTGCCTCGGTCAATATCCACAATGTCCTCGAGCATGTCCGTGGACTTATCCTCGCGGAGTCGCCGACGGGGCCGCGCGTGCAGCGTGACTATGACCCGAGTATCCCGGATTTCATGGCCGATCAGGACCGCTTGATTCAGGCATTCCTGAACCTGGCTCGCAACGCCGCCGCCGCCGCCGGAGTGACTGGACGCATCGAGCTGCGCACTCGGGTCCTGCGTCAATTCACGATCGGAAACCGACGTCATCGACTTGTGCTGCAGGCGCAGATTCGTGATGACGGACCCGGAATCCCGCAGGAGATCGAGGATCGAATCTTTTTTCCGATGGTCTCTGGTCATCAAGGCGGTACCGGGCTGGGCCTACCCATTGCCCAAGAGCTCATCAATCAACATGGAGGCCTCATCGAGTGCGAGAGTCGGCCTGGCGAGACAACGTTTTACGTCTATCTGCCGTTGGAGACGGACTATGAATAATCGCGAGCCCAAGGTCTGGGTCATCGACGACGACAGGTCCATCCGCTGGGTGCTCGAGCGCGCATTGCGCAAGGCGGAGATGCACGTGACCTGTTTCTCCAACGGGGTCGGAGTCATGGAGGCGCTCCAGCGCGAGCAGCCCGATGTCATCCTGACCGATATCCGCATGCCGGGAATCGACGGGTTGGATCTTCTGCGACAGGTCTCGGCCCGCTATCCCGGGCTGCCCGTGATCATCATGACCGCACATTCCGATCTCGACAGCGCGGTGTCTGCCTTTCATGGCGGTGCCTTCGAATATCTGCCCAAACCATTTGATCTCGACGAGGCTGTCGGACAGGTCAACCGGGCTTGTCGGCGCGGTCGCGAGGAGCGCCCGGAAGAGATCCCGATGACCAAAGCGCCGGATATCATCGGCGAGGCCCCGGCCATGCAGGAGGTCTTTCGGGCAATCGGCCGTCTTGCGCGCTCCAACATCACGGTTCTGATCAACGGAGAATCCGGAACCGGGAAAGAGTTGGTCGCACGCGCACTGCACCGCCACAGTCCGCGCAGCGATCGACCCTTCATCGCCCTGAACATGGCTGCAATCCCGAGAGATCTCCTGGAATCGGAGCTGTTCGGCCATGAGCGCGGCTCATTCACGGGGGCTCAAAGTCGCCGTGAAGGGCGATTCGAGCAAGCCGACGGCGGGACCTTGTTCCTCGACGAGATCGGCGATATGCCCGCCGAGCTTCAAACCCGACTCCTGCGGGTCCTCGCCGATGGCGAGTTCTATCGTGTCGGCGGCGTTGCCCCGACGCGGGTGGACGTGCGGATCATCGCGGCGACACACCAGAACCTCGAAGAATTGGTTCGGCAAGGCCGTTTTCGCGAAGACTTGTTCCATCGTCTCAACGTCATCCGGATTCATCTCCCCGCGCTGCGCAATCGGCGCGAAGACGTCCCCGTCTTGATGCGGCACTTCCTCGCCCAAGCGGCCTTGGAGCTGACGTGCGAGCCGAAGGTACTCGCGCCGAGCGCGATCGAGTATCTGAAACGGCTCGACTGGCCCGGCAATGTTCGCCAGCTCGAGAACACCGCCCGATGGGTCACGGTCATGGCCTCGGGCAAAGAGATTCACGCCGAGGATCTCCCGCCCGAGCTCAACGCCTCCTTTTCCGAGCCGGTTCGCGACGAGCCGTGGGAGACCGTGTTTCGCCGCTGGGTTCGACAAAGCCTCAAACAGGGCCAGGGTGCCTTGCTTGACACGGCCATGCCGGTGTTCGAGCAAATCCTTATCCAGACTGCCTTGGAGCATACCGGTGGGCGTCGGCAAGAGGCCGCGCGACTCCTCGGCTGGGGACGCAACACCCTGACCCGAAAGATCAAAGAGCTACAACTGGATATCGAGACAGACCCGGAGGAGCCCTCGGCGGATGAGGATTCGGTACGGAGCCCCCAAATCGGATAAGCGGACCGAGGATACGCCAAGCGGTCATCGCTCCGCTGAATCCACTCTTGGTAGCGAATGACAGATTCGGAGAATGACTTGGACAGTATGAGTATCGACCTGAAGGGCTCGGAGATCTCGTCGATCGATCTGGAGGGCGGACGCCTGAGCCTACGTTTCTCGCGGGCCTATCTCGTTAAGACGATGACGGGCTCGAGCGAACGCACGCGTTGGCAGCAGGCAGGGGACTTAGTCATCGACGGGGTCGAGGAAACCTCGACGATTCCGAGCGGCCCGCTTGTCTGTGGAGGAGGCGATATCGAAGAAAACATCTTCACCTATCGCGATATGGTCCCGATCCCGCTCGAGAGTCGAGGACATGCGCGGTGTGTGCTGAAGTTCGAGGGGGTTGCGGAACCGTTTGTCGCACAGGGAACGGCGATCAGACTGGATATGCGCGAAACACCCAAATACATCGAGCACTTACGCTGATCTGCGTTTTGCGCAGACCCTTTTCGATGTGAGCCGCGTCCGACATTCCGGACGCGGGCTCCAGCACTGCCGTGCGGATCTGATCAGTTACGCGCCGAGCCGACGATCTCATGGGCAATGTCGACAACGCGGTTGGCCATGTCCTGGTATTCCTGCCGATAGTTGAGGAGCAAGCCGTCCGTCGCCGCCCAGTAATCCTTGCCCGAAACCCCGTGCTCATGCTCGTAGTCGATGAACTGCTTCTGCATCCCGAGCATCTTCTCGATCAACTCCTGCTTTTCCTTCTTCAGCGCGGCGATATCGCTCATGTCGGTGTCCTCATAGGGTTTTTGGCCGCCCTGGAGCGGCGGAGTTAGAAGTTTCACAAACCTTAATATAGCATGCAGCGAGATGTCCCGGTCAACCGCCAAACCTGTTCGTGGGTCGATCGATTCCGACCGCGACCGACCTGCTCGCCCACGCCCGACCCACCTGGATCAGCAATGTTCGATGTCATCCTCTACGAGCCCGAGATTCCGCCCAATACCGGCAATGTCATGCGCCTTTGTGCCAACAGCGGCCTGCGACTCAATCTGATCGAGCCCCTCGGATTCGTGCTGGAGGATCGTCTGCTCCGGCGTGCCGGGCTCGACTACCGGGAATGGGCCGAGGTTGAAGTCTACCCGTCTATGGAGACCTGTCTCGGAGCGATTCGTCCACAGCGCCTCTTCGCGCTTACGACCCGAGGCACGACCGCTTATACGAGCCCGCACTACAAAGCCGGCGACGCATTCGTTTTCGGCCCGGAGACACGAGGTCTACCGCAAGCCTTGCTCGACACCCTCCCGAGCGATCGGTGCCTTTACATTCCGATGCGTCCGGGCAATCGCAGCCTCAATCTCTCGAATGCCGTTGCGGTCGTCGCTTTCGAGGCATGGCGTCAAACGGGGTTCGATGGGGCTGTCGCACGGGGGGAGTGAGCCGCGTCCCGGGCGGGCGCGGCTGACACGATCGATCAAGGCTACCGATCACGCCGAACGCGGTTCAGCCGAACTCCGCCTTCGGCTCGCGCTCAAGCAAGGCTCGGGTTGCTCCTTCGGGCGAGACGCCTTCGTAGAGCACGCGGTAGACCTGCTCGCTGATCGGCATCTCGATGCCTAATCGGGAGGCGAGCCGATGCATGGCAAGCGCGGTCACGACACCTTCGACCTCTTGGCCGATCTTGGCCTGTGCATCCGCCAAGCTCGCTCCTGCAGCGAGCGCAAGCCCCATCCGCCGATTCCGCGACTGGTTGTCCGTGCAGGTCAGGACTAAATCGCCGATGCCCGCGAGACCCATGAAGGTCTCCTTGCGACCGCCCAAGGCGGTGCCGACCCGAATCAGCTCGGCAAGCCCTCGCGTGATGAGCGCGGCGCGGGTATTGGCACCGAACCCGAGACCGTCCGCGATCCCGGTGGCAATCGCGAGCACGTTCTTGGCAGCTCCGCAGACCTCGACACCGACCATGTCCGAGCTCGTATAGGCGCGAAACCGCTCCCCGTGGAGAAGCCGTGCAATCCGCTCGGCGAACGACGAATCGGCCGAGGCGACCGTCACGGCGGTCGGGAGTCCGTGCGCGACCTCTTGAGCAAAGCTGGGTCCGGACACCACCGCGAGCGCGCGGGCGCCGAGGCTCTCCTGCGCGACGGTGTGGAGCAGCTCCCCGCTTGCCGGATCGAGACCCTTGGTTGCCCAAGCCACGCCCATCGCAGCAGGAAGTTGCCGCGCGATCTGTTCCGACACGCGCCGAAACGCGTGACTCGGAACCACGATCAGGCAGTCGCTCGCCCCGGCGAGCGCCTCCTCCAGCGAGGCAGTCGAAGTTACGCCCTCGGGAAGCTGGACCCCCGGCAGGAAAAGGCGGTTCTCGCCGTCGCGACGCAAGGAGGCGATCTGCTCGATCTCGTGACCCCACAGCCGCACCCGGTGTCCATTTCGGCACAGCAGGATGGCGAGAGCCGTCCCCCAGGATCCGGCACCCAGAACCGCGATTACGGCCTGCGTGGAATCGGCCGGCATGATCGCGCTCAATGCTGGCTCGACTGCTCGGCTGCCTCGCTCTTGGCGCGCTGCATCGCTTCCTGTTGATGCTGCGCAAAAAGCGCGTCGAAATTGACATGCTGGAGAACGAGCTGCGGGAAGCTGCCCTTGGACACGAGATCGGAGACGACCTCGCGGGCGTAAGGAAAGAGCAGATTGGGACAGTAGGCACCGACCATGGCGCCCATTTCCTGTTCGGCAAAACCGACGATGCCGAAGATGCCCGCTTGCTGGACCTCGACGATAAAGGCCGTCTTGTCCCCGAGCTGTGCCGAGACGGTCACGGAGAGCACGACCTCGAAAAGGTCGTCCTGGATCCGATTGACCTTGGTGCTGACATTGAGCTCATGCGTGGGCTTCCACTCACCGCGAAAGATGTCCGGTGAATTGGGAGACTCAAATGACGCGTCTTTGACGTAGACCCGCTGGACGGAAAACTGTCGCTCAGTTTGGGGGCGCGGCTCGTTGCCTTGCGCGTTCTCGGCCATGTTGTAATTCCTGATCGAAGACTGGATCGAAGTTTGGATGAAAGGCAGGTGAGTGGTTCGGTGCCGGCGTGGTCGATCCCTAAACGGGAATCGGCATCCCGCTCAGCGTTTCTTGCGGGTGAGCGGGAGGCTTGCTGCTTCCCAGGCCATGATGCCGCCGTGCAGGTTGAAGACCTGCTCGAATCCTTCCTTTCGCAGCTGGCTGCAGGCCATCGCCGACTGAGCACCGGAGCGGCAGTTGATGATGATCGGCTTGGCCTTGTGTTTTGTCAGCGTGGCGATCTGGTTCTTGAACCCGTTCATCGGGACGTTGATCGCATTGATGATGTGGCCCTTTGCAAAATCGGCCGCCGGGCGAACATCGATGACGACCGCGTCCTGGTGGTTGATCATCTCGGTGGCCGCCAAAGGCTCGACGCTGCCTTTACCGCCCACGATGATGTTGTGGGTCAGCAAGCCCAAGATGACGAACAAGGCCACGAAGAGGTACCAGTGGCTTCCGACGAACTCCATGATTTGGTCTAACAGCATCGCTCTGCGATCTCGTTGATTGGGCAGGACTTATGGAGCGCCGCAACCGGCGCCTCGACCTCTGGTCGAGCGCACCGGGGCAACAGTTGCCCGCGACTGCCCTTGGACTGATTAAGGTACTGGATTATAAGGAGACGGGACGCAGGCGTCATCCCGGAGTGCGTCGACTCAGTGGGTGTGCTGGCAGAAGACCTCGCGCATCATCCCGATCAGCTGGAGGGTCCTTCCGTCGCTCACCCGGTAGTACACGCGGTTGGCATCTTTGCGCGAGGCAAGTATGCCCTTGTCGCGCAGAATCGCCAGATGTTGGGAGATGTTGCTCTGCGAAGTCCCGACGTGGTCCACGATCTCCTGGACGCTGACCTCCTGGTCGCCCAGGGTGCAGAGGATTTTTAGCCGCAAGGGGTGCGACATGGCTTTCAGCGATCGGGAGGCCCGCTCGATGTCGGCATCGTCCGCGAACAGGTTGATCGCGTCGCGGTCATCGACCGGGTCGTTCAGGACCGGGCGGGAAGGCTGGCTCAGATTGCTCACCATCGGATCCTGTCTCATCAATTATTAACAATACAATAATAAACTCTTTCCGGCGGCGTGCGAAGCGCATCGACCCCGCCGCCGAGCCTTGCCCGACGACGGCGGTCGCGCTGCCGAAGGTCGAGGGTCCGAGCGCTCGGTTGTCGGTTCGTTCGGGTGTTTCCGATCGGGCCTCCGACGATGCGTATAATCAGGCGACCGATTCGCACCACGATCCCTTTACTGCCGCCGTGCCCAGGACCGTCGCAACAGGACCTCCCGAGCGGCTTCGCCGCAAGCTGCACGACCACAAGCGTCCCCGAGCGCTGGATTGGATCGCGCACCGCTTGGCGCGCCTGGCGCTGGCATGCGTCCTGGTGACGACGCCGGCGGCCGCGCTGGAGACGGCATCCGAGGAGTCCTTGGATTCGCGCACGAAGGACCTTCAAGAGATTCAGCGGCAGGTCGAGTCGATCGGTCGCGAGCTCATCGAGCAGCACGCGGACCGCCGTGCCTTGATCGCGGAGCTCGAGGTGCGGGAGCGCGAGGTTGCCGAGGCGGCCGTCAGCGGCAGAGAGTTGGCGCAGGCTGTTGCCGAGCAGACCCGCGTCGCGGAGGCGCTGCGGATGCGTCATCTCGAGGAGTACGCGGCACTCGAGCAGGAGCTTGCACTCTGGGCGGACCTGGTGCGCACCGCTTATGTGATGGGTCGGGCCGATCGGCTGCGTCTTCTATTAAATCAAGAGGATACCGCTCAAGCGAGCCGTATCCTATCGTATTTCGCGTACTTGAACCGAGAACAGCTCCGTCGGATTACCGCCATCCAGGCGCGCGTCGAGCGGCTGACGCGCTTGGCCCACGACGCCGAGCAGGAGGCGGAACGCCTGATCGATCTCGCACGCCGGCAAGAGGCGGCGCGGCTCCGCTTGGAGGCCGCGCGGGAAGAACGCGCCGCGGTCTTGAGTCGATTGGAAGCCAGCATCGCCGGCCGAACGGAGAATCTCGAGGTCCTCGAACAGGATGCCGAAGCGCTGCGGCTCTTGGTCGAGCACCTGCGTCAGCGTGCTCAGATCCGTGCCGAGCTCGATATTCGGCGCGATCCGTTTCCGGAGCGCCGAGGGCGTTTGTCATGGCCCCTGCTTCACGGGGAGGTCGTTGCCGAGTTCGGAACGCTCAAACCCGATTTCGAGCTGCGCTGGGACGGCGTTTTGCTGGCGGCGCGACAAGGCGAAGAGGTGCGCGCCGTGCATGACGGGCGGGTGATCCACGCCGATTGGCTGCGTGGGTTCGGGCTGCTCTTGGTGATCGATCACGGAGAGGGCTACATGTCGATCTATGGCCACAACGAGGCGCTTCTGAAGGAAACCGGCGAGTGGGTAGCCAGCGGCGAGGTCATCGCCCTGAGTGGCGACAGCGGCGGTCGGGACGAGCCCGTGCTCTACTTTGCAATCCGTCACAACGGCAAGCCGCAGGATCCCTCGGGCTGGTGCGGCGGAGCGGCTCGGCAGTGATCTCTCCGGAGCGGGCCGAGGCGATCTTTACGGGCTGCGGGAACGCGTCGGCACGGAACCGATCAAAGCACAACGCAGTCCACAACCCGGGCCTTCCCTCGGCGAGGCCGTCTGCAATCAAGCGTCGGGATCAACCTGACGGAGGCAGCGAAAACATGCGATGCTAAGTCATCGTTCCGCAATCGCGGATCGGATGTGTCCGGCCGACCGATGCAGGCCCCGCCGAGCGGCGGGTCGACCCCAACCGACGTGATGCCATGATGTATGCCATGACCCGACGCCTACCCTTTGCCTCGACCTTGATTCTCGGGCTTTGTCTCGCCTGGCCCGGAGCGCCGGGTGATCGCGCCTTCGCCGAAACGATCGACAACCCGGATATCCCCGAAACCATGGCCACGACGGCCGAGACGGCGAGCGAGCTCCCGCTCGGCGATCTGCGAACCTTTGCCGAGGTCTTCGGGCGCATCAAAGAAGAGTACGTCGAGGGCGTTCAGGACGAGCTCCTCCTCGAGGGCGCGATCCGTGGCATGCTCGCGGGTCTCGACCCGCACTCGGCCTATCTCGACAACGAGGAGTTCCAGGATCTCCAGGTCGGTACACGCGGCGAGTTCGGCGGTCTCGGGATCGAGGTCGGAATGGAAGACGGCTTTGTGAAGGTGATCGCGCCGATCGACGATACGCCCGCACAACGCGCCGGCCTTCAGACCGGCGATACCATCGTGCGCATCGACCAGAAGCCGGTGAAGGGGATGAGCCTGAACGATGCAGTGACCTTGATGCGGGGCGAGCCCGGCACGGTCATCGAGCTGACCATCATGCGCTCAGGCGACGAGCCTCCGTTCGACGTCACGCTCGAGCGGGCCGTCATTCAGGTTGCCAGTGTACGCAGCCGCACGCTCGCGCCCGGCTTCGGCTACATTCGGGTCTCGCATTTTCAATCGCGTACCACCGAGGACGTGCTCGCGGCGGTCGACACCCTCAAGGGCGAAAACGACGGTACGCTGAAGGGTCTGGTGCTCGATCTGCGCAACAATCCCGGCGGCGTGCTCAACAGCGCAGTCGGGGTGAGCGACGCCTTTCTGACCGGCGGTCTGATTGTTTACACCGAGGGTCGGCAGGAAGACAGCAAGCTCCAGTTCCAGGCCGGACCCGACGATATCCTGTCCGGTGCTCCGATCGTCGTCCTGGTCAACGGCGGCAGCGCCTCGGCGTCCGAGATCGTTGCCGGTGCACTGCAGGACCACAAACGCGCGATCGTCATGGGCAACCAGACGTTCGGCAAGGGCTCGGTCCAGACCATCGTGCCGATCGACGACACGACTGCGCTCAAGCTCACGACCGCCCGTTACTTCACACCTTCGGGGCGTTCGATCCAGGCTCAGGGCATCACCCCGGACATCGAGCTCGAGCGCGGCGAGTTCAAACCCTTGGAGGCGAGCGGGGTGCAGGATCTGAAGGAGTCCGATCTGGCGCGTCACCTCGAGGAGAATGCCCCGGAGGACGCCTCGGAGGAGAGTGCCGCGAAGAGTTCGCTTGTCGCCGAAGATTTTCAACTGGCTGAAGCGCTCAACGTTTTAAGAGGATTGAATATTTTGGGTCGGATAGGCAATCCCTAGCCGGCACCTTCGAGCGACGCACGCCGAGGCGTCCTTGATCCATATCGGAGTCGATACATGCCCAGCGTACTCGTCCCGCTCGCTCAGGGATGCGAAGAGCTCGAGGCCGTGACCATCATCGATCTGCTGCGCCGTGCCGCGCTCGATGTGGTGACGGCCGGGCTGGATAACCGGCCGGTGACCGCGAGCCGGGGCACCCTGCTGGTCGCCGACACCAGACTCGAGGATGTCGTGGAGCGGCCCTTCGACATGATCGTCTTGCCGGGCGGATTGTCGGGCGCCGACCATCTCGCGGAGGATCCTCGCATCATCGCTTTGCTTCGAAGTCAGTACGCGGCGGGCCGTTTTACCGCGGCGATCTGCGCCGCGCCGAAGGTCCTCGCGCGTGCGGGACTGCTCGACGGGCGATCGGCGACCGTCTACCCTGGAGCCGTGGATCCCGCGGCCTATCCTAAGGTTGAATTCACCGACGCCGCGGTCGTTGTCGACGGCACGATCGTGACCTCGCGCGGCCCCGGCACCGCGATGGACTTCGCTTTGCAACTGATCGAGCTTCTGCTCGGACGCGAATCGCGCGACCAGGTCGAGCGCGGATTGGCCCGAACCCTCTGACGGGAGGCCGAAGCCGCCGGCCCGGATACCCGTGAGCCCAGGATATCAAGGACCATGCCCCTCGACACGTCGATCTCGGCTGCCGCAACCCTCGTCTCGTTTTTGTTGAGTGTCGCCGCAACCCGTTGGCTGGCCTCACACGGCGCTGCCGGTCGCGGACCGCTTGACTACCCCAACGCGCGCTCGCTGCACAGCACGCCGGTGCCGCGCAGCGGCGGCCTCGCCGTTCTGCTCGGCTCGAGCGCACCGCTTCTGGTACTGGCCGCTCTCGGGACCTCTACGCCCGAGCTGGGCTGGGTCGCGGCAGCCTTGCTGCCGGTCGCGGGCATCGCTTATCTCGACGACCTCGGGGAGGTTTCGCGTCGTCTGAGGCTCGTCGCCCAGGTCGGTGCCGCCCTGCTGTTGATGAGCGGCGGTCTGTGCTGGACACTGTTCGATCTGCCGGGATGGGTCCTGGTCTTTCCGGGATGGGTCGCTGTCGTGCTGACCCTCGTTTATGTCGTCTGGCTCGTCAATCTGTACAACTTCATGGACGGGATGGACGGCTTCGCCGCAGGGATGGCGCTTTTCGGATTCTCTGCGTTCGCGATCCTGGGCTGGTCCGGAGGCGAGTCCGTCTTTGCGCTGGCTTCGGCTTGCGTCGCCGTCGCGAGCGCCGGGTTTCTAACTGGCAATTTTCCGCCGGCACGGATCTTTCTGGGTGATGCAGGTTCGTCGAGTCTAGGGTTGTTCGTGGCCGCCTTCTCGCTGTGGGGCGCCCATCTCGGACTCTTTCCGCTGTGGAGCGCCTGGCTCGCCTTCTCGCCCTTCATCCTGGATGCAACCTGGACCCTGCTGGCCCGTCTGGCGCGGCGCGAGCGCATCTGGGAGCCGCATCGCTCGCATCACTATCAGCGATTGGTTCTGGCGGGATGGAGCCATCGGCAAACCTTGTTGCGGGCCTATCCCCTCATGGCCGCCGCGGCCGCCTGCGCCGTGGCCTCACCGCATCTCCCACCGCATGAGCAGTGGCTGCTGATCGGGGCTTGGGCGATGATCTATGCCTTGATCCATCTGAAGGTACGCTTGGTCGAGCGCACCGCATCGACGGAGTCTTCATGATTGCCGAACAAATGATCCGTCCGAGGCCGTCCAAGACCGGAGGAATGCCGATGCATGACGACGCCGTCCTCGAAGAAGCACCGAGCATCAGCGCGACGCGTGATGACCTCGACGCCATGTCCGCCGGGTCGCAGACGTTCGCGGCAACCCTCGACTCCGCCGTTTCTCCGGCCGCCGCCATCTCTCGGCCGGCCAACGGCGATCCGACCCCGGAGGATGCGGTCTCCCACTCTGCGGAGCCGCCTCCGGAAGGACGCGTCGTCGCGCACCTGCATGCATCCGGGAAACTCTCGCCCGGCGATCTCGGGCGGGCGAGGCGTCTCGCCGACGAGGCCGGCGACCCACTCTTGCCGATGCTCGTCCGTCTGGGACTCATCTCCGAGCGCGACATGGCGCAGGCGATGTCGGATGTGCTCGCGCTGCCCCTGGCCGACGCGAGCACCTTCCCGTCCGAGCCGGTGCACGACGATCTCTTCAGTCTGCGATTTCTCAAGGACGCCAAGGTGCTTCCCTTATTCGAGGACGAGGACGGCATCCAGATCGCTTTTGCCCATCCGATCGATCGTTTCACGGTCGAGGCCATGCAGATGGCGGCGGGCAAGCCCGTGAAGGCATTTGTGGGCTTGCCGAGCGAGATCGAGCTGGCACTGGAGCGCCTCTACGAGAAGGTCGAAGAGGCCCCGGAGAGCGCCGAAGGAGCGCTCGGCGAATTCGACGAGGAGGACATCGAGCACCTCAAGGATCTGGCCAGCGAGGCCCCGGTCATCCGGATGGTCAACCAGCTGATCCAAAAGGCGCTCGAATCGCGCGCATCGGATATCCACATCGAGCCCTTCGCCGATCAGCTCAAGGTGCGTTACCGCGTCGACGGGATCCTCAAGGAGGTCGATGCACCCCCGGTGCGCTCGACCGCCGCCGTCATCTCGCGCGTGAAGATCATGGCCAAGCTCAACATCGCCGAGCGGCGCCTACCTCAGGACGGGCGCATCCCGATCCGGATCCAGGGTCGCGAGCTGGACCTACGTGTCTCCACCGTTCCGACCATGTTCGGCGAGAGCGTGGTGATGCGTTTGCTCGACAAGGAAAGCGTGCGCTTCGACCTAGACGCGCTCGGCTTCGATGGCTCTCCGCGCGAGCGCCTCAGGCTCATCCTCGAGAAACCCTACGGCATCCTTCTGGTGACCGGGCCGACCGGCTCGGGCAAGAGCACCACGCT
>NZ_DIUM01000029.1:23805-38865 GCF_002423035.1 Thiocapsa sp. UBA6158
TCATCACGGTCGAGGATCCGGTGGAGTACCAGCTGGCCGGGATCAACCAGATCCAGGTCAAGAGCGCGATCGGCATGACCTTCGCCAGCGCTCTGCGCGCCATTGTGCGCCAGGACCCGGACGTGATCATGGTCGGCGAGATGCGCGACCTCGAGACTGCCCGAATCGCCGTCCAATCGGCCCTCACCGGGCATGTCGTGCTCTCGACCCTGCACACCAACGATGCGGCCAGCGGGGTGACCCGCCTGCTTGAAATGGGTGTGGAGGACTATCTGCTTACCTCCACGATCAACGGGATCCTCGCCCAACGCCTCGTGCGCAAGCTGTGCCCGCATTGTCGGGAGTCCTATCCGGCGATCCCGGAGCTGGCGGTGCGTTTTTCCGCCATCGGCGCGGCGCCCGATGATGTCGAGCTGCACCGCGCCGTCGGTTGCGACGCCTGCAACGGGACCGGCTATCGCGGCCGCTTGGTCATCACCGAGGTTCTGCTCATGACCGATCAGATCCGCAAGGCGGTGTTGAACCATGCGACCGCGACCGAGATCCGCCGCATCGCGGTCGCCGAGGGGATGGAGACCATGTACCTGGATGGCCTGCGCAAGGCGCTCGACGGTCGCACGACGATCGAGGAGGTGCTGCGTGTTGCCGAGGCAGGCGAAGAGCCGAGCCTCGACTGACCCTGAACCGTGTCCCTTGCGACGTCGCTTGAGTCGCTCGACGCCGATCCAACCCGAACCCGGTGCATATCGCACGCGAGGCGGTTCAACCGAGGACTGAAGTGCCGAAATTTTTCTACAAGGCGGTCAAGCTCGACGGTGAATCAGTCGAGGGCGAGCAGGAGGCGGTCGACGAGGCCGCGCTGGTGCGCCAGCTCCAGTCCGAAGGGCTGATCCCGATCGAAACACGCTCCTCTGCGGGTCTGCGCGCCCGCTTCGTGCGGACACGGCGTCGGCGCATCAACCAAAAGGAGATCGGCATCCTGACCCGCCAGCTGGCGACGCTCCTCGAGGCCGGGATGACCCTGGACCGATCGCTCCAGATCCTGGTTGATCTCACCGAAGAGGAGCACTTGGTCCAGGTCCTGTCGGACCTGCAGGAACGGGTGCGCGGCGGCGCGACCTTCTCCAGTGCGCTCGAGCTACAGGACGGGCAGTTCCCGCGGCTCTACATCAATATGGTACGGGCGGGCGAGGCCAGCGGTGCGCTGGATCAGGTCCTGAATCGGCTCGCCGATTATCTGGAGCGCCTGGCCGAGCTGCGCCAGACGATCACCTCCGCGCTGGTCTACCCCTCCATCCTCTTGGTGGTCGCGGCCTTATCGGTCATCATGCTGCTGGTGTTCGTCGTACCCCAATTTACGGTGCTCTTCGACGACATGGGCGAGGCCCTGCCGCTGCCGACGCGGATCGTGGTCGCAACCGGCGATCTGTTCCGCAACTATTGGTGGGTCATGCTGGTCGGTATCGCCTTGATCGCGGTGGTGTTGGAGCGCTGGTTTCAGGATCCGGTCGTCCGCGATCGTTTCGACCACAAGGTTTTGGGCGTGCCGCTCTTCGGTGATCTAATCTGGAAGATGGAGACGGCGCGACTCTGTCATACCCTGGCAACCCTTCTGAAGAACGGCCTACCCCTACTCAGTGCGCTGACGCTCGCCAAGGAGGTGGTCTCCAACCGCAAGCTCTCGGGTCTGCTCAACGAGGCCGGGGATGACCTCAAGCACGGCCGAGGTCTTGCCGGACCCTTGGCACGTCTCGAGGTCCTACCGGACCTCGCGCTGCAGATGATTCGTGTCGGTGAGGAGTCAGGCAGCCTGGACGCGATGCTTGCGAAGGTGGCGAGCATTTACGATCGGGAGACCCGCAACAGCGTCCAGAGTATGTTGACGTTGCTCGAGCCGATTCTCATCATCGGGCTCGGCGTTGTCGTCGCGGGCATCATCATCTCGATCCTGATGGCCATTCTCGGTGCCAACGAGCTGGTGTTCTGAAGCGTTCGGCCGTTGACCCTGCGCGCGTGCGGATCGCCTTGGTCCCGCACCATCGGCCCCATACAATTACCATAGACATTCAAAGCCATCCGAGCCTAGTTATGCACCCGAATCAATCCCTGAATCAATCAAGGCGCCTTCGCGGTTTCACGCTCGTCGAGCTGCTCGTGGTCCTCGCGATCCTCGGCCTGCTGGCTGGGCTCGTCGGTCCCCAGGTCATGAGCTTCCTCGGCTCGTCCAAGACCAAGACGGCCAAGCTACAGATCGAAAACCTCGCCGCGACGCTGGATATGTACCGATTGGAGGTCGGCCGCTATCCAACCCAGTCCGAGGGGCTACAGGCCCTCGTGGAGCGCCCCGCCAACATCCAGAGTTGGAACGGTCCCTATCTGAGAAAAGGCGATGTTCCGAAAGACCCTTGGGGCTCCGACTATCAGTACCGTTTCCCGGGCGAGCACGGAGCCTTCGATATCTGGTCGCTCGGCGCGGACAACCGCGAGGGTGGCGACGGCGAGAATGCGGACATTCGCAGTTGGGATTGACGACCGCCCGAGCTCACAGTCTCGCGCGGACACGCTGTTGAGTCCTCCTGCCCGGCGTGAGCGCCGCGGCTTCACCCTCGTGGAGCTGCTTGTCGTCCTGGCGATCGCCGCTTTGGCCATGTCGGCCGTACCGCCGCTCTTCTCGGCGGCCATGCCGGGTGTGGAGATGAAGGCCGCCGCGCGCAGAACGGTCAGCAGCCTTCGCCTCGCGCGCGAGCTTGCCATCCGTCAGGGCGCCGAGATCGCCTTGGTCGTGGACGTCGAACAACGCCGCCTGGAGCTGGCCGGGCACCGTAGCCTGACGCTCCCCAAGCGTCTCGATATCACGCTCGAGGCCGCCGATCGCGAAATGCTCGGCGAACAGCGCGGGGCGATTCGTTTCTTTCCCGACGGGAGCTCGACCGGGGGCCGCATCATCCTGGCGAGCGAGGGTTCCGGTTACCAGGTCGGTGTCATTTGGTTGACGGGGCGCATCCGTATGGCGCCTTGGAGCGCGCGGTGAAGACCTTACGGCATCGAAGAAGACGGCAGTTCGGCTTTTCGCTGCTGGAGGTGTTGGTCGCTTTCGCGATCCTCTCCGTGTCGCTCGGGGTGCTGATGCAGATCTTTTCGCAAGCTTCGAGGACCACCCTGTTGTCCTCCCAGTATAGTCGTGCCGCTTCCTTGGCCGAGTCCAAACTCAATGCGGTCGGCACGGCGATCCCCTTGGAGGAAGGCGCCGTCTCGGGCGACCGCGAGGGCGGCATCGCCTGGGAGATCACCATCCTCCCGGTCACCTTGGGCGAGGAGTTCGGTGCCGAGCCGCCGGCCACACCCTACCGCGTCAACGCCACCGCGCTGTGGCAGGATGGAAGCCAAGTCCGTCGCCTGACGCTTTCCACGTTGCGCCTCGGCGAGCGGTTCTGAAGCGCGCTCGGTCTATGAGCCGTTTTCGACCGGGATCGGCCTCGCATCAGTCTCCGGTCGTCGCAGCAGACGCGGTTTAGGGGTATGCATCTTATTGATTTTGGATCTGTCACCACTGACTCGCCCGGTCTCCCGGCGAAGACGGAACTTTGCCGGATCCCGGTTTTTGCTCCGGTGCCGTCTTGGGCGAGGAGGATGAGTGTCCGACGTCGCGTGCGCAACGACCGGGGCTTTACCCTGATCGAGCTGCTCATCGCACTCGCGATCGTCAGCCTTATCACGCTCATGCTCTTTTCCGGATTGAGCCTCGGATCACGCGCCTGGGAAGGCGTGGACGCGGTCTCCGAACGGGTCTCAGAGGTGCGGGTCGCGCGCGATTTTCTGATGTCGACCCTGAGTCAGACGCGGGCCACGACCTTGACGCTCGACGCCGAGATGATCAGCGTCTTCGCCGGCGACAGCGAGCGATTGGAGTTTGTCGCTCCGCTGTCCTCGCAGGTCGGCGTGCCCGGACTCTACATCCTGCGTCTGGAGCTTGTCCCGATCGATCAAGACGTGAGCCTGGTCCTGACACGCTGGCTGGTTCATCCCGAGGTGCTCGAGGGAACCGACGAGATCCCGACCTGGGAGCCGCTGGAGGCCGACTCGGGCTTCGCGCTGGACTCGACCCCGCTCGACATGGACGCAGCCGCGGGCGCCTTCGGTCGAACCCTGCTTCTGGATCGTGTTGCCGAGTTTCAGATTGCCTATTTCGGCACTGCCGACGGGGAGGTCGAGCCCGATTGGCGCGAGGAGTGGGTAGGACAATCAACCATGCCGACCCTGTTGCAAATCCGTATGGCCACGCCCGCGCAGTCTTGGCCGGATTTGCTGGTCAGCCTGCCGGTGCGCGTCTTTTGAACGGGTTGCAACCAATCGCCTCGGGCCAGCGGGGCATCGCCTTGGTCCTGGTGCTCTGGGTGCTGACCCTGCTCACCGTCATGGCGGTCGGCCTGACCGCGGCGCAGCGTACCGAGACGGCGCTGAGCGACAATCATGTCTCGGGCGCACGCTTTCGGGCCGCCGCGGATGCCGCCATCGCCTTCACGGTCCTGGTCTTTGCGATGCCGCCGCCCGATGCGACCGACCCGGACGTGTCCGTTTGGTTGCCCAACGGCGTCGCCGTACCTTGGCGGTTCGGCGGGGTCGACCTCTCTATCCGGGTCTTCAACGAGGGATCGCGCATCGATCTGAATCAGGCGCCGCCGGAGCTGCTCTCGGCACTCCTGGGGACGCTCGGCATGGAGGAGGATCCGGCGACGTCGCTCGCCGCTGCGATCGCGGATTGGCGTGACGAGGACGATCTGTCGCTTCTGAACGGTGCGGAGGATCGCGACTATCGCGATGCCGGCTTGACCCTCGGGGCGAAGGATGCGCCCTTCGTTGCCGTCGAGGAGCTGATGCAGGTCCTCGGGATGACACCCGAGATCTACGCGCGCTTGGCCCCGGAGCTCAGTGTCGATCTCGAGGGCGCGGGATTCGACGAGCGCTTCGCCTCCGCGGCGGCCATCGCCGCGACCCAGGGGATCCCGTTTGAAGAAGCACAGCTGCGCGTTGTCCAGCGCGATTCGCCTCTGTTCGAAGACAGCAGCGGACCTCGGGCCGTGGACCGTGCAGGACCGCTCTACCGAATCGAGGTCGCGGAAGCCGGTGCGGGCGCCGGCGGACGCAGGATGGAGGCGCTGATCGAGTCCACACCCGGAGAACAACCGCCCTATCAGGTGCGTTGGCGCCGTTTCGGTCTGCCCGCTGCGCCGCCGGCACCGATCGACGTCGAAGCCGATGCCGGTTGACTGGCGTCGCGGCGACGGGAGGACTTACACTCAAGGGGTCGGCTGAGCGCGAGCGCAGGCACGCGACAGCCGACACGGATCGACAACCCCATTCCGACTGGCACTCATGTCACTCAGCGATCGACTCAAACTCCTCGGGCAGCTCCCGAGCGGCCCGGCGGCGGAACTCGACGATATCTACCGCATCGTCCGGCGCTCGCTCGCGGTCTGTCTGCCCATCCCTGTTCGACGATTTCTCGCGCGTCGCGACCGTCGTTTGATTATCGAGCCCGCAGCATCGACCGCGCATCTGTTCCTGATGACCGGCGAGGATCGAGAGCCGATCGGGGAGCTCGGGCTTGATGCCGCCATTCCGATGCCCGAGATCGCACGATCCGGACATGAGCGCTCCCTGATGCGGGTCTTGATGATTCCGCGCGAAGACATCCTGACCCGCAGCGTTTCCTTGCCGTCGCAGGTGCGTGCCAATCTTCCTCAGGTGATTCGCTACGAGCTCGATCGCCTCTCGCCGTTCCAACCCGGCGACGTCCTCTACGATTTCATCGCCAAGCCGGGCCCGAAAGGTGCCCCGCGCCTGCGGGTCGAGCTCGCCTTATGCCGCCGTGATCTTGCCTCGGCGTGGGTTCAGCGCATGCGTGATGCGGGGGCACCGATCGATCGGATCGCTTGGGAAGGGGCCTGGCCCTCGGCCAACCTTTTGCCGGCGGCAGAACGCCCGAAGCTTAGTCTGAACCTCTTCAGTGCCGAGAAGCTGCTCTGGACAGCGGTGGTGCTGCTCTGCGCGGTCGCTCTACTCGGGCCGCTGTGGCAGCAGAAGCGGACTGCGGGCGCGCTCGATGTCGAGGTGCAGCGGGCACGCGTCGAGGCGGTCGCGGTCGACGATCTGCGCCAGGAGCTCGAGCGGGCGCGCTTGGGCAGTACAGAGGTACTCCGGCAGAAACGCGACGAGCCGAACATCCTCGTCCTGTTGCGCGAGTTGAGCGACCGTATTCCGGACGACACCTGGATTCAGACCCTCGACTACAATAACGGGCAGGTCGAGCTGAGAGGTGAATCCGGACAAGCCACCGCCTTGATCGCTCTGCTTGAGCAGGCACCCGGCATCGACGGAGTGTCGTTTCGATCGCCCGTGACCCAGGTCCCGCAGACCGGCAAGGAGCGATTCAATATCTCACTGCGGTTCACCCGTGCGAGGGAAGAATGAAGTCCCCATCGCGTCCCGAGGTCGTCTGCGTCATCGCATGGGTCATGCTCGTGTCGGTCCCGCTTCTGGTGATCGGCGGTCTGGCCGTGGCCTGGAGCAGCGAGATGAGCGGTCTTTCCGCACGGATCGCCGACAGCGAGGACCAGCTCGTGCGCTATCGGCGGATGATCGGCACCCTGCCCGAGCTGCGTGCCGAGCTCGAGCGGGTCCGCTCGAACGAGAGCTTCAAGGCGTTCTACTTCGATGCACCCACACCCGCTTTGGCTGGAGCGGAGTTGCAGCGCCAGGTCCAGGATATCGTCACCGCCGCCAACGGCCGTCTGATCAGTACCCAGATCCTGCCCGGGCCGCCGGAGGAGAGTCCCCCCCGGGTGCGGGTGCGCACCCAGATCCAAGGGTCGACCGAAACCCTCCTGGACGTCATCTACAATCTCGAGCAGGCGCGGCCTTTTCTGTTCGTCGATCAGGTCTCGGTGCGCTCCTCGGCACGCCCCCAACAACCTGCTGCGGATCCGCGTGGCCGCGCCATTCGTCGCCCGCCCGTCAATCCGGCAGGGGAGCTGACGGTGCGTCTCGACATCTTCGGATTTACCCTCGGAGGCGACACTTGATCAAGTGGCTCCCCGGATTACTCGTGCTCGCCCTGATCCTGGTGCTTGGTCTGCAATGGAAGGATTGGCCGCCCGGACCCTCGCGCTCAGGCCTCGATACGCCATCCACGACAGGATCGAGTGCTCCTGTCGGCAGCGAACCGGACGCCGCGGCGCAATTGCCGTCACCCGAACCAAAGGACGCCTACGCGAGCGTGACCGACCGTCCGCTGTTTCGTCCCCAACGTCGACCGGAAGAGGAGGTCGATCCGGACGCGCAGGCGAGCGCCGAGCCGGATGTTGCAACATCGCTCGACGGGATGAACCTGAGCGCGGTCATCATCACGCCGACACTGGTCTCCGCCTGGATACAGGATCCGAACGCGCCGAAACTCAGACGCCTGCGTATCGGCGACGATCTGGAGGGCTGGTCCGTTCAGACCATCCTCCCGGATCGTATCCTGCTGGAGCGACAAGGCGAGCAAGATGCGCTAATATTGCGCGATTACGGAAAAAAACCCAACCCGGCTGCCCCGACGCCGGTCCCGCGGCGTCCGCCCCGGGTGCTTAAACCCGCGGATTTCCCGGACCAATGACACCCAGGACCACTCACCGCATCGGCCTGTCGAGCCGAGACGATTCGAGCACCATATCGATGGATCCATCGCGCCATTTCGGTGCCCGGTTGCTCGCCGGTCACCTGCCCCGACTCATGGCCCTCTTGATCGTTGCAGTCGTCTCCACGGCGTGCGAGCGCGCCTACTGGGATCCGACCGTCCGAGTCGACGACACGGGAGATGACGGAACTCGCGCCCTGCAGGGCGGGGGCCGCGGCAGCGTCTCGGCGGGCACGACCGAAGCAACGAGTATCGCCCTCGGCGAGGAGGGCGCGAGCGGTCGCGCCGTCGAGTCACTCCAGCGCGGCACCGGGACATTTGTCCGCGAGATTTCACCGCCCAGCGTGGACACCACCCCGGGCGACGTCACGCTGAACTTCGACGGGACAGACATCCGCGAGGTCGTCAAGGTGATCCTCGGCGATCTGCTGCAGGTGAACTATGTCCTGCATCCCGCGGTGCAGGGCGTCACCTCGCTGCAGACCGGGCGTCCCTTGCGTCGCGACCATCTGATCCCGACCCTCGAAACACTCCTGCGCATGAACAACGCTGCCATCGTCTACTCGGGCGGCACCTACGAGGTGGTTCCGCTCGCGAATGCCGCTCAGGGTCGCGTGGTCCCCCAGCTCGGCGAGTCCGGTCGCGCCCTTCCGGAAGGCTACAGCGTTCAGGTCGTGCCTCTGCAATACATCGGCGCGGAGGAGATGAGCAATATCCTCCAGCCGCTGGCGCCCGAAGGAAGCGTGATTCGCGTCGACAATCTCCGCAACCTGGTGGTGATCGCCGGAACCAGTCCGGACATGGGCAATCTGCTCGACACCATCCGCGTCTTCGACGTCGATTGGATGGCGGGTCTCTCTGTCGGCTTCTTTGTCCTGGAGTACGCCAAGGCCAACGAGGTCGTGACCCAGCTTCAAACCCTCCTCGGGGACGAAGGCAGCAATCCGCTCAAGGGTGTCTTCAGGTTCGTCCCGGTCGAGAGCGCCAACGCCGTGCTCGTGGTCTCTCCCCAGGCCAGTTACCTCCAACAGGCCAGCAACTGGATCGAACGTCTCGACATGGCCGAGGCGACCGGCGACGCCGCCGAGCGCCTCTTCGTCTATCGGGTACGCCACGGCGACGCCGAGAATCTGGCCGACACCCTCTCCCAACTCTTCGGCGGAGAAGGGTCACAGCGAACGACCGCTGTCGGCGGCGTCGCACCCGGTTTAGGTGGCTCCTCGATCGGCTCGACCGGCGACAATTCCGGCGGTTTAGGCGGCTCGGACGGCGGTGGCGTCGGTGGACAGTCGGCGCCGCGCCGCAGTTCCTCGCGCGAGATCGAGCTGTCCTCGGCCGTCAGTATCGTCGCCGACGCGACCAACAATTCGCTGATGGTCAGGTCGAGCCCGAGGGACTACAAGAAGATCCTCGACGCACTCAAGCAGCTTGATATCCTCCCGCTGCAGGTCTTGGTCGAGGCCACCATCGTGGAGATCAGCCTGGAGGGGAATCTCAGGTACGGGGTCCAATGGAATCTCTTCGGACTCGCGACCAAGGACCAGCGCAGCCAATTTACCTTGGGCTCCGGTGACTCGCTCGCCAACAGCGTCGGTTTGAGCTTCCCCGGCTTCAATTGGGCCGTCATCAGTCGTCCCGATACCAT
Source organism: Thiocapsa sp. UBA6158 (assembly GCF_002423035.1). GTDB lineage: Bacteria > Pseudomonadota > Gammaproteobacteria > Chromatiales > Chromatiaceae > Thiocapsa. Next base: position 33,129 of record NZ_DIUM01000029.1, read on the forward strand.
CCGCGCGACCTTGAGCGCCTTAGCGCAGGACAATCTGGTCAACGTCCTCTCGTCACCGTCCGTGATGGTCCTGGACAATCAGACCGCGAAGATCCAAGTCGGTAAAGAGGTCCCGATCGCGACCACCCAACAGCAGGGTCTGGGCACGAACGATCGCGTCGTCAACACCATCGAGTATCGACCCACCGGCGTCATGCTGTCGGTCAAGCCGCGGGTGACCCCGGGCGGTCTGGTGCAGATGGAGATCGAGCAGGAGGTGAGCACGGTCGACGCGGTCGGCAGCGGCGGTTCGCAGCTCGATTCGCCGACATTCTCCACGCGGAACATCACCAGCTCGGTTGCCGTGCGCTCCAATCAAGCCGTCGTCCTCGGCGGCCTGATTCAAAACGAGCGAAGCGACGGCAATCAAGGCGTCCCCGGGCTTTATAACCTCCCCTTCGCCGGACCACTCTTCGGGCAGCGCTCCAAGGCATCGAGAAGGACCGAGCTCGTGGTTGTTTTGACGCCGAAGGTCATCGCGAGCGACCAGGACGCCGAGACGGTCACGCGCGACTTCCGCAACAAGGTCCGGGGGCTTCAGATGAAGTTCTGATCGGCTCCGCTCCCGATCGCCAGCGCCGGCATCATCCGAAGTTGATCTTGGCCTCGAGGTTCGGGGCCGAGTCGGCGTTGGCGAGCGCCTCTTCCAACGTGATGGCGCCCTTGTGGTAAAGCTTCAAAAGCGCCTCGTCGAAGGTGGTTGTCCCCTCCTCGCCATGTCCCTGCATCGCTTCCCCGATTGCCTCGAGATGCCCATCTCGAATGAGATCTGCGATGTGCGGCGTGTTGACCAAGATCTCGATGGCCGCACAGCGCGCTCCCGTAGTGGTTCGAACCAGGCGCTGCGACACGATGGCGCGCATGTAGGCCGAGAGATCGGTAAAGAGCGTCTTGTGCATCTCCTGCGGGAACATGTTGATGATCCGTTCCATCGCCTGATAGGCATTGTTGGCATGCAGGGTCGAGATGGCCAAATGACCTGTCCCGGCCAGCTCGATCGCCGCCTCCATGGTGTCGCGAGTCCGGATCTCGCCGATCAGGATGACATCCGGAGCCTCGCGCAGGGCGCTCTTCAGCGCCCGACGGTAGTCCAGGGTATCCAGCCCGAGCTCGCGCTGGCTGACGATGCACTGCCGGTGCGGATGCACGAACTCGATCGGGTCCTCGATGGTGATGATGTGGCCCGGCGCGGTGCGATTGCGATGGCCGATCATCGCGGCGAGTGTCGTGGACTTGCCGGATCCCGTCGCGCCGACCATGAGGATGATCCCCCGCTTGTGCATCACCAATTGGCTCAACACCGGGGGTAGGTCCAGCTCCTCCAGGGTCGGGATACTGCTGCGGATGTAACGCAGGACCATCGCCCGGTGCCCGCGCTGATGATAGGCGTTGACCCGGAAGCGTCCACGATCCTCCAAGGCGACGGCGAAATCCAGCTCGAGCGACTCCGCGAGCTCCCGCTCCTGGTCCCCGTCGAGCAGCGAGGCAATCGCCTCCCGACAAAAGGCCGGCGTCAAAGGGGTCTCGCCGATCGAGCGGATTACCCCTTCGATCTTGATCTTGGCCGGAGCCCCGGGCACGAAGAAGAGATCCGACGCCTTGTGTCGAATCATCATCTCGAGATAAGGCTTGATGTCCATTGCGGCGCTAAGGTTTTCGACCGCGGTCCGGTCCGGGCAGTGCGTCGATCATGGTGGAATTCGTCAGGGTCTCGCTGAATAGGGTCGACTCGAACGAATCATCATCGCCGTCCCCGAGGATGCTCAAACCGTCGGTCTCGGCAAAGGGATCCCTGCCGTGGGCTTCGTGGCCCTCCAACTTGATCGCCAAGCGCAGCTCGTTCATGGAATCGGCGCAGCGCAGCGCATCCTCGTAGCTGATTTTACCGGCTTCGTAAAGATCGAAGAGCGACATGTCGAAGGTCTGCATGCCCTGTTCGCGCGAGCGCTTCATGATGGCCTTGATGGACCCGACATCACCCTTGAAGATCAGATCCTGAATCAATGGCGAATTGATCAAGACCTCGACCGCGGCAATGCGACCACCATCCGTGCAGGGCAGCAGACGTTGCGAGATCACCGCCTTGAGATTGAGGGATAGATCCATCAGCAGCTGAGCACGCCGCTCCTCGGGAAACAGATTGATGATGCGGTCGAGGGCTTGGTTGGCGTTGTTGGCATGGAGCGTGGACAGGCAGAGATGGCCGGTCTCGGAGAAGTTGATGGCATACTCCATGGTCTCTCGGCTGCGGATCTCGCCGATCAAGATGACGTCCGGTGCCTGGCGCAGCGTATTCATCAGCGCGATTTCCCAACTTTCGGTATCGACGCCGACCTCGCGCTGGGTGATGAGGCAATGACGGTGCGGATGGACGTACTCCACCGGATCCTCGATCGTGATGATGTGGCCGTAGCTGTGTTCGTTGCGATGACCCAACATGGCCGCGAGCGACGTCGATTTTCCGGAGCCCGTGCCGCCGACGACCAACACCAGACCGCGCTCGCCCATCACGATGTCCTTCAACACCGGGGGAAGTGCGAGTCTGTCGAGCTCAGGGATCTTCGCGTTGATGGTACGCAGGACCGCACCGCAATGGCCTTGCTGGATAAAGGCGTTGACCCGAAACCGACCGATCGACTGCGGACTGATCGCGAAGTTGCACTCCTTCGTGGCGTCGAAGTCGCGGATCTGCCGGTCGTTCATGATGGAGCGCACCAGCACGTTCGTCTGGGCGGAGGTCAAGGCTTGCTCGCTGATGGGCGTCATGCGCCCGTCGATCTTACAGGCCGGCGGAAAACCTGCGGAGATGAAGAGGTCGGAACCCTTCTTGGCCATCATCTTGCGCAGGCAATCGAGCATGAAATGGGCGGCTTGCTGACGATCCATCTCTAATCCCGACCTCTCGATTCGATGAGACCTTCATGACCCGACGCAGCGCAGCCCGACTGGATGCGCGCCGTGCCGCGATGCAGAAAATACAGTCTATGTCGGAACGCTCGACCGACTCGGCAACGCCGCCTGCGGAATCCGGCGCCGCCGAGGCGACGCGAAGACACCCCAAGCAGCGCACGAAGCGTCCCGACCCGGCTCAACGCGCCAGATCGGAGCGGCCCATCAACCACTCATCCACCGCCCTCGCGCATTGACGACCTTCGCGGATGGCCCACACCACGAGGGACTGACCGCGTCGCATGTCCCCGGCACAGAAGACGCCGTCGACCGAGGTGCGATAGGCGCCAGGTCCGTCCGTGGCACCCTTGATGTTGCCGCGCGGGTCCAGCTCGAGGCCCGCGTTCTCGCGAAGCTCGGCGATCATGCCTTCGTGAACCGGATGCACGAAACCCATGGCCAAGAGCACCAGATCTGCCTTGAGCTCGCCGATGCTGTCCGGGACCGTCTGCATCTGCCAGCGACCTCCGTCGGTGCGCTCCCAGCGAACCAACTCGAAGCGCAACGCCTTCACGCGGCCGTTCTCGTCGCCGACAAACGCCTTGGATGCCACATTCCACAGCCGCTCGCAGCCCTCTTCCTGGGAACTCGAGGTCCGCAATCGGTTCGGCCAATCCGGCCAGGTCAGCCCCTTGTCTTCCTTCTCCGGTGGTTTGTCCAGGATCTCGATCTGGGTGACGGATTTCGCACCGTGTCGATTGGATGTCCCGATACAGTCCGAGCCGGTATCCCCGCCCCCGATCACGACGACATGTTTGCCGTGCGCGCTGATGAAGTCGTCCTCGGGGACGTACGAGCCCTGCACGCGCTTGCTGTTGCGCGTCAGGAAGTCCATTGCGAAATGGATCCCCGACAACTCCCGCCCGGGCACCTCGAGATCACGAGGCTTCTCCGACCCGCCGGCGAGGACCACGGCGTCGTACTCCTCGCGCAAACGGGCGACCGGGATATCCACACCGATATGGGCGTTGGTGTGAAATTCGACGCCTTCGGTCCGCATCTGCGCCATCCGACGGTCGATCAGCGATTTGCTCAGCTTGAAATCGGGGATGCCGTAGCGCAACAAGCCGCCGATGCGATCCGCCTTCTCGAACAGGTGAACCTGGTGCCCCGCACGCGCAAGCTGTTGGGCGGTTGCCAGACCGGCGGGGCCGGAGCCGACCACGGCGACACGCTTGCCGGTGCGCCTCTCCGGAACCAGCGGCTTGATCCAGCCTTCCTGCCAGGCCTTGTCGACGATGGCGCATTCGATTGTCTTGATGGCCACCGGCGTGTCGTTCAGATTCAGCGTGCAGGCGGCCTCGCAGGGTGCGGGACAGATGCGCCCGGTGAATTCCGGAAAGTTATTCGTCGAGTGCAGGACATCGATCGCGGCCTGCCAGTCACCCCGATAGACCAAGTCGTTCCAGTCCGGGATGAGATTGTCGACCGGGCAACCCCGGTGACAAAAGGGAATACCGCAATCCATGCAGCGTGCACCTTGCTCGCTGACCTCGCGATCCGCCATCGGGATCACGAACTCGCTGTAATGGACGACGCGATCGGCGGCCGGCTGATAGCGCCGGTCGCGCCGGTCGAACTCGATGAATCCGGTCGGCTTACCCATGATCCACAATCCCCTTCGACTGCTTGATCGTCTGTGGCGGACGGCTTTGGCGCGTCTGCATGGTTTCGAGCGCCCGGCGATAGTCGACCGGCATGACCTTGACGAACCGCGTTTGGTAGCTCTCCCAATCGTCGAGGATCCGGCGCGCCACGTCCGAATTGGTGTAGTGCAGATGGTTCACGACGAGCCGCTTGAGCCGGGCGGCATCATAACGGCTCATGTCCTGACTCAGATCCACGAGGCCGTGCGTCTCGAGGTCGCCGCCCTGGTGGTCGAGCGCCTCGAGGAGGTCGTCCTCACGCGCGATCGGCTCGAGTTCGACCATCGCCAGATTGCAGCGGTCGGCAAAGGTGCCGTCCTCGTCCAGGACGTAGGCGACACCGCCGGACATCCCCGCCGCGAAGTTTCGCCCGGTCGGACCCAGCACGACGGCGATACCGCCCGTCATGTACTCGCAGCCGTGATCACCGACACCCTCGACCACGGCGATGGCGCCCGAGTTGCGCACGCAGAAGCGCTCGCCCGCTACGCCCCGGAAGTAGCATTCGCCGTTGATCGCGCCATACAGAACGGTATTACCGACGATGATGTTGTCTTCGGCGCGCTCGATTGCGGAATCGGCCGGAGGATAGATGATGAGCCGTCCGCCCGAAAGGCCCTTGCCGACATAGTCGTTGGCCTCGCCCTCGAGCTCGATCGTGACGCCCGCGGCCACCCAGGCGCCGAAGGACTGCCCCCCCGTGCCCTTGGCCTTGATGTAGATGGTGTCCTCGGGCAAGCCGGCATGTCCGAAGCGCTCGGCGACCCGGCCCGACAGCATGGCACCGAAACAGCGGTTGTAGTTCCTGACCTCGGTCTGGATCCGCACGGGCTCGCGGCGTTCGAGCGCCGGCCCGGCCTGCCGGATCAGCTGGTGATCGAGCGCCTTCTCGACCCCGTGGTCCTGGCTCTCGCTGTTGTAGATCGCCACGTCCGAACCGACATCCGGGCGCGCCAGCAGACGCGAGAAATCAAGACCGCGGGCCTTCCAGTGCGAGATCGCACGCCGCATCTCGAGCCGCTCGGAATGACCGATCATCTCGTTTACGGTGCGGAAGCCGAGCTTGGCCATCAACTGACGGACCTCTTCGGCGACGAAGAAGA
>NZ_DIUM01000029.1:38879-39261 GCF_002423035.1 Thiocapsa sp. UBA6158
ATCATGATGCAGCCCTCGACGATCAAGGGCGCGGTTGCGAACCCGAACTCGTCGGCCCCGAGCAAGGCACCGATCACCACGTCCCGTCCGGTGCGCATGCCGCCGTCGACCTGAACCGCGATACGCCCGCGCAACCGGTTGAGCACCAGGGTCTGATGGGTCTCGGCCAGACCGATCTCCCAAGGCGATCCCGCGTGCTTGATGGAGGTCAGCGGGCTGGCGCCCGTGCCTCCGTCGTAGCCGGCGATGGTGACGTGGTCTGCATGGGCCTTGGAGACGCCCGCGGCCACCGTTCCGACACCGACCTCGGAGACCAGCTTGACCGAGATGCGGGCCTTCGGATTGACGTTTTTCAGATCGTGGATGAGCTGCGCGAGATCCT
>NZ_DIUM01000103.1:0-6426 GCF_002423035.1 Thiocapsa sp. UBA6158
CGTTGTCCCAGGCGCCGCCGGCGTTCGAGAGAAAGACCGCGAGCACGAAGCCGCTCGCAAGACCGCCCATCAGCAGACCGATCACGCCTGCGACACCCAGCAACAGGCCCACCACGACAGGCGCGATGACCGCCAGGAGGGCCGGCAGCACCATCTCGCGCTGCGCTCCGACGGTGGAGATGGCGACACAGCGCTCATAGTCCGGCTGCGAGGTCCCCTGAAGGATGCCCGGATCTTCGCGAAACTGCCGGCGCACCTCTTCCACCATCATGATGGCCGCGCGCCCGACCGCCTGCACCGTCAAGCCGCTGAAGACAAAGGCGACCATCGAGCCGATCAGCAGGCCCACGAGAACGGTCGGGTTGAGCAAGGTCACGTTGAAGAAGGTCATGAAATCGGTCAGGGTCGCCTGAGCCGTCGCAACCGTCGCGCCGTTGCCGAGCGTCAAGACCGTCTGCCCCATATTCACCAACTCGATGCGGATCACCTCGATATAGGAGGCGATGAGCGCGAGTGCGGTCAAGGCTGCGGAACCGATCGCAAACCCCTTGCCGGTCGCCGCCGTGGTGTTGCCCAGTGAATCCAGTGCATCGGTGCGCGCCCGCACCTCGGCGCCCATCCCGCTCATTTCGGCGTTGCCGCCGGCATTATCCGCGATCGGACCGTAGGCATCGCTGGCGAGCGTGATGCCCAGGGTAGAGAGCATCCCGACCGCCGCGATGGCCACGCCATAGAGACCCAGGTTCATCTGGGTCAGATCGAAACCGGACGCGAAGAGGAAGGCCAACAGGGTCCCGGCGCCGACCGCCAGGACCGGAATCGCGGTCGACAGCATACCCACGCCGACGCCTGCGATGATAAGGGTTGCCGGGCCGCCTTCGGCTTGGGCGGCGATGAGCCGGGTTGGCCCATAGCTGGGAGAGGTGGAATACTCGGTCGAGCGACCGACGATGATACCCGTGACCAGGCCGGTCACCACGGCGCCCCAGATCCCCCAGACGTTCGGGATGCCGAGCAACAGCAGCAACCCGGCGGAGGCCACCACAATCATGAGCGCACTGGCGTTGATGCCGCGCGAGAGTGACCCGAGCAGATCCTTTTGGGTCGCGCCCTCTTCGGTCTTGACCAGATAGACCCCGACGATCGACAGCAGGATACCGATGCCGGCAATGGCGATGGGGGCCACCACGGCCTTCATCTGAAGCGTGGGGTCTAGGACATAGGCGGCCGCACCGAGCGCAGAGGCCGCGAGGATCGAGCCACAGTAGGACTCGAAAAGGTCTGCACCCATGCCGGCGACGTCACCAACGTTATCCCCGACGTTATCCGCGATCACGGCCGGATTGCGTGGGTCGTCCTCCGGGATGCCGGACTCGACCTTACCGACCAGATCGGCACCTACGTCCGCGGCCTTGGTAAAGATACCGCCGCCGACACGCGCGAACATGGCCTGCATCGAAGCACCCACGCCGAATGTCAGGATGGTCGTGGTGACCAACACCATGCGGACCCCTTCACCGGCTGCGCTGTGGGGGATCAGCAGGTCGGCCAGGATGAACCAGACTACGATGTTGCCGAGCCCGAGCCCGACGACCACCAATCCCATGACGGCACCGCTTCGGAACGCGATCTTCAACGCCTCCGGGAGCGATGTCCGGGCGGCCGCCGCCGTACGCGTGGAGGCACGGGTTGCAGTCTGCATGCCGAAATAGCCCGCGAGCGCCGAGAAAAAGCCTCCGAAGACGAAGGTAAAGGGCAGCCAGGGGTTTTGAACATGGTAGTAGTAAGCGAGGACGCCGAAGACGATGGTCACGGCCGCAAACACCAAGAACATGACCTTGTACTGCTGGCGCAGATAGGCCATGGCGCCGTGGCGCACATGGTCGCCGATCTCCTGCATCAACGCGGTTCCCTGGTCCTGCCGGAGCATCTCCTTGAAAAACTTCCGGGCATAGATCATCGCCAACAGCACGGCGATCGGTGCGATCCAAAAGACAGGCTCGTTCATGGGTATTCCAATGGACGTGGGAGGCCAAAAAAACCCGCCGCAGGAGATGCGTCGGGCAGGATCCGAGTCCGAGACTCAGAAGAATCCAGGACCGCGGATCACTCGAGCGCAGTCACCACTGCAGAGCGCCACCAGCCCCGATGCCGATTCTCCAGCTCCTCGAGATTCGGAAAGCGGTAGAAGGCAAAGTCGGTCTGGTCGCCGACATAGAAGCCACCTTGAACCATGCGGTAGAGCACGCCCTCCTTGACCTGCTTGAGCACCAGCTTGCTCGGCTTGGTGTCGTTGTACTTGAGTTCGTAGAGCACATCGCGTAGATGTGCGAGGTTCGAATAGGGTAGATCGTCGGCCGCACCGTTCTCGGGATCGATCGCAAGCGCGCCGAGGCGAAGCTCGGAGAAAACCAGGCGAGGGACGTGAACGGTGTGTGACGGATCCGTGATGGCGTTGCAGAAATCGTGCGGATCCGAACGGCTGGCGACCATCGGTGTGATGGGACAGAACTCTTGATAGAGATGCAGGCGGCCGCCGGGCTCCGGGAGATAAACCGAGCGCGACAGCTCGAGTGTCTTGCCGTCGTTCGTCACCAGATAGAGGTTGCCGAGTGCGGAGACCGGGATACGCGACAAGACACGGTAGATCGAGAGATAGACCGAGCGCTTCGGGGCACCGTCGGGCTGGGTGATGCACCGCTCGTCCATCAGATGAAACGGGAAGTCGTCGGAGCGGAATGCGGGATCGACCTCGAAAAAGATCGCCTCGCCTTTGACATGGGCCTTGGAGCCGACCGCGTAGTAGCTGCCGAATGCCTCCGGCTCGAGCATCGACGCGATCAGGGCCTGCGGGATCAAGGACAGATACAGATGCTTTTCAGCCATGCCGAGCCTCGCCGTGATGTGCCCGGATCTCCGAACGGACCCGGTGTTTCTCAATTATCACCATAAATGCAGGCAATGTGGAGAGCAGATCAGGATGATGAGTAAGAAAGGGACATCGAGCGGGCGGTGCGTGCGCTGTCGGATCGAAGCGGCGGCGGAGCAATGCCGGAGAGCGAGGGATGTTTGGAGCGCACATCGGTCGAGAACGTCGAGCGGGCGTGGGGCGGGCCGTGCGGAAGGTGGGTTGGATACGTCCCTGTATCCGAATCGACTCGGGGCTCGGTCTGTGCCGAAGCCCCTAGGCGACTAGATCATCCTTATTGAGCAGGAGCAGCCGGGGGCGCCATCGGGGCAGGCATTGCGCCGCCGTAAGGAGCACCGTAGCCGGGCGCACCGTAAGGGGCGCCATAGCCGGGCGCGCCGTAGGGGGCACCATAGCCGTAAGGAGCGCCGTAGCCGTACCCGTCGCCATAACCGTAACCGCGACCGTAGCCACGGCCCTGACCACGTCCGTAGCTGCGGCCGCTTCCGCTCATGTTCATGTTGAAGTCGCCGGTGCCGTCACCGAACATGTCGCCGAAGTTGTCCATCATGCCGCTGCCGTAGCCGGGGCCACCGCCGTAACCACCCGGACCGCCGTAGCCCGGGCCGCCCCACCACGCGCTGGCCGAGAAGGAAGCGCCAGCCAGAGCGACAACGGCTGCAAGACCTGCAAACTTGATCGTTTTATTCATGTTCGTCCTACCTCTAATCAGGAAACGTTGAGTGCGGGCGTGCCCGCAATGAGGTCTCCGAAGCCGGGGATGCTGTGTCTCCGACTGCGGGCTTAACGTGGAGCCAGCGGTCGAACCCCGAGGGGTTCGGGCTCAGCCCCGAAGTGAGCCGTATGAAGGCGCAAACAGCCGACCGGCGCGATTTGCCGTGTTGCGCAAATCCGAGCAGAAGGGGAGGTTGCAGGCTCGACGGCCCATCGGAGTAACAGCTTACCCTGCGAAGGAGCTCGGGCCGCTCATTACCGGTAGAAGCGCAGCGAGTATAGGCGTCGATGGCGTGATGACGCAACGCATTAAACAGCGCCTGCGGGTCGACCGGGCCGCGATCGGGTCAGCCGAGCGCACCCGTAGAGCGCGTCCTTCGGGGGAAATGGAGCCGATGCCGAGGACGGCAATCGAGCTGAAACAGGGGTTTCCGTCACAAGAACGGCCCATGTCCCCGCCCGGACCGGGACATGAGCCGGAGCGACAAACCTCATTTATTACGTTGGTTAAAGTGGCATGCATCCGGACGGAGCAAGGTCGGTGCGCCGCGGATGCCCCCGGCCCGTTCGAGCTCAGGCCGGACGCGGAAGGGCGAGATCCTGCCACAGGCGCAGCGTCGGACCCGACTGGTTCATCGTATAGAAGTGCAGACCCGGCGCACCGCCGTCGATCAGCCGACGGCAGAGGTTGAGCACGACCTCATGCCCGAAGGCCCGCAGACTCTCCACGTCGTCGCCATAACCCTCGAGTCGGCGGCGCACCCAGCGCGGGATCTCGGCACCGCAGGCGTCGGAGAAACGCGCGAGCTGCGTGTAGTTGGTGATGGGCATGATGCCGGGGATGATCGGCACGGTGACGCCGACCCGATCGCAACTCTCGACGAAGGCGAAGTAGGCATCCGGGTTATAGAAGTACTGCGTGATGGCCGCATCCGCGCCGGCCTCGACCTTGCGCTTGAAGTTGGCGAGATCGCGCTCGGGGCTGCCCGATTGCGGGTGATACTCGGGATAGGCGGCGACCTCGATCTTGAAGGTATCCCCGAATGCGTCGCGGATGAAGGTGACCAGCTCGTTGGCGTAGCGGAAATCGCCGCCGGTGCCTCCGCCCATGCCGGATGGAAGATCCCCTCGCAGGGCCACGAGACGTCGGATCCCCTGCTCCCGGTAACGGCCGAGGATCTCGCTGATCTCGGCCCGTGCCGAGCCGACACAGGCGATGTGCGGGGCGGTCTCGATGTGGTGACCACGCAGCCAGTCGACGGTCTCGAATGTGCGGTCGCGCGTGGAGCCCCCTGCCCCGTAGGTCACCGAGAAGTAGCCCGGCGAGACGCTGTTGATCTCGGCGATCTCGCGCTTGAGCTTCTCCATTCCCTCCGGGGTCTTGGGCGGGAAGAGCTCGACACTGTAGGTCGTGGTTTGCTGTGATTGGAGCGGCATGGCTTAGGAGCCTCCGGCCTCCGGCCTCCAGCCTCCGGCGCGGCGCAGACACGCGATCAGTGGCTTCGATCCGGCGGCGAATGGGTGGAGATGGGCGGCGCCGCGACAGGCATCGAACGCCGACCGGATGATCTGCGCAGGTCGCGCGAAGCGCCCGACGCAGGCGCGACCCCGGCACGCGGTGTCGCGAGCAGACCCGGGCTTAGACGACAGGCACCATCGCCGTCTTCGATCCACCGTGCACGAACCCTCGCGCCTGAATCACACGCGATCTAGTCTTTGGTCAAAGACTTCAACCGCGCCGAATCCAACGCGTCGAGGTACCCGCGAGGTCGCGAAACCCGCAACCTCGATAGGATCGCGACGGGCGCGGTTTAATACCTGTAGTTCTCGGCCTTGTAAGGCCCCTCGACCGCTACGCCGATATAGTCGGCCTGCGCCTTCGACAGGGCGGTCAGCTTCGCACCGATCTTGCTCAGATGCAGACGTGCGACATCCTCGTCCAAATGCTTGGGCAGCACATAGACGCCGACCGGATACTCCTGCGGCTTGGTGAAGATCTCGATCTGGGCCAGCACCTGATTGGTGAAGCTGGCCGACATCACGAAGCTCGGATGTCCGGTCGCGCAGCCCAGGTTCACCAGTCGTCCCTCGGCCAGCAGGGTGATGCGATGCCCGTCCGGGAAGATGATCTGGTCGACCTGCGGCTTGATGTTGACCCACTCGTACTGCTTGAGCGCGTAGACCTGGATCTCGTTGTCGAAATGACCGATGTTGCAGACGATCGCCTGGTCCTTCATGGCGGCCATGTGATCATGGGTGATGATGTCGGTATTACCCGTCGCGGTGACGAAGATGTCGACCATACCGACGACGTCCTCGATGGTGACGACGCGATAGCCCTCCATCGCCGCCTGCAACGCACAGATGGGATCGACCTCGGTGATCCAGACGGTCGCGCCGAGCCCACGCAGCGATGCCGCGGAGCCTTTGCCGACATCGCCGTAACCGCAGACCAACGCGATCTTGCCGGCGATCATGACGTCGGTGGCGCGCTTGATGNNATTTGGTGACCGAGTCGTTGACGTTCATGGCGGGGAAGAGGAGCTGCCCGTCACGGAACATCTGATACAAACGATGAACGCCGGTGGTCGTCTCCTCGGTCACGCCGCGGATACCCTCGGCGATGCCGTGCCAGTGCTTGGGGTTGCGTGCGAAGGTGCGCGAGAGCAGGCCCAGTATGGACAACCACTCCTCGTTGTCGTCGGCCTTGGGCGCCGGGATAGCGCCGGCCTTCTCGTACTCCACGCCCTTGTGCACGATCAGTGTGGCGTCGCCGCCGTCGT
>NZ_DIUM01000103.1:6567-7479 GCF_002423035.1 Thiocapsa sp. UBA6158
ATCAGCACGGCGGTCTGGATGGTCATATGCAGGCTGCCGGTGATGCGCGCGCCGGCGAGGGGCTTGGATTTGCCGAACTGCTCGCGCAGGGCCATCAGGCCCGGCATCTCGGTCTCGGCGATATCCATCTCTTTGCGGCCGAAATCGGCCAGGGAGATGTCGGCAACCTTATAATCAGTGAACTCACTCATGGTTATCAGCTCCTGATGAAACGTGAGTGAGCGCCGTTGTCGTGTCGACCCCGCCGCCGAGCCTGGCCCGGGCTCCGATGGCCCGGGTCGCAACGCTCCTCGGTCGCGAGGTATTTGTTGAGATCGATCAGAATGGACTAAGAATCGTCGCGTTCCTGCACCACGCGCACCAAAGATCGGTAACTGGGAACAAGATATTCAAACGCAGACCGCACCGAGTCGCACCTGACGCGGTTGAGCTCTAGATGCCCGCCGCTTCGCGCAGCATCTCGGCCTTGTCCGTGCGCTCCCAGGTGAAGCCCGGCTCCGAACGCCCGAAGTGACCGTAGGCCGCCGTGTCACGGTACTTGATCAGATCGCGGTTGGTGAGATCCAACATCCGGGTGATGCCGTAGGGACGCAGATCGAAGTGGGCGCGGATCAGCTCGATGATGCGATGCTCGCTGATGCTCGCGGTGCCGAAGGTATCGATGGACAGAGACGTCGGCTCGGCCACACCGATCGCGTAGGACACCTGAACCTCGCACTTCTCCGCAAGACCCGCGGCGACGATGTTCTTAGCGACATAGCGCCCGGCATAGGCGGCAGAGCGGTCGACCTTCGAGGGATCCTTGCCGGAGAAGGCACCGCCGCCATGTCGCGCCATGCCGCCGTAGGTGTCGACGATGATCTTGCGCCCGGTGAGGCCGCAGTCGCCCTGCGGACCGCCGACCACGAAGCG
>NZ_DIUM01000074.1:0-600 GCF_002423035.1 Thiocapsa sp. UBA6158
GTTGTAGCCGTTCCAGGGCATGAAGGCGACCCGCAGGTTCTGCCCCAGGGCCAACTCGCCCATGTCAGTGGAAGGACCGTCGGCCATGACGTCGTCCACAGCAACGACATCGCCCGGCTTCACCAGGGGGCGCTGATTGATGCAGGTATTCTGGTTGGAACGCGTGTACTTGGTCAGGTTGTAGATGTCCACGCCGGGGATGCCGGGGACGGCCTCGTCGTCGTTGACTCGCACCACGATGCGCGCGGCATCGACCGATTCGATGACACCGCCGCGACGCGCGACCACACAGACGCCCGAGTCCTTGGCAACCACGCGCTCCATCCCGGTGCCGATCAGCGGCTTCTCGGCCCGCAGTGTCGGAACCGCCTGGCGCTGCATGTTCGAACCCATGAGGGCCCGGTTCGCATCATCGTGCTCGAGGAANNCGTGCTCCAGGAAGGGGATCAGGGACGCGGCCACCGAGACGATCTGACGCGGCGAGACGTCCATGAACTGGACCTCCTCGGGGGCCCGCATCGTAAACTCGTTGGCATGACGGCATGACACCAACGCGTCGGTCAGGCGACCCTCGTCGTCGAGCGTGGCGTTGGCCTGCGC
>NZ_DIUM01000074.1:675-6302 GCF_002423035.1 Thiocapsa sp. UBA6158
TCGGGTGCACGTCGCGCACCTCGAACCCGGCGCGCTCGCGGGCCAGACCACCCGGGCCGAGTGCCGACACACGACGCTTGTGGGTGACCTCGGACAGCGGATTGTTCTGGTCCATGAACTGGGAGAGCTGGCTCGAGCCGAAGAACTCCTTGATCGCGGCCGAGACCGGCTTGGCGTTGATCAGCTCCTGCGGCATGAGCCCCTCGGACTCGGCGAGCGACAGACGCTCCTTGACTGCACGCTCCACCCGCACCAGACCGACGCGGAACTGGTTCTCGGCCATCTCGCCGACGCAACGGATGCGGCGATTGCCGAGGTGGTCGATGTCGTCCACAGTGCCGCGGCCGTTGCGCAGCTCCACCAAGACCTTGAGCGCCTCGATGATGTCGGAGGTGTCGCCCTGCTCCTGGTAGAGCCGCTTGGAGAGCTCGTCGCTGCGATTGCTGAAATAGCGTCCGTCGTAGATCACGCCCGGCCCTTCCTCCGAGGTGCGCCCGAGACGCCGATTGAACTTCATCCGCCCCACGGCGGAGAGGTCGTAGCGATCCGGCGTGAAGAAGAGGTTGTGGAACAGGTTTTGAGCCGCCTCTTTGGTGGGCGGCTCACCCGGACGCATCATGCGGTAGATCTCGACCTGCGCCTCGAGGTCGCTGGTGGTGGGATCGATCCGCAGGGTCTCGGAGATATAGGGGCCGTGGTCCAGATCGTTGACGAAGAGCGTTTCGAGCGTCTCGATGCCCTTCTCGAAGAGGGTTTCGAGGAGTTCCGGCGTAATCTCGGCGTTCGCTTCGGCGATCACCTCGCCGGTCTCGGTGTCGATCTGCGGATGGGCCAGGATGCGGCCGATCAGGAAATCGGACGGGACATCGAGGCGTTCCACGCCGGCCTTCTGAAGCTCGCGGATGTGCCGCGCAGTGACGCGACGCCCGGATTCCACGAGCAGCTCCTCCCCGAGCATCACGTCGAATCCGATCGTCTCGCCGCGCAGACGCTCCGGAACCAGGTCGAGCGTGACCGAGCGATCGCGGATCCGGAAGGTATCGGTCACGAAGAAACGCTCGAGGATATCCTCGACGCCGTAGCCGAGCGCGCGCAGCAGGATGGTCGCCGGCAGCTTGCGGCGACGGTCGATACGCACGAAGACGTTATCCTTGGGATCGAACTCGAAATCGAGCCAGGAACCGCGATAGGGGATCACCCGCGCGGAGAAGAGCAGCTTGCCCGAGGAGTGGGTCTTGCCCTTGTCGTGATCNNACGCGCTCGGTGCCGTTGATGATGAAGGTGCCGGTGCCGGTCATGAGCGGCAATTCGCCCATGTAGACCTCTTGCTCGCGCACGTCCTTGATGACCTTCGAGCCCGCCGGGGCATCACGGTCGTAGATCACCAGACGCAACAGCACGCGCAAGGGTGCGGCAAAGGTCGCGCCGCGCAGATGACACTCGCGCTCGTCGAACACCGGATCGCCGAGGCGATATTTCACGTATTCGAGAACGGCGTTGCCCGAGTAGCTCTCGATCGGAAAGACGGTCTTGAAGGCCGCATGAAGACCCACGTCGCGCCGGTCCCCGATCGGCCGATCGGCCTGCAGGAACTCGTGATAGGAATCGATCTGCGTCGCCAACAAGAAAGGCACGTCCAGGATGCTCGGACGCTTGCCGAAGTCTTTACGAATGCGCTTTTTTTCGGTGAACGAATAGGCCATGATGCCTTTCCCTCGAAATACGTGCTTGTGTCCAGGACGGGGGTCGACGCCGCAGCGAATCGCGGGCGTCGGGGTCGGACCTCTGCGGTCAGGTCCTCATCGACGACATCGCCCCGTTTACGAAGCGTCCGGCATGCCGGTGTCGTCCAAGCGGGTCGTCAAAACCCAACGGCGAAAGGCCGGCGGCTACTCGCCGCCAGCCCGAAGGTCCCACCGAAAGAAGATTCGACGCAATGCGCCGTTACTTCACTTCGACCGTGGCACCGGCCTCTTCGAGGAGCTTCTTGGCCTCTTCGGCCTCACCCTTGGAAACGGCTTCCTTCAGGGTCGTCGGCGCGCCTTCGACGGCATCCTTCGCTTCCTTCAGACCAAGGCCGGTCAAGGAACGCACGGCCTTGATGACCGCAACCTTGTTGGCACCGAACGACGCCAGGATGACGTCGAATTCGGTCTGCTCCTCGACCGGGGCGGCTTCGGCGCCGGCACCGGCTGCCGGGGCGGCCACGGCGGCGGCCGCGGTCACGCCGAACTTCTCTTCCATCGCGCTGATGAGGTCGACGACCTCCAACACGGTCATATTGCCGATTGCTTCAAGGATCTCGTCTTTGGAGACGGCCATGGTGAGCTCCTGAGATAGGTCTAAAATTGAATTGCTGGTCAAGGGAGCCGCCTAAGCGGCCTCTTTCGCATCGCGAATCGCGGCGATGGTGCGGACCAACTTGCCCGGCACCTCGTTGATCGTCGCTGCAAGCTTTTGCACGGGTGCCTTCATCACGGCCATGAGCAAGCTGATCGCCTGATCGCGGGTCGGCATCTTGGCGAGATTGCCGAGCTCCGAGGGATCAAGCAGCTTGCCTCCGAGGGCGACCAAACGCACCTCGACCTTGTTGTGGTCCTTTGCAAAGGCTTCCATGACGCGCGCCGCCGAACCCGGGTCTTCCTGCGAGAAGGCGAGAATCAACGGGCCCGTAAGCCCCTCGCTCATGCACGCGAAATCGGTATCCTGCAACGCACGTCTGGCCAAGGTGTTCTTGACGACGCGGACATAGACACCGGCTTTGCGCGCTTCCACGCGCAGCCGTGTCATCTGTTCCACGGTCAAGCCCCGATATTCGGCCCCGACGGCCGAATGGGCACCTTTGGCAACTTCCGCGACCTCGGCGACGATGATTTCTTTTTGCGCAAAACTGAGCGCCATGTTCGTCACCTCTTGTCGGTAAACCCGGCGTAAGCCGGGGCCGTCGAGGGCACACATCCAACGCGCACTCTAGGGCGATCATGTGCACCGTCACCAGCAAAACGACTGATTCGGGAGCACCGTCTGCGCAGGCAGGCGAGCCATTAAGTCCACTGCACCGAGTCCTTATCGGGCCGGGAACACCTGCGGTCTTTGACGGTCCCCGGCGTTCGCCGGGGCCCCAAAGAAGACCGAACATCGCAGGGCGCAAGCCCCGCGAGATCAAACTAGAAACTGAGCCCGACGTGATCCACGGTCAGCCCCGGACCCATGGTCGTGGAGACCGTGACCTTGCGCATGTAAACGCCCTTGGAGCTGCTCGGCTTGGATCGCATCAGGTTCGCAAGCAAGGCTTCAAGATTCTCCCGCAACTTCACGGGCTCGAAATCGGCCTTGCCGAGCGGACAATGGATGATACCGGCCTTATCGGTACGGTAGCGCACCTGCCCGGCCTTGGCGTTGCGAACCGCCTCGGCGACATCGGGTGTCACGGTGCCGACCTTGGGGTTCGGCATCAGCCCGCGCGGGCCGAGGATCTTGCCGAGTTGTCCGACCAGACGCATGGCATCGGGCGAAGCAATCACGACATCGAAATCAAGCTTGCCGGCCTTGATGTCTTCCGCGAGATCATCGAAACCCACGCGATCCGCGCCGGCTTCGGTCGCGGCATCCGCGGACGCGCCCTGGGCGAACACCGCCACCCGGACGGTCTTGCCGATGCCGTGCGGCAGAACGGTCGAGCCGCGCACCACCTGATCGGACTTACGCGGGTCGACGCCGAGATTCACGGCGACATCCACACTCTCCGAGAACTTGATCTGCGACAGCTCTTTGAGGAGCGCAAATGCCTCTTCCGCCGGATAGAGTCTGCCGCGCTCCACGCGCTCTTGGATCGCACGCATGCGCTTGGATAGACGAGCCATCAGTTCACCCCCTCGACATCGAGCCCCATCGCACGGGCACTACCCGCGATGGTGCGAACGGCCGCATCCATATCCGCAGCGGTCAGATCGGGCATCTTCGCGGTGGCGACCTGCTCGAGCTGCTCGCGCGTCACCACGCCGACCTTGTTGGTGTTCGGATTCGCGCTGCCCTTCTGGATCCCCATCACCTTCTTGAGGAGGATGGATGCCGGCGGGGTCTTGGTGATGAAGGTGAAGCTACGATCCGAGTAGACCGTGATCACGACCGGGATCGGCATCCCCTTCTCGAGCTCCTGCGTACGCGCGTTGAACGTCTTGCAGAACTCCATGATATTCACGCCGTGCTGACCAAGTGCAGGACCGACCGGCGGGCTTGGGGTCGCCTCGCCTGCCTTGACCTGCAGCTTGATGTAGGCGTTGATCTTTTTCGCCATGGTTTTTCTCCAGTGGGGTGCTGACGCCGGGAATCGAGTCTCGGCTCCCCCGACAAAGGTCCCTCGCGGGGACTCGGTATCGACGCCGCACGAACGGCGACGGCAGTGAACGGGGCTTGGCGTCAAGACACCCGCGACAATCCGCTGACGGCGTATCAGGCCTTCTCGACCTGCGCAAATTCAAGATCGACAGGGGTCGAGCGACCGAAGATCAGAACCGAAACCTTCACGCGACTCTTGTCGTAATCGACATCCTCGACGACCCCGTTGAAGTCGGTGAAGGGGCCGTCGACAACCCGCACGACCTCGCCCGGCTCGTAGAGCACCTTGGGGCGTGGCTTTTCGCCGCCCTCCTGCAGGCGCACGAGGATGGCGTCGGCCTGGGCGTCCGGAATGGGCGCCGGGCGATCTCCGGTCCCGCCGATGAAACCCATCACCTTCGGAACGCTCTTGACGAGGTGCCACGTCTCGTCGGTCATCTCCATCTGCACCAGGACATAGCCCGGAAAAAATTTTCGCTCGCTCTTGCGTTGCTGGCCCGCGCGCATCTCGACCACTTCCTCGGTCGGCACCAGGATCAAACCAAACAGCTCTTCGAGCCCGGCGCGCTTGACACGGTCTTCGAGTGAACGCTTGACCTGTCCCTCGAACCCCGAGTAAGCATGAATCACGTACCAACGCTTGGACATGCTCAGCCCCCCTGACCGGTAAGGAATCTGAGAATCGCCATCAGCATCATGTCGAAGAGCCACAGGATGATGCCCACGACGAGCACCATCACGATGACGATCAGCGTGGTCTGAATCGTTTCCTGACGCGTCGGCCAGACGACCTTGCGGACCTCCATACGCGCATCGGATACGAACTGCCACAAGGCCCGTCCGCGCTCGGTCTGGAATGCGACAGCTGCCGCGGCACCGCTGATCACCAGCAGCGCGACCACACGAAGCAGGACCGAGTAACCCTCGAAGAAATAGAAGGCAAAAATGCCGCCGATCAGCAACAACGCGGCGATTACCAGCTTGGCGGTATCCAAGCCGGCCCCTCGGGCCTCTGCACGTGAATTCATGAGATCGGGTGTCGCCTGAGCGATAAATTAAACGGAGCGATGGGTTGTATGGCAGGCCAGGAGGGACTCGAACCCCCAACCTGCGGTTTTGGAGACCGCTGCTCTGCCAATTGAGCTACTGGCCTAAAACGATCAGGAGCGATCGCGGAAGGCTGCGAGCAGGCCCATCAGCACTGCCCGCCGAGCCGCGATGACCCGTACTACTCGATGATCTTCGCGACGACGCCCGAACCGACGGTGCGGCCGCCTTCGCGGATGGCG
>NZ_DIUM01000094.1 GCF_002423035.1 Thiocapsa sp. UBA6158
GGTGTAACTGCTCTTTTTAGGATCAAGGACTGGGGAGACCTGGTCAACGAAGGGGTCGCCGTGATCACACCCAATCCCAAGACCTCGGGCGGGGCGCGCTGGAACTATCTGGCGGCTTGGGCCTGGGCGGAGAAGGAATACGGCGGCGGCGAGGCAAAGGTGAAGGACTTCATTGCGCGACTCTACAAGAATGTCCCGGTGCTCGATTCGGGTGCCCGCGGCTCGACCACCACCTTCGTGCAGCGCGAGCTCGGCGATGTCTTGCTCTCCTGGAAGAACGAGGCATTCCTGGCACTCGAGGAGTTCGGCGCGGACAAGTTCGAGATCCTCGTCCCATCCCTGTCGATCCTCGCCGAGCCGCCGGTCACGGTCGTCGACCGTACCGTGGACAAGAAGGGGACCCGCGCCGTGGCGACGGCCTATTTGGAATTCCTCTACTCGCCCGAAGGCCAGGAGCTTGCCGCCAAACACTTCTATCGTCCTACCGATCGCGAGGTCGCGGCACGGTTCAAGGATCGGTTTGTCCAGGTCGATATGGTGACGATCGAGGACCTCGGCGGCTGGAAGGCCGCGCAGGAGAAACATTTCGCCGACGGGGGCATCTTCGATCAGATTTACAGCGTTCGCTGATCGATTCCGCGTTGAGTCGAGCGCGCGAGGCCAGGCGTTCGCAGCCACCCGAAACGCAGGAGGTCGGGCCTCGCTCACGCTCGGTCCAACCTACGCCGCCCTATCCGATGGAAGCTCTCCCCGATGACGACGACATCGACAAGAGTTTCATGATCGCCTCGGCCGCCTCCTCGGCCGAGAGGCGGATCGAGTCGATGCGGATCTCCGGGGCGTCGGGCGGATCTTAGACGCTGTCGATGCCGGTGAAGTTCTTGAGATCGCCGCGACGCGCCTGCGCGTGAAGGCTCTTGTGATCGCGGATCTCGGGCAGATCACATGACGACTTACTCAGATCTCAGCCGTTGCAGGAGATCCAGCAAAGGTGCAGCCTTATCGAAAGTCTCGCGATACTCGGCCTCGGGGTCGGAGTCGGCCACGATGCCGCCGCCGGCCCAGAGGCGAACGACACCGGCCGAATAGACCAGGGTGCGGATGACAATGTTGGTGTCCATGGCCCCATCGTAGCCGAGATAGCCGATGGCACCGCAATAAACCCCGCGACGGTGCGGCTCCAGCTCTTCGATGATCTCCATGGCACGGAGCTTGGGCGCACCGGTGATGGAGCCGCCCGGAAAGCAGGCCCGCAGGAGATCCACCGCGTTGCGCCCCTCGGCGAGACGACCGCGCACCGTGCTGACCAGATGATGAACCCGCGTATAGCTCTCCACCTCGAAGAGCGTCGGGACATGCACACTGCCGATGGCGCAGACCTTACCCAGGTCGTTGCGCAGCAGGTCGACGATCNNCGACGATCATGAGGTTCTCGGCGCGATCCTTCGCGCTTTGGCGCAGTGACTCCGCCAGCCTCGAGTCCTCGGCAGGATGACTCCCCCTCGGCCTGGTCCCTTTGATCGGCTTGGTCTCGACCCGGTCGCCGCGCACGCGCAGGAAGCGTTCGGGCGAGGAGCAGAGGATGCTGCAATCGGGAGTCGCAAAATAGGCCCCGAACGGCGCGGGATTCAGGCGCCGCAGGCCTTTGTACGCCTGCCAGGCGTCACCCTGCGCGGGGGCGGCGAAGCGTTGCGCGAAATTGACCTGGTAGCAGTCGCCCTCGTGCAGGTAACGCCGGATGCGCTCGAGTGCGCACATATACTGAATACGGCTCAGGTTGGACCGAACCGGCGCCAGGACACGGAAGGCACCAGTCGCGGGATCTGCCCCGGACAGGGCGCGAATCAGACGTCCGAACACCTCGTCGAGACAGGCCGAATCCTGCGCAACGATCCGGGAACAGCCGCGTGCGTGATCCACCACAAGCGCCCAGTCATAGATCCCGACAGCCATATCCGGGATACAGTCCGCGTCTTCCGCCATGTTCGGGAGACGTTCCAGACGGCGGGCAAGATCATAAGCGAAGTAGCCGATCGCGCCCCCGCAGAAGGGCAGACCGGGGATGCGGGGTCGCCGCGGCCCAAGCGCCGTGTCCATCAACACGAAGGGATCCTCGATGGAGTCGCGCACGCCGTGTGCGTCTCGAATCTCGGTCCGATCCCCGCGCGTCACCAAGGTGACGCGCGGGTCCGCGGTCAGGATATCGTAGCGCCCCAGCGTGCCCGCCGCCCGGCCGCTATCGAGAAAGACCGGCCAAGCGCGCCCGACCAGGGTCTCGAAGACTGGACTGCTGTCGGGCCGATAGGGAAACTCGCGTATGCAGGGGGGCATCAACCTGAATCCGGAAATTGGAGGTGCAAAGAACCTAAAGCATGCGTGGAACGGCGATCTCCCGTGACATCCTGATCGCTCGTACGGTGAGCCGCCACACCGATGTCCCCGAGGATCCGGAAGCCTCGCCCGGGACCACCCTTCTCCGCCACCAGGGAGTCTTGCCGATGAGCCTCGTCCACCCGAGCGACAACCGCCGCCGCACCGTCATCGACCTCTTCTCGGGTGCCGGAGGCATGAGCTACGGCTTCCACGCGCACCCTTCGTTCCGGATCGTCGCGGCAGTCGACTGCGAGCTCGGAAAGCCGAGCAGCGGTCAGGGCCGCTCGGGCTGCAACGACACCTTTCGGCTCAACCTGAATCTTGCACCGATGCCCGTGGACCTGGCTCATGTCGAGGACGCCGACATCGCAGGCGCAAGACACGACATCCTCGGCGGACTGGATCTGGACGTCTTGTCCGCGTGCCCGCCCTGCACCGGATTCTCGAGGGCGAACCCGAACAACCACATGGATGACGACGAGCGTAACAGCCTGGTGACGAGAACGGCGCGATGGGTACGTATTCTCGCACCGCGGGTTCTGGTCATGGAGAATGCGAGAGAGCTTTTGAAGGGCAACTTCGTGCATCACTTCGGCGAGCTTCGTCGGCAGCTCGAACGGATGGGCTACGACGTGCAAGCGACAATCCACATGCTGGACAGATTCGGTCTCCCCCAGCGTAGAGAGCGCGCGTTGGTGGTCGCGACCAGACTTGCGGTCGGCGCCAAGAGCCTCGAAGACCTCTGGCAAGGCTACGAAATCGATCCAAAGGCCGCTCACGTGCGCCGATGCATCGGTCACCTGCCGCCGGTGTCTGCGGGAGAGCGCCATCCGGAGGATCCCTTCCACGTCTCGCCCGGGATGAACGGCGAAACGCTCGCCCGCATCCATGCGATCCCCGCCGACGGAGGATCATGGATCGACCTTCAGGGGCATCGCGATGCCGATCGCCTCATGACGCCTGCAATGAAACGCTACGTCGCGGCCGAGGACTTCGGATCCCATCCGGATGTCTACGGGCGCATGGCCTGGGACCGACCGGCAGTCACGATCAAGCGCGAATGCGCACACGTCGGCAACGGTCGCTACAGCCATCCGGAGCAGCATCGACTCTGCACCCTCCGAGAGCTCGCGCTGCTGCAGGGTTTCCCCGAGCATTACCGGTTCGGCGGCGGATCCTTGTCCAATCAGTACCGTCACATCGGAGATGCGGTCCCGCCGCTGATCTCCCATCAACTTGCCCATGTCGTGGAGTGGATGTTCACGGGCGATAAACCCGAACTCGCTGACTGCGTGCTGCCCGGCACCAGTCTTCACGCGGAGGACATCCAGCCGGCGCCGATCCAACCCCGTCGAATCTAGGAATACCCGCCGGAGGTTCCGATGGGGCTCGCCCCGTTCCGCGACGCTTCCACCGCCGGATCCGAGTCGCCCAAGGGCTCCACCCCGTCGCGCTCGCAGCGCTCGAGCAGCTCGGCCAGGATCCCGACGCCGGGCACCGCCAGATCGGGCGGCGCCACGTCGGCCAGCGGGACCAGCACGAAGGCACGTCGGGCCATCTCCGGATGCGGGATCGTCAGGCCGGGCTCCTCGATGCGCTGCTCGCCGTAGATGAGGATATCGAGATCCAGGATACGCGGTCCCCAGCGGGTGCCGTCGCGCCGACGACCGTGGGCCAGCTCGATCCGATGGAGCTCCGCCAAGAGTGCCTGCGGTGCCAGGCGGGTCTCGAGACGGGCCGCCGCATTGATATAGTCGGGTTGACCGGGCGGACCGACGGGCGCGGTCCGATACAGACGAGAGACGGCCCGCAGACGGCTTTCGGGCAGCGCGGCCAGCTCCTCGATGGCCGCCCTTACCTGCCGCTCCGGCTCCTGCAGATTGCTGCCGAGGCCGATCCAGACGGCGACCGGCGCGTCGAGGGTCGACCGACCGGGGAAAGAGTCAATCAGGGTCATGAAAGCCGCCTCGAACGCATCCGCAAAAAGACCGCCCCCGGCATCCGTTCTCGCGGATGACCGGGGGCGGTCGGCGCACACGCGATGGTGTGCGATGGGCGCTCCAGGCGCCTTGTCGATTACGCAACCTCGATCCGCCGACGCTCCGTCTTCTCGGTCTTCGGCAGATGGATCTCGAGCACACCGTCCTTGAACTCGGCCTTGGCGTTCTCCAGATCCACGTTCTCCGGCAGTCTCAACGACCGCACGAAACTTCCGCGCGCGATCTCGGACCGATAGTAGGTGCCCTTCTCTTCGGTCTTCTCATGCTTACGCTCGCCTTTGAGCGTCAACACCTGGCCGATAAGCTCGATTTCGAGATCATTCTTCTCGACGCCCGGCACCTCGGCGCGTACCAGAAGCTCTTCCTCGCGGTCGATCAAGTCGACCCTCGGAGTCATCTCGACCGCATGCTCGAGGCGCGCCCACTCCGGCCACATCTCACGGAACGGATGCATCCAACCATGCCGCCAACCACGCTGCGGGCCACCCAGCATGAGGTCATCGAAGGCGCGATCCATCTCGTCGAAGAGTGTCATCTCACGACGCGGGACCGCTTCGCCAAGCGCTTTGCTTTTGGTTTTCATGGCAGTCCTCCTGTCTTCTATTCCCACCTAAAGTATAGCTCAGAGACCGAGGCTTGCTCACCTCGCACACCCTGCACCACATCATGGCTGTCACGGATTGATCGCCCGATGATTTCATCGTCATCAGGGCAACGCCGCCACGCAGACCATGCCCGCCTCAAGCGGCCAGCGCCAGCCGCTTGGCCGCGCCGAAATCCGTCTTGCCGCTGCCGAGCTTGGGGATCGCCCCGACCTGCAGCACCTCGGCGGGGATGCTCAGGGGGTTCATCCCGGCCTCGAGCAGTTGCTTGCGCAGACCATCGGCATCGATCTCGGCGGCGACCAGGAGCAGGATGCGCTCGCCCTTGCGCTCGTCGGGTAGGTTGACGGCAGCCAGCTCCAGCTCGGGTTGGCCGAGGATGCGGCGGATCTGATCCTCGACCGCACCCAGGCTGATCATCTCCCCGCCCAGCTTGGCGAAACGCGAGTAGCGGTCCACGATGGTGAGGAAGCCGTCAGGGTCCAGATGGCCCTTATCTCCGGTCTTGTACCAGCGCTGACCGTCCAGCTCGACCACCACATCCGCGGTCTTCGCCGGATCGTTGAGATAGCCCTTCATCACCTGGACGCCGCCGATCAGGATGAGCCCGTCCTCGCCCGGCGGCAGGGTCTCCAGGGTCGCGGGGTCGACGATGCGGAAGCTGGTGCCGGGCAGCGGCAGGCCCACGGTGCCGGGACGCGAGCCCGCCTGGATCTTCCAGGTCGCGGTCTCGAGCGCGTCCGGGACGTTGACGCTGGCGACCGGCGTGGTCTCCGTCGCTCCGTAGCCCTCGTAGATCGTCTTGTTGAACTTGAGCGCGAAGGCGTCGCGCACCTCCGGGGCAAGCCGTTCCGCACCGGCGACCACCACGCGTACGGACTGGAGCATCAGCGGATGGACGCGCTGATTGCGGATATAGAGCCGCAGGAAGGTCGAGGTGCTGCACAACACGGTCGCACGATAGCGGGCGATCGCCTTGGCGGTGCCGACCGCATCGGTCGGGTCGGGATGGCAGACCATCGGGATGCCCTCGAGCAGCGGCAGGAAGGTGGTCACCGTGAGCCCGAAGGCATGAAAGGGCGGCAGGTTGGCGAGGATGAGATCGTCCGGCTCGGTGTTGAGCACGTCCGAGATCTGGCGCACGTTGGCCATGATGTTGCGATGGCTGAGCTCGATCCCCTTGGGCGTGACCTCGCTGCCGCTGGAGAAGAGGATGGCGGCGGTATCGTCGGGACGACCGGGCCGCCCGAAGAGCCAGAGTAGGAGCCTCGCGGGCAGAAGGATGCCGATGCCCAGAAGCGCCAACGCCTCCGCCTTGCCGATCTCGGCGCGCAGTGCCTCCATCGGATGCAGCGTCGCCTCCGCGAAGGCCGCGTCAAGGTCAATCCCACGCTGTTGCAGCTTGACGAGAAAGCGATCCGAGGTGACGACATGACGCACGCCGGCGTTGCGCATCCCGGCCAAGAGCGACTCGCCGCTTGCGGTGTAGTTGAGATTGACCACCTGCTTGCCGACCAGCAGCGCCGCCAGATTGGCGATCGCAGCCGCACTGCTCGCGGGCAGCAGGATGCCGACCGCCGGCTCCGGGGCGAGGCGCTTGATCCGGAGCGCGAACAGCAGGACCGCCGCGATCAGGCGCCGATTGGTCAACCGGGTGCCAACCGAATCGATCACGGACACCTCGCCGAGGCGCCGTTTCGCCGCCGCGAGCCAGGCCGCGGGTAGGGTCGGCAGGGTCGCGATATGGGTCTGCCAAGAGGTCACCGACAGCTCGAAGACCGCCTGCTTCACCTGCTCCGCGCTCGCCTCGCGCGACAGCGGCCGGCCGAAGGCGACCAGCACGTCGCGGGTTCGGCCCTCGCGACGACTGGCCTTGAGCTTCTCTTTGGCGTAGGAGAAGCGACTCCCCCAAAGACCGCGCAGATAAAAGGGCAGGATGACGCCGGACGTGGCGGCGCGCGCGGATTTCTCGAAACCGCGCTTGAACTCGGAGAGCTGCCCGTTCTTGCTGATGGTGCCTTCCGGGAAGACGCAGACCACCTCGCCCGCGTCGATCAATCGCGAGACGGTCTCGATCGCCGCGCGGCTGCGCCCGCCCGAGATGGGCACCACGCCGAAGAAATCCAGGAACCAGCGCAGGTACCAGCGCTCGTAGATCACCCGCTCCATCACGAAGCGCACCGGTCGCGGGCTGGCCATCTGCACCATCGCCCAGTCGACCCAGCTGATATGGTTGCCGAGCATCAGCACGCCGCCCTGGGCCGGCATGTTCTTCAAGCCGATGACGTCGAGCCGATAATGGGTCGACATGGCCCGCGCCATCAGGAAGCGCACCATCGACTGGGGCAGCTGATAGAGGGTGTAGATGGCCCCGCAGAGCGCGACGACGGCAAGCGCGAGCATCACCGTCAAACCGCCGATGTGCAGATAGGCCGCGAGCACCGTGAGTCCGAGGAAGCTCAGCATCACGATGTTCTGGATGAAGTTGTTGGCCGCGAGCACGCGCCCGAGCCCTTTCTCGCCGGCGTTGAACTGGATCAGGGCATTGAGCGGCACCAGGAAGATACCGCCGAGAAAACCGAGCAGCAGGAAGTTCAGTCCATGCGCCCAGGCCGATCCCAGCCCCGGCAGGACAAAGAGCGCCGCGGAGACGCCGAGCGCGCCGACCGGAATCAGACCGGTCTCGATATGGTGACGCGACACCCGCCCGGCGACGACCGAGCCCAGGATGATGCCGATCCCCGAGCAGGCCAGCACGCCTTGGATCACGACCGTATTGGTCTCGCCGAGCGTCTCTTTGGCGAACGCCGGGAAGGCGGCGAGGATCACCTGCGCGATCGACCAAAAGATCGCCAGCCCGACGATCGAGAGCCAGATCACCTGGTTGTCCCAAGCGGCGTGCAGGTTGTTTCGCAGATAGCGCCCGCTGGCGTATTCCGGCCAGGCAAAGCGCATCTCGGTACCGGAGGCACGCGCAGGCAGGCGGTAGGCCAGCACGACCTCGATCAAGGCGCCCGCGACCAGCACCCAGCCGAGCGGCGCCATCATCCCCATCACCTCGTCCGGCGTGCTGTAGCGCATACCGGTCAGATGGCCCTCGAAGAGGATCGAGAAGACGAAGATCCCCGCCAGGATCGCCGTCGTGGTCGTTGCCTGGACCCAGCCGTTGGCCGAGGCCAGCGCCTCCTTGCCGACCAGCTCCTTGATATAGCCATACTTGGCTGGAGAATAGAAGGCGCTCTGCACCGCCAGCAGGAAGGTCATGGCGAAGGCCGCCCAGAACCAGGCCAGATAATAGAAGCCCGTAATGGCGAGCGTGACGGCAACCGCCACCCAGGCGCTCGCGCGCATCACCAGATGCTTGGGGAAGCGGTCCGCCAGGAAGCCGGACGGCGTAAACAGCAGAACGAAGGGGAGCAGAATCAGCGCATTGACGATTGCCGTCAGCAGGATCTGGGCATCGCCGTCATAGGTCTTGAAGAGCGTGTTCTGGATGATGATCTTGTGACCCAAGTCCACGAAGGCATTCAGAAAAATCATGCCGATATAGGCGACGAAACCGGTGATGCGGAAGAGCTGACCCATGCGCATGCGCCCCCTGGCGTCGACCGATAGGATTGTCGTTGTCGTTGTCGTTGTCGTGTTCGTCCGAAATCCGATTACGACAACGACAACGACAACGAGCAGGGTACAAGGGGCGACTTAAGTCGCCCCTACCGATCACTCGGGAGGCGATTCAGTCGATAGGCGGGACATGTAGTCGCTCACCGCCGCGATATCCGCATCGCTGTAACCCTTGATCGCCTTCACCATCTCGGGATTCGCATTGCGCCGTCCGCCGTCGCGAATCAGCTTGGACTCATGGTCGAGATAGCTATAGTGCTGATGCGCGACGCGGGGGTAAAACTCCGCGGCGTCGCCCTCGCCCTGCGCGCCATGACAGATCGCACAGTCCTTCTCGTACAGGGCTTGACCGCGGGTCAGGTCCGTACCCTCGCCTTTGAGATTGGTCGGCGGAATCGGAAGCTGCGAGAGATAGGCGGCGATGTCGGCAACCTCCTCCGACGACACGACCCAATCGGCGACGAAGGGGTGCATCTTGGGGTTGTCCCGCCGCCCCGCGCGCACGTCGATCATCTGCTTGATGAGAACACTCGCATGTTGGCCGGCCAACTGCGGATAGATGGCATCGCCGCGACCCGAGCCATCGGCCTGATGACAACCGCGACAAACGGCGTAGACCTCCTCGCCGTTCGAGGGGTCGGCGCGATGGGCCAGCGCGATCATCTGGTCCTCGTTGGGCGCATTCCAGACATAGCCGGGCGACTCGATACCGGGCGCACGGGGTTGCGCCGGCGGAGACGCGGACGCACTGCCGGCTGCCAGCACGAGCGCTCCCAGGCAGACGAGACGGATGATCATGTCGTTCATTCCTCCTCCGTGTCGAGGACGATCAGGCTAGCGATGTATTGGGCCACGGCCAGTGTTTCGGCCTCGCTCATGCGATCGGCCACCGTCTGCATGAGTCCTCGGTCGTTGGTCCGCTCGCCGGCGGCATACCGGCGCATCTGCTCGAGGGTGTAGCCGACGTCCTGACCGGCGAGCCGCGGGAAGCGACGCGTGCCCTCGCCCTCGTCGCCGTGGCACCCGGAGCAGGCCGGTATGCCGCTGCCCGGATTGCCGTCGTCGTAAACGCGTCTGCCGAGCTCCAGCAATGAAGGATCGGTCACCACGCCCGGGATCACCTGGAGAGCGGCATAGTAAGCAGCGACATGCGGGATCTCCTCGTCGGTCAGTCCGCCGATGAAATTGCCCATCACCTCGTTGGTGCGCCGGCCCGCGCGGTAATCCTTCATCTGCTTGACGAGATAGGTCGCGTGTTGGCGGGCCAGCCGAGGCGTGTTCGGCATCGGACTGGTCCCGTCCTCCGCATGACAGGCCACACAGACCCGCGCCGCGATGGTCGCACCCATCTCGGGATCGCCTTTGGTTTGAGCAAACAGGGGCGCCGCCGAAAGAACCCCGACGCAGCCGGTCAGGACAACGAGCAATTGAATTGCGAGCAATCTCAATGCGGTTCCTCGAATCTGATCGTCCTCTAATCATGTCGCACGCCATCGGTCGCGGGCAAGTCAACAGTCTTGCGTCCGCACTCGGGACGCGGTTTAGCGGCTGAACGTCCCCAGGCCCTCCTCGTCCAGATATTCAATTTGCAGCGATGCGGCGTGATCGTCCGCGAACGCAAAGACCGCACCGCTGATGCCGAGCGCATTCTCGCCGACGGGTCGAAAGGTAAAGGCGTCGCCGTCGAAATGGCTCAGCGCAAGCACCGTCGGACTCGGTCCGAGCCGCAGGACCAATCCGGCATCGGTCGCCTCCACGACGGCCGTTCCATAGAGCTTGTTGGCGTAGCGACCCACATAGCTATCGAGCGGGCGTGCCGGAGCGGGTGCGAGCGGGGCCTCACCGAACTGTGTGTGCCAGGCGTATAGACCCGCCATCGCGCTGCCGTAGAGCGCCGGCCAGTCGTGTCGGATCTCACCTGTCTCCACCAGCTCGAGAAAGCTCGCGGCAATACCCTCGGGCGCACCGACCGGCTGCCCGTTGGTGAGGATCAGGATCCCCAGCGACTCCGAGGGGAGCATGGCGAGCGTCGTCGCGCCACCCAGGAGGAAAGCGCCGGAGTGAGACCAGCGCACCCGGCCGGCGCTATCGACACTGACCCCGAGACCCAGCCCGTAGAAGCTCGGTCGACTGCTCGGCCCGTGCAAAGGAGCACTCAACAGATTCGGCGAGTAGATCCGCGAAAGCGCCTCCGAGCCGATGACCGGCTTGCCGTCGAGCGCCCCTTCAGCCAGAACGAGCCGCATCCACTGCGCCATATCGGTCACGGAGCTGCTCACGCCGCCCGCGGGCGTTTGGGCATCGGGCCGGCGGACCTCGGGCGTCACCATCCAGACGCCGTCACGGCGGATGTGTGCGATGGCACGATTGGAGGCCGCGACGAAGTCTGCGAAACGCGAGCTGGTCGCAGCCATGCCGAGCGGGCCGTAGACTAGGTCTTGGCTCAGGTCTTCCCATGCTGTGCCCGCGGCGCGCGCGACCGCCTCGGCCGCGGCGGTCAGACCAAAGTTGGTGTAGGCATCGCTGGCCCGGAAGGGCGCCAGGGGATAAAAACGCAGCCGCGAGAGGATCTCCGCGCGCCCGTAGCCGATGTCCTCCAAGAGGTCCCCGGCATGGTCAGGCAGCCCGCTGCGGTGGGCAAAGAGATCCGCGATGGTCACCCGCGGCGTGATCGCCGGATCCTGCAAAGCGAAATCGGGCAGATGGCGGACGATCGGATCGTCCCAGGCAACCGCGGCTCGCCCGGCGCCGTCCTCGTCGACACCGGCTCGATCGACCGCGGCCGCAACCACAGTCGCTGCAACCGGCTTCGACAAGGACGCCAGCTGAAACACCGTCGCGGCATCGACGGGCGCCTCGCCGTCCAAGCTGCGTCGGCCGAAGCCCTTCAGGTAGACGACGCGATCACGATGGACGACCCCAATCGCCATGCCCGGAACACCGGTCGTCGCCAGCGCCGCCTCGGCCATAGCGTCGAGCTGCGACACCGCGGCGTCGACGCGACCCGCCGGGATCGCGACATCCGAGAAGGCGGAGGGGTCGAGGCGGGCCGATGCGGGCGGGCTGGATTCGCCGACCGGGTTGACGATCGGCGGGCTCGGGTGCTCGCTCGCCGGCACGCCGACCGGCGCGAGCAGCATCAGCGCCGTGAGCACGAACGGACGCACCTTCATCGGCTCCACGTTAAGATGGATCATTGCCGCCAGCCTCCTGAGTCAGACATGGATCCACGCCGATTCACCTATGCCTTCAATGTCCGCCTGCACGACACGGACGCCGCCGGGCGCCTGTTTTTCGGCCACCTCTTCCGTCATGCGCACGATGCCTACGAAACCTTCATGACACAGGTCGGCCTCCCGCTCGAGCGCCTCATCCGCGAGGGCGAGCTCCTGCTCCCTCTCGTGCACGCCGAGGCGGACTATCACCGACCGCTCCGCCAGGGTGATCGGGTTCAGGTCGTGCTGACGATCGACGAGATCCGCGCCCGCTCCTTCGCCGTGGCT
This sequence comes from Thiocapsa sp. UBA6158, assembly GCF_002423035.1. GTDB lineage: Bacteria > Pseudomonadota > Gammaproteobacteria > Chromatiales > Chromatiaceae > Thiocapsa. The sequence continues at coordinate 12,103 of NZ_DIUM01000094.1, forward strand.
TATCGCTTCGAGATGCCGGACGGCACACTCGCCGCAACGGCGAAGACGGTCCATCTCCGGATCAATCGCGACGGCTCGCCCGCTGCGGGACTGTCCGACGAGATTCGCAACGCCATCTTGCCCTATCTGCACGAGGACCACCCGCAGTGACAAGACGGCCGCCCATGCCGCCTCTCAGCTACCGGGCCGAGACAAGGGGATCTTCACCCCCTGCTCGTCGACCCGTACGAAGGTAATGCAAGTCGTGAAGATCGGCTCCTCGTCGCCGGTCCTCAGATCGTCGGCAAAGACATGCACCGAGTAGCTGATCGAGGTGTTGCCGCGACAGCTTTCGATCGCGTCGAAGCGCAGCACCGCGCCCTGCTTCACGCTGCGATGGAACTCCACGCGGTCCATCGCGATGGTGACGAAGCGGCAGCCGGGATGGTCGCGACTGGCCGCGATCCAGGCGATCTCGTCGACCCACTTCAACAAAAAGCCCCCAAACAGGTAGCCGTAATGGTTCAGAAACTCGGGGCGAACGACTTTGAAACTCTCCACGAACGGGCTCTCCTGGTCATCGACAGATCATCGATTGGTCATGAGTGGGTCAGAAACGGCCGTTTAACTGCGCTGGATCTATATAACAGTCCGAAGGTCCAGGTTATTTTTCGCCCCCGCGCATCCTGACACGACAACAACGATGACTTCGGGATCCTGAGGGGGACTCATGACCGGGCATTCTTCCGTAGGCTGGGTCGACATCGTCGTCATTTTGGCCTACCTCTTCGCGACCGGCTATCTCGGCTGGCTCGGTTATCGCGGCACCCGCTCGGCGGCGGACTTCCTGGTCGGCGGGCGTTCGGCCCATCCGATCATCATGGCGGTCTCCTACGGGGCCACCTTCATCTCGACCGCAGCCATCGTCGGCTTCGGCGGCGTGGCCGGGCTCTTCGGCATGAGTCTGCTGTGGCTCACCGTGCTCAATATCGGGTTCGGGATCCTGATCGCCTTCATCTTCCTGGGCGAGCCCACACGGCGACTCGGCCATCATCTCCGCGCCCACACCTTTCCCGAGCTGCTGGGTCGACGTTACCAGAGTCGCGGGATCCAGATCTTCGCCGGTGCGCTCATCTTTCTCTTCATGCCGCTCTACGCGGCCGCGGTCATGACCGGGGGCAGCATCTTCGCGGCCACCCAGTTCGGGATCGATTTCGAGGTCGCGCTCCTGATCTTCGCGCTCATCACCGCCGCCTACGTCATCCCGGGCGGGATCAAGGCGGTGATGTATACCGATACACTTCAGGGCTTCGTCATGGTCTTTGCCATGATCTTCCTGCTGGTCTTTACCTACATGAGCCTCGGCGGCATCACCGAGGCACACAACACCCTGACCGACATGGCGGATCTGGTTCCCGCACCGCTCGCGCAGATGGGGCATCAGGGCTGGACCGCGATGCCCGCCTTCGGCTGGGGCGCGCCCAGCTACGATCTGTGGTGGACCGTGATCACCGCGTTGGTGCTCGGCGTGGGGATCGGCGTACTCGCCCAGCCCCAACTCGTCGTACGCTTCATGACGGTGCGCAGCCGTCGCGAGCTCGACCGGGCGGTGCCGATCGGCGCCGTCTTCATTCTGCTCATGGTCGGGACGCCCTTCGTGGTGGGCAGCCTCTCGAACGCCTGGTTCGCACAGAAGGGCCCGCTGCTTCAGGGCAAGGTCGTCGAGGTCATCAATGTCGAGAAGGACCGCGCCTTGGTCGAGCTGATGCAGCAGAGCGAATCCGGGGCCTGGACATCGATCCTCAACCCCAAGACACAGGCGCCGGTTCGGGCACCCATGATCATCGGCGAGCGCACCTCGGCACAAGACGGCGAGGGCGCGACCTTCGAGCTGGTCGCCGGCCGCTCCATCGCCGCAACCTACACCAAGGGCGATGCCGACAAGATCATCCCGGCCTTCATCATGGCTGCGATGCCCCATTGGTTCGGCGTCATCTTCTTCCTCGCACTGCTCGCCGCCGCCATGAGCACCATGTCGAGCCAGTTCCACACCATCGGCACGGCGGCGGGGCGCGACCTCTACGAGCGCATCTCGGACAAGGGATATCAACGCGAGCCGAGCATCCTGGTGATGCGCCTCGCCATCATGATCGGACTCATCATTGCCGTGACCATCAGCTACACGGTGCGGCAGGAATACGTCATCGCCCGCTTCACGGCGATCTTCTTCGGACTCTGCGCGGCAAGCTTCCTGCCCGCCTACATCGGCGGGCTCGTCTCCAAGCGCGTGACCCGTGCGGGGGCGCTGGCCTCCATGACCGTGGGCATGAGCATCTCGCTCTTCTGGCTGGCCTTCATCAAGGCGCGCGAGGCCAGCGCCATCGGGTTGGTGCAGCTGGTCACCGACGGCAAGACCAGCCTGCTCGCGAATTATCCCAATTGGCCGTCGGTGGATCCGATCATCATCGCGCTGCCGGCATCCCTGCTGACCTTGATCCTGGTCAGCGCGTTCACGCGACCGCCGGATAAGGCGCATTTGCGTCGCTGTTTCCCCGATTAAACCGCGTTAAACCGCGTCTCGCTGGGATATGAGAGGTCTCGGGGTGCTGCTGCGTTCTCGCCATCAATGCATCTTGGCGTGGACGCGGTTTAAGTATTTTTAATTTTATTTGAATTGCGTCGACTAGGTTTGTTTTGGGATCGGCGACGAAACGCCTTTGCACCAGATCAACCGTAGCCTCGGACGCAATTCAATTCAGGAGCGCATGGGATGCTGGGTATCGATGATCCGTATGTCCTCATGGCCTATCTCGGCGCCGTCTCGATGGCCGTGATCGGCATTATCTACGGGCTCGTGCGTCGCAACGCAGCGCGCGACGAGGTGACACCTGAGGACCGCCTCTGGGCACTTGACGAGAAGAAGGTGGACGATGACTTCTAAAGGCTCATCGACTTGGCTGGCTGCACTCGCCGCAGCGCTGTTTTCGGCAGATGTCGCGGCAGGCACTCAGACAGCGGACGCAGCCTCGAGCTTCAAGCCGGGGGCGGATCTGCGTCTGCGCCAGGTTCTCATCGGCCATGTCGGCCTGAACGACCAAAGCCCGACCGCCGACCGGACCTTTCAACGCTACCGCGGGCGTCTTTGGGGGATCTACGCGCCGACCGACCAGATCGTCGGGACCGCGCGGCTCATGTGGGAAGGCCGCCGTTACGACAAGCCCAAGGAGAATCAATGGCCGGTGCCGGGTTTCGAGACCTGGTACAGCGGCGGACTCTTCTTCGATCTGCTCGATGTCGCCTTCAACGACATCGGCGGCGCGCCGCTCTCGGTCAAGGTCGGTCGCCAGGAGATCATCCTCGGCAACGGCTGGCTGGTACTCGAAGGCACACCGCTCGACGGCTCCCGCACCCTCTATTTCGATGCAGCCCGCGCGACCTATCGGCTGGAGTCCATCGGGACCACACTCGACATCATCTACCTCAATCAGGACGCCGACACGGGTCGCTTCCCGAGCCCACTGAACGGCGTGACCGAGGATCAGATCGAGCAGAACGAGACCGGAGCCATCCTCTACGCCCGCAACAAAAGTCTGGTCAAGGCGACGGACCTCGACGCCTATCTGATCTACAAGAGCAGCACGCCGGACAATACGCCGGGCAACATTCGAGTCAACAACGGTGCACCCTTTCCGTCCCCGCCCGATTCAGGCGTCGCCTACACGCTCGGCATGCGCGCCGAGTCCAAACCGACCCCGCACTGGGCGCTGCGCGCCGAGGGTGCCTACCAATGGGGCACCCGCAATGATGCGGACCTGGACGCATTCGGATTCAACGCACGCGCCACCTACAGTCTGAATGATCCACTCGCCAACCGGTTTCATCTCGGCTACGAGTTTCTCTCCGGCAACGACCCCGACAGCAACGACACTCAAGCCTTCGACCCACTCTGGGGACGCTGGCCGCAGTGGAGCGAGCTGATGATCTACCAGTGGCCGTTGGAGAGCCGCGTCGGGGAGGCGACGAACCTGAGTCGTCTGAATCTCGGCTGGGGCATCCAAGCCCACCCGACCACACTGATCACGGTCGACTATCACGCACTCTGGGCCGACGAGATGAGCACACGCAGCCAGGCGCAATTCGTCAACCTCAGCGGAGAAAGCCGCTTCCGCGGACATCTCGCCACCGCCTGGTTCAAGACCAAGCTCAGCAAGCACGTCGCCGGACACCTGGTCGCCGAATACCTCTGGCCCGGAGACTATTACGCCGAGAACCGGCGCGAGGAGTCCTACTTCGTCCGTGCGGAGTTGAACCTCACCTGGTGAGGCCGGGCAATACAGGCAATCGTCGCCGAGCGGCGAGTCCCCGGGATAGTCGACTTGCAGTCGACCTCTTCCACCGGCCTAAAGGCCAGCGGGTCGACTGCAAGTCGACTATCCCGGGGAAATCCGTGCTTGCGTGTAAAGAGGATCCAAGCGGCCCGGCGTCCATGCATGTCGGCTCAGCCGGCGCTGCCGAACACATAGCCGAGATCGATCTCGACGGTATCGAACGGCGGTACCCGGACGCGTCCGGGTACCGTACCGGGCGGGTAGTCGGCGGAGAAGATGATGCGATAGCCGCCCGCGTCGAGCGCATAGGCGATCAGGGTCCGATCTTCCGGGGAGATGATCCAGTAGTGCGGAACGCCGGCACGCTGGAGCAGCATCAGATGATGAACCAGGTCCTTACGCTCGTGACCTGGGGAGAGGATCTCGCAGACCCAGTCGGGGACCAGCGTCATGACGCCGCTCGGGCGCTGCGGGAACCGCGCCTTGCGCCATCCCGCGAGATCGTGGCTCGGGCACTGGTGCTCGCTGTATTGAACACTGATCTCGGTGACGATCCACCAGCCTTCCGGACCGCCGCGACGCTTGAAGACCTGGATCTCGTCGGACAGCGCCGATTGCGCAAGACCATGCTCGAAGCGCGCCATCGGGCGCTGAACGATGTCGCCATCGATCAGCTCGACGCGCTCGTCTCCCGGCCACGCCAGGAGATCGTCGATCGTTCGGAGTCGTCTGGCTTCCACCGAATCACCCTCATGCTCGACCACACTTGCCGACACGCGCCGCGGTCGAGCCTCGTTCGAGTCTAGCCGGGGACGAGACACCCGGAAAGCCGGCCCCGCATCCCGTACGGGGCGCCGGCTCAGGCTCAGTGCCCGCCACCCTTCAGAGCGGTGTTCATGCCCTCGATGGTGTCCTTGGCGTCGCCGAAGACCAGCGAGGTGTTCTCCTGGTAGAAGAGCAGATTGTCGACGCCCGAGTAACCCGGACGCATGGAGCGCTTGAGGAAGTAGACCTGACGCGCGCGCCCGGCCTCCAGGATGGGCATGCCGTAGATGGGGCTGGTCTTATCCTCCTTGGCCGCGGGATTGACGACGTCGTTCGCGCCGACGACCAAGACCACGTCGGTGCTCGGGAAGTCGGGGTTGATCTCGTCCATCTCGAGCACGCGATCGTAGGGGATGTCGGCCTCGGCGAGCAGCACGTTCATGTGCCCGGGCATGCGGCCGGCGACCGGATGGATCCCGAACTTGACCTCCACCCCGCGTGCTTCCAGCAGCTCCATCAGCTCCTTTAGCGCATGCTGCGCCTGAGCAACGGCCATGCCGTAGCCGGGGATGATGATGACGCGGTTGGCGTCCTCCATCCAGTAGACGGCATCTTCGACCGCGGCCGACTTCACGCCCTTCTCGGCGGCGACCGCGCCCGCGCTGTCCGCGCCGCTGCTGTCGGAGCCGAAGCCCCCGAAGACGACGTTCAGGATCGAGCGGTTCATCGCCTTGCACATGATGTAGGAGAGGATCGCGCCCGAGCAGCCGACCAGTGCGCCGACAATGATCAGAAGGTTGTTGTGCAGCGTAAACCCCGTCGCCGCCGCGGCCCAACCCGAATAGCTGTTCAGCATCGAGATGATGACCGGCATGTCCGCCCCGCCGATCGGGATGATCAGGGTCACACCGAGGGTGAAGGCGAGCAGGGTCATGAGGGTCAGCGAGATCAAGCTGCCGGTCATGGCGAAGTGCACCGCCAAGACGAGGGTCGCGATCCCCAGCAGCGCATTGAGCAAATGTTGACCCTTGAACTTGACCGGGTTGCCGCTGAGCAGACCTTGCAGCTTGCCGAAGGCGATGACCGAGCCGGTGAAGGTGATGGCACCGATGACCACACCCGCGGAGATCTCGCCCATCAAGAGCGCGTTCAACTCGCCTGCGCCGCGCTTGGTGAGGAAGGTCCCGATGGCGACCATGACCGCAGCCATACCGACGAAGCTGTGCAGGGCCGCGACCAACTGCGGCATAGCGGTCATCTGGATACGCAGCGCCACGATGACGCCGATGATGGCGCCCAACGTCATCCCGACGATGATGAATCCGTAGGACTGGACCTGATCGCCCATCAGGGTCGCGACGACGGCGATCAGCATGCCGAGCATGCCGTAGAGGTTGCCCCGCCGAGCCGATGCCGGATGGGTCAGGCCCTTGAGGGCCAGGATAAAGAGCACGGCCGAGACCAGATAGGCCACCGCCTGGAGATTCACTGAAAGCGTCATGACGGCCAATCCTTACTTTCTCTTCTTGAACATCGAGAGCATCCGGTGTGTCACCAGAAAGCCGCCGAAGACATTGATGGACGCCAGGAGCACGGCAAAGAAGCCGATGATCTGGGTAAAGAGCCCAGCATCGGGATCGCCGGCGACGAGCAGAGCGCCGACCAGAACGATACCCGAGATGGCGTTGGTGAGCGCCACCAGCGGGGTGTGGAGCGAGGGCGTGACGCCCCAGACCACCCAATAGCCGATGAAGCAGGCCAGAACAAAGACATAGAGGGCAACGAGCGAGGGATCGAGTGCCTCGGGCATAGGGGTAACTCCGGTTGGACGGTGATCATGGGCGCATCGCCGATGATCCGTGGTCAGTCATCGCAGAAAAAGCGTTCGGGCCGCAAAGCTGTCTTTGCGGCCCGATGTCTCGGATCGATCTCAGGTCGAGGACTTCACCAGCATGGCGGCCGTGATGTCGTCCTCGGCGAGGTCATTGAGAACGGGGCCGGACTCGCTCGGGGTGAACATGATCTCGATCAGATTGGCGAGGTTGCGTGCGTAGAAGGCGCTCGCGTCCGCCGGGACCAAGGCGGGGAAGTTGGTCAGACCCACGATGGTCACGCCGTGGCGCTCGACGATCTCGCCCGCAACCGTCAGGGGGCAGTTGCCGCCGTTGGCCGCAGCCAGATCGACGATGACGGAGCCCGGGCGCATGCGCTTCACGACATCTTCCGTCACCAGGACCGGTGCCGGGCGACAGGGAATCAGGGCGGTCGTGATGATGACATGGGCCTTGGCGAGCTGGTCGCTCAGGGCCGCCTGCTGCTTGGCCTTCGCCTCTTCGGAGAGCTCCTTGGCATAACCGCCTTCGCCCGAGCCGCTTTCACCCAGGTCCAGCTCGATCGGTTTGGCACCCAGGGAGCGGATCTGCTCTTGGGTCTCGGGGCGCACGTCGTAGGCGTAGACATCGGCGCCGAGTCGGCGCGCGGTTGCGATCGCCTGAAGCCCCGCGACACCCACACCCAAGACGACCAGCCGAGCCGGCTTCGCGGAACCCGCGGAGGTCATCATCATGGGCAGGAAACGACCGTAGCGCGCCGCCGCCTCGAGGGTTGCGCGATAACCGGCGATGTTGCTCTGCGACGACAGTGCATCCATGGACTGGGCGCGCGAGGTGCGCGGCATCCGCTCCATCCCGAGAACGCGGACCCCTTTGGCGAGCATGGCCGAGAGGATCTCGTCTTCCCCGCAGCTCTCCAACAGACCAATATAGAGCCCGCCCGGACGCAGCGCCTCGACGTCCGCGACATCGGGCCGACGGACCTTGAGCAGGAGATCGACATCGAAGGCGCCCGCGCGGTCGGTCAGCTGCGCACCCGCCGCCGTGTAGTCAGCGTCCGGGTAGCCGGCACGCACCCCGGCTCCCGCCTCGACCTCCACCTCGAAACCCTTACCGATCAATTTCTTGACCACTTCCGGGATGGAGGCCACACGGGTCTCGCCGGGGGCGGTCTCCAAGGGAATTCCGATCTTCATCACTCTGTCGTCCTATCCGCAGATCAGCCGCCAGCGAGCGGCAAAAACCCCCGTATTATGGGTGGGAGGGACGGTCGCCGCAACCACCACACGCTGACCGCTGCGGGCGCAGTCGGGCCGAGCGGCAGCTCGGGCACCTTCAGCGTTCTCCGCTCCCGCGCAGCGCCTTGATGATGTGCGAGGAAATCTCCTCGATCGACTGGCTGGTGGTGTTGAGCACCGGGATCTGGAGTCGCTTATAGATCTGGGTCGCCATCCGGATGTCAGCCTGACAACGCTCCAAAGACGCGTAACCACTGCCCGGGCGACGCTCTTCGCGGATCAGCTGCAGGCGCTGCGGATCGATGGTGAGCGCGAAGAGTTTATGGCGACAGTCCCATACCAGCTGAGGCACATCCCCGCGCTCGAAATCCTCTTCGGTGAGCGGATAGTTGGCCGAGCGTAGACCGTAGTGCATGGCAAGATACAGACAGGTCGGCGTCTTGCCCGAGCGCGAGACACCGATCAGGACGACATCGGAGCGATGAAAATTGTCCGGCCGTATCCCGTCGTCATTGGCCATGGCGAAATTGATCGCCTCGATCCGCTTGGTGTAATAGCTCGGTTTGGTGATGGCGTGGCTGCGCCCGGATTTTCGGCTCGGCGGAACGCCCAGCTCCACGGAGAGCGGCTCGACGAAGCCCTCGAAGAGCTCGACGTAATAGCAGTTGCCGCTCTCGAGGATCGCGCGGATCTCGTTGTTGAGCATGGTGGCGAAGACGATCGGGCGGGCCCCGTCGCGATCGGCGGCCTCCTGCATCCGCTGCGTCAACGCCTTGGCGCGCAGATCGGTGTTGATGTAGGGCATGTAGACCTGCTCGAAGTCGACGGTATCGAACTGCGACAGCAGGCTGTGGCCGAGCGTCTCGGCGGTGATGCCGGTGCTCTCTGAGACGAAGAAGACGGTACGGTTCATAGGCTCGGACGGAGTGATGCAAATCAATGCAGTCTATATTGGAATTTGGTGATATGGGAGACTGCTGATCCCGGCAGCACCTCGACGCGACACCCAAGCCGGATGCGCCGGACGATCCGAGAACGATGTCGGTCGGCACACCGACCGATCTTCGCCGAGCCGGCAGGCCACCCGGCCGGCCCACTCAACAGGCCGAGGAGCTTCCCGATGCCCAAGATCAACAACGACCGCGCACTGCGCGATGCCCTCAACGGACTCGCCCCCCGAGAGCAACGCATTTTAGGCTCCCGCTTCGCCCACCACGTCATGCCGTTGAGCAAGGACGAGCGGGTCATCCGCGCCATCGAGGTCGGGATGCGCGACCAAGCCGCCCCGGGCGAGCTGGAAGACGCCTTCAAGGCGGCCAAGGCGTACGCGACCAAGACCTACACCGACTGCGGCAAAGACACCGATTGGCTGGCCCAAGCCGACCATTTCGTCGCCGCCTCCGCTGCGGCAGCCCTGACACCCGACGCACTCCTGACCGAGAAGCAGAACCGCGCCTGGAAGGCCGCCATGCAGGCCCGTATGGCCGTCAATTGCACCCTGATCGAGGAGGACGACGCACCCGAGACCTCCGAGGCCGAGCATCAATACGCGCTGGCCGAGGCATTCTTGGGCTGAGCCTGCACGGCGGTCGGGGCGTCCGCTCGGGCAAGCCCGCCCGCCGGTCAAACCTCGACCCGACCGCCGTCCTGCGCCGCGAGGATCGCGTCATAGATCGCCCAAGCCGCGGCCGCCTCCTCCTCGCTCATTCGACTGATCGCATGGCCCAGGTGAACGACCACATAGTCGCCGACACCGATCGCCTCGTCCTGCAGCATGAAGAGATTGACCTCACGCTCCGCGCCCTTCGCCGTGCACCGGGCCACGAAGCCGTCGACGGACTGAATCTGCATCGGGATACCGAGACACATGGACAAGCCCCCAAGGGAAGTCGATCATTGCTCGGCAGGCTAAGCCGCACCGCGCGCACCCGCAAGGACTCAGATCAAACGATCTTACGATCACCCCTCATCAGCCCGAGAAGGTCTACCGCCGTGCAACCAACCACACTCATCCTCGGCCTCGGCAATGTCCTCATGACCGACGAGGCGGTCGGCGCGGAGGTTGTTCGTCGACTCGAGCAGGAGAGCGATCCGGACGCACCCCTCGTGTTCATCGACGGCGGAACCCTGAGCTTCACGCTCGCCCTACCGATCGGGGACTGTCCGCAATTGATCGTCGTCGATGCCGCCGCGATGGGCGCACCACCCGGCAGCGTCCGGGTCTTCGAGGGCGAGGCGATGGATCGCCAGCTCAGCGTCAATGCCAAGACCGTCCACGAGGTGAGCCTCTCCGACCTGATGGATATCGCACGACTCACCGACACGCTGCCGCTCCGGCGCGCCCTGGTCGGCATCGAGCCCGAATTCGTCGGCTGGGGCGACCGGCTGACGCCCACGGTCGAGGCGGCGATACCCGACGCCATAGGGCGGATCCTCGCTCTTCTGGATCGCTGGGCGACCTGAAGGACGCGCCCCGGCGAGAACGGCTTCGACAGCGCATGCAAATGCGCATGAGCAGGCGCACACGCCGAGTGCGTCGACGCCGACAAGCATCCTTGATTTGTGTACGCGCTCGTTCTATCGTTTGCAGGCACGTTTCGTTTACATCCGTAACGTGCATCCATCCAACCGCAACCGAGGATCAGCCTACATGCGACCCACGAGGATCCGCTCTCTTTCTGCCTTTGCTCTGTCCACAGCCATGATGACCTTTGCGCTCAGCGGCCCGGTCTTCGCCGCGTCGGTGTGCAAGGGCCTCGAAGAAGCGGTATGCGGGACTACGGAGGCATGCCGCTGGCAAGCCGGTTATACACGAAAGGATGGAGTCGAGGTCGCAAGCCACTGCCGCAGCACGGGGAAAGCGAAAGCGGCAACACCGCAGACGCCGACTCCCGAAGCGGCTGCCGAGGACGGTGTCGATAAGCCATCCTGAGCGATCGCTCGGGCAGCCCCGGCGACGCCGTGTTTCCGGGTCGCCGGGGTGGCTCATGGGGGGCGGCCCGATCCGAACAGGGCGGCCGGGGCGGGCCTGTTTCGGCAGTGCGTAACCGAAACGCTCCCCCTGCTGCCGGACCCGGGGTTACCGATCCCCGATCGTCGGTTGCTCCCGATGCCGGGCCGGATGGTCGCCGAGCTCGCCCGCCTTCACGTGCAGGGCATAGAGGACGTCCTCGTCGGCGATATGATCGATCAACCAATCCTGGGTCATCTCCAAGGCCCGATCCGCGAGATCCTGACCGGGACCGAAGGTGCGCAGATCGTTCTCCAGTTCTTCCCAGCGCCGCATGAAGGCGACATGCTGTCTCAGGTGCGCGTCGAGATCCGGATAGCCGTGCCTGCGCATGAAGTCTTCTTCGGTGGAGAAGTGGGTCTCCGCGTAGCTTCGCATGAAGGCGACGGCATCGATCACGCCGCTCTTGGCCTCGCGATCCAGGATCGCCTCGTAGAGCTGATGCGATGCGGCGAAGAAGCCTTGATGCTGTCGGTCGATCTCCTCGATCCCGATGCTGTAGATATCGGACCACTCTCTTAACATGAAAACCCCTTCGGAATTGGAAGCGCATCGCACGCCCGGGATCGAGCCTGGTCGTCGATCCCGGGCGGCATCGTCGGTTCGATGAGGCCTGCTCGAGACCGCCGTTCGCAGCTCCGGACGCAACACGGCTGATCGGAGCGCAAACACCGCATCAGGCGGATCGAAGCACCGGGCTCATCATGGCCGGGAGTCTAGCACAGGCCGGCTCGAGCGCTGACCGGACCCCGAGCGCCCGGGGCTTCAGAGCGACCCCCAAGAACCGCGCCGACGGCGAAAGCTCAGCTGCGGCAAAAACAAGCCGATCAGCACCCCGATAAGGATGACCCCGGCACCGATCATGAACCAGCGCTGGTTGGTACGGTTGCCGAGGTCGCGGTTGGCCTGCTCGAGATCGGCGCGCTCGCGCGTAAGCTCGCTCACCTGGATGCGCAGACGCTCTCGGTCGCTGGTGATGTCGAGGATATTGGTCGAGGCATGGCGAATGGTGGCCAGCTCCTGCTCGAGCCGCAGCTTCTCGCGCTGTATGCGCTGGAAATCGGCATCGAGCCGGTCGTACGCCGTCTGCAGGGACCCGAGCCTCGCGGCCAGCGTGTCCGGCTCGCCTTGCAGCTCGACCAAGCGTTTCTCGAGCTCGATGACGCGATTGCGCGCGGCAGGCTCGTCCTGCAGCTCACGCTCGAGTACATAACCGACGGTCCCGTCCTCGGTACGCACGCGCGCGTATTCGGTCGCCCTGTTCACGCCGACAACCTCCACCGGCGTACCGCTCGGCAGCATGCGGATGATGCGATAGCGATTGCTCTCGCCCGTGCGCAAGGTGACCTCGAGCGAGTCCGTCACATAACGCGTCGCGGCACATACCGGCGGGATCTGCGCTGAGTGTGTGATCAGGAGCAGGACGAAGAGGAGCGCGGAACGTCTCACGGGGCATCCTCGGCGCGGCGTCGGTCGGACGTGAGCAGTCTCGCGACCGTGCCGAGCGGTCACGTCGGGCCAACGAAAACGGCAAGTTATACCAGGGCCCGGCGCCTGTCACCGTCGAGGCAGCAGGAGAAATTCCAGCAGCGCCTTTTGGGCGTGGAGACGGTTCTCGGCCTCATCCCAGACCACGGATCTGGCACCGTCGATGACGGAGGCGGCCACCTCTTCGCCCCGATGTGCCGGCAGGCAATGCATGAAGAGTGCGTCCGGCGCGGTCCGCGACATGACGGCATCGTCCACCTGGAAGGGCGCGAAGAGGGCCTCGCGTTTCGCCTGCTCCTCCTCCTGGCCCATGCTGGCCCAAACATCGGTCACGACCAGATCCGCCCCCTCGGCGGCCGCCTCCGGTTCACGCAGGATGCTGCAACGATCATGGACCGCGGCGAGCAGATCGGCATCCGGCTCGAACCCTTCCGGACAGGCAATCCTCAGCTCGAAATCGAACACCTGTGCAGCCTCCATGAAGGAGTGGCACATGTTGTTGCCGTCGCCGATCCAGGTCACGCGTCGACCGCGGATATCGCCGCGATGCTCGTGATAGGTCTGCATGTCGGCCAGCAGCTGACAGGGATGCAGACGGTCGGTCAGGCCGTTGATGACGGGCACGCGCGAATTTGCCGCGAAACGCTCGACGATGTCGTGATCGAAGGTCCGGATCATGACCGCGTCGACCATACGCGAGAGCACCCGCGCGCTGTCCTCGATCGGCTCGCCGCGACCCAGTTGGGTGTCGCGCGGGGACAGGAACAAGGCGTGACCGCCGAGCTGAACCATGCCGACCTCGAAGGACACCCGGGTGCGGGTCGATGATTTCTCGAAGATCATCGCCAGGGTACGGTTCGGGAATGGCCGATAGTCCTCGCCGGATTTCAACATCCGCTTGAGCTCGGTCGCACGCGCGATCAATCCTCGGGCCTCTTCGGCACTCAGATCGAGCAGGGACAAAAAGTGTCGACAGTGTGTCTCGTGTGTCTGATCGGCATCCATGGACATCGTCTCTCCCGCGGGGCGTTGCTCAGGCATCGCTCAGCCAGCGCTTGACCAGGGTCGTCAGCCCTTCGAGAAGTCGGTCGGCCTCGGCACGGGCCAGGATCAGGGGCGGCAGGAGTCGGATGACACGCTCCGCCGTCACGTTGATCAACAGACCGGCCTCGAGCGCCTGCCCGACCAGATCGGCGCAGGGACGTTCCAGCTCGATCCCCAGCATCAAACCCCGCCCCCGCACCTCGACCACGCCGGGCACCTCGCTCAAGGCGGTGCGGAAACCGGCGAGCAGATAGGCGCCTTGCTCGGCCGCATTGGCGATCAGGTCTTCGGCAACGATCGTCTCGAGTACGGCACGCCCTGCCCTGCAAACCAGTGGGTTACCCCCGAAGGTCGAGCCGTGCGAGCCCGGCCCGAAGACCTCGGCCGCCGCCCCGCGGGCAAGACAAGCACCGATCGGCACGCCGTTGGCGAGGCCCTTGGCCAAGGTGACGACGTCAGGGAGGGTCCCGCCGTGCTCATGCCCGAACCACCGCCCGGTGCGCCCCATCCCGGTCTGAATCTCGTCGCAAATCAAGAGCCAGCCGTGCCGATCGCACAACTCGCGCAGACGCTGTCCATAGTCCGGCGCCGGGATCCGGATACCGCCCTCGCCCTGGATGGGCTCGACCAGAATGGCCACGATGTTCGGACGATTGGTCGCCGCGGTCTCGATCGACTCGACGTCATCGTACGGGACCCGCACGAAGCCCTGCACGAGCGGCTCGAAGCCGGCTTGGACCTTGCGATTGCCGGTCGCCGACAGGGTGGCGAGGGTGCGCCCGTGGAAACTGTTCTCGGCGACCAGGATCGCGGGATTCTCGACCCCGCGCCGGTGGGCATGGAGACGCGCGATCTTGATCGCGGCCTCGTTGGCCTCCGCACCGGAATTGCCGAAGAAGACCCGATCCATGCCGGACATCTCGGTCAGCATCGCGCCGAGGCGCTCCTGCTCGGTGATCCGGTACAGGTTCGAGGTGTGAATCAACAGCCCGGCCTGCTCGCAGATCGCATCGCGAACCGCCGGGTGCGCATGCCCGAGCCCGCACACGGCGATGCCCGAAAGCGCATCGAGATAACGCCGGCCTTCCGTATCCCAAAGCCAAACGCCCTCGCCGCGCGCGAAGGCGACGGGCAAGCGTTTATAGGTGGCCATCAAGGGTTCGGTCATTGGGGCAGACCCCGCTCAGTCTCCGAAAAACAAAAAGAGGCGGTTCCTCCGCAAGGGAAACCGCCTCTGCTCAAAGGCGAAGCTTGCGAATATAGCGCGAAAAGAACCTGAGCGACAAGAACCCGAGACACCTGCCTGCAGCGCCCCCGAGCAGACACGCGATCCGCAGCAGACGAGCGGATCCGACCCAATCGTCGGCCGGTCCGCGAATGCGGCGAGATCGCGCTCCGGCCTGAACATTAGAATAGACTCATACGCTTCATTACACCGTCATGTTTGATCCGCCAGTGATAGACCGCGGCAGAGACGTGGACCAGGATCAGGCACAGAATCACCCAACCGACCATCGCGTGAAGTTGGAACAGGATCTTGCTCAGCTCCTTATCCTCGGGGACCAGGCCGGGTAGGGTGAGGTTGAAGAACTGTACCGGAAAACCGCCGGTCGCCGTCCCCAGCCAGCCCAAAACCGGCATCAGGATGAGGGCGACATAAATGAGCGTATGCACGGTCAGACTGGCCGCACGCTCGAATCCGGTCAACGGGGGTTGATAGGCCGGAGAACGGAAAAGCCGCTTCAGGGCAAGGCGTAAGATCATCAGGATCAGCAGCAGGATACCGAATGTCTTATGGTATCCGTAGAGTTGATTGGTCATCTCCAACCCGAGGAGATCCTTGAGCCCGTCGAATCCGAGGGTTCCCAACAAGGAGCCGACGGCCAGCAAGCCCAAAACCAGCAGGGCAATCATCCAATGCAGAAGTCGCTGAGCATAGTTGTAGCGAAGGGTCTCCATCCGGTCCTCCGAAAGACATTGATGTGATAAGTCACGTCGGCGGCGTTATGCTCCGTGCACGCCAAAACGCCCCCTGAGCCATCCAACGCGGTTACTTCCGGTCTCTCCGGCCATAAAGTGGTCCCTATGGGCACCGACACAACCACCCTCGAAGACTCGCCGAGCGACGGTGTGTGCGCCATGGAACGTCTGCATCCTCGGTTTCGGCTACGCCGGCGCGACCTTTCATGCACCTCCGATCGCAACGGTCCCCGGGTTGTGTCTTGCCGCCATCGCCGGCAGCGACGCCGCCAAACGTGATTCCGATTCGGTCGCGTGCCTTGCCGGCGCACTGCTGGGAGCGGCGCTGGGTACGGCGGCGATTCCGACGCAGTGGCTCGACATGCTGCCGCAGCGCGATGAGATTGCGGGGCTCGCGGATCGCCTACTCGGGCTTGCACCATGACGGCAACGCGCGTGCGCGAGTCGATCGATAGGGTCAACAGAGGAGCGGATATGTACGATCTGATCGGCGACATCCACGGCTGCGCTGCAGCGCTCAAGGCGCTGCTCGCCAAGATGGGCTACAGCGTGCGAGACGGCGCTTGGCGACATCCGACGCGCCAAGTGATCTTCCTCGGCGACTTCATCGATCGCGGACCGGAGCAGGTCGAGGTGATGGAGATCGTTCGCACGATGGTCGACACCGAGCAGGCGCTGACGGTCATGGGTAATCACGAGTTCAACGCCGTGGCTTGGGCCACGCCGGCGGCGACGGGTTCGGGCGACTATTCGAGACCGCACACCGAGGACCATCGGAATCAGCACACGGAGTTCCTCGCGCAGGTCGGCGAGGGCAGTCCGCTCCACGAGGAGCTGATCGACTGGTTTCGCGGTCTCCCGCTCTGGCTCGATCTGCCGGGTCTGCGTGTCGTGCATGCCTGCTGGCATGCACCCTCCTTGAAGATCCTGACCGAGCACTTGGACGACGGAGACCGGATCCGCGACCAGGCCGCATGGGCGGCGCTTACCCGAAAAGGTGACCCCGCCTTCGAGGCTCTGGAGACAGTACTGAAAGGATTGGAGATTCCGCTTCCCGATGGGGTCGAATTCAAAGACAAGGACGGCAAGATCCGCCGGCATGTCCGCACCCGCTGGTGGAAGAACCACCCGATTACCTATCGCGATCTCGCGATCGCACCGACCGAGGTCATCCCCCGGATCCCGCACGAGCCGGCGCCCGAACATATCCTGCCGGGCTACGACGGGGCCAAGCCGGTGTTCGTCGGCCATTACTGGATGAGCGGCACTCCGCGCCCGCTGTCCTTGCGCGTCGCCTGTCTGGATTACAGCGTTGCCGCCGGCGGCAAGCTTTGCGCCTACCGCTGGGACGGGGAGCGCGACCTCATGGACGAGCACTTCTGCTGTGTCAACAGCGATGGCGGCCGAATCGCAACGCAAGGATCGGCATGACGGCGCTCAGAGCACCAACAGCAGCACGGCCGGGAGCGTGATCAGGGCGGCGGCGTTGCCGAGGAGAACGATGGAGGCCACGCGCTCGGGCTCCTGGTCGTAGCGTTCGGCGAAGATGGCATTGAGCACTGCGGGCGGCAGTGCGGCGAAGACGATCAGGAGATTGGCCTGCTCGGGAGGCAGCGCAAGAACAAGGGCGATCGCCCACGCCAGCAGGGCACCGCTGATCGGTCGGACGAAGGCGCCGAGCAGCCCGACACGCCAATCCGCCAGGTTCACGTCGAGGAGACGCACGCCCAAGGTGAAGAGCATGAGCGGGATCGAGACCTGTCCGAGCATGTCCACAGGCCGGGTGATCAGCTCGGACAGGGCGACGCCGGAGAGGTTGACGGCGAGTCCGGCGATGCAGGCGAGCATGACCGGGGTGCGCAGAACACCGAGGATATCCGCACGCCGATCGAGCATCCGGGTCCCGACCGAGAAGTGCAGGACATTCTCGATCAGGAAGAGCACGACCGCTGCCGCCATCGCCTGCTCGCCGAAGGCCAGTACAAGCAACGGGATGCCCATGTTGCCCGAGTTGACGAACATCATGGGCGGTACAAAGGTGCGTACCGAGATGCCGCTCAGTCGCGCGATCGGCCAGGCGATCAGACCCGAGCCCAGCACGAGAACCACACCAGCCACCGCGAGCAGCCCGTAAGCGCCGAGGTCCGCGTCCTTCGATGCGAGTGCGGAGAAGACCAAGGCGGGCACGAAGACGTCCATGTTGAGCGCGGTTGCCGCGCGCATGTCCGGGCGGTGGCACCGGGCGTAGAGAAATCCGACCGCGACCACGGCGAACAGGGGCAGGACGATGAGGAGGATGCGCTCGAGCAGGACGCGACCCCGTCAGCGCAACGATCCGAGACGGCGCGACACCGGGCCGACTTAAGGGCGTCGCCGCACGAACGCCATCAGAAGCCTCCGCCGGTGCGAAAGCCGCCGCTGCTCCCGCCGCGCTTCCCGGCCGCGCCGCCGCCGGTGCGACCGGCGCTCCCGCGGCCCAAGCCGCCGAAGATGTCGCCCGGACGACGCGCATCGCCGAGACCGCCTCCCCAGACCGTACCGCGACCGAAGGCGCCGGAGCCGAAGCCGGGGTCGGAGCGCTCCGGGCGATAGCGCTGCTGCTCCTGCATGACGCGCCAGAGGTTGCGTCGGTCCAGGGCGCCGCTCAGGAACTGCCCGAGCATCATAGCGATCATGGCCGCGTCCCCGAATTGGGAATCGGCACGGTCGTAGCGGTTGCGCTTGAAGTCCGTCCGCAAGGTCTCGACCTCGTCGAGCCGCTGCCGGGCCTGTACGAGCGACTCGCGCAGCGTCTCGAGTGCACCATCGTACCGGCGCCGCTCGTCCTCGCGCTCCAACAGCCGGGCGACGATCAGGTCGTCTTCCGGGAATGGGGTGGCCAGCGCCTCGCGACGCAGCTCCATCAGGTCATCGCGCTGCAGCTCGGAGGTCACCAGCTCGAGCGCCTTTGCGCTGTATTCATCCTGCCCGGCGGCATAAAAGGCCTTGCGCACCTCGAGCCCCTGAAGATCGCTCTGCGCTTGGGCGATACGCCGGTCCACGGCATCGAGTGCCGCCTGCGCCTCGACGATCGCCGCGTCCAGGGCCGGTATACCGTCCTCGATCCGTGCGGCTTCATCGAGTGCCTTCAGGCCGGCAAGCTCCGCCTCGGCGGCACTCGCGAGCGCCGCGGCGTGCTCGCGCAGGCGCTCCGGGATCTCGTTGAGGCGGGCATAGTTCGCACCGGCGTCGGCATAGCCGATCAGACGGGCGACCTTGCCGTCGAGCCACCGGGTCAGCGCCCATGCCCTGTCGTCGGGCTGGCCGTAGCGGCGTTTCCAGAGGTACATGAAGAGCGGATCTTCTCGGTAAGAGACGCCCTTCTCTTCGCGTTCCGCTTCGCTGCGGTCGGCCTTCTCGGCGGCGTGCGCGGCCTTGCGCTCGACCTCGGTCGCACGTTCCCGCCGGGCCATGTAGGCGTTATCCCCGGCGAGCCGGGACTGGGTGCGGGCCTCGGCAGCGTCCGCAGCCTGAACCGCGGAATCGACCCGAGCCGCCTGCTCGTTGCGCTCCGCCTCCAGGGTGCGCAGTGCGGCTTCCGCAAACTGGATCTGCTCCTTGAGCAGTGTCAGCGCGGTCTCGCGTTGAGCCAGAAGTGCTGCGACCTCTCGCTCGGATTGGTCCAGGTGTTTGAGCAACGCAGCGTCGGCAAGCAGTCCGACGCGAAGCCGGGCGAGCGCCTTGTAGTCTTCGAGCTGCCCGCGGCGTTGCGCCTGCAGTTGCTGCTCGGCGGCCTCGACCTGTGCCTCGACCGCCGCGACCCGGGCGCGAGCCTCGTCGACCGCCCGATCGATCTCGCCGAGGGTTTGTCTGCCGGACATCATGCGCGGTCTCCAGAGTGAGCGGCGTCTGCCGTGCAGGTGTACCGAGCCGCATCGCGGCGTGCTCGATCAATCAAGGGACCGGGAGTTACCATTTTGTGATGGCCCCGCCGGTCGTGCGCATGTCGTAACGCGGAACCAGCTCGCCGCGCGCCTTGTAGCCGAAACGCTCGCGCTCGAGGATGCCGTCGTCCCGCTTGTCGCGTGCAACGGCATTGAAGGTCTCCTCGTCCACGCGAAGACCCCAGATGGCGACGGTCTCCATCTCCCGGGTCTCTTCGTTGAGGATCGGCACGCGGAGCACCCGCCCGGTCGGATCCACGGCCTCGACCAGTATGTAATAGTTGCGTGCCCCGCTGTTGACATCCGGGATGCGCCAGACACCGCTCCGCTCGCCTGGACGGTTGACGATGCGTAGGCTGTACTCCTGCCCCAAGATCGTCCGGGCTGTCTCCAGCTCGCGCAGCGCGAGGCGTGCGCCTTCGGTGTCGTCGTTGCGCAGGGCGGACTGGCCCGCACCGAGATAGCGCTCCAACGTCTCGCGAGCTCGGTCGTTTCCGGCCAGCGCGATCGCCTCGGAATGGACGCGCACCAAGTCATCCGGCAAGGCGGCATCCGGCGCGACGAAGGAGACATAGTGGATGACTGCGGCGAGGATCATGATGCCCAGGATCCCGCCGACCCACTTACCCCAGTCGCCGCGGTTGACATAGATCCGGGCAAGCCGGGTCGCGAACGAGCGCGGCGGCGGGACGTAGGTGAAGCGCCCTTCCTTGAGCGCGGCCACGCCCTGCTCGATCACATGGTCCGGCACATCGATACCCTGAGCCGTGTAGATCTTGCGCAGACGCTCCTTGAGATCCTCCTCGCGACCGAGGTCGTCGAGCTCGGTCTTCACAAGACGCTCGCGGCGTCGCAGCGTATCCACGACATCCATCGCGAGCATGACCTCGTCGAGCGGATGCGTGCTGCCGGCAACCGCGGCTTGCGCCGCCGCGGCACCGACCGGCCGCACGCCGCTGTCGACGGCCTTATCGGTGCTCATGCGTCGACCTTGAGCTCGAGACCCTTGCCCTCCTCGGCGAGGCGCGCGAGCTTGCGCTTGCCCTCCTCCACCGCGTCGCGGATCTCTTCGGCGTTGCGGGTGCTTTGGGCACGCATCTCCTCGATGATCTCGTGCGATCGGGTCTGCCAGGTCACCACGGAGTCGACCAGCTTCTTGACCGCGTCGGCGCGCACGGTCGGCCCGTAGCCGGCCCGAACCGCCGCTTCCTGGACCTTGCCGCCGATATCGGCCAGGACCTCGAGCGACTGACTCACGCCTTCCTTCATCGCCTCCACCGTTTGCGTGCCCTCGTGCAGCCCGAACATCCCGGTGAAGGATGCGGTGAGCGCGGTCAGGACGACCTCGTTGGTGCTGAAGAAGCTCACGGCCTGAGCATAGACGCGCTCCTTGGCGTTGGTCGTCTGGAGCAGACGCGCCATGACCACCTCGGAGGTGTTGTAGGAGATGGTCAGGTTGTCCGACAGATCCTTGGCGATCTGATAGCGCTTCTCTTCGAGCTGCAGTGCGCGCACCTGCTCGTCGCGGGCCAGCTCGTCGCGTGCGCGCTCGGCGGGCTCGGCGGAGGCATTCGCCTCGACCTGCGTCATGGCCTGGGCCAGCGCAGCCTTCGCCGCGTCCAGCCGACCCTGCGCGGTCTTGAGGACTTCGAGCGCCAGCACCTCGGACTGCTTCAGCGCGCCGCGGAAGTCTTGATAGGCTTCGAGGATCGCATGCTCGCGCCGAATCTGGTCGTCGGTGGAGGCGGTCACATCCAGATAGCTCGTCTTGATCTTGTCGAAACGGGCGGCGATGTCGCCGCGCGTGACCTTCATCCAGACGTTGCTCATGCGCTCGAAGGTGTCGAGCTTACCGTCCTCGATCTGATCCACCATCGTCTTGGCATCGTCGCGGATGCTGTTGAAGGCGTTGGTGATGTCCTCGTAGCGGCTGCCGATCTCCATCGCCTGGACCTGCCGGCGAACGACGTCGTTGAAGAGTGACGCCTGGCTGAGTGTGCGCGCGATGGCGGCGACGCGCCCTTCGTCGAGGGTCGAGATCTGGTTCAAGAGCGCAATGATCGGGTCGGCCTGTCGATCGCCCTCGGCCGGGAGCAGTCCCAGGTCGTGAAGGCCGTTCATGGCCTTGTCCAGATACTGCATCGGGGTCGCGCTCGCGACGGCAGCGGTCTCTGTCGTGCTCATGGTGTCCTCCGCAAGGCCGGCGGATCCGCCGGTCTTGGACTGTGGTGAAGGTCATCGACAGCGCAGGTGCGCAATGAATGGCCGGGCGTCTTTGCGTGTGCTAGTTTTAGCCTTGCTGCATTGGCGGTCAAGGCGTTACAAACCACCGGAGGACACCATGGGACTCTTCGATTTCGCAAAAGACATCGGCAAGAAGCTCTTCGGCAACGAAGCAGAAGCCAGCGACAAGATCAAGGCGGAGATCGAGCGGGACAACCCCGGGATCAAGGGATTGAGCGTGAATTACGACAACGGCGTGGTCTCGCTGACCGGCGAGGCAGAGAGCCCGGAGGCGATGGAGAAGGCCGTACTCATGGCCGGCAACGTCAAGGGCGTCGCCGAGGTCAAGGCCGACCAGCTGACCGCGCCGCCCCAGACCGTAGAGGTCGACTTCTACACGATCGAGAAAGGCGACACGCTCTCGGCCATCGCCAAGAAATACTACGGCGATGCCAACGCCTACCCCCGCATCTTCGAGGCCAACCGGGAGGTCATCAAGGACGCGAACCTGATCTATCCCGGACAGAAGATCCGCATTCCCAAGTCGGCCGGTTAGCTTTTCGAGCGCATCGGGCGGCTTCAGCCGCTCTGCGTCGTTTGAGGAGGGCTGGGCGACTGAAGTCGCCCCTACGCCCTGCTCCCTGCGCGAAACTCCTGTTTCTATTATCCTAAATCGCGTCCCCTCCGAGATATCGCCCCGCTCCGACCCCGCCCGCTACTCAAACCACGCGGTTGACCGCGAGACGCGATTTAGCCGCGCACCAACGCCAACATATCCGCATAACTCAACCGCCCCCCGCCCTCGCTGCCCTCGAGCAACCCATCCGCCAAATCACGCTTGGCGGCATGCAGCGCCAGGATCCGCTCCTCGATCGTATCCTTGGCGACCAGTCGGTAGACGGTGACCGGACGCTGCTGTCCGATCCGGTGGGCGCGGTCGGAGGCCTGATCCTCGACGGCGGGATTCCACCAAGGATCCATGTGGATCACATAGTCCGCGGCGGTGAGATGCAGACCGACGCCGCCGGCGCGCAGGCTGATCAGAAAGAGCTCGCCCTCGCCGGCCTGAAAGGCGGCGACGGCAGCACGGCGCTGGGGTTCCGGGGTGGAGCCGTCGAGATATTGGTAGCGGATGCCGCGGGCATCGAGATGGGCGCGGATCAGTGAGAGGTGGTCGACGAACTGGCTGAAGACCAGGGCCTTGTGACGATTCTCCAGAAGCTCGTCGAGGATCTCGTTGAAGGCATCCA
Organism: Thiocapsa sp. UBA6158; assembly: GCF_002423035.1. Lineage (GTDB taxonomy): Bacteria > Pseudomonadota > Gammaproteobacteria > Chromatiales > Chromatiaceae > Thiocapsa. The sequence continues at coordinate 35,163 of NZ_DIUM01000094.1, forward strand.
GCTTGGCGCTCGACAGGTCGCTGTCGGGGAGTGCCAGACGCGGATGGCAGCAGGCACGGCGCAGGACTTGACGCAGACGCTGCCGCGCGCCCGCGTCCTTGTTCTGCTCGATCGGGATGGCGAAGCGACGGTTGAAGGTCTCCAGCGAGCCGAGCAGCCCCGAGCTGCAGATGATCAGATCGAAGCGGCCGGCGGCGTCCAACATGGCGGCCCGATCACCGGAACCGAAGCGGCGCGGCTGTAGGGTGGGCGCGAAACGACCGGCCTCGTCGATCCAGTTGCCGCAGACCGAGGTCGGCGCCAACACCAGGGTCGGACCCTTGGGGGCGCGCGACAGGATCAGGGCCAACGCCTGGAGCGTCTTGCCGAGACCCATGTCGTCGGCGAGACAGGCGCCGGCGCCCCAATGCGCGAGCCGGGTGAGCCAGCGGTAGCCCTCGACCTGATAGTCGCGCAGCTCGGCCTGCAGCGTGGAGGGGATCTCGGGCTCCAGCTCCTCGACGGCGGCGAGGCGATCGAGCAGGGACTGCCAGGCCTTGTCTGCATCGAGCGTCATGCCGTCGATCGCCTCGGCGATAGCCGGTGCGGCGAGCGGGTGGAAGCGGCCGTTGTCGGTCAGACCGCGCAGGCCATCGAGCTTGCGCCGCAACGCCTGACTGAGGACCAGGAAGGCGCGCTCGCCGAGCGGGATAAACCGCCCCTTCGCGGCAGCCGCCAGATCCAGCAGCTCCTGCATGAGGAGGATCCGACCGCTGTCGAGCCGGATCTCGCCCTGCAGATCGAGCCAGTCGCCCTCCTGCTCGATCTTGACGCGCAGTTGGGCCATCTGCATCTCGGGAGTCAGTCCGATCCGCTTGCCTTCGGGCCAATCCAGAACGACCGCCTCGCCGAGCGCATGCAGCTGCTCGAGCGTCGTCAGCGCCGTTTCCAGGTCGTCGAGCGACCAGCTCCAGGACGCGTTGTCGCGGAGCGCGGGACAGGCGTCGAGCACCTCGCGGGCCGCGGTACGCTCGCCCTCGAGATCGCGGGTACAGCGTACGGCGCGCCCTTCGATCTCGGTGAGCAAGGTCGCCCGCCCCTGCCCCGGCAGGAGCTGCGGACCGCTGTCGCCGAACGGGTGCATCCGCAGCTCGAGGCTCGGACCGGCAGCGAAGGGGCTCAGGTGCAGGTGCGGTCGGGCATCGGCGGCCATGGTCTCGGCGGCGCCGGCGTCCCCGGCGATATCCGAATGGACGGTGACCATCGGGGCCACGGCGGCCAGCCCTTCGAGCAGTCGCGCCTCCGCGTCTCGGGGGATCTTCAGGCCGCCGGGCCCCAGGATACAGGCGCAGATCTCGCGGTCCTGCGGGGTCAGATAGGCGAAGCTCTCCGGCTCTTCGACCAGCTTCTGAAGGGACACGGCACGCCCGCTCGTCCAACCGCCCCGCTTCATGCGCTTCTACTCGCGCGGCTCCAGCATGGCGTGCGTCTTGACGAAGCCGATCTGCCAGGCTATGCGCCGATCGGCGCCCTCGGTGGTGTCGGTACCGGGTGCGGCATAGGCGCCGAGTCCCTTGAGTGCGTCGAGTGCGATCTCCCAGGTCGCCTTGCGTGCGAGCAGATCGGTCATCGACGCCAGAGCGTCCGGCGGCGCGCCGAGCTGCGGGCGCTCGCCTTCGAAACCGAAGGCATTCAGCAGTGCCGATGCCTCGTGGGCGTACCAGAGGTACCCGGCCTGATGCGCCTTCGCCGCCCAGCCGGCGAGCACGTCGAGCGCCTCGGGTGCCGGCCGCTCGCCGAGCCAATGCAGCATCAGGGACTGGAACAGGAGCACGAAGGCACCGCGCAACCCGAGGCGTTGCTCCAGCCAGGCGCACTCGTCGACCCGACGCTGTCCGGCCAAGACCGCCGTCAACTCGCCGAGCAGCCGATACACGGGCTCGACGGGGTCGGTGACATCGGCACACAGCGCGGGGCCGTGACGGGGTCGGAGGTCAACATGACCGCGATGGCGGGATCACGGCACTTGATGAGCCGAGCCGGCCCGGCATCGGCGAGCGCGGTGGCCCGCTCCTCGACGTCGCGCAGCAGTTGACCGACCTCGGCCGGCAGGGTCTCGTGGGTCGAGGACTCGATGAAGGCTCGGATGCGTCCTCGCTCGCCGGGGTCGGCGCTGTGCCGCAGCACGGCATCGGGATCCAGGTGCCAGAGGGTTGCCGAGAGCGGCTTGGCGATCTGCTCCAGCACCAGCCGCTCGGCCGGATCGGACCGCCGGCCGAGCGTGGCTCGCCCAGGTCGTCGTCCGCGTTGTACCAGTCACCGCCGAGCAGGACGCTCTCCAGTTTGGTCATGGAGGCGCTGCTCGGCAGCCCCGTCTTGGCGCCGACGCTGATGCGGCCCTGACCGATCAGGCGCAGCACGCCCGGCAGGTCGTGATGGATCAGGGTCTCGGTGGCGAGACGCCGGAGCGGCTCGGAGGCTGCCTCTTCGGGTCCCGGGATGATCGCCGAGGCAATACTCGTCGGCAGATCGTCGTCGGCGAAGCTCGTGATCTCGTGCGGCTTCGGCACCGCGACGATCGACGCCAATCGCTTGCGCAGATCCTCGGGGATCGATCCGTCGTAGAAAAAGAGCGGCAGCAGCGAAGGCTGCTCCTGGCGGCCACGCTCGGGCCGCAAAAAGGAATAGGAATAGGCCACCGGTGCGAAGGCCTTCGGAACCGAGCCGTATCCTGCCTTGAAGCCGTCGCGGTCGAAGAATCCACCCCAGCGATGCACGCTCTCGGCGACGGCGTTTTGCTCGAGCTCGGAGAGTCTCGCCCGGTACTGGCTCAGATCCGCCGACAGGAGCTCATGCGAGATCGCCTCGACCATATCCGCTTTCCGAGTCGAGCGGTTCCCGCTCAACAACAGGTTGCGGCGCTGTTTCAGTTGCTCGGCCGTCAGGAGCCAGAGGGCCTGTTGTAGTGTCATGGGCAGACTCGGCAGAGGGTGTCGAACGGGCAAAGGCGAGCAAGGCGGAGACGAACGCCCCCCCGGACAAGGCCCGCGCCTGCGTCAGGTCGCGGATGGCGCCGATCCGATCGTCTTCAACGAGACAACGGATCGCGCGCGCGACGGCGGCATCGCCGGCCCGATCGACCGCCTGCAACAGCGTCAGCTCCAGCCCGCAGCGGCGACACTGCTCGGAGCCGTGGAGACGGGCGCGACAATTGGGGCAACGGTCCATACGACTCGCCGCGCCGGACTCAAGATTCCAGATAGAAGATGAGATCGGAGAGCCCGTCCATCGCCTCGTGGATGGCGACATCGTCATGCGCCGCGACCGCATCGCGCAGCGTCTCGATGAGGTTCACCAGATCTTCGCGGTCTTCGGCATTGGCGGTCTCCATGAGGCGCTCGGCCTTTTCGATCAGGGCCGTGGCCTGAACGCTGTCGCGCCGCTCGGCACTCGCCGTGACGCTCTCCCCGATGTTCTCCGGCCCATCGCTCGGCTCGGTGTTGAAGTCGCCGTCGATGAGTGCGCCGATGCGTGCGCGTGCGGCGGCCATGGTGTCCTGCTCGAAGCGGGCGGTGGCGTTGTCGATGACGATGCGCTGCTCGAGCCCGGTGCGCTTCTCGCGCGAGGTCACCTTGAGGATACCGTTCACGTCGAGCGAGAAGGTGGTGACGATGACGTTGCCGGCCGGCGCGTCGCTCAGTCCCTCGATGCGGAAAGCGCCGATCTCGGTGTTGTTGAGCGCATCCGGGTCCTCGCCTTGGTAGACGCGCACGTCGATCGCGGGCTGGCCGTCCTCGATGGTGGAGAAGGCCTCGCTCTTGGTCACCGGGATGGGGGTGTTCTTGCGGATCAGAGGGATATAGACGAAGGGATAAAAGTCGCCGTTGAGCTCGCCCAGCGCGCTGGTCCCGAAGGTATAGGGGGTCACGTCCACCAGCACGCGCGAGACGCGCTGACCGCCGATGACGGCCGCCTGGATGGCCGCACCGCTCGCCACGCACAGATCCGGGTCGACCTCGCTGCGCGGCTGCATCCGCAGCAGCTCTTCGAGACGCTGCTGGATCAAAGGGGTGCGGGTTGCGCCGCCGACCAGCAAGACCTCGCTGAGGTCCTCGATGCCCAAGCCGGCCCCTTCGAGCGCGGTATGCACCGCGTCCATGGTCTCGTCGATGTAGGGCGCGATCATCGCCTCGTAGTCGTCGCGCGAGATCTCCAGAGACAGATTGACCGGTTTGCCCTGGTGCTCGAGCAGATATTCCTCGTCGATACGCACGAAGGGGGCGTCGCTGAGCGCGATCTTCGCCGTTTCCGCCGCGCGGGTCAGACGTGCCATGGCGACGCGGTTCATGCTCGGGTCCGTGCCCTGCTCCTTCAGATACCCGACCAAGTGATCCAGGATCTTGCCGTCGAAGTCGTCGCCGCCGAGCTGGTTGTTGCCGTGGCTCGACAGGACCTCGGTGACCTCCTTGGCGAGGCGCACGACCGACACGTCGAAGGTGCCGCCTCCCAGGTCGTAGACCAGAATGGTCTTGGGCTCGTGATGATCGACCTCGTAGGCGAGTGCGGCGGCCGTCGGCTCGTTGATGATGCGCACGACCTCGAGCCCGGCGAGCTCGCCGGCGTCGCGTGTCGCCTGGCGCTGCGCATCCGAGAAGTAGGCCGGGACCGTGATGACCGCCTTGGTCACCGGTTGGCCCAGATCGGACTCGGCGGCGCGCTTGAGCCGTCCGAGAATGAGCGCCGAGATCTCCTGCGGGCTGTAGCGCTGCGCACCCATCTCGATGAGGGTGTCCTCGCCCATGCGCCGTTTGACCGAGCGGATGGTGCGCTCCGGGGCCAGGATGTATTGGTTGCGCGCGCTCTGACCGACCAAGAGGGCGCCGTCGTCCGCGATCCCGACCACGGAGGGCAGGATGGGGCTGCCGTCGACCGGGATGAGTCGGACACGACCCTCCTCGACCACCGCGACCTCGGAGTTGGTGGTGCCGAGATCGATGCCGATGATGATGTCGCTCACTGGGGATGGTCCTCGAATTTGTTGACGATGACGTCGGCGAGACGCAAGAGCGACTCGCCGCGCCGATAACCGGTACGCAGTTCCGCGAGCACCGTGCCGATCGGCAGGGCGGGATCGCGCCCGACCTCGAGTGCACGCATGATCCGCGGATCGAAGGGCCGCCCGACGGTCTGGATCGGGCGCACCTCGCGCCGATCCAGAGTCTCGTCGAGACGGCGCAGATTCATACTCAAGCCTTGCGTCATACCCGTGATGAACTCGGCCGCACCGCTGGCGTGCGCAAGCCAATTCGGCCGATAGGCGGCGGCCTGACCGCGGCCGTCCCGCAGGCGGTCACGCAGCTCGATCAGCTCGAGCAGGATGTCGCGTTCGGCGTTCAGGGCGATGTCGCGGGCATCCTGCTGACGTCGAGAAAGCTCGGCGGACAGGTGCTCGTTCGCCTGCCGGAGGCTGTCGAAGAGATCGCGGAACTGCTCGAGCGCCGTCTTGACCTGACGCGACTCAAGCTTGACCTCGTTCTTGAGCGCGGCCAGCTCGGCGAGCAGTGTAAAGAGGTCGGGCGCGTCGGTCTCGTCCGTGTCCTCGATGCCCGCATCCGAGCCCTCGCGCGCGCCCGGCTCTTCCTCCAGATAGGCCCGGAAACGCTCGAGCAATGCCGCCTTAGCGTCCTCCATGCGTCAGACCTCGCCGCGCGCCAACGCCGTCAGCGTTGCCCGCTTCGGGCGTCTCGGCTCGCCCAACGGTGCGGCCTTCGCCAGGATGTCGGCCGTGGTCGGCGGGGTCTGATCGAAGAGTGCATAAGCGAGGCGATCACGACGCGTGCGGATCTTCTCGTAGGCCCCGCGCAGCGCCTCGAAACCGGCCGGATCGCGCTCGGGAGAGGCGCGGCGCAGACCGGCGAGATAGGCCGCTTCGATGGCGGCGTCGTCCGCATCGAAGGGGACGCCGAGGATGAGAAAGGGGTCGGTCATGCGATCAGGGTCCGATGGTTGTTGAACCGCGTCCGGCGGGGCATGCGGTGTTGTGGTTTGGTTTCAATCTTGTTCGGGCAAGCGGCGTCCGCGGGGGGCGCGGTTCAAGTTGTCGAGGTTCGGTTGTCCCCGGAGACTCCGCATCGGCCGGCTCAGCGGCGCTTTCGTTTGGCGCGATTGCGTTTGCGGGTGCTCGGAGACGGCCCGGGGTTGAAATCGCCCGAATCCGGGAAGGGCAGACCCTTGGTATTCATGTCGGCCGCCAAGGCATTGATCAATAGGTCCAATGCCTCCTTGCCGAGATCGCGCTCGATCGCGCGCATCGATTCGCCGACCGGACCCGGCATCTGCAACAGGGCGCGGAAGCCGCTCGGCCCGAGGGTGCGAATCATGTCGGCTAAGAGCGAGATCGACCTCTGGGCCATGTCGCCGTCGTCGATGTCGTCGTCTTCGTCATCCCATTCGTCTTCGTTGAAGCCGCCACCGAAGCCACCGCGCGGCGGTCCACCGAAGGGCAGGGAAGGTCCGCTCAGGACCTCGATGATCCGATGCACCAGACGGGAGTCGCCGTTGTCGCGCGCGCGCTCGAGCGCCTGCTCCAAGCGCAGGGTCTCGTGCATCGGGATATTCCAGGGCACGACACCGCGGTGACGGGCCTCGAACGCATGGAGCTCGAAGACCGGCTCGCCGCGCCAGCGCTTCAAGGCGGCCTCCGCGAAGGCCAGCCGCACGTCGTGCATGTCGGTGCGGCGCAGGGTTTCGCAGATCGACTCCATCTCGCCCTGATCGAGCTTGAGGCGGGCCGTCTGCTTGAGCGGCCCCTTCAGCTCGCGGCCGACCTCGCTCGGGAGCTTTGCGCCCGTATCCAGATGCGCCCGGACGCGCGCGAAGAAGGCACGCAGGTCCGCCGCGTCGGGCGTCGATGCCTTGGCGAGTCCAAGCTGCTTCAGCAGCCGGGCGCCGGGAATACCGCAGGCGCCGGCCTCCAGCAGGAGGATGAGGCGGGCAGCCAATCCATTGCCGAGACTCTCGGCCAGTGCCTGCAAACGTCCCTCGCCCTGCGGATCGAACGCGAGCAGCTCGGCCAGACCGCGCACCAGTTCCAAGCGTTCGCGCGTGCGCTCGGTGCGGCTCCACTTCTCGGCTAAGGCCAGCGCACGCATGGCCAAGTCCGCTCGCTTAACCCTTAAATTCTTGCGGGCATGCGCGAGATGCGCCTCCACCAGCCGTTCGCGCACCCCGCTGTTGATCGGATCCACCGCCAGGATGTCGGCGGCGATGGTCGCGGCCTTGTTGAAGGCCCCGCTCGCGATCGCGGTATCCATGGCGGCGGTCAGAACCGCTTTGTCGGTCGGCCAGCGCTCTTGGGCGCGCTTGAGGATGTTGCGGGCGCCCTTGAGTGCCTTGCCGCCGCGCAGATAGTAGGCAATCAAAGCCAAATAGGTAGATCGGTCGTCCGGGTCGTGCTCGAGGCTGGATTCCAGGTCGGCCGCAATGGTTCCCGGTAAGGATTCCGGGTCGGGATCCGGCTCCATCCGCTCGAGGATTTTAAAGAGGGTTTCTGGACGACGCAGCACGAGCGCGATCCGCAACGCGGCATCGCTGCCCGGCTCGACGCGAGGCTCGGCGGCATCCGCCATGAGGTCCGCGTAATCCTGCCAGTAGGTGACGACCTTCCAAGGATCGGATTCCGCCTCGCTTTCCCAGGCATCCAGCAGGTATCCGTCGATCTTGCGCAGCGGCTTGCCGCCGGCCTCGATCCACCATTTCGCGCCGGTCTGCGGCTTGGGCAAGAGCAGACGCAATCCTCGCTCATGGACCCAGGCGTCGCCGAGCGCCCGGCGATGCCGAAACATCAGACGCAGAAGCTCTTTCGGCTGCGGCGCATTGCCGAGCGTCTGCAACTCGTTCCAGAGGATCGCACGCTCGGCGGGCCAACCGCGCAGAGAGAAGACCAGATCACGTGTCGCCGTGCCCATATCGCGGAGTTTCGGCGCCAGCTCGTTCTCCGAGAGGAGTGCCAGACGTGCGGCATCGCGCAACCGGGCGAAGCCCGAATTGTCCTCGACGCGGTCCAGGAGCTTGGCCGCCTCGTTGCGCACCTCCTCGGTCCAGTCGCCCCGATGATCGCGCGCGGCGGGGTCGAGACGGCTCAGTGCCTTGAGGATCTGAACCAGATCGCGATAAGGCGAACGGAACGGGATCGCCTTCAGCGCCTGCGCGAGCGCCTGATCGTTGCCGACACAATAGGCATCGAGGGCCTCCTCGGCGACGGTCGCTTGGACACGGATGGGGTCATCGGCGGGCAGGGCTTCGGCAATCCCGGCGGTGCCGGCGAGCATCTGGGCCGCCAGGTGGCCGAGCAACAGCGCTCTGGACTCGGGATCGGCCTTCAAGTAGACGTCGTTCAGCATCGGCATGACCTGAGCGACACGACCCAGACGGAGCAGGCAAACCGCATGATCCGGATGTACCGGGAGCGCCCCCAGCGCGGCGCGGTTCTCCCACATCACCAGCGCCTCCTTGTGCATGCCTTTGGCGCCGAGCTGGCGCGCGCGCCCCTCGTAGGCATCGGCAAGCCCGATCCGCAATCCATCCCTGTCTTCGCCCGTCGGGGCATTCTTGAGCAGCTCCTTGTAGCCCGCCATCGCCTCGCGAAAGCGCCCGCTATCGAGATCGGCACGTGCCGATTCGGGCGTGACCGCGCAGGTCTGCTGACGGGCCTTGACTGAAGGTCGCTTCTGCTTTTTTGCCATATCGAATCGAATCGGGGGTAGAACGGAGGGGGTCGCCGGTCGCGCAGTATACATCGGCGGCCGGCGAGCTTCAGCTGCGAACAGGCGGCGCGCGTGTCGATCCTGCGAACGCTCGAAGGCGCGGCGGAACACACGCTGAAGAACGGCACGCCGATCAATGCAGAAAAGGATTCTCCACTCGAACCCCCTCGATGACCTGCCCGTGGCTCAGGTCTTCCGAGAGCAGGACTTCCGCACCGCCGCTCAATGCCGTCGCCACGATCATCGCATCCCAAAAGGACAACTGATGACGTCCTTGAATCTCCGTGGCATGAAGAACCGTCGTGACCGTCGGTATCTCGATTTGCCAGACACCATAGGCGCCGATCAGACCCCGTGCCGCTGCCGGCGATAGCGGCTGCGGAATTTTACGCGTGACGTTGACGAAGAATTCCTGCAGAACCTGAATACTGAGCACACCGGCTTTGGAACCCCAGAGTCCTCGGAGGAGCAGGGCGGCTCGTTCGCGCTTGTGGCCGGCATCTCGATCATGGGCATAGATCAGGACATTGGTGTCGATGAAATGCTTAACGCTCATGGAGCTCGTCCCGAGCGACTGGTTTTCCACCCAGATGAAAACCGGTCTCCAAGGCGTCGAGTGCAGCGCGCTTGGCCTGCTCATAGTGTTCCGCTTGCTCGACGATGGTAGACAGCTCATCCGCGAGCATCCGCGAGACGGATGTCGATCGCTGCGCGGCGATGACGCGCAATTTCGTCAACAGGGCCTGGTCAATCGACAGGGTTATATTTTGTTTCATTCGATGAACAATCTCGGTTGCACGTGACTGACGTGCAGCACGTTTAGCACGTGCCTCGCATCCGATCAAGAACGCCGCCGGATCGCGGGCGATGGCGAGACGGCCGAGCCGCTCAAGGTGTGCATCATGCGCTCCTGAGGTTATCCTTCAAACCATGCAGACATTCAAACCCCTGACCAAGCTCCTCGTGATCATGGCATTCTGTCCGTCGTTCGCCGCCGCCGAGGGTCTCTGGAACGGGCTCAAGGCCGGGGCCGGGAGAAACTGATGCGACTACAAGGGCCACTGCCGATTGCACGAACCGTGGCGCTGCGTCTCGCGCTCTTCTCGCTGCTGTGGTGGGTCTTGACGGAGGGACAGCCCGGCTCCTGGTCGCTCGGCGCTCTCTTCGTCGCGCTGGCCACCGCACTGAGTCTGGCTTTATCGCGTCCGGTGCCCTGGTCCGCAGTCGGATTTATTCGCTTCGTTCCCTTTTTCCTCTGGTGGTCGCTGCGCGGCGGGGTGGATGTCGCCTGGCGCGCCTGTGCACCGAGCCTCCCCATCGCGCCCGGCATGCTGACCTATCGGCTACGTCTTCCGCCGGGTCGGGCGCGTGTCTTCATGACAGCCGTGATCAGCCTTCTGCCGGGAACCTTGAGCGCCGAGATCGTTCGGAATAGTCTCTTTGTCCACGCTTTGGATCAGCGTACTTCGAGCGAAGCGGATCTGGCAGCCTTGGAAATGAAGGTCGCCGCGCTCTTTCGGATCGGGCTGAGCACGCAGCCGAGCACTCGCGCCGAGACCTCATGATCCTAGTGTATCTCGTACTTGCACTCGTCTTGATCCTCACGCTGGCCGCCGGTCTTTGGCGCATCCTGCGCGGACCAACGCCGGCGGATCGGATGCTCGCGGCCCAGCTGTTCGGCACCACGGCCGTCGCGGTCCTGCTGCTGCTCGCGGAGGCATCCGGCCATCCCGCAGTGCGGGATGTGGCCCTGGTGTTCGCCCTTCTGGCCGCTGTCACCATGGTTGCCTTCGTGCGTCGGAGTTGGGGAGGCGAGGGGGAGGACAGCCATGTCGATCCTTGAAGTCGTCGATATCGTCTCGGCCGGCTTGCTGATCCTCGGCGGAGTCTTCTTCCTCGCCGGTACGGTGGGGCTGCTGCGCTTCCCCGATGTCTACACCCGTCTGCATGCCCTGACCAAGGCCGACAACCTTGGACTTGGGCTGATCGTGGCCGGGCTTGCGGCACAGGCGGAGTCATTTGCTGCGGTGGGCAAGCTGGCTCTCATTTGGCTCTTGGTTCTGGTCGCCTCGGCATTTGCCTGCCATCTGGTCGCGCGTGCGGCGCTGCGCCGCGGGATCGGGCCATGGACGTGATCGCGCCATGGACTTGATCGGACAGGTCGCTTGGGCGATCGATGGCCTGCTCGCACTTCTGCTCCTCTGGCTCGCAACGCGGGCCCTGTCGAGCCCACGGTTGCTGGAAGCCGTGGTCCTCTTCGTCGGCTTCGGTCTGACCCTGGCGCTGGTCTGGGTCCGGCTCGACGCCCCGGATATCGCGCTGGCCGAAGCGGCCATCGGTGCGGGCTTGACCGGCGCCTTGCTGCTCGCCGCACTGGCCCGGCTGCCGGTTCCGGCACGCGAGGACGACCGCGCGGAGTCGGGCCCAGCAGAGAACACTCAATCGAAGGAACGCCGAGATGCCGAGCCATGACCTCCTTCGCCGATGCGGCGTTCTGACGTGACACCGATGGGGTTGGGCGCACGCGCCGGGCATCTGCTGCTGATCGGGTTGCTGGTCTCGATATTCGGCGGACTCGCGCTCGCCGTCCTCTCGCTCCCGTCCGAATCGCCCGGGCTGTCCGCACAGGTCGAGGCAGCGATGGCCGACACCGGGGTGACGCATCCGGTCACGGCCGTGCTGCTCGACTTCCGTGGCTACGACACCCTGCTCGAGATGGTCGTCTTGCTGTTGGCTTTAGCCAGCGTTTGGTCCTTGGCCGAGGGGTCGCCCTTCGCCGATCGGCGGCCCGGCACCATGCTGGATCGGCTGAGCCGACTCTATGCGCCCTTGATGGTCATGGTCGCCGGCTATCTCTTGTGGGCCGGGAGTGCATCCTCCGGCGGGGCCTTCCAGGCGGGTACGGTGCTCGGTGCGGCCGGCGTGGTTCTGACCCTCACGGGCTGGCGGTTGCCGATCGCGCTGGCGGGCTGGCCGCTTCGGCTGATCCTGGTGTCCGGCGTGCTGGTCTTTATCCTCGTGGGCCTGGTCTCGCTCTTCTTCGGAGCGGTTTGGCTGGACTATCCGCTCGAGTGGTCCGGCGCACTCATCCTGCTGATCGAGGCGATCGCCAGCCTCTCCATCGGCGCGACCCTGGCGGCACTCTTTCTCGGCGGACGCCCGGAGGAGCATCCATGACGCCGGCGGTCTTCTATGCACTGACGGGGCTCGGACTCTTCGTGCTCGGTCTGCATGCCTTGATCGTGCACGCCCACTTGCTGCGTAAGATCCTGGCGTTCAACGTGATGGGCAGCGGGGTCTTCCTGGTCCTTGCCGGACTGGCAGGTCGCACGCCGTCGGGGATCCCGGATCCGGTGCCCCACGCGATGGTGATCACCGGGATCGTGGTGGCGGTCGCCGCCACGGCCTTGGCGCTCAGCCTCATGCTGCGTGTCGCGGGAGCAACCGGGAGCGCCCGCTTGCCCGACGAGACCGAGCGCTGAGCCGATGGATACGGCTGTATTGATCCAAAGCGGACTGACCGCGCCCATCCTGGTGCCCCTGATCGGCGCACTGCTCGCGTTCGTCATACGACGGTGGGCGAGCCCGATCGGACTGCTCAGTGTCGCTGCACTCCTCGGAGCCGTGATCCTCCAGGTTCCCGAGCTGATCGCCGACGGCCCGCAGCGCCTTGCGGTGGGCGGCTGGGGTGCGCCCTTGGGCGTCGATCTCTACGCGGACGGGTTGAGCATCGCGATGTTGCTCATGACCGCCGTCGTCGGTCTCGGCATCAGCCTTTACGCCGCCGCCTGTTTCCGGGGCACACCCGCCCGGGGGCAGGCCTTCTGGCCACTCTGGCTGCTCCTGTTGACGGCGCTCAATGCGCTCTTCCTCTCGGCCGACATCTTCAATCTCTATGTGACGCTGGAGATCCTGGGTCTCTCGGCGGTGGCGCTCACGGCGATTGTGGGCGGTGCGGATGCGCTGGTCGGGGCGATGCGCTATCTGTTGGTCAGCCTGCTCGGATCGCTCGCCTATCTGCTCGGGGTCGCACTGCTTTACCACGCCTACGGGACGGTCGACATCGCACTGCTGGCCGAGCGGATTGACGCGGAGCCGGCCGCGTGGGCCGCGATGGGCCTGATGAGCGCCGGCCTGATGCTCAAGACGGCACTCTTCCCGCTGCACTTCTGGCTGCCCCCGGCGCATGCGAGCGCGGCAGCACCGGTCAGTGCGGCGCTCTCCGCGCTCGTGGTCAAGGGCTCTTTCTATCTGCTCGTGCGCTTTTGGGTCGAGCTCTTCGGCGAGATCGCCGGCGGGGTCGCGACACTGCTGGGTCTGCTCGGCGCAGCGGCCATTCTTTGGGGCTCGATTCAAGCCCTGGTTCAGACGCGGCTGAAGCTCCTGATCGCCTATTCGACCGTGGCCCAGATCGGCTATCTGTTTCTGGCCTTTCCGCTGGCCGTCGGGAGCGGGATCATGGCCTGGAGCGGTGTGCTCTATCTCGCCCTCTCCCATGCCTTAGCGAAGGCGGCGATGTTCCTGGTTGCAGGGAATTTGCTGCGTTTTGGCGGACATGATCGGATTGCGGACCTGGATCGGGTCGTGCAGCGACTGCCGCTGAGCATGGCGGCCTTTGCCTTGGCCGGGGTCAGCATCATGGGGCTGCCGCCGAGCGGCGGCTTCGTCGGCAAATGGTTGTTGCTGGAGTCGGCGTTGACGCAGGGCCGCTGGGGCTGGGCGATCGTCATCATCCTCGGCGGCGTTTTGGCGGCAACCTATGTCTTCAAGGTTGTCGGCTATGCCTTCACCCAGTCCGAAAATCCGCATCAGGCCCAGCCGGTACCGGCAACGATGGAGTGGGTCGCCTTCGCACTGGCCGTAGCCGCGGTGCTGATGGGGTTGATCGTCTCCCAGCCACTCGCCTTGTTCGAGATCGGCAACCCCTTCCGGATCCGGACGGAGCTCGCGGCGCCATGACCTTGAACGCCTGGGTTCCGCTCCTGGTCCTCTGCAGCTCTCTGGTGCCGGGTCTTCTGATCTTCGGTCTGGACGAGTCGCGCGTGCGTTTGCGCACCAGGCTCAACCTGGCGGGGGCCTTGACCAAGCTCGCGCTGGTGGGGGTCATGCTCTGGGGCGTCGCCCACGGGCACACCTACGAGATCCGCATCACCTTTCTGCCTGGATTGGATCTGGCCCTGCGCGCCGGACCGCTGGCGCTGCTCTTCCTGGTCCTCTCGAGCCTGCTGTGGCTGGTCACGACCATCTATGCCATCGGCTATCTGGAGGGCTCGCCGCATCGCAGCCGCTTCTTCGGGTTCTTCAGCCTGTGCGTGACCGCGACCGTCGGGGTGGCCATGGCCGCCGACATGCTGACCTTCCTGCTCTTCTACGAGATGCTGACCCTGGCGACCTACCCCTTGGTGGTGCATCGCGGCACCGAGGTCGCGCGCCGTGCCGGTCAGGTCTATCTGGCCTATACGATCGGCGGCGGCGCTCTCATGCTGCTCGGGATCGTCTGGCTCTACACCCTGACCGGGACGCTGGAGTTCACGCCCCGCGGGTTCGTCTCCGAGCTGGATTCGTCGCATCATCCGGCCCTGATCCTCATCTTCGTCTTTCTGATCACCGGACTCGGTGTGAAGGCCGCCCTGATCCCGCTGCATGCCTGGCTGCCGATGGCCATGGTCGCCCCGGCGCCCGTCAGCGCCTTGCTGCATGCGGTCGCGGTCGTGAAGGCCGGCGCCTTCGGGATCGTACGGGTGGTCTACGAGGTCTTCGGGGTCGAGTTCTCGGCCCTGCTCGGGGTCATGCTGCCGCTGGCCATTCTGGCCGCGGCGACCATCATCTACGGATCCCTGCGCGCCATCTTCCAGGATGATCTGAAACGGCGACTCGCCTTCTCGACCGTGAGTCAGGTCTCCTACATCGTCCTGGGCGTCGCTATCGCCAGCCCCATCGCCACCGTCGGCGGTCTGGTGCATCTGGTCCATCAGGGACTCATGAAGATCACGCTCTTCTTCTGCGCCGGGAATCTGGCCGAGACCCTGGGAATCCACAAGGTCAGCGAGATGAACGGGGTGGGCCGCCGGATGCCCTGGACCATGGCTGCCTTTACGGTTGCGGCCTTCGGGATGATCGGCGCACCGCCGGTGGCCGGCTTCATCACCAAGTGGTATCTGGGCCTAGGCGCCCTGGACGCGGGCCAACATTGGGTGCTGGTGGTCCTGGCGGCAAGCAGCCTGCTCAATGCCGCCTATTTCCTGCCGATCCTGCATGCCGCCTGGTTCCGCGAGCCACCCGCGACCTGGCCGGAGGAGCGGGACTTCGGGCGTCGCGAGACCGCACGCGCACTCTTGTGGCCGCCCCTGATCACGGCGCTGGCCGCCGTCCTGGCCGGGCTCTTCGCGGCGATGCCCTTCAGTCCGCTGGAATGGGCGCGCTTTATCGCGGAGCAGGAGTTCAGGCGACCGTGAGCGCGGAACTCCTTCAGTCGGCAGTGCTGTTCGCCTTGGTTTGGCCCTTCCTCGCCGCGTCCCTGTGGGCGATTCGCGCGGCACGGCCGTTGGCAATCCGGCTTCTACCTTGGTCGGCGGCGCCGGCGCTGGCTGTTGCACTGCTTGTCCCGGATCTGACGCTGTCGCTGCCCGAGACCCTCCTGGGGAGCGGGCTGGCGCTCGATGCGACCGGACGGGTCTTTTTGGCGACAACGGCGCTGCTGTGGCTGGTCGCGGGCACGCTGATGGTCGGTCGACGACCCGGCGATGTCGGCGAACGGCGTTCGGCCTTGCCGGCGCTGCTCGCCGCGGGGGCCGGATTCGCCCTCGCCTTGGCGGACGACGGGCTCTTGTGGTTCGCCGCAGGGACGCTGGCGGGCTATGCGGTCTACGCGCTGACCCTGCAGGTGGCGACGCGCGCAGCGCGCACGGCCGGCCGACGGCTGGTCATCCTGCTCGTGCTCAGTGACCTGCTGCTGTTCGAGCTGTTCTTGATCCTCGCCCATGCGGCCGGCGGGACCTCCTTCGCCGACCTGCGCGGGGCGGTCGCGGCGCTCGACAACCCAACATTCGTCCTGGCCCTGATGACGCTCGGATTCGGGGTGAAGGCCGGCGTGCTCGGTGTGCATCTGTGGCTGTTGCCCGCGTTCGGATCGACGACACCGGCCGTGCGCGTCGCGCTGATCGCCTTCGCGGCCGCGGCCGGTTTGCTCGGCTGGCTGCGTCTTCTGCCGTTGGGCGAGCTTTCCTGGACGGCCATGGGCGTGGCGCTCCACTGGTTGGCCTTCGCGACGGCGGCCTATGCGCTGATCACGGGCTTTTCGAGGAGTAGTGGACAACAGGCGCTTGCGGGCAGCGTCCTGATGGCGTTGACGGCGCAATGGCTGTGGGCGCTCGCGGCCGCGCTGCAACGACCCGAATCGGGTGCCGCCATCGCGGCTCTCTTGCCGATGCTTGCGCTGCAATCCGGTCTCGCGCTCGCGGCGCTGGTGCTGCTGGATGACGCCGACCGGACCCGACACCGCGTGCTGCGCATGGCGATGGCCTGGCTCGCCATTGCGCTGGTCCTGCTCGCGCCCCTGCCGATCTTCGCGGTCTGGATGGGTGCGGGACCCCTTGCCGTCATCGATCTTTCTTGGCCGTCGATTGCGGTCGCGCTGCTGCTCGGTCGGCTTGTCGCGGGTATGGCGCGGCATGAGGCGACCGCGAGTCGGTCAAGGCATCCGCGCAGCCGGATGTTCCTCGGCGCCTACCTCCTCGTCCCCGCTCTCGTCGGTGCGGCGACAAGCCTGCTCGGATACCCCCCGACGGGCCTTTGGTCGCCGATTCAGGCCGATTCGCCCCCCTGGTCCCTGAGTTCGGCTGTCGCGGTCGCGGCTCTCGTCGGAGCCCTCTCGATCGGTTGGCTCGCGTCGCTCGCCTCGGAGCATCGACCCCCGCGCGATTCGACCGCTTGGTCGCCGAACCCGCTGCGCTCGCTCCATGAGAGGATGCGCGCCCTGCGCGGTCAACTGCGCCGCATCGTGCGGATCCGACTGCCGGGCTGGCGCGACGCCATCCTGGACGCGCTCGCGGCAGCCGCGTCGAGTGTATCTGTCGGCGCGCTCGCGCGGCAGACCGAGGCAAGGCTGATGCGGTGGGAAATCGCCTTGGCGATGCTGCTCCTGGCCGGTCTCGCCGTCGGGTGGTCGGCGTTTGGTGGTTGATCGGAAATGCATTCCGACCGGTCCTGTTGCCGCTGGTTCGGAAAGGCTCTAACCTCTGGCAATTCGAACCAATATCAAAGAGCACGCCATGGATTTCGTCGCCGACAAAGATGCGGACCTGATCCCCTTCGTGTTGTCGCAGATCCTCGATACCTCGATCAACGGGATCACGCTCTCGGATCCGGATCAAGAGGACAACCCGATCATTTACGCCAACGAGGCGTTCGAGCTGATCACGGGCTACAGCCGCGAGGAGATCGTCGGGCACAACTGCCGCATCCTCCAGGGTCAAGACCGCGACCAAGAGGGGTTGGAGAAGGTTCGCGAGGCGATCCGCGAGCGCAAGCGGACCACGGTCACGCTGCGCAACTATCGCAAGGACGGAACGCTGTTCTACAACCGATTCTCCATTCGTCCCTTGTACGATCGGCAAGGCAAGCTGATTTATTTCCTCGGCGTCCAGTACGACGTGACCGAGCAGATTCATGCCCGGGAGGAATTGGAACGACTCAAGGAGATGTTGCGCGTGGCCGACCGCGAGACCTGATCGGACCTCGGCCCTGGCGGCATCGGTTCTTCGTCGTCACCGATCAGCGAAAGCCGAGCTCGAATGCCCTTACTCCGCTCCGGAGTCCGGGTCGATATGCAGCAAGGGGTTCATCGGCCTGCTCCGGTTGTGCTTTCCAGGCTGGTGTCGTCGGATTCTACTGCGTCGTTGGTTCCCGACAAGTGTACGTCAAGGAATGACTGCTGGTTGCGCCTTACTCTCGCTCGGCACCAACGACAGGTTACATGCGCTCGATGCCGAGACGCCGCAGGATGCCCTTCTCGATCACCACCGCGAAGAAGGCGAAGACCGAGAGACCCAGGATCAGCCCCCAGGCCGCGAGATCCAAGCCGCCGGTGTGGAAGACGGCCTGCATGGGCGGGGCATAGGTGAAGAGGAGCTGCAGCCCGATCAGGACGAGACTGGCCCAGAAGGCGACCGGATTCCCGTAGAGGGTGTGTCGGGCCATGGTCGGTGCGGTGAATCGACGCACGTTGAACAGATACACCAGCTCGCCGAAGACCAGCATGTTCACGGCCGCGGTGCGGGCAACCTCCAGGCTTTGGCCACGCATCAGCTCCCACTCGTAGACCCCGAAGGTCAGAGCGATCATCAGCAGGCTGACGAAGATGATGCGCACGAGCATCACCCGGGTGATCAGCGGCTCTTTCGGAGGTCGCGGCGGACGGCGCATCACGCCCTCCTCCGCCGGCTCGAAGGCCAGCGCCAACGCCAGCGTGACGGCGGTCACCATGTTGACCCAGAGGATCTGGCTGGCGGTGATCGGCAAGGCCACGCCGGCGAGCACCGCGACCAGGATGACCCCGGCCTGCGCCCCGTTGGTCGGCAGGATGAACACAAGCGACTTCTTGATGTTGTCGAAGACGCGCCGGCCCTCGCGAACGGCTTGGGCGATGCTGGCGAAGTTGTCGTCGGTCAGGACCAGGTCGGAGGCCTCTTTGGCCGCGTCGGTCCCGCGATGGCCCATGGCGACGCCGATCTCGGCGGACTTGAGCGCAGGCGCATCGTTCACGCCGTCGCCGGTCATNNTGTGCTCGGGACTGGCGCGGGCGATAACGTCGGTCACCTGGACACGCTGCCTCAGCTGCGCGTCGCTCAGACGCTCCACCACGTCGCCCGTGAGCGCATCCTCGCCGGACAGACCGAGCTCGCGCCCGATGGCCGCGGCCGTCACGGCGTGGTCGCCCGTGATCATCTTCACGCGGATTCCGGCGGCCTGGCACTCCGCCACCGCGGCGATCGCCTCGGGTCGCGGCGGGTCGATCATGCCGGCGAGTCCGAGCAGGGTGAAGCCGGGCTGGATGTCGTCCATGTCGAGCGCCGTCGCCCCCGCAGCGACCTCGCGACGTGCCAAGGCCAAGACACGCTGACCCGATCGCGCGGCCTCGAGCATGCCATCCTCCCAGGCCGCGCGCTCCAATGGCCGGCCGGCGGCATCCTCGGCACACAGCTCGAGAACCCTTTCGGGCGCACCCTTGATGAGTACAAAGGCATGACCGGCATGATCATGATGCAGGGTCGCCATGAAACGATGCTCGGACTCGAAGGGGATCTCGTCGACGCGCGGGTGCTCGGCGTTCTCCGCGACCGGATCGAGACCCGCCTTGAGCGCCAGGGCCATGAGCGCGCCTTCGGTCGGATCGCCGACCAGGGTCCAAGCGCCCGTATCGTCGCGGCTCAGGTGGGCGTCGTTGCACAGGAGCGCGCAGCGCGCCAGGCCCAGCAGGCCCTCGTCACGACGCGGATCCAGCGATCTGCCGTCCTGCTCGAAGCCGCCGTCGGGCGCATAACCCGCACCGCTCACCTGGATCTCGCGATCCGGCAGCACCAAACGAACCGTCGTCATCTCGTTCTTGGTCAGGGTGCCGGTCTTGTCCGAGCAGATCACCGTGACCGAGCCCAGGGTCTCGACCGCGGTGAGCTTGCGGGTGATGGCGTTGCGCTGCGCCATGCGCTGCACGCCGAGCGCGAGGGTGATGGTGAGGATCGCCGGCAGGCCCTCGGGGATGGCGGCGACGGCGAAGCCGATCGCGGCGAGGAAGACCTCGCCGAGCGCGAAGTCGTGCAGGGTGACGCCGATCACCAGCATCAGGATCGCCAGCGCGATGATGACCACCGACAGGATCTTGCTGAAATG
>NZ_DIUM01000036.1 GCF_002423035.1 Thiocapsa sp. UBA6158
TGTGACCCCAGCCTTCGGAGGGCTGTACTCTATCCATCTGAGCTACGGGCGCTTTAGGGATTTTCGCTTTCCGGAGTGCTGCGATTCGAGGTGGAATCTTGAGGTCCGGCTTGTCGAAGACCCTGAAGGATACTGCGATCCGCCGCGGTCGTCTATGCCGATCTTGCGCTCGGATTGACCTGACCCCGGCCGTTGGTCGACGTGTCCGAGCTTAAACCGCGCCCGGCGCGGTATGCGATGTTTTTGGATGGGATCGGCTCCGGCACACTTCACGATTGCTGGAGTCGGCGCGGTTTAATCGACGTCGAGCATGCCCTTGAGCGCATGCAGATGGCTCAGGCCGCGGGCCTTGCGGTTCTCGGGGGTTTCGTCGCGCGCATTGTCCCAGCGCAGCTGGTCCTTGGGCAGCTCGGCGAGGAAGCGGCTGGGCTCGCTCGTCACCCATTCGCCGTAGCGTTTGCGCCGACGGGTGAGTGTGAAGGTGAGCGTGCGCTGTGCGCGGGTGATGCCGACGTACGCGAGGCGGCGTTCTTCCTCGATCGTCTCTTCCTCGATGCTGGTGCGGTGGGGGAGTAGCTCCTCTTCCATGCCGACCAGGAAGACGTGAGGGAATTCCAGCCCCTTCGCGGCGTGCAGGGTCATGAGACTGACCCGGTCGCCGCCTTCGTCCTCGTCCTGGCGCTCCATGACGTCCATCAGGGTGAGATGGGTCGCCATTTCGGCGAGCGTCTTCTCCTGCAGCTCGCCCTTCTTGAGTGCGCCGAGCCAGTCGAGCAGGTCGGTGACGTTGGCATAGCGTCGGTCGGCGACGGCTTGGCTGGAGGCGTTTTCGCGCAGCCAGGCGGCATAGTCGATCGTCTCGACAAGTGCACGCATGGTCCCGACCGGATCGCTCTCGCCGCGCCGGGCATGCTCTGAGACCAACGCGGCGAAGGTGTGGAGGCGCTCGCGCTGGCGCTCGCTCAGGTGCTCGCCCAGCCCCAGCTCGCCGCAGGCATCCAGCAGATGGATCTCTCGCTCGCGTGCATAGTTGGCGAGCTTCTCCAGGGTCGTCGGGCCGATCTCGCGGCGCGGGGTGTTGACGATGCGCAGGAAGGCGGCGTCGTCCTGCGGATTGGCGATCAGGCGCAGATAGGCCATCAGGTCCTTCACCTCGGCGCGGGCGAAGAAGGAGGTCCCGCCGCTCAGGACATAGGGTACGTTGTGCTCGCGCAGGGCCTTCTCGAAGGGACGCGCCTGATGGTTGCCGCGGTAGAGGATGGCGATGTCGCCGAAGTCGGCCCCTTCGGCGAACTTCAGATGCAGGATCTCGGAGACCACCTGCTCGGCCTCGTGGCCCTCGTCCTTGCAGTGCAGGACGCGCGGCGGCTCGCCGGGACCGTGCTCGCTCCAGAGCCGCTTCTCGAAGACGTGCGGGTTGTTCGCGATCAGGGTGTTGGCGAGTCCGAGGATGGTCGCGCTGGAGCGGTAGTTTTGCTCCAGCATGATGACCTTCAGATGCGGGTAGTCGGTCTGCAGGCGGGCCAGGTTCTCGGGTCGCGCACCGCGCCAGGCGTAGATGGATTGGTCGTCGTCGCCGACCACGGTGAAGGCCGCACGCGGGCCGACGAGCCGGCGGACCAGATCGTATTGCGCCCCGTTGGTGTCCTGGTACTCGTCGACCAGCAGATAACGGATCCGTCCTTGCCAGGTCTCGCGCAGCTCCGGATGCTCGGCGAGCATCCGTGCCGGGCCCAGGATGAGGTCGTCGAAATCGACCGCATTGTAGGCACGCAGACTGCGCTCGTAGTCGGCGTAGAAGCCGGCAAGTCTGGCCTCGAAGTCGTCTTCGGCACGGCTTTCGGCCTGCGCGGGGTCGATAAGGTCGTTCTTCCAGCGGGAGATGCGGTGTTGGATCGCGCCGGGACTGAAGGCATCGCTACCCTTGGTATGGCGCAGGTGCTCCTTGATCAGCGCCTCGGCGTCTTGGGCATCGAGCAGCGAGAACCGCGGACGCAGTCCGGCGTGCTCCGGGTGCCGGCGCAGCATGTCGAGACCGAGTGTATGGAAGGTGGAGATGGTCAGGCCGCGCGCCTCCGCACCCCTGATCCGGCCGCCGACCCGCTCGCGCATCTCGCGTGCGGCCTTGTTGGTGAAGGTGAGGGCGCAGATGTGGCGCGGCGAGATCCCGCCTTGGTCGATGAGGTGGGCGATCTTGCGGGTGATCACCCGTGTCTTGCCGGATCCGGCGCCGGCCAGGACCAGAAGCGGTCCGGCGGTGTAGTGCACCGCCTCGAGTTGTCGGGGGTTGAGTCCGGTCATGCGGGGTCCTGTGGCGTGAAGACAATCCGGTCCTCGTATCGCGCGAGGTTGCCTCCGGTTCGGGCCGTCAAAGATACCCGATCGGCCCCGGTCGAGTGCGTGTCCGAATGAGGCAATCCGGGTGCGTTCGTACTACCATGCAGTCTTTCAACCGACGGTGAGATGGTGGTCCCGTGACGAAGACGATCCTGCTGACGATTCCGCTGCTGCTCGGCCTCGGGATGGCGTACGCGCAAGAGGAGCAACCGGCGGCCGCCGGCGATGGTTTTCTGGATGCGCCGACGGTGATTCCGTCTCCGATCACCGGCGAGCCGGTGGAGCCGGAGATCACCATTATCGAGTCCGGCGACGAGGTCATCTACGAGTATCGGGTCCGCGGGGTGCTTTACATGGTCCGAATCCAACCCCAATTCGGCCCGCCTTATTATCTCTTCGACACCAACGGGGACGGCATCCTGGACATGCAGGAGAATGCGGCGAACAACGTCTCGATCCCCCAGTGGGTCCTGTTCGAGTGGAATTGAGGTCGGACCGAGTCGCGTTCTCCCCGACATGTCGAACTTAACTGGGCGGGCATGCGCGGTGCCGATGGACGACGCCGTTCAGGCCGCTCCGGTGCATCGCCCGAGTGGCCTGTTTCTCGCTGAGCCCGACGCTTGGAGCCCCGCATGAAGAACGATCCCCGGCCGGGCCCTCGGGCGCGCCTGCTCGGTATCGCCGATCGGATCGACGCCGTCGTCCGAGAGATCGGCGAGTGGACGGCTTGGCTCTCGCTGGCCATGGTGCTGGTCACCTTCGCCGTGGTGCTGCTGCGCTATGCCTTCGACATCGGCTCGATCGCGTTGCAGGAGTCGGTGACCTACATGCATGCCGTCCTCTTTATGCTCGGCATCGCCTACACCCTGGGGCGCAACGGCCATGTGCGGGTCGATATCTTCTACGAGCGTCTCTCGCGTCGCGCGCGTGCTCGGGTGGATCTGATGGGGACGCTCCTGCTGCTGATCCCGGTTTCCATACTGATCATCTGGCTCGGTTGGGCCTATGTCGCCGAGTCCTGGCGTGTGCAGGAGGCCTCGCGCGAGACCGGCGGCCTCCCGGTGGTCTACCTCCTGAAGACCCTGATCCTGATCATGCCGATCCTGCTGTTGGCGCAGGGCCTGTCCAACGCGCTGCGCAATCTGCTTTTCCTCTCGGGGATGGAGGAGGCGTTGCCGCCTTCGGACGGAGGTATCGGTCGTGCATGAGCTGATGCCTGTTCTGCTCTTCGCGGGTGTCGTCGTCACCCTGCTGGCTGGATACCCGGTCGCCCTCTCCTTGGGCGGTACGGCGCTCGCGTTTGCCTTGTTCGGCGAGGTCTTCGGGCTATTCGAGCCGGCATTTCTCGAGGCGTTGCCCAATCGGCTCTACGGTGTCATGACCAACGAGACGCTGATCGCGGTGCCGCTGTTTGTCTTCATGGGCGTGATGCTGGAACGCTCGCGGGTCGCCGAGAGCCTGCTCGACACCATGGCGATGCTGTTCGGACCTCTGCGCGGCGGGCTCGGGATCTCGGTGACACTCGTCGGCATGCTGCTGGCGGCGAGCACCGGCATCGTCGGGGCGACCGTCGTGACCATGGGGCTTCTGTCCCTGCCGATCATGATGCGCCGCGGTTATTCGCCGAGCTTGGCGGCCGGGACCATCTGTGCCTCCGGTACCCTGGGTCAGATCATCCCGCCCTCGATCGTGCTGGTGTTGCTCGGGGATGTGCTCTCCTCGGCCTATCAGCAGGCGCAACTCAAGATGGGTATCTGGTCGCCCGAGACCGTGTCGGTCGGCGATCTCTTCGTCGGCGCCCTGGTACCCGGGCTGATGCTGGTCGGCTTTTACATCCTCTACATCGTCGGTGTCGCGGTGTTTCGGCCCGAGGCGGTGCCGGCGATGCCGCGCGAGGATCGTCCGGTCGACGGTGCCGCGCTGGCTTGGCGGGTCATCTCGGTGCTGATCCCGCCGCTCTTTTTGGTGGTGGCTGTCTTGGGGTCGATCCTGGGCGGGTTTGCGACACCGACGGAGGCGGCTTCGGTGGGCGCGGTCGGTGCGCTGATCTTGGCCGCCGCGCGTGGTCGGCTGACGGTCTCGACCTTGCGCGAGGTGGTGCGTCAGACCACCATGGTGACCAGCATGGTGTTCTTGATCTTCATCGGGGCCGCGATCTTCTCCCTGGTCTTCCGCGGTTTCGGTGGCGACGACCTGGTCACTGAATTTCTCACCGGCTTGCCCGGCGGCGTCGTGGGTGCAGTGGCACTCGTGATGCTGGTGATGTTCCTGCTCGGCTTCATCCTGGACTTCATCGAGATCACCTTCGTGGTGGTCCCGATCGTCGGTCCCGTGTTGCTCGCGATGGGGCTGGATCCGGTCTGGCTCGGGGTGATGATGGCCATCAATCTCCAAACATCCTTCCTCACGCCGCCGTTCGGCTTTTCGCTGTTCTACCTGCGCGGGGTGGCGCCGCCCGGGATCACGACGCTCCATATCTACAAGGGTGTGGCGCCCTTTATCCTGATTCAGTTGATCGTCCTTGGCCTACTCGCGATCTGGCCCGCGCTGGCGACCTGGTTGCCCGGGCTGGTCTACGCGTCTTGATGCCTCTTCGAGAGGCATGATCGGCGCCGGTGTTGTCCGGCTCAGCGTGCGTTCGATTGACGGCCGGTCGCGTCGATGGCCTGCGGGGGCGGCGGCCGGCGGGTCATGTCGCGTGTCAGTCCGCGGTAGAGGTCCGCTTGAGGATCCCGGAACATGACACCGATGCCGGATCCGCGATGGTGGACCACGATGGCCGGGATCAGCCAATCCTTGCCGAGACACTCGAGCTCGAGCTCGACCAGAATACCGGTCGGAAGGGTAAGGTTGCTGACCTCCAGGAACATACCCTGATCGGACAGGTTGCAGGCGCGGGCGCAGATGAAGCGGCGTTTGCGGTAGCGGATGGACACCTGAAGGTCGATCGGGTGTCGGGCGCAATAGCGGCGTTCGATGGTCATTGGACGGTCTCTCCCCGAATCTCTGGTTTAGCCCGATCGTAGAGGCTCGACTTGACGATTCGGTTGAAGTCGTGTGACGGATCGATGAACCTTGCCGGGGACCCGGGCGTCTTCATCAGCCATCGCGATGTTGCCAATAACCCCAGTCATAGGCACGATATTTCACGGGCATGAGGTTGGCATAGAGCAGGAAGCAGCGAATGATGGAATGCAGCGTCTTGCGCAATCGGCTCCTCTCGATTCGCCGATGATCGGTCGCGTGAACAACGAGATCCTTGCGATACGACACCCCAAAGCCCGCACGTCGAAGACGCCAGACGACCTCCGAGTCCTCGTTGCAGGTCAGCCTCGGATCGAAACCGTCCACGTATGCGAGGGCATCCCGCCGTACGAGGAGATTGGAGCCCGACGCAGCCGGTATTCCACAGGCGTGACTGAGCGCCTGGGCGCGTGCGATGCGATTGTAATAGGCGCGGAAGCGGTCTCGGGAGAGCTTCGGTCCGTAATACACCGCGCTCCCGGAAAGGGCCGCGAGCTGATCGAAGTAACCCGGCGGAAACAGGATATCGGCATCGCAGAACAGCAGCCAGTCGGTCCGCGCGAGATCGGCGCCCCGTTGTCTCGCTTGCGTGACGGATCCGGGTTCGCGCAGGACAAGCGTGTGCTCGGGACGCAGCGTCTCGATCAGGTCCGGCGTCTCGTCCCGGCTCGCATCCACCACGATCAGTTGGATCTGCGCGGGCACGGACGCCAGGAACTGCCGGATATTGTGGGCCTCGTCGCGCGTGGGAAGGATCAGTGTGATATCGCCCGGCAGCATTCCCGTTCATCCCGTCTCGCACGGCAAAATGGCCGTCTGACGAGTTTAAGGCGGAGTCATGTCAGCCTGATGACGCGATGAGCCGGAATGCAGAGCCCGGTCGACGGCGTGCCTGATGGATCGATGGGATGATGACCCGGAAACCCGGAAAAAGAACCCCCGGAGCCTTGGGGTAAGGACTCCGGGGTAATCGCTTCCCCGGCTTGGGGATGCCGGGATGTGGGGTCGCCCTCAGGGGGGATGGGCAACCCCAATGCGCTCGTCAATTAAGACCTGACACACTTGAGTAAGTTCCTCGGATGTTTAACCCGGAAAAGTCGCTTTCCCCGGCATTTCCAGCTGCATCGGTCCGAACGCTGCAATAAGTCGATGCACGTCCACCGCAGCAGTAAAGCACTTTCAACAGCTTAATGGGCCTCGTCCCAGTTGTCTCCCACCCCGATATCGACGATCAACGGAACAGCCAGCTCCGCGGCCGATTCCATCATCGCACGAATGCGCGCGCCGGCCGCCTCGACCGCATCGGCGGCGATCTCGAACACCAACTCGTCGTGCACCTGCATGATCATCCGTACCGGTGGACGCTCGGACTGGATCCACTGATCCGTCGCGATCATGGCGCGCTTGATGATGTCGGCCGCCGTGCCCTGCATGGGGGCGTTGATGGCGGTCCGCTCGGCGGCGGCGCGACGGCTCTGGTTGCTGTGCCCGATCTCGGCGAGATGGAGGCGCCGGCCGAACAGGGTCTCGACATAGCGGTCGTTGCGCGCTTGGGCGCGGGTGCGCTCCATGAAGTCCTTGACCCCGGGATAACGCTGAAAATAGCGATCCACGTACTCCTGTGCGGCACCCCGCTCGATGCCGAGCTGCTTGGCGAGCCCGAAGGCGGACATGCCGTAGATGAGTCCGAAGTTGATCGCCTTGGCCGAGCGGCGTTGTTCCCCGGTGACCGCCTCGGGTGAGAGCCCGAGGATCTCGGCGGCGGTCGCGCGATGGATGTCGAGCCCGCTCGCGAAGGCCGCGAGCAGACGTTCGTCCCCCGAGAGATGGGCCATGATCCGCAGCTCGATCTGCGAGTAGTCGGCGGCGAGCAGGCGGTTCCCCGGCTCGGCGACGAAGGCGCGGCGGATCCGGCGACCCTCGTCGGTGCGGATCGGGATGTTCTGCAGATTCGGGTCGCTCGAGGAGAGCCGGCCGGTCGCGGCCACGGCCTGATGATAAGAGGTATGGACCCGCCCGGTGTCCGGGTTGACCATCTGACGCAGTTTGTCGGTGTAGGTGGATTTGAGCTTCGAGAGGCTGCGATGCTGCAGGATCAGATCCGGCAGCGCATGGCCGTCGGCGGCGAGCTGCTCGAGCACCGACTCCGAGGTCGAGGGTGCGCCGGTCGGTGTCTTGGCGACCACCGGCAGACCCAATTCCTCGAAGAAGATGGCCCCGATCTGTTTGGGCGATCCCATGTTGAAGCGCCGACCGGCGGTTTCGTAGGCCCGGATCTCGATCTCCTGGATGCGCTTGGCAAGCTCTCCGCTCTGCACGGCGAGCAGATCCGGATCGATCCGCACGCCGTGGCGCTCCATGCGCGAGAGGATGGGGATCAGAGGAATCTCGATGTCTCGGTAGAGTGCGGCCATGCTCGGGATGGCTTCCAGCCGGGGCCAGAGTGCGCGATGCAGGCGCAGGGTCACGTCCGCGTCCTCGGCGGCATAGTGGCCGGCCTGCTCCAGCGGGATCTGATCGAAGGTGAGCTGCTTGGCGCCCTTGCCGGCGATATGCTCGAAGTGGACCGTGTCGTGGTCCAGATATTTCTTGGCCAGCGAGTCCATGTCGTGGCGGGTCGCCGTACTGTCGAGGACATAGCTCTCGAGCATGGTGTCGTGGGCGATGCCGCGCAGCTCGACGGCGTAACGGGCCAGGATGCTCATGTCGTACTTGAGGTTTTGGCCGACCTTGCGACGGTCGGGATCCTCCAGCAGGGGTTTCAGCCGTTCGAGCACCTCCAGGCGATCCAGTTGATCCGGTGCGCCCGGGTAGACGTGGGCGACCGGGACATAGGCGGCCGAGCCCGGCTCGACGGACACCGAGAGGCCGACCAGCTCCGCGCGCATGTAATCGAGGTCGGTCGTCTCGGTGTCGAAGGCGAACAGATCCGCGGACTCAAGCTTCGCGACCCAGGCATCGAAGACGTCTCGGGTGAGGACGACCTCGTAGTGCTGGCTCGGCTTCGACGCCGTCGCTGTCTCGGCGTCGGCGGGCTGCGAGGCGTCGGTGTCCGTGTCCTTCAGCGTGGCGAGCAGTCGGCGCGACTCCAAGCGCTCGTACCAGCCGCGCAGTGTCTCGCGATCCGGCGGGGCAGGGCGCAGAGCCGTGGGCTCCAGATCGAGCGCGACATCCCGCTTGATGGTGGTGAGCTCGCGCGACAGGGGCAATTGGTCCAGCACCGCGCGCAGATTCTCCCCGACCTTGCCTGTGATCTTCTCCGCATTGGCGATCACCCCGTCGAGATCCCCGAAGTCCGCGATCCACTTGGCTGCGGTCTTGGGGCCGCACTTGGGCACACCGGGGATGTTGTCGACGCTGTCGCCCATCAGGGCCAGATAGTCGACGATGCGCTCGGGCGGCACGCCGAACTTATCCTTTACACCTGCCGGATCCAGCACCGTATCCGTCATGGTGTTTACCAGCGTGACATGCTCGCCGACGAGCTGCGCCATGTCCTTGTCCCCGGTCGAGACCAACGTCGGGATACCTTGCGCCGCGGCGCGGGTCGCGAGCGTGCCGATGACGTCGTCGGCCTCCACGTCCGGGATCACCAGCAGCGGCAGACCCATCGCGCGGATCACCTCCTGCAGCGGCAGGATCTGCTCGCGCAGCTCATCGGGCATGGCCGGCCGATTGGCCTTGTACTCGGGATAGATGTCGTCGCGAAAGGTCTTGCCGGGCGCGTCGAAGACCACGCCGATGTAGTCGGGTCGATGCTCGTCGATCAGCTTGCGCAGCATGCTGAGGACACCCATCAAGGCGCCGGTCGCCTCGCCTTTGGAGTTGGTCAGTTTGGGCAGGGCGTGATAGGCGCGAAACAGATAGCCGGAGGCATCGACCAGGATCAAAGGGTAGCGTGTTGCCATGGCAGTCTCGTCGGGGAGTCGGAGCGATGAGACCAACGGTATCACAGGCGCGCCCGTCCGGCCCTGGATCGCGTACCGGACACCACCCGGACATCCGCCGACGAGGGTATCTTCGGGTGCGGCTTTTTAACCTCGTTCCCCGCGCCGGCGAGCGCGACGGGGTGGTCGACCTCGGGTCACTCCCGGCGTATGCCGACGGACAGGCCGCTGATCGCGGCGGCTTGATCGGGCGCGACTTGGGCCTCGATGTGAAGGATGGCTCCCGGCTCGAGCCGCGGCCCGCGGGCCAGGCGGAAGACGAGGCTCTCGCTTGCGGTGCCGTCTGCGAGTCCGATCCGGGCGACCACGGGTACGGGTGCGCCGGACGGAACCTGCCAAGGGGTCGGGTCGGGGATCGGGGCGACGACCTTGAGCAGGACATCGAACCGCCCGGATCCGCGATCGAAGCTCTGATGCGTGATATTGAACGGATCCCGGCTCAGCGCGGCATCGAAGCTCCAGTGAATGTCGCCTGTCTTCGACGGTGCCGAGGCGGAGCCTCCCGAGCTCGCCCCGGATTCGAGCTGCTGCAGTCGTCGCGTCAGCTCATCGACACGCTGCTCGAGCGCTTGAAGGCGCGACGCTCCGGCCGTCGGGTCGGCGTCGGTTTGGACGCCCGGCTCGGTCGATGGCGGTGCCGCCGACGCGAGTCCGGTCAGCACCAGTCCGAGCAGTCCGACGACTCCGACCAGGACGAGATGCCGCGTCGCTGGGCTTGGATGCGCTCGAGCCATGCTGCTTCCCCGATCTGCTTGACCGCTCAAGTAAACATATCCGAGGTGATGTTGCGAAACCAGTCCAACGCGAACTGTTGCTCGAGCGCGCGCGTTCGGGCATCCGCGTCGGCCGGCGAGACCCCGCCCGCACCGGGAATGTCCACGATGCGCCCGTTTTCGAGCCGATAGACACCCGCGACCGAGATGCCGTGCTCGGGCGCGATGATGCTGTAGCAGGTGTTGACATAGGAGGGTGCGGGTGCGCCTTCGCCGTTGATCGCGGCGACGATGGCGGCAGCGCAGACCTTGCCCTGCGAGTTGGCCGAATAGCCCGATTTCGGCATGGCCCCGGCGATACAGGCATCGCCGATCACATGGATGTCCTTGTGGATCGAAGACTCGAAGGTCCGCTGATCGACCGGACACCAGCCCGATTCATTCGCAAGTCCGGCGGTTTGCGCGAGTGCGCCGGCCTTCTGGTGCGGGATCAGGTTGATCACGTCGCCCTGAAATTCCTCGAACGAACCGATCAAGGTCCGGGTCTCGGGATCGATCGCCTCGATGATGCCGCCCTCTGCCCCCGAGACCCATTCGATCATGTCGCCGTAGTGCTCCTGCCAGCCGGCTTGGAACAGCGCCTGTTTGGAGAAGGCGTCCTTGGCGTCGAGGATCACGATCTTGGATTTGGGCTTGTGGGTCGAGAAATAGTGCGCAACCTGCGCGGCGCGCTCGTAGGGGCCCGGTGGGCAGCGGAATGGATTCGGCGGCGCGACGATGTAGAAGACGCCTCCGTCATCCATCGCCTGCAACTGTCTGCGCAGGATGTCGGTCTGCTTGCCGGCCTTCCAGGCGTGCGGGATCCGCTCGGCGACCGCCTCGGACATGCCTTCGATCGCCGCCCAGTCGTAATCCACGCCGGGGGAGACGATCAACTTGTCGTAGTTGTAGCGGTTGGCGCTCGCGCCTTTGACGAAGTGTTGTGCGGGGTCGATCTCGACCACGGTGTCCTGCATCACGGCGATCCCGCGCCGAGTCAGGCCGCGGTAGTCGAAGGTGAGACTGGCCAGGTCGCGCTCGCCGCCGAGCACCTCGTTGCTGAGCGGGCAGGAGACGTAGGCCGAGTCTTTCTCGATCAAAGTGACGCGGATGTCCGGGGCCGACATCTGTAGATACTTGGCCGCGATGGCGCCGCCGTAACCGCCTCCGATCACGACCACACGGGCCTTTGGCGGGGTTGCGGCACGCACGGCGAGCGACGGGCCGCCAAGCACGGCCGCCGTGGACAGCAGGGAGGACTGCAGAAAGGTTCTACGGGTCAGTGTGTTCATCCTGTCGATCCTCTTCAACCGCGCCCGGCGCGGTATGCGATGCTTTTCGATGGGATCGGCCCCGGCAGACGTGACGACCGCTGGAGTCGGCGCGGTTTATTTCTGACTTTCGTAGAAATGGGCCAGGGCCGCGATCTCCGCATCCGAGAGATCCGCGACGCGGTTTCGCATCTTGCGCGGGTGGCAGCGCTCGCCGTCGCGACAGGCCTGCATGGCGTATTGCAGATAGCCCGCCCATTGCCCGGCCATGCGCGGGGATTCCTTGTCCTGAGAGCGTCCGCCGTCCTGATGACAGCTCTCGCAATAGCGCTCGTGCAGGGCCGGTGCCTCGGCGAATTGATTCGCGACGGCGACGCGGTCTGTGGAGACCCACGGCTGGGCGGCGTAGAAGCTCGCGATCGCGCTGATCTCCTGATCGCCATAGCCTTGCATGATGCGGCCCATGATGGTCGAGGGCCGCCGACCGGTCTTGTAGTCGGTGAGCACCGCGAGGAGATAGCCTTTGTCCATCCCGCCGATGGTGGGCATGACCTCCCCGGCGCTCGCGCCGAGCGTGCCGTGACAGCCGGCACAGGTGTTGGCGAGCATGCTCTCGGAGCGGATCTCCTGGGCATGGATCGGCAGGGTCGGGAGCATCCCGATCAGGAGTCCGACGCACAGGGCGCGGCTCCAACTGGGTCTTGGCATGGCACTCTCTCCTTTGGCTCGACAGTCCTCCGGGTTGCGACCGTCGGGAAGGTGCGACCGGAGGATCATTGTTGTTTTCGCGGCACCTTGAACGACTCCCGCGGGCTCGGCCTTGATTCAGGTCAAGGCCGATCGGTTGGTCCCGGCACCCGGCATCGCACGCACGGCGGAGATCTCTGCGACGAAAGTCCGTTTAACAGCAGGGGCATTGACAAGGATCAATCATCGATCAATCGCCGGCGAATTTTGACTTGCATCAAGGTCGCCCGTAGATCCCCTCGGCATCGTCCGAATCGATAGGGATGATTGCCAAGACCGAAGGGTGCCTGTGGTTTCTCGGCATGTCGGTCGATCAGGCGAGTGTCGTCAGCGCGAGAGCTCGCCGACGGGCCCAGGGACGGGATCCATAAAAAAGAATCCGGAGTGCACTATGAAGCAACATCCTCGCGGACCGAGTCCCGCAGGCCTAACTCGGGTCGATCTCGCCCGATTGGGTCTCGCCATCGGGCTTCTCACCCTCGCCGTTACGGTCGAAGCGGCACGCCCAAGCGGGCAGGCCGGGGTCGACTGGGGGGATCCACGCGGCGAGGAGTGCGTGGATTGTCATATGACCGAGAATCCCGGTCTCTACTGGGAGTGGAACCACAGTGCGCACGGTCAGGCCGGCGTGAACTGTCTGGACTGCCATCAGCGCGAAGAGGGCGCGATCGATGCCTTCAAGCACGAGGGCGAGTTCATCTCCATCGTGGTGACGCCCAAAAACTGCTCGACCTGCCATCAGACCGAGTTCGAGGAGATGGACGGCTCGCACCACGCCAAGGCCGGTCAGATCCTGGGCTCGCTCGACAATCTGCTCGGCGAGGTCATCGGCGGACCTGCTGCCGTCAACGCCGGCTGCAAGCAGTGCCACGGCGGCGAGTTGGAGTTCTACACCGAAGGTAAGAACAAGGGTCGCCCGACGCCCGGAAGCTGGCCCAATACGGGCATCGGTCGGATCAATCCGGACGGCAGCCTCGGCTCCTGCACGGCGTGCCATGGTCGGCATCGCTTCTCGCGCGCTCAAGCACGCACGCCCGATACCTGCGGCAAGTGTCACGTCGGACCGGATCATCCGCAGATCGAGGTCTACAACGAATCCAAGCACGGCATCATCTACCGCGCCAAGGTCGACGAGATGAATCTGGATTCACGCAAATGGGTTGCGGGTGTCGATTACTCGGCCGCACCCACCTGTGCGACCTGCCACATGAGCGCCGGCCCCGGGATCGGGGCGACGCATAATGTCGGCGAGCGGATCTCCTGGACCCTGCGTCCCCCGATCTCGACCAAGATCAATCTGGTCAAGCTCGAAAACGGTCAGGAGTTCGACGTGCCCGAGGGTCAGCCGATCCCGGCCGTGGGCGACGAGGCGAAAGGCTCGACGGTCGTCGAGGTACTCACCTGGAAGGACCGTCGCGCCAAGATGGAAAAGGTCTGCTTCGGCTGTCATGCCGAGAGTGTGATTACGGGCCACTACAAGCAGTTCGACGACGTGGTCGACCTCTACAACGATAAGTTCGCCAAGCCGATCGCGGCCATGATGGATCGACTCAAGGAAGGCGGCTACATCACCGGTGCGCCCTTCGACGAGAAGATCGAGTGGACCTGGTGGGAGATCTGGCACCACGAGGGTCGTCGCGCGCGTCACGGTGCATCCATGAGCGGACCGGACTACACCTGGTGGCACGGCATGTACGAGGTCGCCCAGCACACCTACTTCAAGTGGATCCCGGAGCTCAAGGAGGTCGTGATGAAGAAGGACGGCAACGAGGAGTTCGCGGTCGTCCTGCTGGAGGAATACTTCAAGCCCATCGATGGGCATGACTGGTACTTCAACGGCATGAGCAAGGATCAGCTCGACGTGGTGCGAAAAGGCTTCGAGGCCCGCTATGGCGAGGGGTCTTTGAAGTAAGGCGCCGAGTGCTCGGCTGTAGGGGCGAATGAATTCGCCCCTACGCTTGCAGGCAACGCCGTGTCCACCCCGATCACCGATCATCCAAACCCCCTTCCGGTTCCAACCCTCCGCTCCCGAGTCCGGGAGCGCCCAGCACCCGAGAGTCACCCATGCGTTCGATTCCGATCGTCTTCCTTGCACTGTTGCTGGCCTCGACAGTGACGCTTGCCGCCGATGCCGATGCTTTGATCCGAGACGGCGAGGCGAAGATTCAGGCCGGCGAGCTCGATGCCGCCGTCACTGTCCTGCGCGAGGCCGCCGCGGCCGATCAAACCTCCGCCTTGGCCCGGTTGCGTCTCGGCGGTGCGCTCCTGATGACGCAGGACTATTCGGGTGCCATCGAGCAGTTTCGCGAGACCGTGAAACTGGATCCGAACAGCGCGAACGCCTTCGTCGGGATGTCGGTGGCCTATCTTCACAGCGCGCGTTACGACCTCGCCCGTGCCTCTCTAGACGAGGCGATCCGCATCGATCCGGATAAGCGCAAGGAGGCCGAGCCGTTGCTGGCCTACATCGACAGGGCGTCGGCCCGCACCGATCCCGCATCGGGCGAGCCGCCGCCGCAGCATTGAACCTAAATCCGGCAGTTGAACGGCCCGGGAGTCGTCGCGGCCATCACCCGGCGGGTGAGGCGTGAGATGACCGCGATCCTCAGGGCCGTTGAACCCTATGCATGAGGCACGAAGCGGTCAACTGCCGGGTCTAGGTTGGACTCTCCACGCTCGGGCGGGAGCGGCTCGATCAAGCGGGATGCGGATCAGGGGATCAGGCTCAGCGTGGACCAGAACTTCGAGCCGACGCCGGGCGTGCTTTCCACGCCGATGTCGCCGCCCATCAGCACGACGATGCGTTTGGAGATGACCAGGCCGAGTCCGGTGCCGCCGAATCGGCGAGTCGTGGATGCGTCCGCTTGGGTAAAGCGACGATACAGGGCTTCGATGGTCTCCTGATCGATCCCGATCCCGATCCCGATGCCGATGCCGGTGTCGGAGACCTCGAATCGAACCATCCAGCCCTCCGCGATCTCGCGTTCTATCGCTCGACTTCTCGGGATCGACCAAAGGATCGATCCTGCCGCCGAGACCGCGACTGTAGCGGGCAGGAGCGCGGCATACGTCGGCAGGTCCGTTCGAGTGAACTCGGACCCGAGCGCCGGATCCGACCCGAGCGCACGCGCCTGCGGGATCAAGTTCCACAGGAGGACGCTCGCGCCCGTCAGAGTCGCGTCGCCGATCAATGCTCCGAGCTTTTGGTCGCGTCCATGCGCCTCTCGGACGCTGCGGCGCCTAATGTTGTCACCATCGGCGCGGGGCGCATTGCGGCGCTGCTGCCGTCGTGCCGCAGCGCCTGGGCCGGGACAGACGATGACGCCTCCGAGGATTGTGCGACGCGCGGTTGACAGCGGGAGCGCCACTCGACCAGAGTGCCGTTATTCGATTCTGAAACAGCAGGATCTCCCTATGCAGCACCTTTGCGATATCGCCGATGTCTTCCTGAGGCAGGCACCGGCCTGTGATTACTGGACGTTGCGTCTGGTCGAGGAGGAGCACGATCATTTGGAGGTCCGTCAGGGCGTGGTCGAGCCGAGTCGACTGACCTACACCTCGGGCGCAATGGTGACCCTCGTCGGAGGGGGCGGTATCGGTTACGGCGCAACCAGCGATCTCAGCGCCGCCGGGCTGCGCGCCGCGGCCGAGCGGGCCGCGGGCTGGGCTCGGGTGCATGCCCGGCTCGGACTCTTCGAGGCCGGCATCTATCCGCGCAGCAGCACCCGTGCGGACTATCGTACGCCGATCGAGGAGCCTTGGTCGACGCTGCCGATCGGCGAGAAGCTCGACATCCTGCAGGCCGCCAACGACGCCTTGGCGATCGAGGATCGCATCGTCGATTGGTCGGCCTGGCTGGCGCGCCGCCGGGTGTCGCAGCTCCTGATCACGAGCGACGGGGGGCGTGTCTCGCAGGTTCTGGACTATGTGCATCCGGGCCTGGTCGCGGTCGCGAATGAAGGCAGCCAGACTCAGCGCAGGCATGGTGGCGGCTCGGACGGTTCGCAGCAGGGCGGCCTGGAGCGTATCGCCGCGGTGCGTCTGCTCGAGGATGCCCCGCGCGTGGCCGAGGAGGCACTTGCCCTCTTGGATGCTCCGGACTGTCCGCAGGACACCCGCGATCTCGTCTTGCTGCCGAGCCAGATGGTGCTGCAGATCCACGAGAGCATCGGCCATCCCTTGGAGCTTGACCGCATCTTGGGCGACGAGCGCAACTATGCCGGCACCAGCTTCGTCACGCCCGGCATGTTCGGTCGCTACCGCTATGGCTCGGAGCTGCTGAACGTCACCTTCGACCCGACCGTGCCGATGGAGCTGGTCTCGGGTGTCGCCGACGACGAGGGCGCCCCCGCTGCGCGTGAATATCTGATCCGACGCGGCATCCTGGAGCGTCCGCTTGGCGGAGCCTTGTCCCAAGCGCGCGCCGGTCTGCCCGGCACGGCCAACACGCGTGCGAGCAGTTGGGATCGCCCGCCCATCGATCGTATGGGCAACATCAATCTGGAGCCGGGGGAGGGCAGTCTTGCCGATCTGATCGCGCAGGTGGAGCGGGGTGTACTGATGGACACCAACCGCTCCTGGTCGATCGATGACAGCCGCAATAAGTTCCAGTTCGGCTGCGAGCTGGGTCGGCTGATCGAGGACGGCGAGCTGAAGGGGCTGGTGCGCAACCCCGGCTATCGCGGCATCTCCGCGAGCTTCTGGCGCAGTCTCGACGGCGTAGGCGGCCCTGAGAGCCTGGAGATCCGCGGGGTGTGCAACTGCGGCAAGGGCGAGCCGAATCAATCAGTCTACGTCGGTCATGCCACGCCACCCTGTCTGTTTCGCGATGTCGCGGTCTTCGGAGGTGGCGAATGAACGCCGATGCCTTTTTCACCTTGGCCGATCATCTGAACGCCGAGCTGCGCAGCGCCGAGATCCTCTTCTCCAATCTTTCGAACGAGTCTTCGGACTTCGTGCGACTCAACCGCAACCGTCTGCGTCAGGCCGGGCATGTCGGCTCGACCGCCTTGGACTTGACCCTGATCGAGGGCTCCCGACAGGTCGAAGGCGGCTGCGATTTGAGCGGCGATCCGACCGAGGATCAGGCCCGCGCGCGGCGTTTGCTCGCCCGGCTGCGCGAGCGTTTGGCGCATGTTCCGGACGATCCCTATCTCAGCTATTCAGCCGAGCCGTCCGAGAGCGACCATTACGGCGACGCACGACTCCCGCCCGCCGCCGAGACGATCGGCGAGCTGATCGCGTCCGCCGACGGTATGGACCTGGTCGGGATCTGGGCGAGCGGCGATATCGCCGAGGGGCTCGCCAGCTCGATCGGGCATCGCCACTGGCACGCGAGTGCCAGCTTCAACCTGGATTGGAGCTGTTATCTGGAGGCGGACAAGGCGGTCAAATCGGCCTACAGCGGGTTTGACTGGGATCCGGCGATCCTGCGCGCCAAGCTCGAGGTGATGCGCGAGGGTCTGCACATCATGTCACGCCCGGCACGCATCCTGGAGCCGGGGCGCTACCGGGCCTACCTGGCTCCGAGTGCCGTCGGCGAGTTGATGGGCATGCTCGCCTGGGGCGGGTTCGATCTCAAGAGCCACCGCACTCATCAGACCCCGCTGCTCAAGATGGCGCGCGGCGAGCGCAGCTTCGACCCGCGCATCGGGATCCGCGAAGAGCACGACCGCGGTCTCGCGCCCCGCTTCACGGCCGAGGGCTTTCCGACGCCGCCGCGTGTCGCGCTGGTCGAAGGCGGTCGTTTCGCCGCTTGCCTGGTCGACGCCCGTTCGGGCAAGGAATACGGCGAGCCGGTCAACACCGCGAGCGATGCGCCCGGCTCACTCGGTCTGGATGCCGGGACGCTGGATGACTTCGATGTCCCGGGTCAACTCGATACGGGGTTGTGGATCGGCAACCTCTGGTACTGCAACTGGTCCGACCCCAACGACTGCCGTGTCACCGGCATGACCCGCTTCGGCACCTATTGGGTCGAGTCCGGGGAGATCGTCGCCCCGGTCAAGGTCATGCGTTTCGACGACAGCCTCTACCACCTGCTCGGCGATCGCCTGGAGGGCCTGACGCGCGAGCGCGAGTTGCTCCTCTCCGCCGAGACCTATGACGGGCGCTCGACCGACAGCGCGCTCCTGCCCGGCGTGCTGGTGTCGGGGATCGATTTGACGCTGTGAGATGGCGGCTCGCGACCTCGGCCTGTCTGTGGAGCGCCGTCTCGAGAAGGTCTTCACACTCGGGGCTTTACGATGACTCGTGACGCCGCTCTGCGGTGCTGCGCCTCGATTGGCGCTCCGCACCATGTGCCGTGATCCGCGGCATCAAACCGGGTTCAAGGAGGCGTTCCTGACCGAGGCCCGCAACCAAACCCGCGAGCTGCTCGACTGACTGTGCCACGAATTCGCCGTCGAGAAACCGGGCCAACAGCTCGAAGACTTCGCCCGTCTGAGCGACGACGACATCGCGCTCATCCGGCGCACTGCACCGCCGCGCATGCCGAGCGACTCATAGACGCTTATCGAGTTTTCTTCGAGTTCGTTGGCCTCACGCAAGCGGACGTCGCCGCGCGTGCCGGGATGTCGCAAGCAGCCCTTTCGCAGAGCGAATCGGGTGCTCACAAGGCCCGAAAGGCAACCAAGGCCAAGCTCGCCGCAGCGCTCGGGATCACCGTCATCAGATAATTTAAATCAATGGTTTCGGACGCGTCTCGCCGACCTGACGATCGCCGGGCGGGCTGCAACTCTAGCGCCGGTCGCACCGATTCAGGCATTATTGCGGGCCGCCCGGGGTTTGGCGCCTGTTGCTCGCGGCCTGCCCCTGTGGCGCATTTGACCGGTTGAGTCGGTCTTCACAAATGCTTGGTGTCGCAGTCGCAACTCAGGGGCGTCTCCGATCCAGGATCCCCACCACTAATTTGAATCGCCTGCCGGTCGATCGGCCTGCTGAAGCGGTTTTGGAGACATTCACCATGGTTGCAGGCCTCGACGAAAAGCTGGAGCCGATTTTTCAGGATGTGTTGCGCCGCAATCCCGGCGAGACCGAGTTTCATCAGGCGGTACGCGAGGTGTTGGACACACTCGGTCCGGTCCTGGTCAAGTATCCGGAGCTGGCGGAGCAGAAGATCATCCAGCGCATCTGCGAGCCGGAGCGTCAGATCATCTTCCGCGTGCCCTGGCAGGACGACCGCGGCCAGATCCAGATCAACCGCGCCTTTCGGGTCGAGTTCAACAGCGCGCTCGGTCCCTACAAGGGCGGCATGCGGTTCCACCCCTCGGTCTATCTGGGGATCATCAAATTCCTCGGCTTCGAGCAGATCTTCAAGAACGCGCTGACCGGTATGCCGATCGGCGGCGGCAAGGGCGGCAGCGACTTCGACCCCAAGGGCAAGTCGGACGCCGAGATCATGCGTTTTTGCCAGAGCCTCATGACGGAGCTCTATCGCCATATCGGCGAGCACACCGACGTACCTGCGGGCGATATCGGTGTCGGCGGGCGCGAGATCGGCTATCTTTTCGGCCAGTACAAGCGCATCACCAACCGCTACGAGTCGGGCGTCCTCACCGGCAAGGGACTGAACTGGGGCGGCAGCCGTGCGCGCACCGAGGCCACGGGCTACGGGGCCATCTTCTTCCTGGAGGAGATGCTCAAGGTCCGCGGCGATTCGATCGAGGGTAAGACCTGCGTGGTCTCGGGCTCGGGCAACGTCGCCATCTACGCCATCGAAAA
Source organism: Thiocapsa sp. UBA6158 (assembly GCF_002423035.1). Lineage (GTDB taxonomy): Bacteria > Pseudomonadota > Gammaproteobacteria > Chromatiales > Chromatiaceae > Thiocapsa. The sequence goes on from NZ_DIUM01000036.1 coordinate 19,801, forward strand.
GGCGCAGGCACTCGGTGCGCGCGTGATCGCCTGCTCCGATTCCAACGGTGTCGTGGTCGACCAGGACGGGATCGATCTGGCTCTGCTCAAGCAGATCAAGGAGGTCGAGCGTCGTCGTCTCAGTGCCTACGTCCAGGAGAGGACAGGCGCGACCTATCTTGAGGACGGCTGTATCTGGAACGTGCCTTGCCAAGTCGCGCTGCCATGCGCCACCCAGAACGAGCTGACCGCCAAGGATGCCCAGATGTTGGTCAAGAACGGCTGTATCGCGGTCGCCGAAGGCGCCAACATGCCGACCACACCCGAGGGGATTCACATGCTCATGGACGCAGGCGTTGCGTTCGGGCCCGGCAAGGCGGCCAACGCCGGCGGCGTGGCAACCAGCGCCTTGGAGATGCAGCAGAACGCCAGCCGCGACTCCTGGAGTTTCGAGTACACCGAGCAGCGTCTGAAAGAGATCATGGTGAACATCCATCGCAACTGTTACGAGACCAGCGAGGAGTTCGACTCGAAGGGCAACTATGTGGTCGGTGCGAACATCGCTGGCTTCCTGAAGGTCGGCCACGCGATGGCGGCCTTGGGGTTGGTCTGATCGGGTTTGTTCTGCTGGGCGTCCCGGGCGGCCTACGTGCCGCGCGCGGGCGCTCGGGTGAGTCGCCGACGAAGGGTCTCGGTGATCTACGCGACGCGATTTGTCCGCTCGCTCGGTCGCCATGACCAAGAGGCAAGGCGGCTGTGCCGACGAGTTCGGTCCTCAGTCCTCCGCCTGATAACACACCAATCGCTGGCACAACACATCCGCGATGACGCGCAGGCCGGTGTCGCGCACATCGAGCCAGGTGAGGGTTGCCGCGACGGCGTCGTCCGGCATGTCTTCCAGATCGAGCGGGAGGCGAGCCGATGCCGGCAGGGCGCTCAGCCAGGCGGGGTTGTAGCTGGCCTCGCCGTGATGCGGGAAGAGAGCGACATAGGCGATCTGGGATTCGACGAGATCCTGGAAGAAGTGCGAGCCGAAGGAGAGGTCCGGCACCATGCCGTCGCCGAGTTCGGCGACCTCGGCGATCACGGCGACGCGACTGATGTCGGCGAAGCGGATCGGCACGCCGAGTTCGGGTGAGCTGGTGCCCCAGCGGCCGGGTCCGATCAGCAGTGTGGGGCAGTCGTCGCGATCGGCGATGCGGCGATTGAGCTGTCCGACTAGACGGGCGACGGCGAACTTCTGCACGGTCGTCAGCGCACTGTAGCGCGGGCCGTCGACATGGATGATGCGGGCGATCGGCTGGTCGATGTTGCCGCCCATGAAATGGCCGTCGGTTGCGAAGAAGAGGCACCGGCTCGGCATCTCGCCCGGTAGCTCCACGCGTTGATTGAGACCGAGTGTCTGAAGCGGTCGGCACTGGACCAGACTGAAGGAGGGTGTGCCGTCGTCGGCGAGATGCAGGGTGAATTCGACGTCGACGGGGTAGGCATAGGCGTCCTCCAGGGTTTGGAGCAGACGCTGCATGAGTCTGACGAACGGGGTCTCGCGCAGGAGCGGGGTGAATGTGATGCGCCAGACCGGATCGCCGCCCGTGCGCTCGCGTGCGCGCTGCGTCGCCTCGCGGTCGAACTCGGCGCACCAGCGCAGCGGCAGCTCCGGGTCGCTCGTCAGGCGTCTCACGGCGAGCGTGCGCAGGCGGTTGTCCGAGATGTCGAGCACGTCGATATCGTGTTGGGAGAAGCGCACGGCGTCGTCGCGATCGCGGAAGGGGCGTTTGTGGGGTTGATCCAGGGCCACCACGCAGGCGTGATCGCCTTCGATGCGGTCGACCGCGCGCGTGCCGAGGCCCATCACCAGACGGACCATGCCGGCGGTCGGGTCCATGGACTCTTCCCAGACGAAGGTGTTGCGCGACACGCCCACACCGGCGGCGTCCGGGAAGTACCAGCGCCCGTGATAGCGGCCGCAGACGCGTTGCAGGAGAAGCGCCATGGGCTCTTCGAGGTCGGCCAACCCGCGTTGACGTCGGTAGGTGAGGGCGTCCTCGCTCATGGTGCTGGCGAAGACCCGGCAGATTGCCTCTTCGAGCTGAGCGAGCCGTTGCTCGGGCGAGCCTTGGTTGACGAGGAAGAGGCTTTCGTATTTGCCGGCAAAGGCATTGCCGAAGCCGTCTTCGAGCAGGCTGCTCGAGCGCACCAGGATCGGGTACTGCCCGAAATAGTCGAGCATCCGTTCGAGCTCCGAGCGGACTTCTTCCGGAAGCTCGCCGCGCAGCATGTCCTCGCGCAGTGATTGAGCCTCGCTGAAATACCCCGCCTCGGTGCGCTGGCGCATGATCCTGGGCCACCAGCCGTTGTGCACCAGATAGGAGTAATAGACGTCGGAGCCGAGAAAGAATGAGTCGTGTGGCTCCAGATGACGTTCCCAGCGCTCGGGATCGTCCTGCAACAGGATGCGGCGTGCCAGCAGCATCCCGACCGCCTTGCCGCCGATGTAGCCGCTGCCGATCATGCGTGCGCGGATCTCAATGAGGTCCTGCAGGCCGAGATAGCGGCGGGCGAGCGCGATGATGCGCTCGTCGCGGCTGATCAGGATCGGATAGAGCTGCTCGAGCACAGCACGGCGTCGCTCGCCGTCGGCGTCTTGGTTCAGCACCTCGGCGGCATCGAGAAAGAGACGATCCCAATAGTCGAGCTGGCGCTGCGTGGTCTCGCCTTTGCGCCGCTCGAGGTCCGCGTGGAGTCGGGTCGCGTCGCTGCTGTCGACCACGGGGCGAAACGCCTCGCCCTCGTGAATATGCGGCAGGAACATGGTCGGCGATTGGCGCTGCCAGACCTTGACCGGTTGCAGGTAGCAGCCGCTTTCGGCCCGTCTGACATCGATCAGAACCTGCGTGGTCTCGCGGATGCGTGCCATGGTGGTGTAGCAGTGGCTGCGCGAGAGCAGGCCGAAATAGGCGACCGTGTCGAGCCGATAAAGATAGGGACAGATGACTTGGAAGAGATTGCCGACCATCAGGTCGGTGGCCCAGGCCGAGAGCAGATCGGAGAGACAGTCGAAGACGTAGAAGGCGCCGCGTCCGTAGTCCGTGATCAGGCGGTGGACGTGGCAGGTAAAGGCCTCGAAGCCGCGCAGGGCGTCGATCGAGACGATCTTGATGCCCGGCCCGGGCGCGACCAAGGGCGCATGTCGGCCGAAGCGCAGATAGATGATGGAGCGATCGCCCGCGACGGCTTGCGCGACAAAGGGCCCGACGAACCCGCGGTAGTCCTCGATGTCATCGATGCGCCAGACGACGTTGTCGCCGATGCGCAGGCCGTCGAGGACGCGATCGAGTCCGGCCAGTCCGGTCGAGACGCGCTCGGCGCAGGCGATCTCGAGGTTGTCTCGCATCGGCGCGACCTCGGTCGACAGGGGCGCCGGCTCGGCCTCGCGACCCTGTCCGGCCGACGTCGTGGTTTCGGTCAACTCGCGACCGTCTGCTCGCGCGCCATCAGGATCAGGTCATCGGCGATCGCGAGCATGTCGGGGAAACCCTTAGCCTGTTGACCGACGACCACATAGCGACCTCCGACCGTGATCATGGGCACCGCATCCACGCGATAACGCTCGACCAGTGTGTCGCCGCGCTTGATCTGAGTCTCGACCGCGAACGAATTGAACAAGGGCTCGAAGGTCGCGACGTCCACGCCCTTGCTCGTGACCCATGCCAAGACATCCTTCTCGGTGAAGAGCTTGATCCGGTCGTGATGCAGTGCCTCGAAGACCTCCTGGTTGAGTCGATCCAAGTCGCCGCTGTACTCCAGCGCATAGAAAAGTCGTGCGAGATTGGCCCAGGCGGCCCGACCGAAGGTCACCGGGACCTGGCGGAAGGTGACGTCCTCCGGCAGCTTGGCGGCCCAGGGTTTGATGACCGGGTTGAGGTCCATGCAGTGCGGGCAGCCGTAGGAGAAGAATTCGAGAACCTCGATCTTGTCGGGTGCCGGGCTCGGCTGCGGCGGCGAAACGGCGCGCCAATCGCGACCCTCGACCAGGTTGGCGGCGGCGGGGTGCAGCGGGAGCATCGCGGCGCCGAGTGCGCCGATCATGGTTTGGGTAAAGCGGCGACGGGTGAAGGCCATGGTGGATCTCCGGGCGGGATGAGTGAGGTGGTGATTCGATCTTATCGGTCTGGATTTAGCCGGTGATGATATGTCCCCGGCGCGGCTTGTGTCAGTACAAGACTCTTCTTGGCGGAAGGTTGTGCCGAGCGGGGCGAGGCACAACTTCCACGCTGACGGCGGCGATTCCGATCGACGGTTCGACGTGTCTGTTGTGGCGTGCGAGGCTCGGGCCGTCCCCGGCGGCATGGCGCTTGCTATCATCAGCGCGACCTACGGCGTCTCGCCGCAAAATGCGCTCGCCCGCTGGCCGTGCGGCGACGTGGTTTCACCCGACGGCAGCGGGGCTTCGGGATCATCGAGCCAGGCGGCGATGTCGGTGCGCACGCGCGCGCCTTGGCGGTCGCGCGGGAGCATGTGCCATCCGTGCTCGTAGAGAACGAATGTCAGACCTGGATCCGTGCCGGGTAGTTTCGCCAGAAATCGGCAAAAGGCATTTTTGGGGATGATTTTGTCCTGCTCTCCGTAGAGCAGCAGGGCAGGTGTCTGCAGTCGGCCCGCCGCGGCTTGCGCCCGGTCCATCAGGTCGGTGATGCCCCAGAGTGCATCCACCCGCGTCGCCTTGATGACGAGCGGGTCCGCGCCCATCGCCTGCAACATCTCGATGTGGTCGGACGGACTGATGCGGATGCCCTCGCCGGTCAGCTTCAGCCAAGGCAGGGTGCGCACGGCACCTTCAAGGGCGAGGCGTTGATACCAGGGCATGGTGTCGCGCGACCAGACCGCCGGCGCGATCAGGATCAGGCCGTCGACCGGCAGCGGTCCCTGCGCCGTCGCGGCCAGTACGACGGCACCGCCCATGCTCTCGCCGGCGACATAGAGTCGGGCCTCGGGATGACGCGCACGCAGGAGATCGACCAGGTTGCGCAGATCCGCGGCGAGACGCTCGCTGCCGTGCCAGCGACCGGGCAAGGCGGCGGCGCCGAAACCGCGCTGATCGACCGCGTAAGTGGTGATGCCCGCGGCGGCAAGCTCGCGGCCCAAGGGGGCGAAGGCGTTTGCGTAGTCGTTGAATCCGTGCAACCCGAGCACAACCTTCCGAGGCCGCTGCGCGCCGCTCCAGACGCGCAGGGGTAGACGATAGCCGTCGTCCATCCGCGCGTGATCGACGCCGATGTCGGGCGACCTTGGGTGCGTGTCGGGGGATTCGACGATGTTCGGGGCGGCGCAGGAGGTGAGCATGAAAACAAAGGTCAGGGCGGCAAGGGTGTTGGTCCAGAGCGTGCCGGCGATGACTGTCGGCAGTAGAGTCGGCCTCGTGGAGCATGAGGCGGAATCTGGAATTCCGTCCGGGCTCGGCCCGCCGTGTCCGGTACGAAGCGCGTATACTCCGCGCCTGTGAACAGCCTGCTCGAAGCCCATGATTTGGTCCGGATCTATCCTGGTGTGCGCGCCGTGGATGGTATCGGCTTTCGTGTCGATGCCGGTCAGTGTTTCGGTCTCTTGGGGCCGAACGGGGCCGGGAAGACGACGACCTTGGAGATGCTTGAGGGCATCCAAACCCCGACCTCGGGCACCGTACTCTATCGTGGCCGGCCGCTCGATCGCGCCTACCGCGAGTCGGTCGGCATCCAGTTTCAGGCGACCGCGTTACAGGACTTTCAGACGGTGCGCGAGTCACTGTCCATGTTCGCGAGCCTCTATCGGCGCACGGCGGATCGCGACGAGCTGATCCGTCTCTGCAATCTCGCGGAGATCCTGGATCGAGACACCCGCAAGCTCTCGGGCGGTCAGCGTCAGCGTCTGCTCTTGGCGATCGCCTTGGTCAACGACCCGGATCTGGTGTTTCTCGACGAGCCGACCACGGGCCTGGATCCGCAGTCCAGACGCAACTTCTGGGGTCTGATCGAGACCGTGCGGCGGCGCGGCAAGACTATCGTCTTGACCACGCATTACATGGAAGAGGCCGAGCGTCTCTGCGACCGCATCGCAATCGTCGACCATGGGCGGATCATCGCCGAGGGTCAGCCTGCGCGTCTGGTTCGGGACCATTTCCCGGCCACCGTGATTCGTCTGCCCGAGTCCGCGTGGCCCGTCGGGGCTACACTCCCGCCGACGGCCGAGCGGCGCGACGGGACCATCGAGCTCTTTGCCGAGGAGGTCCCGCCGATGTTGGCCGAAATCGAGCGCGCCGGCGCGGATCTGACGGACCTGCGGGTGGCGACGCCGAATCTGGAAGACCTCTTTCTGAAACTGACCGGACATGATCTGCGCTCTTAAACCGCGCCCGGCGCGGTATGCGATGTTCTCGGGATGGGATCGGACCCGGCAGACTTCACGACCGCTGGAGTCTGCGCGGTTTAAGGCATTGAAAAATAGATTATTTAAACCGCGTCCCCGCTAAGGGTCACGTATACAGCAATTGTCGATCTCACTCGAAAATGCGCGTCTCGCACTGGGCGCGGTTGAGATCCGTGGGGCTCGGGCTTGCTCGATCCCTCTGTCTCGATCCTGCGGATTGTCGTCCAAACACCCGGAACATCTCATGTGGCGTCGTATCCTGACCATCCTCGTCGCTCGTAACCGCGAGTTTTATCGCGATCGGGCTGGGCTGTCATGGAACATCCTGATGCCGATCATGATGGTGCTGGCCTTTGCCTTCATCTTCACAGACACGTCCAGGGACGTCTTCAAGGTCGGCGTAGTCGGGGATGGCGCCGACATGCCGGTTGCGGCCTTCCCCTTCCTGCAGACACGCCACATCCAGTTCATCCCGGTGACGGATCCGTCGGCAGCGATCGGCAAGGTGGAGCGCCATCAACTGGATCTTCTCGTGGATCCGAGCGAGACACCGCGCTATTGGGTGAATTCGGAGTCGGCCAACGGCTATCTCGTCGAGCGTCTCCTGCTCGGTGCAGGCGGGTCCGGCGGCGACGCGGCCGGCGATGATGGCGAATCCGCGGGAGTAATCCCGCAGCGGGTGACCGTGAGCGGCGCCGCCTTGCGCTATGTCGACTGGGTGCTGCCCGGCGTGCTGGCGATGAACATCATGTTTTCCAGTCTTTGGGGTGTCGGCTGGGTGATCGTGCGCTACCGCAAGAACGGCGTACTGCGTCGCTTGAAGGCAACGCCGCTGAGTCCGTGGGAGTTTCTCACCGCGCAGGTGTTCTCGCGACTGTTGGTGGTGCTGGGGGCGAGCCTCGTGGTCTATAGCGGGGCCAGTCTCTTGCTGGACTTCCCGATGCACGGCTCCTACCTTGCGCTGCTGCTGGTCTATGTGTCCGGTGCGCTCTGTCTGATCAGCCTCGGACTGATCGTCTCCTCACGCCTGCGCACGGAGGAGGTCGCGGATGGCCTGCTCAACCTCATCTCCTGGCCGATGTTGCTGCTGTCGGGGGTGTGGTTCTCGATGGAGGGGGCCAGCGGCGCGGCTCAGATCCTGTCGAGGTTCCTGCCGCTGACCCATATCGTGGACGGTGCTCGGGCTGTCATGATCGACGGCGCCGGTGTGCTCCAAGTCCTTCCCCAGATCGGCCTCCTGGCCGGTCTTGCACTCCTCTTCCTGACGCTGGCGGCCTGGATGTTTCGTTGGGAGTGAGTGGAGCAGGGCGGATGGATTAGGCTCGAATCAGGAGCCGCTTGCCTTCGGGACGCTCAACACCTCGACCTCGACCCGCGCCAGGCCCTTCTTGATCATCCCCAGCTCGCGTGCGGCGCTGCGGGATAGATCGATGATCCGGCCTTTCACGAAGGGGCCACGATCGTTGACTTTGACGACGATGCTCTTGCCGGTTTTGGTGTCCGTCACGCGGACCTTGCTGCCGAGGGGGAGAGACTTGTGTGCTGCGCTGGGGATGTTCTTGTTGTAGATCGCCCCGCTTGCGGTCTTCCGACCATGGAGGCTGTCGTGGTAGTAGGACGCGATACCCTTCTGAGCATGCCCCGGTTTGACGCGTGCCTCGGCATTCGGGCCCGAGACGAGAAGAAATACCCCGAGCGAGGCGAAGATCAGCGTTTTGTTCATAAGCAGGACCGTTTCTGCAATCAACCGGCGGGCGCCGCGGGCGGCGCATTGGATGCCGGTCAGTTGATAACCTGGCGGGCAGTGTAAGGGAAATTGCGTATAGGGTAAACCCGATATCGGGAAAACCCGGATCTCTAGCCGATCCCGGTCTGAAGACGGTCAGGGAAGGAAAGTGGATGGCGTGGCGGACCGGGCCAGCCCCCGGCGCACGAGATCCACCCGCAGCGAGCGATCGGTCTGAGGTGTCCGGTGATCAGGACGTGGACTGTGCGCAGCGTGATCAGCGCGAACGGCTGAAGGCTGACAGATGAAGCGTGAAGACCCGAGGCCGAGAACGGACAGCCGACATCAGGCGACAGGCGGCAGCAGTCAGGCGGTAGGAGGCATACCGATCAAAACCGCCAAGCCCCACGCCGCATTAGCCCACTAACGACCCTGCTCGACACGCGCTGTCGATCCCTCGCCCGTCATCACCGGCATCGGTCCGACCAGGCTCGCAGGCAAGGTCTTGGCGGCGCTGATCAAAGACACCGCGACTGCGGCTAGGTAAGGGATCGACTGGACGATCAGTACAGCCAACCAGACCCGGACATCCAGCATGAAGGCGTCGTCGCGCAGCATGATGAGGGCGGCCGCGAGCCAAAAGGCGACGACGAAAAGGCCCTCTTCACGTGCATCGGCCAGGGCGCGGATGAAGGCCGGTGCTTGTGCGAGCTTCGGGGTTCTGAAAAAGCCGAGCCTGCCCGAGACGAAGCCGCCGAACATGGCGCGGGCGATCGTGTGGGAGAGGGCTAGCCCGGCCAGGCCGGCAGCGAAGCTCTGACGCAGGGTCGCGGTCACACGACGCCGATAGAGCAGGAAACTCTTCGACATCTTGAAGCCGAACAAGACCAAGGGGACCAAGGCGACCGTCATATAAGGGGGCGTCACCTGGAGCGGAAACATCACCATGGCCACGGACCAGGCGAGTGCCGCGAAGTTGAACAGGAGGTTGAAGCCGTCCGCGAACCAAGGCAGCCAGCCGGCGACGAAGTGATAGCGTTGGCCCGCCGAGAGCGTGGTCTTGCGGATCCCCAACAGCTCGCGGCGATGGTGTTTGAGTGTGCGCACCGCACCGTAGGCCCAGCGATACCGCTGTTTCTTGAAGTCGGCGAAGGTGTCCGGCATCAGGCCGCGCCCGTAGGTGCAGGGGATATAGAGCGCCTTGTGACCCTTCTCGAACACACGCAGCCCGAGTTCGGCGTCTTCGGTAATGCACCACTCCGCCCAGCCGCCGACGGCGTCGAGCGTCGGGCGGCGGATCATGGTCATGGTGCCGTGCTGAATGATGGCGTTGCGCTCGTTGCGGGTGACCATGCCGATGTGAAAGAAGCCGCGATACTCGGCCATGCACATCGCCTTGAAGGCGTTCTGGTCGGCGTCGCGATAGTCCTGCGGGGCCTGCACGATGGCGACCTCGGGGTCTTGAAAGGCGGGCACCAGATGCCTTAACCAGAGCGGCTGCACGATATAGTCCGCGTCGATGACGGCGATGACTTCGGCGCGCGGGTCGGTCTCGCGCAGCGCATAGTTGAGTGCGCCGGCCTTGTAGCCCGCGAGCGGATCGACATGGAAGAACCGGAAGCGCTCGCCGACGGCTTCATTCAGATGCCGGCAATGCGCTTCGACCGGCTGCCAGACGGCGGGATCCTTGGTGTTGTTGTCGATGACCAGGACCTCGTATCCCGGATAGTCCAACGCCGCCAAGGCGTCCAACGTCTCGATCAAAAGCGCGGGCGGCTCGTTGTAGGCGGGCACGTGGATGGAGACGACCGGCAACTCCTCGTCGGGCACCGCGCGCAAGGGGAACGGCCGACGCCACCGACGCAGCCACAACGCCTCGGCCCATTCGTGCGTCTCGGCCATGATCAGGACGATGACGCCGCCCCCCCCGACGAGCAGCAGGATGCCCACGATGGCCGTGGCCGGCGTCATGTAGAGCCGTGTGTAGTCGTAGACGATCCAGACCGCTGCGGTCGAGATGGCATACATCACCAAGGCGAGGAAACCTTTGCCTTTGCTCGACAGACTCGCGCTGTCGCGGTAGAGAAACGCCAGGAGCAGTACGGCCATGACGACCGAGAGTCCGGCAAGCTCCTGCCAGTGCGGGATGCGCACCACGGGTTGGGTGAAGACGAACTTGGGCTCGCGATCGGTGTTGTAGACGCCCCAGTAGGCACCGGTGGCCCCTTCGAGCTTGGTCTTCCAGGTCTGGTCGAAGGCCTCCATGACATAGTAGACGTAACCCGCCTGCTCGGCGTGCGCAAGAAAACGGCGCAGGAAACGCGTTTGATTCGTCAGCGACGCCTCGGCCCCCCGATTGCGCCGGCCGTTGCTCGGCCAGCCGACCTCCCCGATAATGACCTCCTTGTTCGGAAATGCTTTCTTGACCTCGTCGTAGCGACCGACCGCATAGGCTACGGCCTGTTCGATGGGGACGCCTTCCCAATAGGGCAGCAGGTGGACGGTGATGAAGTCCACATGATCCGCAAGCTCCGGATATTTGAGCCAGACATGCCAAGGTTCGGCCGTGCTCACGGGTAGCCAGGTCATCTCGCGCACCCGGTCGAGGTATTCGGCCAGCTCGGAGACCGAAACGTCCTCGCGCAAGATCGCCTCGTTGCCGACCATGACGCGTACCAGATTCCGATACCCTTTGCTCAGGATCTCGCCGAACCGTGCGAGCTCGATGTCGTTGGCGTCCGGATCGGCTCCGATCCAAGCGCCGAGCGTGACATTCAGGCCGCGCGCCGCGGCCAAGCGCGGGATCGCCGAGAGCGTGCTTTCCACCGAGTAGGTCCGCACGGCATGGACGGTTCCCTGCAGCAGCGCCAGGTCATTGTCGATCTCCTCGGTGGTCGGGTAGTTCTTCAGCGCCGGATCGTTGTGCGCACGCATCGGTGCGAAAGAGAAGCCTTGGATACGATTCGGCCAAGGTGGCTCGTCCGCCGGTCGATTGAGCAGGGCCCACGCCGCAACCGTCAAGAGGGCGATCAGGACCGGGATGAGGATATTGCTTGAATGTCTCACGGGTGCTCGGACGGCATGGCCGGATCGCGCGCTACCGAGCAGGGGTGGCAAGGGGCGGCGAACGGAGGGGGTGGGGTCGGCACGACCTGATTCCTTGGAAGACAAGCTGTTCGAGTTCGAAACGGGTGCCGGACATCATGTCATAGCGCGCATCGTCGATGTCACGATTCCGCTTCACAACAGCGAGATGATAACGCGATTTCGATGCCGAAGTGAGTCGGGTTGGGGCGACGGGTGCGACCGAAACTGATGCG
>NZ_DIUM01000057.1 GCF_002423035.1 Thiocapsa sp. UBA6158
CTGAGGAACGACGCTAATCACCTTAAACAATGGCCAGAGAGCAGACGAGTCGAATCGACCAGCCAACGCGAGCGCTCGCGCGCAAACGCATCCTGGTCTGCGGCAAAGGGGGAAGCGGCAAAAGCACCCTGGTCGCCTTGATCGCTGCCGTTCTGCAGCGAAGAGACTATCGGGTGATGGTGCTCGACGGCGATGCCTCGAATCCCGAGGGTCTCGTTCGTCTCTTATTCGGCGTGGGCGTTCCGAACGAGCCCAAACCGCTGATCGAGTTTTTCGGCGGTACCGAGCGCGTGACCTGCCCGGTGGATGATCCCTCGCCGCTGACGCGGATTGGGGAGTCCGACCCGGTGCCGGCAAAGCCGATCAACCTGTCGACCGAGATCGGCCCCGAGTATTCACTCGCCAGAGGCCATCTGCGCCTGTTGCAGGCGGGGAAGATCGAGACCTACGGCCAAGGCTGCGACGGACCGATCGAGAAGGTGGTGAGAGACTTCATGCTCGAAGACGAGGTCGTCAGCCTGATCGACGAGAAGGCCGGGGTCGAGCATTTCGGCCGGCGAATCCCCGATCGCATGGACATCATTCTCGGGGTTCTCGACTGCACCCGGGAATCCGTTTCGATCGCCCGGCGTATCCACGGGTTTGCGACCGAGATGGGAACGGACAACACCTGGTTCGTCCTGAACAAGGTTGAATCCCGAGAGATGTCCGATCGAATGATGGACCTGCTCGGTGACTTGAGCGATAAGGTGATCGGAACCTTGCCCTATATGACGGATCTGGTGAAGGCGGCCCTCGCCGGCCACCCGATCGATGAGCACCTGGCTGCGAAGCACGTCGACCCGATCGTACAGCGCCTGGAAGGCATCGCATCGCAATGTGCTTTCCCCCGGGCCGCGTTGGACGATTAGGCCGTTCCAGGTTTTCCGAGTACCACCCGACGGAGTCTCGACCATGTTTAAGACGGGCTGAAACAGCTCGACGAGAGAATCCCGTTGTCACGATTCTCGTTGTCGATTACGACACCGACCATTGGATTCGGTGTTCGACTTGTTTCTGACACATCACCAAGAAGTGAACGCCAGTATCCTGTCGATCCTCGTCATTGATATCCGTCTCGGTCACCTCTCGGAGCCTGCCGACGTCAACGGGGTCGAGAATGGCGGTTCCGCATCGACGCATACGCGGTCGCGCCCCGCTGTCTTGGCGGCGTAGAGCGCCGTGTCGGCGCGTTTGAGCCAGACGTGTAGCGCCTCGGTACAGCGGCATTGTGCAACCCCGATACTGATCGTCACCCGGCCAACCTCCGGGAAGGGCTGAGCCGCGACCTGGCCCCGCAGCCTTTCGGCCAGATGGGCGGCTTCGGTCACGTCGCAATGCGGTATCAACACCGTGAATTCCTCGCCGCCCCAGCGCGCCAGCAGGTCGGTCGTGCGCAGATTGTCCTGGACCAGTTGCGTGAGCCTGATCAGAACCTGATCACCCACCTCATGGCCGTAGCGGTCGTTGACCGTCTTGAAGTGGTCGATATCGAACAGCAGCAGGGAGAGCGGCGCTTTGTAGCGGTGTGCCCGCGCGATTTCAGTCGCAGCGACCTGCTCGAAATGCCGCCGGTTCCAGGCGCCGGTCAAGACATCCGTCGTCGCGAGCAGGCTCAATTCGACATTGGCGGCCTGTAACGCGGCGTTGGCGGACGCCACCTCGGCGGTCCGTTCGGCGACCTTGCGCTCCAACTGTGCGGTCAGATCCTGAAAACGCGCGATCGCCGCGCGCTCGGCAGTGATGTCCTCGAAGGTCCCGGCGAGTCCTTTGCTGATGTCCGCCGGATCGATCAGCACGGTCGACACCCGAATCCAAACGGCGCTGCCGTCCTTGCGAACCATCTCGATGGCTTCGCGATAAAAGCCATCTCGGCGCAGACCGTCCATAAAGCGCTGGCCGAATTGCGTATAAACGGCGTCATCGGCGTAAAGCATGCGTGTGGTTCGGCCGATCAACTCGCCCGGCCCGTAGCCGAACATCTGCTCCATGGTGCGGTTGCAGCACTGGATCACGCGCTCTTTAGCCAGGGCGATGCCGACCGTCGCCGCGTCGTAGATCGCCCGTTGTTCTGCGTTGACGCGACTGAGCGACTCGCGCTGTTCTTTGAGGGCGATCTCAGCCTGGACACGCTGGGTCAGATCCGCCACCAGCGCGAGATAACCCTGCGGGCGTCCCGCCTCGTCGCGCAGCAGCGCAACGGCCACCTGGGCATAGGTCAATCCGCCGAACTGGCGCAGATAGCGTTTTTCAATCAAGCCGGAGGGTAGGTCGCCCCGCCGCAGGCGCTCGAAGAGGGCCTGGTTGATCGCCCAGTCCTCGGGAGGTGTAAAGTCGCTCAAAAGCCGTCCGATCAAATCCTCGCGCGAGCGTCCGACAATCTCACAATAGCGGTCGTTCACACGGATCAGACGCCCCTCCAGATCCACCTCGGCATAGCCGGTCAGACCCTGCTCGATCAGCAGGCCGAGCCGTCGCTCGCCGGCCAGTCGCGCAACGCTTTGACGCCGGAGCAGGTAGCTTGACGCATAGATCAACAGCAGAGCAGACGCCCCGACCATCGCAGTGATCCAGGCGGTGGTCCAGATCCCGGCATAGGCCTCGCGCCGGTCGATCTTGGCGACCATCAGCCAGGGCGTGCCGGCGATCGGGGTCGCGTAGGCCAGCACCGCAACGGCGCGATAGTCATCGGTGTCTCGCAGGATACCCCGTTGCCCCTGAGCGGCCTTCACCCCGGCCAGACGCTCACCGGTCAAGGGCTCGGTGAACTCCAGGATCGACTCCGTCCCATAGCGCAACGGGGAGAGAAAGCGCAGCTCATCACCCTCGACCCGCACCAGAAAGGTGTCCGCCGTCCGGATCGGGATCGGCCAGTCCGTCACCAGGGGAAAGAGCGACTGTTCCGCGTTCCAAGCCAAGTCGACGATACCGATCGGCGCCGCCCCCCGCGAGCTGATCGGCGCCAATTGGCCCAGCTCCGCCACCCCGTCGGCGTTGCGTGCGAGATCCAGTAGCTTGACCTGCGGCTGTTTCAGGGTCTCCTGAATCAGGGCGGCGTGTTGTTGAATCTCGACCCTGCCGATCATCATGAGCGGACGGCCCTCGGTATCCAGAACGGCCATGCCGCTCGCCCCGATGGCGTTGGCGACCTCGGTCATGCGGTCACGCATGCGCGCCAGCGCGTCGGTGTCCTGACGGTCGCTCTCCAGGTAGCGTTTGAGCAACATCGGGATTTGCGCGGTCCCCGCAAAATAGGACTCGGCATCAATCCGGTTGCGCGCGAGCCAGTGTTCGATCTGCTCGCGCTTGTGCTCGGCGATCACGGTCAGTGTTGACTCGACTTCCTGCTGAATCTGGGCGCGAAAGCTCAGGAAGACATAGAAGCAGATGCCGCCGATCAGCAGCGTGATCAGCATTGGCACCAGGATGAACCGGAACCCTTCGGGCAGGCGATTGGCCCACGGGCGGCGCTTGGCGACAGCAGCAAAGCGGACAGTCATCGAGCGAGACCTCGTCAGAACGGCATGTCCAATCGAGCCAGCCCCGATAGGTCGGCGCTTACGATCGAGTTTAGATCATGCGCGAACAGCCCGAGGCGCCGACATTCCGGGGCGACGACTTGCAGTCGTCCTCTTCCGCGGCCTCGCTCAAGGATCAGGGTCGGTGTATGACCGGCGCTTTGACGTCACCTGCCTTCCAATGCGACGCCTGCCGGCGCGAGACCGGCGATCCCCGCCCTACGCGGCCGCCTCGGCATAAAGCCACTTCTGAAAATCGACAAAGAGCCCCTTGATCTCGACGGCGCCCCCGAGATCTGCGACCGCGTCGCTCAGCGAGTTCCGATATCTGAGTCGCAGCAGGGGTGTGAGTTTCTCCGTCTCCAGCTCCTCGACACCGACCTGCACGTAATGCAGCAGGACGAAGTCGAGGAACGCCTGTTGGGTGCCGGAGAAGCGTGCATCGATGATGACCTTCGCCCGTGCCGCACGCTCCTCGCGCGAGAGCGGCGCGACCGCGTACCCGACATAGGCGAGCACGTCGAAGAGGTCGCTCTTCTGCGCCTCGATGATCGTCTGCATCTCGGCAAGCTGGGCCTTTCCGAAGCCCTGCTCCGCGAGTCCTGCGAGCAGCCGCGCGCGGGTGTCGGGCAGGCTCCAGAGCCGGCGCAGCTCGTCCTCGTCCTTGAAGAACTCGGGCAACCGGCCGAACAGGGCCTCCATGAACTGCTGGGCGGACATGGGCGTGCCGTCGGGGTGCCAGAAGGAGGTCACCGTCATATGCTGGATGGCCCGCTCTTTCCCGTCGGCGAGCTTCACGCGCGCCTTCCGCCGCTTCGCACAGACGCAGGGGCTTTCGCCGCAGACATGACAGGGTGGTGGCGTCTCCTCGATGCAGATGCAGGGCACCTTTCCGCAGCGCTTGCAGGGGACGGGGTCCGGCGTCTCGCACACGCAGGGGGACTCGCCGCACCGCTCGCAGGTCTCCGGGGCGATCGGCTCCCCGTCCCACTCCGGATCGCTGAAGTGGTGGTGTGCCTTCACGAAGTCGTAGATGGTGAAGTAGTCCTTGCCGTCGTAGAGTCGCGTGCCGCGGCCGATGATCTGCTTGAACTCCACCATTGAATTCACCGGACGCATCAGGACGATGTTGCGCACGTTGCGCGCATCCACGCCGGTCGAGAGCTTCTGCGAGGTGGTCAGGATGGTCGGAATGCTCTTCTCGTTGTCCTGAAAGTCGCGCAGATGCTGCTCGCCCAAGGCGCCGTCGTCCGCGGTGACACGATGGCAGTAGTTCGGGTCGGTGCTTGTCTTGACCTGGTTGACGAGGTCGCGCACCGCCAGCGCATGCGTCTGGTTGGCGCAGAACACCAGTGTCTTCTCGCGCTGATCGATCGCGACCATGACGATCTCGACCCGCTTCTTCTCGCGCTCCTTGATCTCGATGATGCGGTTGAAGTCCTTCTCCTCGTAGACCTTCCCCGCCTCGATCTCGCCCTCGATCAAGGTGTCGTCGGGCGTGTAGATGTACTCGTCGAGTGTCGTTGCAATCTGCTTGACGCGAAACGGGGTGAGAAATCCGTCGTTGATGCCCTCCTTGAGCGAGTAGATGAAGACCGGCTCGCCGAAGTAGCGGTAGGTATCGGCGTTGTCCTTGCGCTTGGGTGTTGCGGTGAGCCCGAGCTGAACCGCGGGCGCGAAGTATTCCAGGATGGCGCGCCAGGTGCTCTCGTCGTTCGCACCCCCGCGATGACACTCGTCGATGACGATGAAGTCGAAGAAGTCGGGTGGGTACTCGCCGAAGTAAGGCGCCGGACTCCCATCCTCGGCCTGCCCGCTCATGAAGGTCTGGAAGATGGTAAAGAAGATGTTGCCGTTCTTCGGTACCTTGCCTTTCTTGCGGATGTCCGCGGGGGCGATCCGTACCAAGGCATCTTCCGGAAAGGCCGAAAAGGCGTTGTAGCCTTGATCGGCGAGGATGTTGCGATCGGCGAGGAAGAGGATTCGCGGTCGGCGCGAGGGCTCCCCCTCCCTTTTCCAGTCCGAGAGATTCCAGCGACTGCAAAACAGCTTCCAGGTGATCTGGAACGCGATGAAGGTCTTGCCGGTACCGGTCGCGAGCGTGAGCAGAATCCGGTCATGTCCATCCGCGACCGCCTCGAGCACGCGCTCGACGGCGATGTCTTGGTAGTAGCGCCCTTGGAAGAATCCGCCCTTGTCCTCAAACGGCACCAGAGCGAAGCGGTCGCGCCAGGCGTTTTCGGTCGCAAAGGTGCGGTTCCACAGCTCATCAGGTGTCGGGAATCGGGCGACTTCTCCCTCGGCTCCCGTCTGCATGTCGACTTCGTAGACGCCCTGCCCGTTGCTTGAAAACGCAAAGCGGATCGTGAGCTTGCCCGCGTAGTTCTTCGACTGCCCAACGCCTTCGGTCAGTGCCTTGTCCCATGCCTTCGCTTCTAGGGTCGCGAGCTTGTGGTTCCGGTACACCAGCACATAGTCCGCCGTGAGCGACTTCCCACGCTTGCCGTTCCCTTCGATGCGCCCGAGCGTAATCGGGTACTCCCGCAGGATCCGGCTCCCCTCCACAACACCCCATCCCGCCGCCTTGAGTGCGGGATCGATGTGTTCGGCTCTGGTTTCGGCTTCGTTCATATGCTTGTTATAGGTTACCGGTAAATGCCTCATTGAGAAGCGATTTCTTCAGGGCGTCGAGATCGGAGAGTTTGCGCTTGTACACCAACCCTAGCCGACCAGTTTCCTCAGACAGTTCATCACACTTAGTCACGATAGATTTTTGTTCGGCATAAGGGGCCCTAGGAATCATCACCCTCTTTAAGAGGCTTGCCTTTATCCCCTGCGCCGTTGCGCCAGTTGCACAGGCGTGTATACGCGATTGTACAACCGAAGAAATCATTGCCCACTTAAGAAACGTTGGGTCTAAGACAGCTCGGTTGGTCTGAAGGATGATAATCCGCTGTGCAAAAACGACCTTTTCATCAGTGTCGAGCTGACAAACAAAGCCGAGGGGCGCTTCTGTAGTAAAAAGGACATCCCCTTTTTTTGGAATACCACGAGTCATCCATGTATTGTAGGTATCCGGTGCAACGAACTCTTCCGGCTCTTGTTGCAAGACCCCCATCCTGACATTCTTTGCCGTAATCAGCCTGAGCCCCTCCGTGATTTTTATCGGTGTTTTTCCGCGGTAGTCTATAAAACGAGTATCAGTCTCTAAGGGCAACTCCTCCCACCCATCCCCTTTCTTCGTAAAAATCTCGTTCAACTCACTCTCAAAAATCGCTCGAGCGTTCTTAAGATTCTTCTCGGCATTCGCCTTGGCCGTTGCAAGCCCCTCGAACGCCTCGTCAAGTTTAGCAACAATGCGCTTCTGCTCAGGGAGTGGTGGGAGTGGTACCTCGATCGTTCGGATGAGCCCCATATTCAAGCCACGTCGATCCTTATCGTCATCACTTGTCATCCGCCTGAGTTCTTCGTAACGCCCATTAAGGTTAAAATAAAGGAACTCAGGTAATAACCGCGTTGTATCTTTCGGATATATGCTTACTAGAGATTGATTGCATGTGGCTTCCGTTCTAAGAAGTGCCACTGTACCGCGTGTCTTTCCTTGTCCGTTTAAAGCGATCATTACGGAGTTAATCGGCAATAGTCTTGCGTTGGAGTTGCGTACTCCAGCTTCTGTTATCCGACCATCGCAGTCGCAAATCTCTTGCTTATGGATATCCCCCGACACAAGCCATTTGATGTTGCCACCAAAATACTCGGGCACTTTTCGACTTGGTGTGCCCCCTGTCATCAGGTGGCACACCTCCCCCAACCTCTTCGTCTCCCATCCGTCCTTCATAGCAACTTCCTGATATTACCCAACACCTCGGCACTCTCAGCATCCAGCGCCTCAATCTCGTCCATGATGTCCTGCGGACTCCGGTGCGCCACCGCTTCCCCGCCGTTCGGGTTCTTCACCGACAGGTCATAGGTTGCCGTGTCGACCGAGGTGACATCCAGGCTCCAACTCTTCGGCGAGTCGGCAAAGGTCTTCTGCAACTCCACGAACTCGGCAAGGTCTGCGTCGTTCAAAGGCGTGGTCTTCCCGAGCGTCCGCCCAGGATCGAGCTGGTAGTACCAGACCTTGCGTGTCGGTGCCCCCTTCTCGAAAAAAAGCACCACGGTCTTCACCCCCGCCCCTTGGAACGTCCCGCTTGGGCAGTCGAGGACGGTATGCAGGTTGCTGGACTCAAGGAGGAGTTTTCGCAGGGAAACCGACGCGTTATCGGAGTTCGAGAGGAAGGTGTTCTTGATGACAACACCGGCTCGCCCGCCGGCGCGCAGGATCTTGATGAAGTGCTGGAGAAAGAGAAAGGCGGTCTCGCCGGTGCGGATCGGGAAGTTCTGTTGAACCTCCTTGCGCTCCTTCCCACCGAACGGCGGATTCGCAAGGATGACGTTGTAGCGGTCTTTCTCTTGAATGTCGGCGAGGTTCTCGGCGAGCGTGTTGGTGTGGATGATGTTCGGCGCGTCGATACCGTGCAGGATCATGTTCATGATCGCCATCACGTACGCAAGCGACTTCTTCTCCTTGCCGTAGAAGGTGCGCTCCTGCAGGGTCTTGAGCTGTGCGGTGGTGAGCCCCGGCCGGGACTGCATGACATCGAGTGCCTCGCACAGGAAGCCCGCCGAGCCGCAGGCGCCGTCGTAGACACGCTCGCCGACTCGGGGCGCCACGACCTGGACCATCGCGCGGATGAGCGGCCGCGGGGTGTAATACTCGCCGCCGTTGCGCCCGGCATTCCCCATGCGCTTGATCTTGTCTTCGTAGAGCGCGGAGAGCTCGTGCTTCTCCGCCTGCGATCGAAAACGTAGCGCGTCGATCTGGTCGATGATCTCGCGCAGGTTGTAGCCGCTGCGGATCTTGTTCTTGATCTCGCCGAAGATCTCGCCGATCTTGTACTCGATGGTATCCGGCCCGCTCGCCCGCTGTCTGAAGCCGTGCAGATAGGGGAAGAGCTTGCGGTCGACAAACTCAACGAGGTCATCGCCCGTCAGCGCCTTGTTGTGGTCGAGTCTGCCGTCCCGGTCCTTCGGCGCCGCCCAACGCTCCCACCGATAGGGCGGATCGAGGATGTCGCTGTAGGTCCTGCCTTCGAGCTCAGCCTCCGTCGCCCGCTCCTGCTCCAGGTCATCGAGATATTTCAGGAATAAGAGCCAGGAGGTCTGCTCCGTGTAATCCAGCTCCGAGCTGCAACCCGCCTCCTTCCAAAGCACATCGTCGATGTTCTTGAATGCCTGTTGAAACAGACGTCCGATGTCGTTCGTTACCGCCACGTCCTCGCTCCTGCTTTCCGATGAGTGTTTGCGGCCGGCCCAAGGGGGGTTCGGTACGGCCTTCGAGATCTTCGCGTTGGGCACGACCTCGCCGGCCGTCGGGGCGGGCGAAGAGGACGACTGCAAGTCGTCTATCCCGGGGACGCCGCTTCGGGGCGATCGGCGGGGTTGCGAGTATCCCGACACGCCACGCGGGAGCATTGTAACGAAGTTCGCTTATCGTTCCTCGAACACTGGCCGAATGGTCCGCTGTCGCGTGGTCGCGTTTCGGGACGCAGAGCCAGAGCCCAAGACGCACATACGCCTCGTGTGCTTTGTGATTCCGGCGGGCGGTTCAGCCGTGTTCAGCCCCCTGGGTCGGAATGATGCCCCATGTAGTATCATGAGCGCATGAGCCGAGCGGACAAAACACTCGAGAAGATGCGCGCCAACCCGCGGGATTGGCGGATCGACCAACTCAAGGCGGTCGCCGATGCGCATGGCGTGGAGTACCGTCAGCCTGGAACCAGTCATGTGACATTTCGTCACCCGAACGGCACCAAATTGACGGTTCCGGCCCACAAACCCATAGCACCTGAGTATGTGAAGCGCTTTGTCTGGCTCATCCAGCAAGGTACCGGAGACTGACCATGCATACCCCCATTCCCGATTACCCCTGCGAGATTTGCCCCCTTCCCGAGGGCGGATACCTCGTCACCTTTCCCGATCTGCCAGGCTGCATGGCCGACGGCGCCACCATACCGGAGGCGCTTGAGAGTGCCCGCGATGCCGTCACGAGCTGGATTCTGACCGCGCGCGAATTTGGCGACCCGGTGCCCGAGCCGGGCAAAGGCGGCGAATCAGGGCGGTTCGTGCAGCGCGTGCCCAAGTCGCTCCACCGCAAGTTGACTGCGCGCGCCAAGCAAGAGGGAGTCAGCCTAAATACCCTCGTGCTGGATTTCATCGCCGAGGGGATCGGACGACGCGAATCGCATCCCTGATCGAATGGCGCGTTCCTCGATACATCCAGCGCAAGATGCTCGGCGATCCCGTCTCAACTCCACCAGGCGCTTCAGGGTGGTTTTGGTCCGCAAACTGTCGTTGCGTCGCGCTCACCAAGGATCATCGATCCCGGCGTTGTTGTAGTCCCTCATGGTTTCCAGCCAATCCGGCATCCCTTCCTTGACGATCTGCTTCAACTCGACCAGATCGTCCGCGCTCACCAAGCCCTTTTCATGCATGAAGGCGTAGAACTTTTTGAGGCTTGCTGCATTCTCCTTAATGCTGGCTTGGCTTGACCACATCGCCTTCCTGATAAACCAGTCGCCGAGAAACCAACTGACAGCGTCCACGCCGTCTCTGGCCTCGAGCGCGTCATCGTAAAGCAGGTAATCATTGATATAGAAAGCGATATTTTCACGATGCTTCTTGACGACCCTCTCGGACAGGCCGGACGCCTCGAGCCAAGCCACGAATTCCGTCAACAGAATTGCGTTCTCGGCCCGGATCTTTTCGCACGCGTCTTCGTATGCTTGGTAATCGCTCATGGAAAAAGCTCCAGGGTGGACAAGCGCTGTAGGGTGGACAAGCGTAGCGCAGTCCACCAGCGCCGGCGGTGAGTTTGGTGGACTTCGCTCTCGCTCGTCCACCCTACGGGCCTGGAACGATGTTCTGATCAACGGCGCATCGCTCGCTCAGCGCACCGGCGGCGCAACCTCTACCCTCCCCGTCTCCGTCCAAGCACGCCATTGCGGGCGGTACATATCCTCGACCGTCGCGGCGAGGTGGGCGAATACGCCCG
The DNA here is from genome assembly GCF_002423035.1 of Thiocapsa sp. UBA6158. Classification (GTDB taxonomy): domain Bacteria; phylum Pseudomonadota; class Gammaproteobacteria; order Chromatiales; family Chromatiaceae; genus Thiocapsa. The sequence continues at coordinate 10,654 of NZ_DIUM01000057.1, forward strand.
GCGAGACGGCGCGCAGACGGTAGGCGAGCTGGAAGCGGGTCGGCTCGCTCGGGCCTCGGTCGACGGCGGCAACGAAGCGCTCGGCGCGGAATTCGAGATGCTCGGCGGTCTCTTCCAGGCCCAGCCAAGCGATGTCGGCGATGTCGCCGGCCTTGATGAGACTGGGGTTGTCGATCTCGAAGCCGGCGGGGAGCGGGTCGTCGACGATGAGTCGGGCCTGGCGCTGGGCGTCTGCGCTGACGGTGATGACGGCGACCATGCGATCGCCTTGGGTGACGGTGGAGTGATCGATGCGGCGGCCGTCCAGGTCGTAGTAGGCACGCTCGATCCGATAGCCGTCGCCGCCCGCGGGCTCGGGGGTGAGCGGGACGCCGCCGACGCTGATCAGTGCCTCCAGCGTGCGTTGGCCTGCGTTCCCGACGATCAGCGGCAGCACGGCGGCGGTGTCGGCGTCGAGTCGGCTGAACCAGGGGCCGCTCCAGGGCTCGCCCGCGAGTGCCAGTTGCGGCTTGTCGGCGCCCTGCATGAGTGCACGGGCAGCAAGCAGCAGCCAGGCGTCGTCCTGCGTGCTGGTGTCGTTTGCGTTGACCCAGCCCTGTTCCAGACGTCGGGCGAGCGCCTGCAGGTCGACCGCACCGGTCGCGCTCTCGGCGGCGAGGGTCAGGACGGCCGCGCCGTCGCGCAGGTCGGAGCCGAAGTCGGTGCGCCAGGCGCCGTCGTCGTCGCCCTGCTCCAGCCGCTCGACCGCGTCACGGAAGACCGTATCGGCACGCGGGCGGTCACCCATGAGGGCGAGCGCCGCAGCGAGCTGGGCCTTGGCCATGGGTGTGGAGAAGGCGTCGAGCTTGGTCTCGGCGTAATAGCGCAGGTCGCCGATGGCGGCGCGACCGTTGCGGGCGAGGACGTAGAGCGCGTAGGCAATGTCCTCGCCGCCGCTCGTGAAGTCCGGCACATAGGCGAGTCGGTTGCGCAGGTTGTCGAGGGCCATGTCGAAGGCGCGATCCGGCACGCTGTAGCCTTGCTCGCGTGCACGTGTGAGGAAGTCCGCGACATAGGCGTCGAGCCAACCGTCGTCGCCGCCCGTGCCCCAGAGTCCGAAACTCCCGTTCGACGCCTGATTGGCCAGCACCTCGCCGATCGCCTCGCGGACGCGCTCCTTGATCTCCGCGTCGGTCCCGAGACCGATCGCGGTCGCGACCTCGTTGAGATAGAGCATGGGCAGTGCACGGCTGGTGATCTGCTCGGTGCAGCCGTAGGGGTAGCGATCCAGGCCCGTGACCAGTCCGGCGACATCCAGCGGCCCGGCGCCCGTGATGGAGACCGCGAGGGCTCCGGTACCGGGCAGCATCTCGGACCAGGCCGAGGCGTCGAGGCGCAGCTCACCGCCCGGGGCCAGATCCACGACCGAATTGCGCGAGACCAAGGGGGTATTGGAGCGGACCGGGATCCGCAGTGTCTTCTTCAATGCCTGGCCATCGGGCGAACGCAGGACCAGGCTCAGGGTCTCGTCGCCCACGGAGACGGCCTCGATAGGAATCTGCACGGCGGCCCGTCCGCCCTGCGCCAAGGTCAGTGTCCGCTCGGTTTGGTCGGCGGGGATGCGGACATGTCCGCCGTCGGTCGCGACTGTCAAGGTGACCTCGCCCGCCGGACCGTCGACATGGGTCAGCTCGAGCAGCAGGCGCGAGCGGTCCTCGGGTGCGAGGAAACGCGGCAGGCTGGCCATCATGACGACCGGATCGCGCACCAGCAGATCCTCGACCGCGTGACCGACGCCTTGCTTGGACCAGGCCATCGCCATGAGCCGCAAGGTGCCGTTGAAGTCCGGGATGTCGAAGGCGACGCTCGCCCGGCCTTGCGCATCGAGACGGATGATCTCGGACTGGAAGGCGACCAGATCCTCGGTGGGCGGCGGACCTTCGAGCCGGATCATGGCGCCGTCGCCGCCGGAGCGCACCGTGCCGGGCACGCCCTGCATGCGGTCGATGAGCTGGCCGTAGATGTCGCGGACCTCCATCCCGAGACGGCGCTGGCCGAAGTACCAGCGATCCGGCGCGGGCGATTGATAGCGTGTGAGGTTCAGGATCCCGAGATCGACCGCGGCCAGGGTCACGTAGACCGGCTCGCCGGCCGGGGCGTCGGCGACCTGGATCGGGATTTCGAGACGCTGGCGCGGGCGGATCACGCCTGCGGCCGGATCCAGTCCAAGCGTGACATCGAGCCGGCGATCGCCCGGATCCACCCCGGCCCAGGTCAGCCCGATCGCACGTCCGGGCATGCGCCGTGCTTCCAGGTCCATCGGCCGATAGAGCGTGGCCGTCACATAGGCGCCCGGCCCCCAGGCGCGGGTGACGGGCAGCTCGACGGTCGCGCCGCCCTCGGGGACCTCGACGGTGCGCATCTCGATCAGCCGATCATCGATGACCATCACCAAGGCCAAGCCCGGGAAGCGCGGCTCGATGCGCGCCTTGAGCGTCTCGCCGACCCGATACTCGGCCTTATCGAGCGAGACCTTGAGCAGATCCGGGGTGTCGACGGCGCGCGGGGCGACGTACCAGCCGGCCTCGAAGTCGAGATCCACGGGCAGGGCCGTCGCATCCGGGCCTTCGACACGCAGACGATAGCCGCCCCACTCGACCCGCGCCTCGATCCGCGCGACACCGGTCGCGGCGTCGATCTGGCCCGGCTCCAGGGTGCCGGAGGCGACGCGTTGGGTCGAGACGACCGACTCGTAATTCCAGCTGCCGTCGGACTCGTACCATTGGAAGTCGGTGGTCAGGCGCGAGAGTGTCCAGCGTAGCCCTTCGGCCGGTTGCCGCTGGCCGTTCGGATCGTTGGCAGCATCGATCAGGATGATTTCGAACCCGGCGTTGCCGCCCTCCTCCACCGCGTCCTCGAACAAGGGCTTCACGCCGATGCGGGGCGCGCGGGTCGCGATCGGCAGGGTCAGGCTGCGCTCGACCGGGCGCCCGCTGCCTTCGATGAGACGCACCCGCAGATCCGCTTCGAGCGGTCGGCTGGTGGGCGGAAGATCAGGGAGTTGCAGGGTGATCTCGGCCTTGCCTTGGTCGTCGGTCCGAGTGAGCGCGAGCGGCTGGCCGAGCGGCTCGACCGGCTCGCTCGCCAGACCGAATCTGAAACCGGGAAACGCCGCGAGGCCCTGCGCAGGCCTGACCTGCACCTCGCCCTCGACGGCGACACCCGCGGCGGGTGCACCGAAGAGAAAGCGGGCGTCCAGGGCGATCTCGGGCAGGTCGTCCGGATCCAGTGTCTTGACCGGGCTTTCCAGATCGAAGGCGAGACGCTCGGGCTCGAAGTCCTCGACCAGGAAGGTGACCTCGGCCAGGGGTGGGGCCTTGGGGTCGCTGTAGGTGGCGGCGCGCCAGGTACCGCGCATGGCGGCGCGGCTCAGGTCCAGCGTCGCACGATAACCGCCGAGGCCCTGATCCTGCGTCAGGAGACGGCCGTGCTCCACGCCGTCGGGGCGTTTGAAGATGAAGGTGACCGGGACATCCGAGACGGCGTCGGCCTTGGCATCGCGCACCAAGGCGGTCAGCTGGACGGTCTCGCCGGGACGATAGGCGCCGCGCTCGGTGACCAGATAGACATCGAGCGGCTGGGGCGCGGGCCGACCCGTCACTCCGCGGTCGCTCAGATCGAAGGGTGTCTGGGTAAGGTCGAGAAAGCCGTAGTCGCCGTGCGGACCCTCGGCGACCAGGACGGAGGGCGCATTGCCGCCGGAGCCGCGCAGCAGGCCCGGCTCGAAGCGGGCGTGGCCTTCGGCATCGGTCGTCGCCTCGCCGAGGATGTCGTCGTTCAGCGCAACCAGGCGCAGCTTCGCGCCGGCGACCGCATCGGCACTCGACAGCGAGCGCACCAGGGCATGCAGACCGTCGTTGCCCGAGAAGCTTGCAAGCCCGAGATCCGACACCAGGAACCACTGGGTCGCGAGCGCCTCGGGCTCCTGCATGGCGTTATGGGGCGCGGCGGTCATGGCGTAGACGCCGGGCCGCAGATCCTCGACCAGCTCCCCGACCGGCACCGATGTGGTGACCTCGCGATTGAGACGTGTGTCGGCCGGGGGTTTGACCTCGATGTAGCCGTTCCAGATCGCCTCTCCGGAGCGATCGGCGATCTGCTTTGCGTCCCAGGTCGAGAGCTGCTGGCGGAACCGGCCGCTCGCGACCGCGGAACCCAGGGCGCGGTCGCCGATGCGATAGACCGCCGCGTCGATTCGATCCGTGTTCACCGAGACGACCGGGATCGCCGGATCGCCGCCCGCGGGCAGCACGTAGGCGCGCCCGAGGAAGCGGACCATGGGCGCGCGGTCGCGCACGAAGATCTCCAGATCCGACGCCTTGGCAAGCGTCTCGCCGTCCGCGGCCGGGAGTCCGGCGCGAACCTGGATACGATAGCGCGCGCCGTGCTCGACGCCGTCGATACAGATCTGGCGGGCCTCGACCTCGATCGGCAGGTCGGTGCGGTCGGTCACCCGCACGAAATCGGCGAGCTGGCCCCGGTCGCGTGCCAGCGGGTCGCTGAATTGCAGACAGATGCGTGGACTCGCGGCATCCGAGTCGACCTCATGGCCGGTGACCCGGAAGCCGTGCTCGCCGATCATCCGGTCGTAGTCGTCGCGAACGGATGCGTCCTCGACCAGCGCGAGCGAGGCGCGCAGGGCACGGATCGCGGTGCGCCAGTTGTCGCGCTCGGCGAGGGTTCGAGAGAGCACGACCAGCGCATCGGCGCGTTCCGACGTGCCCTCGGAGCGCCAATAGGCGTTGACGGCCGCCCCGGTCGCGTCCCGCTTGAAGGTTTGCCGCGCCTGCCAATCGGAGGGCTCGGCGGCCATCGCCGTGCGGGCGAACTCGAGCCAGAGGGCGCGGTCATCGGGGGCAAGTCGCAGGGCTGCGGCGTAAAGGTCCGACGCGCGCACCGGATTGTTCGCGGCAGACCGCGCGGCCTCGGCGGCCAAGGACGTCGCCGATTGATCGCGCGGTGGCGCCTCGGCGATGCGCGCCGCCAGCTTGCGGGCGGCATCCAGCTCGGCGCGCGGGAGGAAGCGCAGCTCGGCACTGCGGGTCGCGGCGAGATCCGCGAGCGACAGGGTCGTCTGACCGATCCGGACACGACCGGAGACGGCATCCGTGAAGGGACGTGCGTCGGAGGCGGACTCCTTGAGAAAACACCAGCCCGCCTTGCTGTTGAATGTGAAGGCGCGGCAGCGGGTGTCCGCGAGACAGGCGTCGCGACAGGTTTCCAGATCGACACCTTTCAGGGTCTCATAGTCCCCGCCGAAATAGTCCATGCCCGGGGTCAGGAGGAGGCTGCGCTCGCCTCCTTCTGCCGCCTCGCTCGGCGTCGGCCAAGCCGTCGAGACGGACGCGGCCAACAGAACCGCCGATAGACCCGCCAATAGACGCGCAGGCAAGCGAGGCAAGGAACCGAGCATGACGACACTCCCGTGGTCACCGACACCGGTGGGTCCGGGCAACTCTAGTGCGCGTTCCGCCGAAGGTAAAGGGAAGGGCTCAGCGACGACAGGAGCGCAGCTGTGCCCCGTAGGTCTTTGCTTGCTGATCCACACGGCGCGCGACACGCACCAGCCAGTCCTTCTTTCGATAGGTCCCGCGCTGAAAGCCGCGATGACCCTCGTGGTAGGCGAGGTACTGACGGTAACCGTCGGATTTGGGGATGCCGAGGGTACGTTGGCTGACGTCCGTGTACCAACCGACGAAGTCGGCGGCATGGTCGAAATTGGTCCGCTTGGCGCGCCGATTGCCGGTCTGCTCCCGGTACCAATCCCAGGTGCCGTCAATCGCCTGGGAATAGCCGTAGGCGCTGGAGACGCGCCCGGGCGGCCGGGCGTCGTGTCGGAAGCTCGACTCGGCCTGGATGATGGCCAACTGCACCGGGATCGGGGTTCCCCATTTGCGCTCGGTCTTTTTGGTCGCCTTATACCAGCTCGGGCGCTCTTTGAAGATGGCGCAGGCGTCGAGCGGCTTGGAGGGCGGCGGGGGGGCGGATGCGCAACCGCCGGCGAGCGCGGCTGCGAGGCCAAGCATGGTTAGGGTGTTGAGTCGCACGCGATGGGACGCGGTCGACCCGCCGACGCGGCGCAAGCACATCGACCCCGCAGCCCTGATCCTACCGGCCACCGAAACGCCCGAATCTGCACGGCTCAAGCGTCGTCGCGCGGTATCGGCGCGCCGGCTCTCACCTCGGCTCGCCCCCGCACTCCGACCCTGTCCAACACGCCGGATCCGTCCCACGCCCACGCTCGGATAAGGCCAGGACCGTCGGACGTACTCGAAAAATCCTGCTGAAATTCCCTTAACACTCATCAAAAGTAAGGGCTAATATCCGGTTGCTTGACAAATTCGACACACCTCCTGACCGGGGGATGCGTCGATCACTCGCACACTGATCCTAAAGGAGGATTCGCCATGTTCAAATCCAAAGCCGCCGTCTCGACGGAGACAGTGAAAAAAACCAAAAGGACCGACCAGGGCTCGCTGATGATGGCCCTCTTGCCATCGGTCGTCCTCTATGTCGCCGCCGTCATTCTCATCGCCCTCACCCGAGACGATGCCACCGCAACCATACCCTACTGGGAGAGCTTCGTCCCGGTGGTCGCCTTCATCTCCTTGCTCTCGGGCTTCGGACAGGCCTATGTCCGCGATCAGTCCTACCTCTTTTACACCTTAAAGCAGATCCTGCACTGGGGGATCGTGATCGGTCTGCTGTGGCTGCTGCACACACACGGCGTGCGCGCGGTGCTCGACGATCAGAAATACCTGCTGGTGCTGCTCTACCTGCTCGGCCTCGCGACCCTGCTCGCCGGCCTGCACATGGATTGGAAATTCGTCTTCTTCGGCGCCTTCCTGGCCTTCTGCACCTACATCCTGGCCGCCCCGGAGAATGTCGCGATCCTCGCCCCGATCGGCGAGACCCTCGGCATCGCCAACGCGCAAGACAAGCCGATGGCTATGATGATCGGCACCGCCGTGGCCGCCTTCCTGGCCAGCACACTGGTCCTCGTCGGGATGCGCGGCGCCATTCTGTCCAAGCGCGTGAGTGCGGCTAAAGCCTGAGGAGAGCGCGTAAGCGTACGTTCGCGTCGGGCATCCGACGCGGCGTACCGATTCGCTGGACCTGTCCGACGCCCCGACGACCCAGTTGTCCAACCGGGGCAAGCGCTGCCGCGGATCTGCGCGCCGGGTCGGGAAACGCGTCGCTGCATGACGATACTCGGGGCGCCACGGGTCCGCAAGACGCCGGCATCGCCCTGCTCGATGCCTGCCGAGGTAGCCGTCATCTCGGCGTGAGAAGCGCACTGCAGGATCACAACACCTCGGACGCCGGCACGAAGCGATAGCCCAACGCATCGGCCACGACCGGATGGACCACCAGCCCATCGCACAGGTTGAGCCCGCTACGAAGATGCGGATCATCCCGCAGTGCCGTGCGCCATCCTTTGTCGGCCAACGCGAGCACATACGGAAGCGTCGCATTGTTCAAGGCGTAGGTGGATGTATGGGGCACCGCGCCCGGGATGTTCGCGACGCAGTAGTGAAGAATCCCGTCCACGACATAGGTCGGCCGATCATGCGTCGTCGGGTGCGAGGTCTCGAAGCAGCCCCCTTGATCGATCGAGACATCGACCATGACGGCCCCGCGTCGCATGTCGCCGAGCATCGCCCGCGTGACGATGTGCGGGGCCGTCGCACCCGGAATCAGGACCGCACCGATCACCAGATCGGCATCCCGCAGCGCGCTGCTCAGCGTCGCCCGATTGGAGTGGACCACCCGCGCGCGCGACTCGAAATGCGCGGCCAATCGGTCCAGCACGGCCGGGCTGCGGTCGAGGATGGTGACATCCGCCTGCAGACCGACCGCCATCTGCGCAGCGTTGAAGCCGACCACCCCGCCCCCGAGGATCAGCACCCGCCCCGGGGTGACCCCGGGCACGCCTCCGAGCAGCACCCCCCTTCCGCCGTGCGCGACCTCCAGTGCCGTCGCCCCGGCCTGCACAGCCAAGCGCCCCGCGACCTGACTCATCGGCCGCAGGAGGGGCAGTCCGCCCGCCGCATCGGTGACGGTCTCGTAGGCGATACAGACGGCACCCGAGGCGAGCAGATCCCGTGCCTGCTCGGGGTCCGGAGCCAGGTGCAGATAAGAGAACAAGACCTGCCCCGGACGCAGCCAGGCCCGTTCCTGCGGCTGCGGCTCCTTCACCTTGACCAATAGATCGGCCTGCGCGAAGACCTCCTCGGCCGTCGCACAGACCTGCGCGCCCGCGGCCCGATAGACCTCGTCGCTCGCCCCGATTCCGACCCCGGCCGCCGTCTCCACCAGGACCCGATGCCCGCGCTCGACCACCTCCGCCACCGACTCCGGCGACAGACCGACACGATACTCATGGATCTTGATCTCGCGTGGAACCCCGATCAGCATCCCGTCATCCCCCTGCGTCTATGCCCCGATCACGCGCCCGCGAAGGGCACGACTCAGCCAACAGGACGAAGATGGGGCAGGTTCGCCGCCGCGAGAAGAGCCTCGATCCGTGGCACGCCGCCCCGGCACCACCCCGCGACGCTCAGGCAGGATGTACGCCTTCAGCCCGCTCATGTCCGGATCGTCCAAGGCGATCGCGTCGGCCTTGAGCGGGTTCATGATGGATCAGTCAATCGTCTCGCCGAGACGTCGATACGCAGGGGTCGGGACATCGCTGCCGCTCTCTCGCCTCAGCGCGAGTGATGGCGTACCCTTCGGGCCTTTGTCGATCCTGAGAACGCAAACGTGACCGCCATTCACAACCGGCAGACCGGACGAGGGGATCAACGCGGGTTCACCGCCGCAATCGGCCATTGGCTCGACCGCAACATCCTCGAGATCGGACGCGAGATGCGGCTCTCGTATCTACCCCCCTTGATGATCTACGTGGCCTACGGCATCCAGGGCCTGACCGCCATCGTCGGCACCTTCTTCGTCAAGGACTATCTCGGGCTGCCCGCCTCCTTCCTGGCCGCGCTCGCCTTCTGGGCGGGGATCCCGTGGGTGCTCAAGATGCCCTTGGGACATCTGGTGGATCTGATCTGGCGCCATAAGGCGGGCCTGGTCTACCTCGGCGCATCCATGCTGACCGGGAGCCTTTTGATCATGCTCGGCCTCTTGACGGAGCGCGAGGCGATGGCCGCCGTGATGCCGGTGGAAGCCTGGTATGTCTTCGGCGCGCTGCTCGCACCGACGGGCTATGTGATTCAGGACGTGGTGGCGGACGCCATGACGGTCGAGGCGGTCCCGCGGGTCGACGCCGAGGGCGAGCCGATCGATCGTGCCCGGGTCAAGCTGATGCATACCACGATGCAGACCCTGGGGCGGATCGCCATCATCGGCGGCGGGGTGCTGGTGTCGGTCGCCAACATCTCGCTCTTCGCCGGGGTCGAGACGATGTCGGAGGCCGAGAAGGTCGCGACCTATATCCTCATCTACGAGATGGCCCTGGCCATCCCGGTGATCTCGGTCCTGGGCGTCGCGCTGGCGGGCTTCATCAAACGTCGCGACCTGCGTCGGCTCGTCGCCAAGGGTCTGGACCGGGAGGATGCCAGAGCGCGCCTGGAACGTCCCGCTCAGATCACCAAGCCGAATTGGTGGATCCTCGGGGGCAGCCTGGTCTTCGTCGTCTTCACGCTGGGCATGGGACTCACGGATGTCCCCTACAACCAGGAGATCATCTTCGTCGGCTCCATGGCGATCGTCCTCTTCCTCATGTCGCGATTGATGCGGGTGCTGGACGCCGAGGCGCGGCTCTATCTTCTGGGCACCGCCATCATCATCTTTGTCTTCCGCGCCATGCCCGGCCCCGGTGCCGGCCAAACCTGGTGGATGATCGACGAGCTGGCCTTCGACCAGCAGTTCCTGTCCGTGCTCTCGCTGATCGGCAGCACGCTCGCGCTGGCGGGGCTCTTTATCTTCCGACGCTTCATGGCCGAGCACTCCATCGCCCATGTGGTGGTCTTCCTGACCCTGCTGACCAGCCTCTTTTACCTGCCGATCGTCGGTATGTATTTCGGGCTGCATCACTGGACGGCTGCGGTGACCGGCGGCATCGTCGATGCGCGCTTCATCGCCATCGTGGACACCGCGATCGAATCACCACTGGGCCAGGTCGCCATGGTGCCTATGCTCGCCTGGATCGCCAACTCGGCCCCGGATAACCTCAAGGCCACCTTCTTCGCCGTCATGGCCTCCTTCAGCAATCTGGCGCTCTCGGCCGGTCAGTTGGGAACCAAGTATCTCAACGAGATCTTCCTCGTTACTCGCGAGGTGAAGGATCCGATCAGCGGCGTGGTGAGCGTGTCGGCGGATTACAGCCAGTTGGGCGACTTGATGATCACCGCCCTGGTGATCGGCTTGGTTCTACCGCTGGTTGCGGTGGCGCTCGTGAAGGTGACCCGGCTGCGCAGCGCCTGAAGCGCCGATCGACCGCGAGATCCGGGGCGCGACTCCAAGCGATCCTTCAAAGGCGGCGATGTTCCGCATCGAGACCGCCCTCGGCTCGATGATGCGCTCGAGCGCCGGGGTGAGCGCGCCCTCGCGGACCGCGGCGATCGCTTCATGACGGCTCCGCCAGACACACCCGGTTCCGACCCCCGGCCTTGGCCGCGTAGAGTGCGCCGTCCACCCGCGTGAGCCAAAGATCGCTCGTTTCGTGCGGCCGGAATTCCGCCACGCCAAAGCTCGAGGTGACCTGACCAGCTGCGGGGAAGGGTTCCCCGGCGATCAAGTGACGCAGTTTCTCAGCCAACTCGAGCGCATCCTCGCCGCGGGTGTGCGGCAACAACACCACGAATTCTTCGCCACCCCAGCGTGCCAGCAGATCGCCGGTGCGCAGGTGCTGCCGCACGCGCCGGGTCAGCTCGACCAGCACCTGGTCGCCCGCCAAATGACCATGGGTATCGTTGATCGTCTTGAAATGGTCGATATCGAAGAGCAGCAGTGACAAAGGCTGGCCGTAACGCGTAGCGCGCTCGATCTCGGTGACCGCGACCTCGTCGAAGTGAAGTCGATTCCAGATGCCCGTGAGCCGATCGGTGGCAGCGAGTCGCTGCAGCTCGGTGTTGGCGGCCTGGAGGATACGGTAGGCGATCTCGGTGGCCTCCCGCGCCTGTTGCAGCTTGGCTTCATAGCGTTTGCGCTCCCGGATGTCGCGGGTCACGCCCGCCAGTTCCGTCATCCGGCCCTCGGCGTCGACCAAGGGGGTGGCGATGATCTCGGTCCACACACCCGTCCCATCCTTGGCCCGGAGTTCGAGCTCGCCGCGGAAAGGAAAATCCGCGAGGCTGAGGCCGGCGGTGCTGCGCGCATCCAGGGCGGCGAAGTAGGCCGCGGCGACCCGCAGCGAGTCCGGCATGAGGATCTGTTCCAGGGACAGCTCCCGGTACTCATCCATGCCGTAGCCGACCAGCGTCGCAATGGAGGGGCTGAGAAAGCGCATGCGTTGATCCGGACCCATGGTCCAGATGTTGTCGATGGCATGTTCGACGACCAGCCGGAAGCGTTCCTCGCTCGCCCGCAAGTGCGCTTCCGCCAGCCGGCGCGCGGTCACATCCTTCACCTGAGAGATGAAGTACAGGGGCTGACCCTGGTGATCGCGCACCAGGGAGCTGGCGACCTCGCCGTAGACAAGGTGCCCGTCGCGATGGCGGTAGCGTTTGTCAAAGGTGATGCAGTCGACCAGCCCCTGGATTGCCTTGGACATGTATTCAGGGCTGATGGTCAGGTCGTCGGGATAGGTCAGGTCATTGACCGTCATCCCTTCCAGTTCGTGGCGGCTGTAACCGAAGATGGCGCTCATCTTGTCATTGACTTGCATCAGCCTGCCTTGGGGATCGACCAGGCACATGCCGGTATTGGCGTTCTCGAAGGCCAGCCGGAAGCGCTCCTCGCTCTGGCGCAGATGGAGCTCCATCCGCTTCCGCTCGGTGATATCGGTCGCAACCTCCATGCGCACTAGCCGGCCGTCCGTCCAGCGCAGAGCACAATCGCGCAGTTCGTACCAGCGGCGGTTGAGCTGATTCTGAAATTCCCAGGTATAGACGCCGGCGGGGCTGCCATCGACGTTCACCAGTTTGTCATTGGTGCAGAAAGGACAGGGGGCATCCAGCCCTTGCAGCACACGGTAACAGGGCCGTCCCTCGGCCGGGCCAAAGGCCTCGAGGAGTGGCTGGTTCATGAACAGCACTTCATGGGTGTCCATGTCCGCCAGGTAGACCTTGGCGTCCATCGCATCGAGGATCGTCGTGAAGCGCTGGTGAGCTTCTTCCAGGGCCTGCTGGGTTTGTTTGCGCTCGGCGATCTCCGGCTCTCTTACATTTGATGTGGGTAACCCGTCCGGATCTCTCGGGATCATGCTGATACCTTTGCACACTGTTCTCTCGAGGTTGAGGCGGCGCAGGTCGACGCACTGCCGCAGCCGACAGCGGCTCCAGTCCCGGGTCCATGGATTCGGTTTTCATCGAACGGTTCGGCTCCCTCGCCGATGCCGCGCGGCGACATCATCAATCCGCTCGCCCGCAAGACGCGTCGCTGGACCGCCTGCTCCAGCACCTGTGCGGCGCCCGGTCGCACCAGGGTCAGGTGCTCGCGCGCGCGGGTGATGCCGGTGTAGAGCAACTCGCGCGTGAGGATGGGGCTGAGGGTCTCGGGAAGAACCAGCGCGGCATGGCTGAATTCGGAGCCTTGGGATTTGTGGACGGTGAGCGCGTAGACGGTCTCGACCGCCTGAAGGCGACTGGGGAGGATCCATTTGATGCCGTCTTGGCCGTCGCCGGCGGGGAAAGCGACGCGGAGCGTCCAGTCTCGATCGCCGGATGCCGGGCGTCTCAAGGTCATGCCGATGTCGCCGTTCATGAGTCCCAGACCGTAGTCGTTACGCATGACCAAGACGGGGCGCCCGAGATACCAGCCGGTGTCGGCCGGGATGAGATCCTCGCCGTGGAGCAGACCGGCAATGCGCTGGTTGAGACCTTCAACGCCCCAGGGGCCGCGGCGCAGGGCGCAGAGACATTGAAACCGGCCGTGAGCCTGCAGGACGTCGCGTGCCCAGACGTCGTAGGCGGAGGCGTCGGCGTCGCGGGCGGGATGGCCTTGTCGCAAGGTGTCGAGATAATGGCGATAGCCGTGTCGCGCCGGGTAGGCATCGGTCTGTGCTCGCAGCGCTTCATCGCCGCGCTGCGGATCGGGCGGCGAGGTCGCCGTACCCTCGATGACCAGGGACCGAAAGGCAGCATCCTCGATGCTGTGGAGCGCGACCAAGGCGAGGTCGGCATGACCGCGTGTCCAGATGTCGCGGACCTTGACCGGATCGCCCGCATTGACCGCCTCGGCAAGCCGGCCGATGCCGCTGTCGGCCGAGAAGCGATGGCTGTGGCGCAGCATGACGACGGACTGATCCAGCGCGGTGCCGGCGGGATCGACGAGGTCGGCCGGGATCTGCTCGCCGGTCGCGCGCTCCAGCCAGTCGCGGGTGCTCGGGGTGTAGTGGCCTTCACGGGCACGACCGCACAGCTCCCCGAGCACGGCGCCGGCCTCGACCGAGGCGAGCTGGTCCTTGTCGCCGAGCAGGATGAGGCGCGCGTTCGCCGGCAGAGCGTCGAGCACGGCAGCCATCATCTCCAGATCGACCATGGATGCCTCGTCGATGACCAACACATCCAGCGCCAACGGGTTGGCGGTGTGGTGGCGCAGACGACGGGTGTCCGGGCGACTGCCGAGCAGACGGTGGAGTGTGCTCACGGTGACGGGGATGGCGGCGCGCACGGCCTCGCCGTTCGCCAGATCGGCGAGCGGCAGACCGGCGACCGCGGCGGCGATGGATTCGTTCAGACGTGCCGCGGCCTTGCCGGTGGGTGCCGCGAGGCGGATACGCAGCGCCCGGCCGGGGCAGGTCTGGCGAGGCGACGGCTCGGCAAGCGCCAGGGCTTGCAGCAACGCCAGGAGCCGGACGACCGTCGTGGTCTTACCCGTGCCGGGACCGCCGGTGATGATGCTGAATGCGCTGCGGGCGGCCAGCGCGCAGGCGAGCTTCTGCCAGTGCGCCGTTTGGCCAGGCGTCCGGGCGGGCGGGAAGAGACGCTCGAGCACCGGGCGCATGGCCGCGATCGGCAGGGCGGCCTGTCGGGCTTGCAAGCGTTCCGAGCGGGTGTCGATACCGGCACGCACGGCCTGCTCGTAGCGCCAGTAGCGGCGCAGATAGAGTCGCGGACCGACCAAGACCAGCGGTGTGACGCCGTCACCCCGGCTGACCAGATCGGGATGGACGAGCGCCGCCTGCCAGTCGCGCAGGGTCAGACCCTCCAGCACCTCGGCGGGATGCGGCGGGGCGTCCGTCTGCGCAGTGTCGGCGCCCTCGGGGGGCAACGACAGGGCGAAGGTCGGATCCTTCAGCGTAGCCGCCAGATCGAGACAGGCGTGGCCGCGACCGAGTTGATGGCTGGCGAGCGCCGCGCCGAGGATCAGCAAGGGGGACGCATCCGGCACCTCGCGGCGGAGAAAATCGGCGAAGGCGACATCGAGCGGGCGCAGCCAGTCGCGCTCGGCCCAGCGGGCGAGGAGTGTGTCCATGTGCGGCCCGTCGGCCTTTGCCGCTCGCATCGTCCGATCCGTGCTCATGAGATTCGCTCCTCCGCCTTGCACGCAAAGCAGCGATCCAATGCCTCGATGAGCGCGCGCGGCGGGCGCTCGGCATGCAGACCCCGGTTCGGCGCCTCGATCCCGCGCAGGAAGAGATAGACGGCCCCGCCGACATGGCGGTCGTAGTCGTAGTCCGGCAAGCGTGCCTTGAGCAGACGATGCAGAGCGAAGAGATAGAGGACGTATTGGAGCTCGTAGCGCGCGTGCAGGATCTCGGCGCGCATGGCCTCCGGGGTGTAGGCGGCCGCGTCCGGGCCGAGCCAGTTGGATTTGTAGTCGGCCACGTAGTAGCGGCCTTCGTGCTCGAAGACCAGGTCCATAAAGCCCTTGAGCATGCCGTTGAGGAGGTTGGTTTGAAGCGCCGGGCGGGGCGCGCGCTCCAGTGTGTAGGTGCAGACCAGGCGGTCGATCTCGCGCGTGTCGGCACGGTGGGCGGCGAGCCAGAACTCCATCTCGGGGACGACTCCGGTCAGATCGACGAGGCGCAAGACCGCGGCCGGAAGCGCGCCCATCGCGGGCACGCGCAACGGCGTCGTCAGGAAGGCCTGCATCCAGGCCGTGAGCGGATCGATCCATTGGGACCAACCGCGCACCTGGCAGCGTCGAGCGATGGTGTCGCGCAGCCGCACCGGATCGGCGGCGGCCTCGGCGAAACTCGGGGTTGCGGCCCATTCGAGCAGATCGTGAAGGAAGGTGCCCGCCTCCGGCCCGCGCGGGAAGGCGTGGATGGATCCGGCGGCGGGCAGGCGATCGCTCGCGTCCGTGCTCGACGTCGACGGGGACAGGTCGGTGCCCGGTACGGCGGTTTGCGCGGCCTGCATCTCTCGAAACCGATCCTCGGTCGGCGTGTCGGCCGGCGTATCGGCGGGTGTCGCGGGCCGCGCCGGGTCCGCGCCGGCGACGGTGCGCAGGGCCGAATAGCTGGCGATCCACCAGGACTCGCGCACGACGGGGACCGAGGTGCGTGCCGGCCCGAGACGGCGCGCCGGACCGGCCGGGACGAAGCGGTCCCGCAAGGCATCAGGCGGTGATTCCGACGTAGGCTCGGGCGCCTCGACCAGGGCGATGGACGCACAGTCGCCGCGCAGGTCCTCGAGCGCCTGCGCCAGACCATCCGGCGTGATTGCAGCGCCGCCGCCCAAGAGATACCCGAAAGCACCGCCTTCCAGTCCGGCCAGCGGCGCCAAACCGACCCAGGTGGCATGCCGGGCGCGGGTCAGGGCGACATAGAGCTTGCGCAGATCCTCGCCCAGACGCTCGCGATCGGCACGCTCCAGGATCGCGTCGTCGGCACAGAGGCCGAGCTGCAATCGGCCCTGCGCGTCGTGCCATTTGAGCGGGAGGTCGTCTTTCGCGGTCTGTCGATGATCGGCGGCGAACGGCAGAAAGACCACCGGGTACTCGAGTCCCTTGGATTTATGCACCGTCACCACCTGCACCAGATCGGCATCGCTCTCGAGACGGATCTGGCGTGCATCGCCCCCCGCGCCGCGGTTTGCATCCCGGCACTGCTCGGCGAGATGGCGGATCAGTGCGTGCTCGCCGTCGAGCAGGACGCTGGCCTGTTGCAGAAGCTCGGCGAGATGCAGCAGATCGGTGAGGATGCGCTCGCCGTCGAACCCCAAGCCCGAATCAGACGCAAGCAACCGCGCGGGGACGTCGAAATCGTTGAGCAGACGGCGCAGCATCGGCAGTACGCCTTGACGGCGCCAGCAGTCGCGATAGGCGCGGAACTGCAGCACCCGCGACTCCCAGGCGAGCTCGTCGTGATTGAGACGATCGAGTTCGGACCAGCTCAGACCGAGCGTGGCGGTGGCCAGCGCGGCGAGCACCAGGCGAGCGTCGTCGGGCTCGGCACAGGCAACCAGCCAGTGTTGCAGCTCGCCGGCCTGCGGGCTTCGGTAGACCGAGTCCCGGTCGGAGAGATAGACGCTGCGCACACCGCGTTGCGCCAGGGCGCGGCGGATGATCGCTGCCTCCTTGCCGGTGTTGACCAACACGGCCAGATGCGCCGGGCGCAGGGGCTTGGGCGCGCCGTCGCCGACGAAGGCCGCCTGCCCGATCTGCCCGAGATTGAGCAGACGCACCATCTCCGCGGCGCACACCTCGGCGATCCGGCTACGATAGGCGTCCTTGCTCAGCGCCCTTGCGGACTCGTTCGGCGGCAGCCAACAGGCAGTGAGTGCCGGAAGCGGTTCGTCCTCGATGAGCAGCGCGTCCTTACGCCCTTTCGCGTCCGCCGTGATGAAGGGCACCGGGTTGTCGGTGCCCGTCTCGGTCTCGGTGCGGAAGAGGAAGGCGCCGGCCCCGGTCTCGCGGGTCTCCGCCGCCTCGAAGCAGCGGTTGGTCGCGGCGACCATGTCGGGCGTGGAGCGGTAGTTTCGCTTCAGGGTGTAGAGACGGCCGGCGCAGTCTCGGCGGGCGGCGAGATAGGTGTAGATGTCCGCGCCGCGAAAGGCATAGATCGCCTGCTTGGGATCGCCGATGAGGATGAGTGCGGTCGCGGGGTCGTTCGCCGCGACCCGATAGACGGCATCGAAGATGCGGTACTGCACCGGGTCGGTGTCCTGGAACTCGTCGATCAGGGCGACGGGGAATTGGCGACGGATGATCTCGGCCAGGCGCTCGCCGTTGGGGCCCTGCAAGGCGGCGTCGAGCCGGGTGAGCAGGTCGTTGAAGCCCATCTGGGCGCGGCGGGTTTGCTCGGCGGCGAACCGCTCGGCGACCCAATGCGCCGCGTGGCGCAGAAGGGACGAGCGAGGGGTGGGCAGATCGGCCAACTCGCCTTTGAGGTCGGCGATCGCCTGAAGTCCGGGATGGGCGGGCGGATCGCCCTTCCAGGCATCGGCAAGACCTGCGGGCGTGAGACGCTCCCAGCCGGTCTTGAGATCGGGCCACTCGGCGACGGGATCGGCGACCCAGTCTCGGAGCGCGTTCAACCAGGGTGTGTAGTAACGCACCTGCAGCTTGCGTCCGTCGACGCGCTTGTCGGCGACGGCCCCGTCCAGAAGTGCCTGAAGCTCCTCTGCCCAGGCCGCCCAAGGTGCCTTGAGCTCGGCGAGACGATCCGCCTTCTGCGTGCGAACGACCTTGAGCGCGACAGCCGGCTCCGCCGCGGGGTCGAGCCGATCGGCATGCTCCACGAGCGGTCGGATGGACCCTTGCAGCGCCTCCGGACCGGACCACCACTGCCGCACCTCGGCGGCCGACTCGGTATCGAGCGGGACCATGAAGGTCCGCCAATAGTCGCGCACCACCTCGGCGAGCAGCTCGCTCTGATCGGTCTCCAGGGTCTGGGTGAAGTGGCTGTCGCTGTCGAAGGCGTGCTCGCGCAGCATCCGATTGCACCAGCCGTGGATGGTCGAGACCGCGGCCTCGTCCATCCACTCGGCGGCCAACTGCAGCTTGCGTGCGCAGGTCGGCCAGTGATCGGGCAGGTATTCGGCGCGCAGGTCGTGCAGCGGATCCTCGCCCGGGGGGCGTACGCCAACGCCGTGCGGCTCGGCGCGGAAGGCGGTCGCGGCCTCGGCAAGACGCAAGCGGATGCGGTCGCGCAGCTCGCGCGTGGCGGCATCGGTGAAGGTGACGACCAGGATCTCGGGCGGGGTGAAGGCGCGGGGAGCTGCATCCGGTGTGTCGTGCGGTACGCCGTGACCGAGCACCAAACGGACATAGAGTGTCGCGATGGTGAAGGTCTTGCCGGTGCCGGCACTGGCCTCGATCAGACGGCTGCCGCAGAGCGGAAAGCGCAGCGGATCGAGTGTATCCGAAGCGGTGGGTCGGGCTTCAGCCCGACCGGTTTTCGCGTCGATATCCGATTGATCGGACGTCGCAGTCGCTGTTGTTCGGCCATTTGCGGGACTCATGCGGCGGCTCCGGTCGCTTGCGCTGCGGCCGAGCGGGCCGGCGTCTTCTCCTTGCCGGCGTGCATCGCGGCATAGAGCGGGCGCAGCAGGCGCTCGGCCCACTCGGCGAATTCACCACTCGCGCAGAGCGCGTCGAAGTCGGGATAGGCCCGCGCGAGATAGGCGTCGGTCTGGACCTCGCCGGTTTGCATATAGCCACCCTCAAAGATCCCGCGCGCCTTTGCCGCGTCGCCGGCCTTGAGCCACTCGAATGCGGTCTTCGCCGCCAGCGGGAGCGGACGGCACAGGCCGACCTGCCAGGCCGCCAAGAGTGCGCTCAGATGCGCCGTCGCCTCCTCGACCGAGAGTGGTTTCAACTCGACCTCGCCGACCTTGCTGAGCACCAGCGTGGCGAGGGGTCCGCCGGCCAGATGCAGTGCGAGATGGGCGACCCAGTGACGGATGAGCTTCTCGCCGCGGTACTGTTTATCCTTGACCAGGTCGCTCGCCTCGATGAGCACACGTGCTCGACGGCCCTCGGCATCGCTGCGGATACCGCCCAGCCAGTCCGCCAGCTCGGGCACGTACTCCGGGAGGTCCGCTTGGAAACGGATCTCCTCTTCGTCACCGAGAGTGTGCGGCCAGCGGTCGAGCGCGACCTGGTAGCGCGCGAAGAGATCATCCATCGGGGCGACCAGATCCACGGCGACGGCCTCGCCGAAGGCACCCGGGGCGAGATCGCCGCGACGGCGCACCCGGTCGAGCCGGGCCTCGCGCGCCGGCGCGATCGGCTCGCCGTGCGCCAAGGCCTCTTCCTGCACCCGAATCAGCTCGTCTTGAAGCTGCCACCGGCCGAGCCCGTCGAGGATGAAGGGCTCCTGATCCGCGCTCGCCGGATCGTCGGACTCGAAGAGGACGCCGAGCCGCTGGCGGAAGAAGGCCTTGACGGGGGACTTGAGGAAGTCGGCGAGATCGCGGAGCGCGAGCGGCTCGTCTCGGGGCAGCGGCGGCAACGCGGTCCCCGACGCTTGCGGTGCAGCATCCGGGCGATGAGGCTGTGCCGCATCGAGGGGGCGCCACTCACGCGCATAAGTGAAGAGCGAGGCCGTGTTCGGATCCGGCGGGAAGTAGACCGGACTGAAGGGCTGCAGCGGATGCTCAGACGTGAGTGCGTTCAAGAGGGCCTGCCCCGAATCGATCGACCCTGTGTCCTTCGAAAGACCCGTGTCGAACGCCATCCGCCAGCCGGCGGCGAGGTGGTCGCGCAACTGGGCGACCAACACCGAGGGCGGTCGCACACTGTTGTCGGTGATGCTGCGTCCGACCCAGGAGATGTGCAGATGGTCCCGTGCCGAAAGCATGGCTTCGAGAAAGAGATAGCGGTCGTCCTCGCGCCGCGAGCGGTCGCCGGGTCGGTAGTCTCGGCCCATGAGGTCGAAGTCCATCGGGATGCGGGTGCGCGGGTAATCGCCGTCGTTCATGCCGAGCAGGCAGACCCGACGGAAGGGGATAGCCCGCATCGGCATCAGTGTCGCGAAGGTGACGGCGCCGGCGAAGAAGCGTTGCGACAGACCGCCGTCGTCGAGCTGAGAGAGCCAATATTCACCCACGACCGATAGTGGCAGTTCCTCGGCAAGGGCGGCCTCGTCGCATGCTTCCTGCCATCCTTGCAGCGCGGTGTCGAGCTGCATGAGTGTGAATGCCTCGCCGTTGTCGGCGGCGTCGAAGAAATTCGCCATCAGGCCGCGCAGACGCCTGCACCAGTCGGCGACGGTCGCGGGCTCGCAGAGTGTACGCCAGGTCGACTCCAGACGCTCGACCAGTTGCACGAGCGGACCGAGCAGGGCCGCATCCAGACCGCCGATCTCGTCGAACGGTTCGATACCCTGCCATGCTCCCTGCTCGTCGGCGGCACCGACGGCATAGCCGAGCAGCATCCTGCGCAGACCGAACAGCCAGGTGTGTTGCGCCTGCGCGTCGGGCCGAGCCGGCAGATCGAGGCTCGCGCGCTGCTCGGCGTGCAGACCCCAGCGGATGTTGGCCCCGCGGATCCAGCGATGGAGCCGCGTGAGATCGTCCTCGGCGATCCCGAAGCGACGGCGCAGTGCCGGGGCCTCGAGCAGATCGAGCACGTCGCTCACGGCAAGGCGCGATCGGGGCAGATCGAGTAACTTCTCCAGGGCCGCGATCAGGGGTTGGGTCGCCCGTTGGCCCTGATCCGCAACGCTGTAGGGGATGTAGCGCGGGTCGTCGCGATCGATAAGACCGAACACTGCCTGGATGTGGGGCGCGTAGGTGTCGATGTCGGGCACCATGACGATGATGTCGCGCGGGGTCAGGGTCCGGTCGGCGTTGAAGGCGGCGAGCAAGACGTCGTGCAGGATCTCGACCTCGCGCTGGGGACTGTGGGCGATATGAAAGCGGATCGAGGCATCACCCGTGGAGGGCACCTCCGGCCAATGCGTGCGGGTCTCGTCGAGCGGGCGCAGATCGCGGATGTCGTCCTGGAGCTGCTCGAGTACCGAGCCAGCCTCTCGCGAGGCGTCGAAGAGATCGATCCGCCGGCCGATGGCATTGAACCGTCCGAGATAGCCCGCCCGCGCGGCCTCGTCATCATGCTCGTCGAGCAGGCCGATGAAGTCGCGGCCTTGTTTGCCCCAAGCCGCGAGCAGCGGATGTGCGTGCAGGTGCATCCCCTCTTCCGAGAGATCCGCCGGCATGCCGTCGCGGCGTCGCTGACGGGTGCGCTCGGCACGCAGCAGGTCCTTGTCGGCGACGATGTCGGCCCAGTAATGCTCGCAGGGGTTGTGGACGCACATGAGGACCTGGCTCCAGCGCGCCATGCCCGCCAGCACCTCCAGTGACT
The DNA here is from genome assembly GCF_002423035.1 of Thiocapsa sp. UBA6158. Taxonomy (GTDB): domain Bacteria; phylum Pseudomonadota; class Gammaproteobacteria; order Chromatiales; family Chromatiaceae; genus Thiocapsa. The sequence continues at coordinate 32,062 of NZ_DIUM01000057.1, forward strand.
GACGCGGTAGGCTGGAGATCCCGAAGACCATGACCCGACGCGGCAGACCGCGCGGGCGTGCGCCTTCCGGCCAGTCCGATACCTGGCGCAGGAACGCCTCGTGGACGCCGGCTCGACCGATGTCCGCCCCCTCTCCCCTGCCCTCGCCACCTTCGGTTACATCCGCCAACAGGGCACGCCAGAGTCCCGACTGCCAACGCTGCTCGTCCGGCAAGGGGACGCGCCCGCCGCGTGCCTGGATCAGCACGTCCTCGCCGTCGGCCCAAGCGGCCAGCCAGTCGGCGCGGTAGACCTGATACTGGTCGTAGAGATCGGCCAGACGCTCGGCAAGCTGGAAGCGTTTGCGCAGGTCGGCGTCATCCTGCAGGAAGCGCCGCAGCGGAAGGTACTCGGGCCGCGCCAAAAGCTCGGGCAGAAAACGCATCAGACGCCACACCAGGCGCGACTTGTCGAATGGCGAGATCTCCGGGACCGCATCGGCGCCGAGCACAGCCCGGTAGACACGCCAGAGAAAGCGTGCCGGCAGCGAGATCTCGAGCGCCGCGGCGATCCCGACGCCACGCTCGCCCGCGACAAATTCACCCGAGCCAGCGTCGGCATCGGCAGCGAGCGCAAGCTTCAGCCACTGCGCGATGCCGTTGCTCTGTGCGAGGATGATCTCGTTTTCGAGCGGTGCCAATGGATAGCGCGCCATCCATTCCACCAGGAGATCGCGTAGATCTTCCGGGCGGTTGCCGTGGACGAGCATCAGGCCGGGCGTCAGGGTGCTTGTGGTCACTTCGAGCTCAATGCGATGGTGAACGGCGGTGATTTTGCGCGAAGGCTGACCGGAACGCACCCGATTCGCGTATGGAGACCCGTCGGACGCAATGCCGGCACGGCGTCGCGGGTCGTGCAACGCGCCGGAAAATCCGCGTGTGCTCGGTATACACTAGCGCCTCGCCGACGCGTCCCGACCCGACCTTCTTCCTTCCGCCTCGTTGCCGACAGACCCGATGCATCATCCCGCACAAGAGACCTCGCCATTCGAGACGGCGACGCATGCGCTCGAACGACTCGGCAACGACCTGCTTGCGTCGATGGTCTCGGAGGCCGACGCATGGAGCGCGCCGGCGGACGCCGCCGGACTCTTCAACGAAACCTTCTTCCTGAAGCTCGGCTTCTCCTTCATGGTCGGACTGGCGCTCGGGTTTGCGCTGAAGATGGCCTTCAAGCTGGTGCTGCTTGTCGTCGGTCTCATCCTGCTCGGGGTCTTTGCCTTGCAGTACGTCGGCATCCTGGACGTGAACTGGTCCGGCCTGGAGATCCACTACGACGGCTGGGTCGACTGGCTCGCGGTCAATGCAGGCGCCTTTTTCGACTTCATCGGCGGCAACCTCACCAGTGCGGCATCCTTTACGGCCGGCTTGGTGATGGGCCTCAGGCTGTAGGCGGGGACCAGGCGGTACACGCCCGGGCGCAGCGCGAGGATACCCTTCCCCATACAGGGCCAGAGGGGCAGAGGGAGAGGTTCAGTCGCCGAGCGGCTTCGAGCCAAGGGCGCGATTGACCTCGGCGAGACGCACCGTGCGATCGAACAAGGGCTCGAGCGCCGCATCGTGACTCACGAAGATCAAGCTCATCCGCGTCTCGGCACACTCCCGAAACAGCAGTCGAATAAAGGCTTCGCGGCGATCCGAATCGAGCGCGGAGGTCGGCTCGTCGGCGATCAGGATCTCGGGCGAACCCATGAGCGCACGCGCCGCGGCAACGCGCTGTTGCTGCCCGACCGAGAGCTCGGTGACGGGCCGTCTTGAGCGCGCGGGCTCTGCCATATCGAGATGATCGAGCAAACGCAGCGCCTCCTCCTCCAGACACCGCGCAGAGCGCCCGCCGCAGTCGGCGCGCTCGAGCACACGCGCCCGACGCAGGCGCGAGAAGCGACAAGGCAAGGTCACGTTCTCCACCAGCGACAGGTAAGGGATCAGATTGAACATCTGAAAGACATAGCCGACATGGTCGGCCCGGAAATGATCGCGCCGGACGGCACCCATGCGTTCCAGCGGCTGCCCGAGAATGCGCAAACTCCCCTGCTCGGCCTTCACCACGCCTGCCAGAAGACTCAACAGGGTGGTCTTGCCGCTGCCGCTCGGTCCCTCGATGAAGACGCGCTCGCCGCGCGCGATGTCGAGATGGTCGATGGCGAGCACGGCCGGCGCCCCGCGGCGCCATCGGAAGGCCAGATCGCGGATCTCGATGACCGGAGAAGGGTTTCCCCCGGGTTCTCCAAGGTCCCCCGGGGTTCCCAACGTCCCAACCGAGAGGGTCATGTGCCAACTCCCCAGTCTCGTTTCGTAGAGCGGTCCTTGGATGCCTGGGTCAAGGATACCTTGGATCGGTATCGTCACTCACCCGAGTCGATCCCCGCCGACGCAGATGCTTGGCTGTGCGACCGAGAAGGCCCTGGCCCGATCCCCGGGCTATGTCTGCGGCTTTGGCTACGAAGAGCGGGCCGACGATGCGATAGAACCTTTGGGCGATGAAAGGACGATATGCCAACCGACAGTGCTTCGGAGTGGGGATGCTTCAGTTGATGCCCTTAAACGGATTGCGCACGATTAGACGCCCCTCGATACATTGGTCATGCTGAAGGTCCTCGGAATACAGCACGGGACAATCCGCGACTAATGCGCTACTGACGACCAGCGAATCCCACAGCGAAAAACCATAGCGGTTCTTGATGGCGTGTGCCTGGCGAATGATCGGCACCGAGACCGGAATCACGCGGCAGTGCTCGATCATGGCTTCAAGGCTGCTCTGTATCCAGAGATCCGAGACCCGATTCTTCAGCATTGCCGCGTAGTATTCGTTCAACACCTGGGTGCTCACCACGAAGCGAGGATCAGACTCGACCAGCGCGCGCGCCAAGTCGCCTTTGGGATCCCGGGGAGTCTCTAGATGCGCGTAGACCCAGATGTTGGTATCCACGAAGGGCTCACCGTTCATGCAGTGCATCCCGATCGAAGATCGCCCGTTCATCGACCTTGAAGGTCCGATAGCGAGGACCTGCTGTTTCTGTAAACGGCGCGACCTGTTCATCCATGGGCAAGATAATGACCTCTACGCGGCGATGCTGAAGCTCGGGGGGAAGGTCGATGCGCAGCTGCTCGGCTGCATCATCGAAGACCTGGCGGATGGCATTCATTACGCTTACCTCTTTTGTGCAAACCCCAAGGCGGGATGATACCGCCAACCATGCGATTACCCATATCTTTGCAAGCCCCGACGCCACGGCAAATCTGTTCTAGCCCACCGGCGCCAGCCGGACCGGCGGGCGGCGGCGGGAGTTCTCGGTCATGCGCAGGGAGTCGAAAACCAGGCGGAGGTTGCGCGCCAGGCGTTGGGTGGTGGGGCAGACGGTATCGCGGGACTTCGACTTGATGACGCCGATCGCGAAGCAGCGCAGCGCGGCAATGTTCGTGGGGCCGTGGCCGGTGCGGATGGTGCAGCGGTCCTCGTCTCAGTTCCAGTCCAGGGTGTAGTGGCAGCCGTTTTCGATCGTCCAGTGACCGCGATTCAAGCCCAATATCCGTGCGGCATCGGCGGTGTCCGGGGTATGCCTGGTCATCCCGTAGACGGTCTCGGTGGAGGTCTTGCCGGTCTTCTTCTCGACGGTGTAGCCCTCGATGAGGACCGGGGATCAAGAACGGGGCGCGACAGGCAGGCTCTGGCGTGGGGTGCAGCGGGCGGACGAAGACGCGCTTGGCGGCGCACGTCGCGGCGCTGTAGATCGTTCCGTGAAAGCGCTGCGGATCGACAAAGGTCTCCAGCAACAGCAGCGGGTAACCGAAGCGCTCCGGCCAGTCTCTCGCCAAGCGCCGTTCGCTCAACGCCAGCACCCGCGAGGCGAGGTTCGCCACATGATGTTCGGGCAGGATCAGAAACCGGCTATTGTTGGCGCTCAGTTGCAGACGATCTTAATGGTGGCGAAAATCCCAGCCGATCCAGGCGTCGCGCGCGGCACACTTCCAGGCGCGGCCGAGAAGCTCAGCAGCGCCAGCCATTGGCCCTGCCAGGTGGCGACATACCACAGCGAATCGCCGATCTTCGGCAACGCGCCCAGATCGTGATGGGTTGCCATCAGACTCCGGAAGCACGCCTCCTCGGCGGCGGCGGGTTGCAGGACGACCTCGCGCAGGTTCGCGCTCGGGTTCTCGGGTGGTGGCTACTCCGGCGCTTGATATCCGCGCTGCCGGGTGGTGTTCAGAGTCGAGGACAGCTGCACGGTAAAACAGTCAATCTTGGCTAGAACGGTTCCGTCCTGCTGACTCAATCCAGACAGTGGAGATTGAAGACGGTGGATAACAAGACCCCACGCCTGCGCAAAATTGAACCTGGTCCCTTTTCGCCGCCATCATGGCTTGGGCCCGCGAGCGCGGCCATGTCGTCTTCACCCACGATTTGGATTTCGGCTCCCTGCTCTTCGCAACGAACGCGGCAGCTCCTAGTGTCCTCCAGCTTCGAGTTCAGCACATCGTCCCCGATGTCGTGGGCGATGCTGTCTTGGAAACCCTGATCATAGCAGTGGATTCTCTCAACTCCGGGGCATTGGTTAAGATCGATCCAAGGCGCCACAGAATCCGACTGCTGCCGCTAAGAAATTCCCATTAGGAAGGAGCCGGGTCGGGTCTTGGCAAGAGTCAAGACCTGACTCTGACCCCCGCGAACAATGTCCTCCCGTCCGTCACCGCGCGAAGTGACGTGATAGAGTGCACCGGCAAACTCAAGTCGCAGGGGTCTGGCCATGACTCCAAAGATAGCTCGGGAAAGGCATAAGTCAAGACCTGACCCCGTGACCTGACCCTATCGCCATAATCCCGTACTCGACCTAGATTCGGATGCGTGGCGATAGCTTTTGAGCGAAACTAGATTAAAATACCTGACCAAATCGCCAGAATTCGTGACTATACAATTCGCATCACGCTTCCCGAACCAGTTACGAACTACTTCACCATACAGCTTTGAAACCAGCGGCGTCTTATCTCAGCAGCAGTACGATCAGAGCTGTAAGCATGGTTGATAGCATCCTGAAGCGTTTCATCAATTGGTGGCTTAATCGATCTGATAACATCAGCAACTGGAACACCATCACCTAATTGCCGACTAATCTTCTTCGACTGCTCAGCCGTCATATCCTGATGTAAAATCAATTCATCAAGTTTATTAAACTCGTACAAACTTCTTGCAAGATTTTGTTTTTGCGGGGAGTCAAAAGCTATTTCTTCCGGATAGATATTTTGTAATACAGCCCTAATTGCACCAACGTTACCATCTGTAATGCGTTCAAGCCCTTTCTCAAAATCCAGCACGAACTCCGCCCACGGCCCCACCGAATCCGCCTGAGGGATAGGGAAACCTAAATCTCTCGCCTCCACAGTCTTTGTAAGCGCATCCGCTCCAATAATGCAATTATCGTCCGCTTTGGCTACAGCCGAACCGATCAACACTAACACTACTATGATACTAGACTTTGCGAACATAGCGATACCTCCTTAACTACCTTGAAAACGCTGGACACAAAAGTTCAAAAGTCAGAGTTACGATTGGAGCGCCGCTCGCACTACTGCCATCCAAGATTTCGCCTGTGGATTCGTTCTTCCATGTGAATCCCAAGGGATCACTGGAGCGTGAGATCATTACGAAAGGCCCACCCCAATTTGTCATCACTCGCTTCCTCGGACAATCCGCGGTAGACGAGTGCCTTGCTTCTCGCTTCTCTTTTAGAGTCGCGTCTATGCACTGCTGCACGGTCAGCAATCCTCCATTGGGTATGGTTATACCTCCGGAGTCGCGTTCGCAACACTCTATCGCGTCCAGTTTTGTGGTTGTTCCGATAGCGAGGGCGTTTTCAGTGTCTTTACCTGTGATTCTCAGCACCGTGGCGCCACATCCCTTTGCAGTTATCGGGAAGTCGCCGAATCTGGCCTCGGGGCTATGAGGCGCGGCACAGCCTGTCACAGCTATGGTTAGCACAATAACAATGTGTTTTACGAGCATACTCAGAACTCCGCTTGTAGTAGCTCCACAAAAAGGGCGTCGCCGTCACCATACTCGTCTTTTGTAGTGGGATCGTAAACCACATGAATGTTTCTGCCAACCCCGCAATCGTAGCCATTACACCAATTGACCAGATGTGAGCCTTGGTTAACATTGAGGCTCAATACGCCATTTTTTGTTTTCATTAGCAGAACTCCGGTTCTATTTCCGAACTCTGCCGAAATAACGGTTCCATGTGCAGAGACTCTTTGTTGTCTGGCGTTGAGTATTTGTTGCTGTGTTCTAAGGTCGATGTAACACTTTGCAACCATTTGCTGTTTGAATTCCGCTATCGCATCCCTTTTTTCTCTTAGTGAGGATACTAAAGGGAAACGGTCCGCGGCTTTACGAAGGATGTTCGACATGAATGTCACTGTTTTATGACTTTCCTTGCGTTCGGATTCCCAACGATGTGACAGCCGATCTCGCTCTATCATTGACAAGTCCTGGTAAAACTGTTTCGCAGTCATTATGGCTTCAGCATTCTCACCTACCGCGGTGCAGATCTCGACAATTTCGGGAGAGTAAAGATTGATCTGACTTGAGGAACAACCGATAAGCACAGCACTCAGCATCAAAACACTCATCGCTTTCACTGATTGAATTATCATTTTGCAGAATCAGACTCCAAAAAAATGGGATACCATCTCGCCTCATCTAGTGCGAACCCAATAGTAGATACGCGGAGCGAGACACAAAAAAGCCGAACCCCCAAATCGCTTCAGGTAGTTCGGCTTGGTCTATCGCTCGCTTCCTCCGTGGCGTTGCGGCCGGTCATGGGACGATCCTAGCAGAAAATGAGCATGGCCCTTTCTTCTGGTGTTGAAGGTGGATCTACTGCTTACGAAGCAGAACTCCGAGATCCTTTCGTAAGAAGGTCTTGAGATCCGCGCTCAACTCCGGGCTCGCGCCGCGTTGCAGGGATCGCGCAAAACCTCGAATCGCCTCGATCTTACGAGCCGTCAACTTAACCGGTTTGCCCGAGCGTGTTGCCTTCAGATCCGCTTCCAGGAAACGTAGCACGCTGAGTGCTTGGAGCCCCAGACGCGGGTCGCGTTTCATACGGGCCGTCACCTCATCCGCGTGACGATAGTAAGTCTGGATCAGAGCCCTACCCTCTGATGATTGGCTCAGGAATTGGTCACGCACACCCCGAAGTTCATCAATCCAGGCACGTTGATTGGATTGGTTTGCCAAGGTTGTTTCGGCCGGGCAAGTAGAATCCTCTATATACTTCAACCTGAGTGCGCTAAAACCGTAAGTAGCATGATACCCTTGAGCGGCAATATCCCCGTTATTATTTATGGCCACCGCTTCCGTAATGCTCCACCCCGATAGAGGATCGATCAGATCGTCCAAATCGTGCACTATCCCATCGTCCCAGAGAAACCCACGGTTTTCTTCGTTGAGATAATAAGTTCCGACTACGACCCCGGAGTCATTAATGTCATAGGCATCGCTATATTCCCCTGGTACATCAAGGTTTGTTGGGACATAATCCATCCAAAGAGTCGCACTTTTCGTCATTGTTCTAGTGACTCCTGTCCAACCAGCAATGATTCCTGAATTGTTAACGGATCGAGCAGCACCCCAGTCACCGTTCCCTGTTGCGAGAAGACTCATTTCCCCGTTGTTCCATTCCGCAGGCTGGGAACTACTGAGTCCAACTATTGTATCAGCATCATTGATATCATATGCAATCCCTTGGTCGAAGTAGTGTCCATAGCCCGACGGATCCCAAATCGTGGCATAAATTCCGGAACCTGGGATCCCACTTGAGAATCCAGTCAACTTGTTAGCAGCATTTATCGAATACGCTGTTCCGATCTTACCTCCAGAAGGATTCAAAACCTGAATTGAGGAATCCACCCATACTGCCGCGAGAGTAGTCGAACTCGATTTAAAGAAAATTTCTCCGGCAACTCTACCTTCATCGTGGCCTTGATCATCGGTTGGTCCAAAACGGGGTGTTTCGGTAGGAGATCAAGCATCCTGAGGGAGTGGCAGGAGCGCCGGGTAGGCGTACCCTTGGAAGTGCAAACTGACCGAGGGAGATGCCGTTGTCCGATGCTCCTGCCTGTGTCGACTCTAGTGCAGATCGACGCCCCACGCCGATCCACGATCGCTTGGATCGCGCCAAGCATCGGCATGCGGTGGCGCAAGCCCGGCAGGATGGGCAGAGTCAACGCGCGGCGG
>NZ_DIUM01000023.1 GCF_002423035.1 Thiocapsa sp. UBA6158
GGGCGTCAACTGCTCTTTTTAGGGTTATCTGCCCTGCGGCGAGAAACGGCCCGAGCAGCTAAAGCCCGAGCAGACGAAGAAGGCCTCGAACGGCAAATCAGAGTCTTGAGAGGGATGCCTCAGGCAATGGCGAACAGTCGGAAGTAATTCGCGCGCGTGACCGCAGCAATCTCCGCCGGATCCATCCCGCGCAGCTCGGCGATACGGCTCGCGACATGGGCAACCATCTTGGGCTCGTTGGGTTTGCCGCGATGGGGCATGGGTGCAAGGTAGGGAGAATCGGTCTCGATAAGCAGGCGATCGAGCGGGACGCGACGCGCCACCTCGCGCAGCTCCTCGGCGTTTTTGAATGTGACGATCCCGGAAAAGGAGACATAAAAACCCAGATCCATGCCGGCCTTCGCCATCTCCCAATTCTCGGTGAAGCAGTGCAGCACCCCGCCGACGGCATCGGCACCCTCTTCGCGCAAGATCTCGATCGTATCCTCGCGTGCATCGCGCGTGTGGATAATCAGCGGCTTGCCGCAGGCGCGTGCCGCCGCAATATGGACGCGGAAACGCTCGCGCTGCCGGAGCGGATCAAGATCGCGGTGGAAATAGTCCAGTCCGGTCTCCCCGATCGCAACGTTTCGTGGATCCGCAGCCAGAGACACCAGGGTCTCTACGGTCGGCTCCTCGCCGTGCTCCTGGTTCGGATGCACGCCGACCGAGACGGCGACCTGCTCGAAGGGATCGACCAGGCGTCGCATGTCCGGATAGTGTTCCAGATCGATCGAGACGCAGAGCATGTGCGTGACGCCCGCATCGGCGGTCGCCTGCATGAGCCCGGTGAAGTCGCCCTCGTAGCGGCGAAGATCCACCCGATCGAGGTGACAATGGGAATCGACGAGCATTCACTCTCCTACAGGGTTTGACCTACATGGTGTGTGTCGGGCGATCCGAGTTGAGCGAGCCGACGAGATAGTCCTCGATCTTGCGGCGTGCCATACCCTTGTCCTGGTCGCTGAACTGCACGCCGACCCCGATCGCACGACTGCCCTCGGCACCCGGCGGGGTGACCCAGATCACCTTTCCCGCAACCGGGATGCGGTCGGTCTCCTCCATCAACTGCAGCAGCAGAAAGATCTCGTCGCCGAGCTGGTAGCGTTTCGTCGTCGGGATGAAAAGCCCGCCGTTCTTCACGAAGGGCATGAAGGCAGCATAGAGCGCAGCCTTGTCTTTGATCGCGAAGCTGAGGATACGCTGCTGTCCCGCGAGGGACCCGGAGGACGCGCCAGGTATCGCCATGGGTCAAGATCTCCTGATGGCTTGCCCCGCACCGACGCGGAGCCATTCGATCGACAAGGATTCAAGCACCAGTTGTGGGTTTGCCCTGGTTTCAACCAGGTCACGGGCACGCAGGACGCGTTGCAGGAGCCGATGCAGGGAGGCCGGCTCCAGGCGCCGAGCGAGCGTGTGCAGGGCTTCGCGTTGATCCGGATTATCGAGCCGGAGCGGATGCTCGCTCACGGCCAGGCGTACCAGATCGACCAGCCATCCGGCCAACCAGTCCAGGCATAGCCGTGGTCCGAGGCCGTTCCAAGCCGCCGCCTCCAGGAGCGGGTCGCGCTCGCCGCGCGCGATCGCGAGAAACCCGGCGATCCGCTCGCGCCGCTGTTCGAGCCGCGCGTCATCGAGCTCGTCCAATGCACGCAGCGGTCCGCCGTGCGCCAAGCAGAGGCGCAATGCGGCGGTCTCCTCCGGGATCCGGCAGGACAGCCACGCCAGCGCATCCGTGCTCGACGGCGTCGGGATGCGGACCTGCCCGCAGCGACTGCGGATGGTCGCCGGCAAGCGTCCGGGCTGCTCCGTCACCAGGACGATGAGCGCGGCCCCGGGCGGCTCCTCGAGTGTCTTGAGCAGTGCGTTCGCCGCCGCGGCATTGAGATGATCCGCAGGATCAACGAGGGTCACCTTCCACGCGGCGCGGCTCGGGGTCAATGCACCCCGCTCCACGAGCGCGCGAATCGCCGCCACCGGGATCTCTTCGGATTTCGCCTCGGGATCCGGGCCGACACGCAACAGATCCGGATGGCTCTCGGCGGCGATCAGGGCGCAATCCGCGCAGCGTCCGCAGGCGAGTCCATCCGCCGTCGGCGTGTCGCAGAGCATCGATCGGGCAAGCAGCTCCACGAGATGGCGCTTGCCGATGCCGCGCGGACCGCTGAACAAGAGGCCATGGGCGAGCCGCCCGTCTCGGCGCGCCTGATGCAGGCGCATCCAATCATCCGCCAGCCAGGGCAAAGGTGCATCGAATGCGAGCGGTGTAGGGCCGGTCACACCGTGGCTCCGGCTCCGAACGCATCGGCGCTCTCGCCCAAACGGGTCTCGACGAGTGCACGCAAGGCTCGTCCTGCCTGCTCGCCGACGACGCTCAAGGGTGCAGCCGCATCGATCAGACAGAAGCGCTCGGGGCTCGTGTACGCCCGCTCACGATAGACCGCCCGCACGGCATCGAAGAAGTGCAGGGCCTCCGACTCGATTCGATCGGCGGCCCCGCGACCGCGTGCGCGCGCGAGCCCGAGCTCGGGCTCGAGATCGAAGAGAAGGGTGAGATCCGGCCGCAAGTCACCCTGAACCAGTGTTTCGAGCACCGCAATGCGCTCCGGATTCAACCCGCGCCCCCCGCCTTGATAGGCATAGGTCGCGTCGGTAAAGCGATCGCAAAGGACCCAGGCGCCGGAATCGAGTGCAGGACGGATCGTCTTGGCCAGGTGCTCGGCGCGCGCCGCGAACATGAGGAGCAGCTCGGCCGTGTCGTCCATCCCGGTGTTGACCGAATCGAGCAGCAGGGCGCGGATCCGCTCGGCGATCGGCGAGCCTCCCGGCTCGCGCGTCGTCACGACCGCGATCCCCAGCGAGGACAGGAGCGCCGAGAGACGGGCGATGTGCGTGGACTTCCCCGCGCCCTCGATGCCTTCCAGTGTGATGAAGCAGCCTCGCGCCGCTTTCGGATTCATCGCGATCGAAAGGTTCATGGCTCACCCAGGATATAGCGGCGAACGGCTTGGTTGTGCGCATCGAGCGTGGCGGAGAAGACATGCGTGCCGTCGCCGCGCGAGACGAAATAGAGGCTATCCCCGTCGGCGGGGTTGAGGACCGCATGGATGGCGGCACGCCCGGGCAAGGCGATGGGCGTCGGCGGCAGGCCGTCGATGACATAGGTGTTGTAGGCGGTCGCCTCGCGCAGATCGGCACGTCGGATGCGACCCTCGTAACGATCGCCCATGCCGTAGATCACGGTCGGATCGGTTTGCAGGCGCATGCCTTTGCGCAAGCGGCGCACGAAGACGCCCGCGATCTCCGGCCGCTCGTGTGCCGCGCCCGTCTCCTTCTCGACGACCGAGGCGAGGATCAGTGCCTCGTAGGGGCTGTCGATCGGCAGACCCTCGCGCCGCCCCGCCCATTCTTCGGCCAGGACCTGCTCCATGCGCTGGAAGGCACGTTGCAGGACCGACAGGCGCGGCGTGTCGCGCGGGAAGCGGTAGGTGTCCGGAAAAAGACGCCCTTCCGGGTGCTCGCCGGGTCGACCGAGCTTGGCCATCAGATCCTCGTCGGACAGATCCGCCAGCTCGCCGCTGAAGCGATCCTGGGCCTCGATCGCCGCGACGGCCTGCCGAAAGGTCCAACCCTCCACCAGGGTGACGGGGTGCTGCACGACTTGCCCCGAGGTGATCCGCGCCAAGACATCGGCCGGGGTCATCCCGGCGGTCAGCTCGAACTCGCCGGCCTTGATCCGGGCCTGATCACCTTGCCGATAGGCCAAGGCAATGAAGTAATAAGGGTGTTTCAGAATGCCTTCGTCGGTCATCCGACGCGCCAATCCACGCAGCGAGGTCCCGCGCGGGATATCGAGGATGGTGCTCTCCTCGGGCAAGGGCACCGGCGTCTTGACGAAGGCGCCGTAGTCGAGCCCGAGACCGGCGCCGAGCGCACCTGCGGCGAGCATCAAAACAAGTAAGACGCGTGCAATCATGGATCCGGCCATTCCGGTGTATGCGCCGTTCGACGGACGGCGCTCAAGAGATCAAGCGGCAGACGGTCGGGGTCGAGCCCCCGATCTGCCAGACGAGAAATCGGCCAGACGCCGATCCGCGCGTTCGTGAGGAAGAGTCCGACCGCACCATCGATCATCCTTCGCGTGACCGCCCTCTCGACACAGGCGATTCCGGCCCGCGCGGCTGCTTCGATTGCGACCGCACGCACCGTTCCGGCAAGGCCGCTGCGCGTCACCGACGGGGTGACGAGCGCGCCACCGTCCCAGAGAAATAGATTCGTCATCGTCCCGCCCACGACGCAACCGGCATCGTCGCACATCAGACCCTCGGCGATCTCCGGGTCATCCCATTCGCGCCGGGCAAGCACCGCGTCCAAGCGGTTGAGATGTTTGATCCCGGCCAGATGCGGATTCACGGATGCAGGGGTTTCGCAAAAACGAATTGCCACACCGCCGTCGACATACGGGTCGGCACTCGCGCACGAGGCATAGGACAGCAGGATACGCCGGGGGTGCGGAGAGACGGGAGGCCGGTAACCGCGACCACCGACACCACGGGTGAGGATCAGCTTCAAAAGGCCATGATCGAGCTCGGTGCCGATCCGGATTGCCTCGTGACGCAAGATCGCTGGAGACGGCCTCGGGAGCCCCAGCCGATCGGCGCCGAGCGCGAGACGCGCCATGTGGCGGTCCCACAGACAGGGCATGCCGTCGCGGATCAGAATGGTCTCGAACAGGCCGTCGCCGTAGTGCAGTCCGCGATCCCCGACGGGGATCCCGTCATGCTCGCGCCCATCCACCAGGACACGCCGAAATCCCGCCCCCGAGACGCCTCCGTCATCCGAAGGATCGGAGATCGGAGACGAAGGCGACAAGCCGACCAAGCGACGTCGATCCCGTCCCCGAAGGCAACCCTAAAGCCGACGAAAGGCCAGGGTGCCGTTGGTGCCGCCGAATCCGAACGAGTTGGTCAAGGCGACATCGATGCGCATCTCTCGAGCGGTATTGGGGACATAATCGAGGTCGCAGTCGGGATCAGGCGTCTCGTAGTTGATGGTCGGCGGTGCGGTCTGATCGCGCAGGGCGAGGATGGTGAAGATCGCCTCGGCGCCCCCGGCAGCACCCAACATGTGTCCGGTCATGGATTTGGTCGAGCTCACCGGGATCTCGTAGGCACGCTGACCGAACGCACGTTTGATGGCCATGGTCTCGGCCACATCGCCGGCGGGCGTCGAGGTGCCGTGCGCGTTGATGTAGTGCACCTGCTCCTTGTCGAGACCGGCATCCGCGAGTGCAAGCAGCATGCAGTCGCAGGCACCTTCGCCGTTCTCCGACGGCGCGGTCATGTGATAGGCATCGGAGTTCATCCCGACACCGACCAGCTCGGCATAGATGGTCGCACCGCGGGCCTTGGCGCGCTCGTACTCCTCGAGCACCACGACGCCTGCACCGTCGCTGAGGACGAAGCCGTCGCGATCGCGATCAAAGGGGCGACTCGCCGACTCGGGTGCATCGTTGCGGGTGGAGAGCGCACGGGCCGCGGCAAAGCCGCCGAGGCCGACCGGCGAGGTCGCCATCTCGGCGCCGCCCGCAATCATGACGTCCACATAGCCGTGGCGGATCATGATCGCCGCCTCGCCGATGTTGTGGGTCGCCGTGCTGCAGGCGGAGACAATGGAGTAGTTCGGACCCTTCAGCCCGAACTTGATCGAGAGATTGCCGGCGACCATATTAATGATGTTGGCCGGCACGAAGAAGGGCGAAATGCGACGCGGCCCCTTGGTCCGGTAGGCCTCGTAGTTGTTCTCGATGCCCGTGATCCCGCCGATCCCCGACCCGATCGCCACGCCGATGCGGCGACAGTTGGAGTCATCGATCTGCAGCCCGGCGTCGGCGATGGCCTGACAGCCCGCAGCCATGCCGTAGTGGATAAATTTATCCATTTTTTTGGCTTCCTTTTCAGCGATGTAATCGCTGATCTCGAAGCCATAGATCGGGCCGCCGAAGCGGGTGCTGAATGGCTCGATATCGAAATGGGTGATGGGTTTGATCCCGCTTTTGCCGGCGAGGATGTTGTCCCAGGAGGACTTGACGTCCAAACCGACCGGCGCCACGAGGCCCAAACCGGTGACCACGACCCTTCTGCCTGACATTGCCTACCCCTTTCGTTCGAAACGCGATATTCGACGCTCGCCGCCGCACCGGCATCCTGCTGCGGCCGACGGCCTTCGAGCCTCGGAGCACCCGACCCGGGTGCCGGACACCTGCCTAGGCTTGGTGTTGATTGATGTAGTTGATGGCCTGTTGGACGGTGGTGATCTTCTCCGCGTCCTCGTCCGGGATCTCGGTTTCGAACTCTTCTTCGAGGGCCATGACCAACTCAACCGTGTCGAGTGAGTCCGCGCCCAGATCGTCGACGAAAGACGCCTCCGAGGTCACTTCCTCTTCCTTGACGCCGAGTTGTTCGACAACGATTTTGCGGACTCGATCTTCAACGCTGCTCATGGTACTGATTCCTCCGGATGAATAAAGGTGGCCCTCGCTGGACCAGGCGGTATTCTAGTGACAATCGACGGCCGATGAAAGTCGCATCAGCCCTCGGCAAAAAGCACAAGGACCTGATTTAGTTGATCTTAATCATATCGACGATGATGCCTTTCATGCCATGTACATGCCGCCGTTCACGTGCAGGGTCTCGCCGGTGATGTAAGCCGCTGCAGGAGAGGCCAAAAAGACCACGGCGCCCGCAATCTCCTCGGGCTGTCCGAGCCGCCCTAAGGGGATGCCTCCGATCAATGACTGGCGTTGCTGATCGGGCAAGTCGCGCGTCATGTCGGTGTCGATGAACCCGGGTGCAACACAGTTGACCGTGATCGCGCGTGATCCGACCTCGCGTGCCAACGCCTTGGTGAAGCCCATCATGCCTGCCTTGGCAGCCGCGTAGTTGGTTTGACCGGCGTTGCCCATGGAGCCGACGACCGAAGCGATATTGATGATCCGGCCTTTACGCGCCTTCGTCATCGCACGCAGACAGGCCTTGGTGACGCGATACAGCGAGCTGAGATTGGTCTCGATCACCGAATCCCACTCCTCGTCCTTCATCCTCATCAGGAGGTTGTCGCGTGTAATTCCGGCGTTGTTCACGAGAATCCCCGGCGCACCGAGGCGCTCGGTGATCTCGGCCATAGCGGCCTCGACCGACGCTTGATCGGCGACGTCGAGCACGATTCCGATGCCCCGGTAACCTGCCTCGTTGAGCGCCTCCTCGATCGCGCGTGCACCGGCTGCCGTGGTGGCGGTACCGGCAACGGCGGCACCTTGCTCGGCCAATGCCATCGCGATGGACCGACCGATTCCCCTCGAGGCGCCCGTGACGAGCGCGATTTCATCTCTCAGCATTGTGTATCGCCTCCAGTGCCGTCTCGAGTGACTTCGGGTCGAAAACCGGCAGTGTCGTCAGAGTGTCGTCGATGCGTTTGTTCAGACCGGTCAGCACCTTGCCCGGGCCGCACTCGATCGCGATCCGAATGCCTTCGGCCGCGACGGCGCGCACCGTCTCCACCCAACGCACCGGGCGATAAAGCTGCCGGATCAGTTGATCGCGCAGCGCGGCGCTGTCGGCTGCGCTCTGCACACTGGCGTTGTGCAGGACCGCGACCTCCGGGACCCGAATCTCGATCGCGGCCAATCGCTCGGCGAGTCGATCCGCGGCGGGGCGCATCAGGGCACAATGCGAGGGGACACTGACCGGCAGGATCAAGGCTCGCTTCGCACCGGCACCCTTGGCCGCGCCGATCGCACGGTTCACCGCGGCGGCCTCCCCCGCGATCACCACCTGTCCGGGTGAGTTGAAATTGACGGCCTCGAGCACGGCGCCTTGCGCCTGCTCGGCGCAGAGTGCGATGACCTCGGCGTCGCCTAGACCCAGCACGGCGGCCATCGCACCCTCTCCGGCCGGAACCGCCTCCTGCATGAAGCGCGCACGTTCGGCAGCCAAACGCACGCCGTCGGCAAAGCTCAGCGCGCCGGCGGCCACCAAGGCCGAATACTCGCCCAAGCTGTGACCGGCCATCATGCTCGCGGGCGGCCCGCCGGCCTGAAGCCAAGCGCGCCAGACCGAAACACCGGCGCTCAGCATGACGGGCTGGGTGTTCCTGGTGAGATCGAGATCCTCTTTCGGACCCTCGTGGACCAAACGCCACAGGTCGAAACCCAAGGCGTCCGATGCTTCATCGAAGGTCCTGCGCACATCCGGATAGGACTCGGCGAGTGTGTCGAGCATCCCGATCGACTGGGAGCCTTGACCGGGGAAAAAAGCGGCAATCATGTGTGTCATCCGTATCGACAGGGACCCGGCAACAAACCAATCAGCAACAAAGCAAATCAGTAACGAACCAAGACGGAACCCCAGGTGAAACCGCCTCCGAAGGCTTCCATCAGGAGGAGCTCGCCACGTTGAATACGCCCGTCGCGCACCGCTTGATCGAACGCCAGCGGAATGGATGCGGCGGAGGTGTTGCCGTGCTCGGCAACCGTGACCACGACACGTTCCATCGGCAGATCCAGCTTACGCGCGGTCGCCTGGATGATCCGGATATTCGCCTGGTGCGGGATCAACCAGTCGATGTCCGACTTGGCCAGACCGGCGGCCTCGAGGGTCTCGTCGACGATCCGTCCGAGCGTGGTCACGGCGACTCGGAAGACCTCGTTGCCCTTCATTTCGATGAAGCGGGCGTCCGGGTTCCCATTGCCGAGGCCGCCCGGGACCTGAAGCAGGTCCTTGTAGGCACCGTCGGCATGCAGGTGCGTGGAAATGATGCCAGGCTCGTCCGCCGCCTCCAAGACCACCGCCCCTGCGCCGTCTCCGAAGAGCACGCAGGTCCCGCGGTCCTCCCAGTTGAGGATGCGCGACAGTGTCTCGGCTCCGACCACCAGTGCGCGTTTTGCCGCGCCGGTTCGGATGAACTTATCGGCAACCCCGACGGCGTAGACAAAACCCGTGCAGACCGCTTGAAGATCGAAGGCCGGACAACCGTGCACGCCGAGACGCTGCTGCAGAAGACAGGCGGTGCTCGGGAAGAACTGGTCCGGCGTGGTCGTGGCGACGATAATCAGATCGATGTCGGACGGTTGGAGACCGGCCGCATCGAGCGCTCGGCGGGCGGCCGCCTCGGCGAGATCGCAACAGGTCTCCCCATCGGAGACCAAATGGCGCTTCTCGATTCCGGTGCGCTCGAAGATCCAGGTCGCCGTGGTGTCGACGATCGCTTCGAGATCGGCATTCGTCAGCGTCCGGGCCGGAAGGTGGCTCCCGGTTCCCAGGATGCGCGAGTAAATCATCAGGCGATCGCCTTGTATTGTCCGCTGTCGATGTGCCGGCCGACTTGTTCGCCGATCCGCTTGGGGATGTTCGCGTGAATCTCTTTCAGGGCGATGTGGATCGCATTCTCGAACGCCACCTCATCTGCCCCGCCGTGGCTCTTGATGACGATTCCGCGCAGGCCGAGAAGACTGGCACCATTGTAGCGGCGCGGGTCCATCGTGCGGCGAAACTGCTTGAGAATCGGCATCGCGGCAAGCCCGGCAAGCCGGCTGAACCAGGTCCGCTTGAACTGCGTGCTCAAGGAATGCCGCACGAACTTGGCCACCCCTTCGCTGCATTTGAGGGCTACGTTGCCGACGAATCCGTCCGCCACGACCACGTCGATGTCGTCCAGAAAGATGCCGTCGCCTTCGATGTAGCCGACATAGTTCAAATCGCTGCGCAGCAGCAGCTCGTTGGCCTGCTTGACCTGCTCGTTGCCCTTGATCTCTTCCTGTCCGATGTTCAGGAGCGCCACGCGCGGTGCGGCGACGCCTTCGACGGCCGTCACCAACTCGCTGCCCATCACCGCGAACTGGAAGAGATGCTCGGCCGTGCAATCCACGTTCGCACCCAGGTCGAGCATGTGGGTATGCCCGTGCAGGGAGGGTACGGCGGTGATGATCGCCGGGCGATCGACGCTCGGCAGTGTCTTGAGGACGAAACGCGCGGTCGCCATCAGGGCACCGGTGTTGCCGGCACTGACGCAGGCGTCGGCGTCACCGCTCTTCACCAGATCGATGGCCACACGCATCGAGGAGTCCTTCTTTCCTCTCAGCGCCTTGGAAGGCGACTCGTCCATCGCGACTTCCTGAGTCGTGGGGCGAATCTTCAGCCGAGACCGATCGGCGTTTCCGAGATGCTCGGCGATCTTGGCCTCGTCGCCGACGAGGATCAGATCGACGCGCGCGGAGGCTGCGAGAAAGCGCAGCGCGGCCGCCACGACGACGCCCGGGCCATGATCACCGCCCATGGCGTCGAGCGCGATTGTCGAGACAGATCCCATCCCGATGCTGTTTGAGCCGCGGCTGTGTGCTGGGTTGAGGGCTCCAAGTCGAGCGCGTGCGGTCACTCAGAGCGATCCAGAACCTTACGGCCGCGGTAGAAACCGTCAGGTGTCACATGGTGGCGAAGATGGGTCTCGCCGCTGGTGGGATCCACCGACAGGGTCGGCTTGCTCAGGGCGTCGTGGGAGCGACGCATGCCGCGCTTGGACGGGGTCTTTCGATTTTGTTGAACGGCCATCTTTGATCTCCGAATGAGGCGCGGCCGCCGCTTGGGCGGGAGCGCAATCTGTTGTCCAATCCATCAAGAGCGTCGGGCACGGCAGCAGGACTCCGCTGAGGGTGCGATCGTTGCACCCCTTTCAGCCATGCCGATGGACGCGAGTGTCTCATGCCTGCTGCGTGCGCTTGAGTGCGGCCAAAATCTCGAATGGCCGGCGTTTCACATCCGACTCCGCCGCCGCGTCTCCGGGCGATGCTGCCGCCTCGACAGCCTCGGTTGGCCCCGCCGCACAGACCCCGAGCGGATGGCGCGGGATCGCGGGCAGCGCCAACAGCAGCTCGTCCTCGACGAGATCCACCGGATTGAGCCGCTCATCGGCGACCATCCACGGGTCGAGATCCTCGGGCAGGTCGAGCGCGTCTTCGTCCCGCCGGATCAGCGCCAGCGCAATCGGCGCATCGACTGGAAACTCGACCTCGTCGAGGCAGCGCTGGCAACGTAATTTCAGGGTCGCACGCACGCGCCCGGTGACGACGCACCGACCCTTTCGATCGCGAGCGAACAGCAACTCGTAGCGTGCCGCGTCGACGCTCGCGCTGTCCTCGAGTGGCGAAGCGGACTGCGGCGTAGCCGGCTCGAGACTGCCCGTGGCGGCAGCAAGCCGCGGCATCTCATTCAACGATACAGCGCCGCTGAAGGTTAGCTCACGGCGACATGCACGCCAAGGGTCGATCAGATCAAGATGTGCGCCAGACATAAGCGCGCAAAAGTAGCGCATATCGGATCGCAGCGTCAACCTAAACCGCGTCCCGAGCGCGATCAGGCATGACGCGGTTGCACCGAATCACAGACCCGGCAGGCGGACGACCGGCATCCGGAGCAAGTCGACGTACGGCCGCGATGTCGCGGCCGTCAATCACTTGTGCGCCACACGAGGCGATCGGCTGCCGAATCGAGCGCTACGGGCCCACGAGGGCAAGCAAGACGCCGGCGGCGACCGCCGAGCCGATCACACCCGCCACATTCGGACCCATGGCGTGCATCAGCAGAAAATTGTGGTGGTTTTCTTCCAGCCCGACCTTGTTCACGACCCGCGCAGCCATGGGGACCGCCGAGACGCCCGCTGCACCGATCAAAGGGTTCACCTTCCCTCCGCTGAGACGACACATGATCTTGCCCATGATGACGCCGGCGGCCGTCCCGATGCTGAAGGCAATGGCGCCGAGGACCAGAATCCCCAGCGTCTGCGTCGTGAGAAAGAGCTCGCCCGAGAGCTTGGAGCCGATCGCCAAACCCAGCAGGATGGTGACGACGTTGATGATCTCGTTTTGAGCCGCCCGACTGAGACGCTCCACGACGCCACTTTCACGCAGCAAATTCCCCAAGGTGAGCATCCCGATCAGCGGAGCTGCCGAGGGCAACAGCAGTGCACAGAGAAAGAGCACGACGAGGGGGAAGAGAATCCGCTCCAAGCGCGAGACGGGGCGCAGCTGTTCCATGACGACACCGCGCTCGGCCTTGGTCGTCAAGGCACGCATGATCGGTGGCTGAATGATCGGCACCAGCGCCATGTAGGAGTAAGCGGCGACCGCGATCGCGCCGAGGAGATCGGGGGCAAGGCGCGAGGCCAGAAAGATGGCTGTCGGCCCGTCCGCCCCGCCGATGATGCCGATCGCCGCGGCATCGGCCAGACTGAAGTCGAAGCCCGGCAATAGATTGAGTGCAAGCGCACCGATGAGGGTCGCGAAGATCCCGAACTGCGCCGCGGCCCCGAGGATCAGGGTCGAGGGCCTGGCGATCAGTGCGCTGAAATCGGTCAGGGCGCCGACGCCGAGGAAGATGAGCAGCGGAAAGATCCCGGTCTCGACGCCGACGTGATAGATCATCCCGATCATCCCGTCCGGCCCCGCCATGCCGGCGACCGGGATGTTCGACAGGATCGCACCGAAGCCGATCGGCAGCAGCAGGAGCGGCTCGAAGCGCTTGGCGATCGCCAGATAAATGAGTCCAACCCCGACCAGGAGCATGAGCAGCTCGCGCCAGGTGACATTGGCGATGCCCGTGGACTGCCAGAGTGTGAGAAGCGCCTCCATGCCGCTCAGCCCAGGGTGAGGAGCGTCTGGCCGACTTGGAGGCTGTCGCCTTCCTTGACCGATACCGCAAGCACGGTGCCGGCTTCAGGCGAGCGGACCTCGGTCTCCATCTTCATCGCCTCGAGCAGCATGATCAGCTCACCGGAGGCGATGACCTGCCCCGGTTTGACCTTGACCGCCACCACGGTGCCCGCGAGCGGCGCCGGCACGCCCCGGCCGGCGACGGGGGGCGGCAAAGCGGCGCTCGGCACGGCGGCGAGCTGCTCGACCGCACCTTCCGGGGAAACTAGGACATGGTAGCTGTGACCGTCGACCTCCACCCGATAGCGCTCGGCGACGGCAGCGACCGCAAGCGACGCCGGTGCGGTCTCCGCGACGGTCGGGCGAGCCGGCTCGGCCCATGGCGGTGGCTCGAAGACACTCGGATTCGCGCGATGTTCCAGGAACTTCAGCCCGACCTGCGGAAACAGGGCATAGGTCAGCACATCGTCCACGAGATCCGAGGCAAGCGCGATGGAGCGCTCCTCGGCCAGGTGTTGCAGCTCTGCAGTGAGCGCATCGAGTTCGGGTGTCAGATTGTCGGCCGGACGGCAGGTGATCGGCGCCTCGCCCGCGCCCAGGACGCGCTGTTGAAGCTCGAGGTTCACCGGGGCCGGGGTCGCACCGTACTCGCCTTTGAGGACGCCGGCGGTCTCGTTGGTGATGCTCTTGTAGCGCTCGCCCATCAGGACGTTGAGCACGGCCTGGCTGCCGACGATCTGGGAGGTCGGCGTCACCAGCGGGATGAACCCCAGTTCCTCGCGCACCCTGGGGATCTCGGCAAGCACCTCGTCGAGACGGTCGGTGGCCCCCTGCTCGCGCAGCTGGTTCTCCATGTTGGTGAGCATGCCGCCGGGCACCTGAGCGACCAGGATGCGCGAGTCCACGCCCTTGAGCGCGCCCTCGAACTTGGCGTATTTCTTACGGACCTCGCGGAAATAGGCAGCGATCTCTTCGAGCAGGAGGAGATTCAATCCGGTCGAGCGGTCCGTATCGTCCAGGATGGCGACTACCGACTCGGTCGGCGAATGGCCATAGGTCATGCTCATCGAGGAGATGGAGGTATCGACCATGTCGATGCCCGCCTCGGCCGCCTTCAGGATCGTGCAGGTACTCATGCCGGTCGTGGCGTGACTCTGCATGGCGATCGGGACGCTGCAGGTCGCCTTCAACCGGGTGACCAGGGCCTCGGCGACATAGGGCTTGAGCAGGCCGGCCATGTCCTTGATGCAGATTGAATGACAACCCATGTCTTCGAGTCGACGACCCATGTCGACCCAGTACTCCAGATCATGCACCGGGCTGACCGTGTAGGACATGGTGCCTTGGGCGTGCTTGCCGGTCGCCAAGGCGGCCTTCACCGAGGTCTCGAGGTTACGCACATCGTTCATGGCGTCGAAGATGCGGAAAACGTCGATCCCGTTGAGGGCGGCGCGCTCCACGAAGGTCTCGACCAGGTCGTCGGCATAATGACGGTAACCGAGCAGGTTTTGCCCGCGCAGCAGCATCTGCTGAGGCGTTTTCGGCATCGCCGCCTTAAGCAGGCGCAACCGCTCCCAAGGGTCTTCGCCGAGATAGCGGATACAGGCATCGAAGGTCGCCCCGCCCCAGCTCTCGAGCGACCAGTAGCCGACCTCGTCCAGCTTGGGTGCGATGGGGAGCATGTCCTCGATGCGCAGACGGGTCGCGAGCAGCGACTGGTGGGCATCGCGCAGGACGACATCGGTGATCGCAAGTCGATTGGATGGCTTCATGCGGGACTCGATCTCGGGGTTGGGTGATGTTCGGTCAGCGGGGCGTGCGCCGATCGACGCCCCGGCTCGATGCCTGCGCAACGGGGAGGCCCGTCGCGCTCGCGCGACGCACATCGGCAGAAAACGGGGAGCGAGCGCAAGGACGCGAGCGAGGCACGACAAGCCTCGGTATCAAGGACGATGGCGTCGGCGATGCGTCTGGATCGCAGCGCCGATGACTGCGATCAGTCGCGCGTCGTCCTGCGGGGGCGCGAGCGCATGACCCCCGGCCGTCATCGCCGGGAGCGTCTCCTCGGGGCCCCAGCGTGCCACCGCCTTCGACATCAGCACCAGCAGGCCGACCAGCATCGCGAGGAAGGCAAAGACGATGCCCAAGCCGATGGCCATCAGCCAGAGGCCCTCGATCAACAGATCCGCGACGGCAGTATCCATGGCGTCAGACAGACATCAGACATCGAAAGGGTGGCGACGGACGAGGGTCTCGACCCGGTCCGGACCCGTGGAAACGAGGTCGATCGGGACCCCGCCCAGCTGCTCGATGGTCTCGAGATAGGCACGCGCCGCCGCGGGCAGCGCATCGTAGGAGGTCGTGCCGACCGTGGACTCCGACCAGCCCGGCAGCTCGATATAGCGCGGCTCGCACCGCTCGAGCGCGTCGGATCCGACCGGCGGGGTCTCGATCTCCTCGCCGTCGACGACATAGCTCGTACAAATCTTGATGGTCTCCAGACCGTCGAGCACGTCGAGCTTGGTGATGCAGATGCCGGTGACGCTGTTGATGGCGAGCGAGCGTTTGAGCGCGACCATGTCGAGCCAACCGCAGCGACGCTTGCGCCCGGTGGTCGCACCGAATTCGTTGCCGCGCCTGCCCAGAACCTCGCCCACGTTGTCGAACAGCTCGGTCGGGAAGGGACCGGCGCCCACGCGCGTGGTGTAGGCCTTCACGATCCCGAGGATGTAATCCAGGTCGCGCGGACCGACACCGCTGCCGCTCGACGCCCCGCCGGCCGTCGTCGTGGACGAGGTCACGTAGGGATAGGTGCCGTGGTCGATGTCGAGCAAGGCCCCTTGAGCACCTTCGAACAGGACGTCTTTGCCTTCGGCACGGCAGCTGTGCAGATATCCGGGGACATCCATCACCAGGGGACGCAGCACCTCGGCATGACCGAGGAACTCGTCGAGAACCGCGGTATAGTCAACCGAAGCCGCCTTGAAGTAATGCTCGAGCATGAAGTTGTGGTACTCCATGACCTCGCGCAGGCGCTCCTCGAAGTGCCGGGTGTCGAGAAGCTCGCCGAGGCGAATGCCGCGGCGCGCCGTCTTGTCTTCATAAGCCGGCCCGATGCCTCGGCCGGTGGTACCGATCGCCTTCACACCGCGCGCAAGCTCGCGCGCCTGGTCGAGCGCGATGTGGTAGGGCAGGATCAGCGGACAGGCCGCACTGATGCCGAGCCGCTCGCGCGCCGGCACGCCCGAGGCTTCGAGCATGGCGAGCTCTTCCTGCAGCGCCGAGGGCGAGAGCACCACGCCGTTGCCGATCAGGCAGCGCACGCCTTCGCGCAGCACGCCGGATGGGACCAGATGCAGAACGGTCTTCACACCGTCGATGACCAGGGTGTGCCCGGCATTGTGGCCCCCTTGAAACCGCACCACAACCGAAGCACGGTCGGTGAGCAGGTCAACCACCTTACCTTTGCCTTCATCACCCCATTGGGTGCCGATTACAACGACGTTGTTGCCCATCTTTAGTCATCTACTCCGCGAGGATATCGTCTAGTTCCCAACGCCCGTCACGTTCGACCAGCACCTGCCGGCAGCCCGGATCGCGCAGATCCTGCTCGAGGCCGGGAAGCGCATGGATCACGCGCCGCCCCGAGGCACGGAGCCGATCGACGGCCTCCTGCAACGCCGGTGCTGCCGACCAGGGTGCGTAGATCGCCGCGTCGCTCGTGTCGGCGCGTTGCCCGTGGCGCAGCAGCTCCTTCAAATCCGTACTGAACCCGACGGCGGGGCGTGCTCGACCGAAAACGCGCCCGATGTCGTCGTAACGCCCGCCGCGCGCAATCTCCAGCCCCCAGCCGGGAACGAAGGCGGCAAAAACCGCCCCAGTCTTATACCGGTAACCGCGCAGCTCCGCCAGATCGTAATGGATGGAAACATCCGGGAGCCAGCGACCGAGCTCGTCGGCGAGTCGGCGCAGGTCGTCCACCGCCTCGCGTACCGGGCGATCGGCTTCGCGCAGGAGCCTCTCGGCGCGCGCGAGCGCATCCACCCCGTTGAGTTCCGCCAAGGCGGACAACATGCGCGCCGGTGCGCCGGCAATCCCGAGCTCCGCGATGAGCGCCTCGATCTCCGGAACGGCCTTGCGCTGCAGCGCATCGAATAGGGCGTGTTCGCCGACCGCCGACAACCCGGCCTGCCGGGCGAGGCCGCGATAGATGCCGACGTGCCCCAGATCCAGGTAGGTTTCCCGAATCCCGGCGGCACGCAAGGTCAACATGATGAGTCGCAGAATTTCGGTATCGCTCTCGATCCCGGAGTGCCCGTAGATTTCGGCGCCGATCTGCAACGGACTGCGCGTACCGGCGAATCCGTCGCTGCGGGTATGCAGGACGGTTCCGAGATAGCACAGCCGCGTCGGGGCGTCGCGCCTGAGGTGGTGTGCATCGATCCGAGCGACCTGCGGGGTCATATCGGCACGCACACCGAGCATGCGCCCGCTGAGCTGGTCGGTCAGCTTGAAGGTCTGAAGGTCGAGATCTTGACCGGTGCCGGTCAGGAGGGATTCCAAATAGTCGATGAAGGGCGGGATGACAAGCTCGTAGCCCCAGCTTGCATAGAGATCCAGCAACTCGCGCCGCAATGTCTCCATGACCCGCGCCTGCGCAGGCAGCACCTCGTCGATCCCGGCCGGCAGCAGCCAGCGTTCCTCGTTCATGCGTTCAGTAGTCCCGGTTAATCAGTCGCGATCCACCCGCCTCGGGCGAGAGGCATCAGTTGACCAGATACAGCAGGCCGACGCCGGACAGCATGCTGAGCAGGCCGGCAAGCCGCAGTGCGCCTTTGTCCTCGGCGGCGATCAGCAGGAGAGCACGTCGAAACCCGTCCGGACTCAGAAAAGGCCAAATGCCTTCGATGACCAGCACAAGCGCAACCGCGACCAAGACATCTTGCAGCAACACGTGACTCCGAAACACCCGATTCGGATCCGAGCGGGTCCCGGAAGTGCGCATCGGTCAAAGGCAGGCATCTTTTCAGACGACGGCGCATTTGTCCAACGCTTGTCGGATGACCGGGCTCCTATCGACGTCTCGCGAGTACGCATGAACCTTTGCGGGCGGAAACATGAAAACGCCTCGGCGATCCGAGGCGTTCGGTGAGGCCGAGGCGTTCGGTCAGACCCGACGGCCCCGGATTATTGGCCCCCGGCTGGATCGCGGAAGAACCGGAAGAAATCCGAGTCAGGCTCCAAAACCATCACGTCTCGCTCCTGCCCGAGAGAGGATCGATACGCGCTCAAACTGCGGAAGAAGGCATAGAATTCGCGATCCTGGTTGAAGGCGTTGGCGAAGATCTGCGACGCCCGCGCGTCGCCCTCGCCTCGCGTCTCTTCGGATTCGCGAAATGCCTCGGCGACGATCACGGTCCGCTGACGATCCGCATCGGCACGGATACGCTCGGCAGCCTCGCCGCCCTGCGCCCGAAGATCCCTCGCAACCCGCTCGCGTTCGGCACGCATCCGCGAATAGACGGATTCACTGACCTCGGGCGGCAGGTCGATCTTCTTCACACGCACATCGACGACCTCGATCCCGAGATCCTGGGCGTTCTCGTTCACCTCCTTGGTCAACAAGGCCATCAGAGCCAGGCGGTCGTCGGAGACGACTTCTTGGATCGTGCGTTTGCCGAACTCGTTGCGCAGGCTCGTGTTGACGCGTTCGGACAAGAGGCGTGAGGTTCGCGCCACGTTGCCGCCGGTCGAGCGGAAGAATTGCGCGGCATTGGAGATGCGCCATTTGGTGTAGGAGTCGACGATGACGTCCTTTTTCTCGATCGTCAGGAAACGCTCCGGGCGAGAATCCATCGTCTGGATACGTCGATCGAATACCTTGATGTTGTTGAGGACCGGAACCTTGAAATGCAGACCGGGCTGATAGTCGTCACCGACGATCTGACCGAGTCGAAGCTTGATCGCCACCTCGTACTGCTGCACGACGAAGGTGAAGCCGTAGATCGCGATCACGAGACCTGCCAGACCAAGCGGCAGAAAGGTTTTCAGCTTATTCATTACCGCACCCTCCGATCACGGTCGACCGAGCGCTGCGGACGATCGACGGCCTCCGATGCAACGGCGGGGGCCGACACATCCGGTTTCGAGAGGGCTGCCATATCCGGCCGCTGCTTCATGAGTTGGTCGAGCGGGAGGTAGAGTAGGCTGTTGCCGCCGTCTTCCACGTCGATGATGACCTTATTGCTATCACCCAAGACCTGCTCCATCGTTTCCAAGTAAAGGCGCTGTCGCGTGACCTCGGGTGCCATCAGGTACTCGGTCAGGATCGCCGTGAAGCGCGCCGTCTCACCTTCGGACCTGGCAATGACTTGATCCCGATAGGCGCGAGCGTCTGCGATGATCCGCGCGGCCTCGCCGCGTGCCTGCGGAAGGACCTCGTTGGCGTAGGCCTCGGCTTGGTTCTCCAGGCGTTCCTTGTCCTCGCGGGCCTTGATGGCGTCGTCGAAAGCGGCCTTGACCTGCTCCGGCGGTTTTGCCGGCTGCATGTTCACCGAGGTCACCAAGAGGCCGGTCTTGTACTGATCCATCAGTGCCTGAACGCGCTCTTGGATGGTGACGGCGACTGCGCCGCGACCTTCCGTCATAACGAAGTCGAGCTTGCTCCCGCCGACGGTGACGCGCACGACCGTCACGGTCGCGTCGCGCAGGGTCTGATCCGGGTCGGCGACCTGGAAC
The DNA here is from genome assembly GCF_002423035.1 of Thiocapsa sp. UBA6158. GTDB lineage: Bacteria > Pseudomonadota > Gammaproteobacteria > Chromatiales > Chromatiaceae > Thiocapsa. Next base: position 19,478 of record NZ_DIUM01000023.1, read on the forward strand.
AGATAGTCGCCCGCGTCCTGGATGCGGGATTGCACGGTCAACTCGACATCGACGATGTTCTCGTCCTGAGTCAGCATGGAGGCCGAGTGGCTGAAGGTGGAGATCTCGTCGACGTTCACCTTGACGACCGACTCGAATGGCCAGGGAACATGCCAGTGAGGACCCGGGCCGGTGGTGTCGACATAGGCGCCGAATCGCGTCACGACGCCCCGCTCGGCAGGCTCGACGATGTAGATGCCGGTCGCCAGCCAGATGACCAGCAGGATCCCGACGATGATTCCGATGGCTCGCGAGCTGAAATCCCCGCCCGGCAGATTGAATCCGCCGCCACCGCCGGATGTACTGCCGCCGGAGGGTTTGTTGCCCCCAAAGAGCCCGCCGAGTCGCTCCTGAAGCTTTCGCACGACCTCGTCGAGGTCGGGAGGACCCTGCTCGCCGCCGCCCTTGCCGCTCCAAGGGTCTTTGTTACCGCCACCTGGCTCGTTCCAGGCCATAGCTTCTCCGTCTGTCGAATTCGACTGTTATGTTGGTTTGAGAGGCGCTCCCGCACGAAATCTGCGAATCGCGAGAAAGGTGCGCACCGTGATTGCTGCGCGGTCCGGACGCTCAAGCCTTTGGATGACCTCTCCAGAGTGCCGACGAAGCGCGAGGATATCAAGCAAAGATGCAACCTGAACCGCGCCCGGTGAGGTATGCGTCATGTGTCGGGGCGGCTTGGCCGCGCCGGCTCCGACGACTGTCGGAGCCGGCGCGCTTTAAAGTCTCAAAAAGGATTGAATTTTAAACCGCGCCTCACCGAGATCGAGGACATCTCCAAAGCCAAGCGCACAATGACAATGACGCATGTCGCTCCGGACGCGGTTTGTGTCGATCGGCAATCCCCGTGATTTTAGGTGAAGGAGACGGCCGAGGGCAAACGGCGCACAGCGCTCCGGGTGGGCGAAGCGAACGCCGCGGGGGTCGACGACTCGACCGTCAAACACCCTCTTTATCCTCCGAGAACCGCGTATTCCTGGCCGCAAGACGCTCCCGATCGGGCCGCCCGATGATGAGATCCATCAACCACCCCCCCGCCGGTTTGGGCACGTCCGAGATGATCTGCGCATGCTCGAACAGCCAAGCACGCAGGCGCCCTTCATCCGGCTCCAGATCCAGCGAGCAGCGAATCCGATCGCGTCCCAGCCACTCGGAGATCGCCTGCAAGAGCAGATCGACACCGGCGCCCGTCTGCGCGGACATCCAGACGCGGCTCGGCAATCCGGCCGAATCCCGCTCGATTCGCGGCGACTCCTCGGGGAGCAGATCGATCTTGTTGTAGACCTCCAGACGCGGGATCTCGTCGCTGCCGATCTCGGCGAGCACCTGCTCCACGTCGGCCACGAGACGGGCACGATGCGGTGCCGATGCCTCCACGACATGGAGCAGCAGCGCGGCATTGCGCGTCTCCTCGAGGGTCGAGCGGAACGCCGCCACCAGCTCATGCGGAAGCCGGCCGACGAAGCCGACCGTATCGGCGACGAGCACCCGTCCGCCGTCGGGAAGGGTGAGCCGGCGCAAGGTCGGATCCAAGGTTGCGAAGAGCTGATCGGCTTGGAAGACACCGGCCTCGGTCAGGCGGTTGAAGAGTGTCGACTTGCCCGCGTTGGTATAGCCCACAAGCGAGAGCACCGGCAGCTCGGCCTTGTCGCGTGCCTTGCGCCCTTGAGCGCGTTGCACCTGGATGCGATCCAGGCGCCGATCAAGCACGGTCATCCGCTTGGAGAGGAGCCGACGGTCGGTCTCGAGCTGGGTCTCGCCGGGTCCGCGCAGACCGATACCGCCCTTCTGGCGCTCCAAGTGGGTCCATCCGCGCACGAGCCGCGTGGACATGTGCTTGAGCTGCGCAAGCTCGACCTGCAGCTTACCTTCGAAGGAGCGTGCACGCTGCGCGAAGATGTCGAGAATCAGGCCCGAGCGATCCACGACGCGGCACTTGACGAGGCGCTCGAGATTGCGCTCCTGGCCGGGCGAGAGCGGATGGTTGAAGATCACCAGCTCCGCTTCCGTGCCCGCGACCAACGCGATCAATTCGTCGCACTTGCCGGTTCCGATAAAGAGTTTCGGGTCGGGCGACGTGCGCGAGCCCCCCAGGATGCCGACGATCTCCGCGCCCGCGGCAACCGCCAGGCGCCGAAACTCCTCGCGCTCGTCGGGCTCGGCGGTCGAGCCGATATCCAGGTGCACCAAAACAGCGCGCTCGCCGGCGCTCGGGCGCTCAAACACGGCAACCTCCTTCGCGGCGACGAGGATCCGCGCGCGCCGATGACGGCTGGCTCAGGATCATGCGTTGCCCGGCTCGGGCAGCGCCCCTTCGGCGGGTGGGAGCTTGACGTTTCGCGCCGGCACGACGGTCGATATCGCATGCTTGTAAATCATCTGGCTGACGTTGTTCTTCAACAACACGACAAACTGATCGAAGGATTCGATCTGGCCCTGCAATTTGATCCCGTTGACCAAGAAGATGGACACGGGGACACGTTCCTTCCTCAGTGCGTTCAGAAAAGGGTCTTGGAGGCTTTGGCCTTTGGACATGGAGTGACTCCTTATTGTTGTGGTCGGCAAATATTGCCCGGCAAAAAGGTCTGGCTGTGATCGCTGCCAATCAAGCCGGGGTGGAGCAGGCGGGACAGCAGACGGGACAGGCATACCCGCCGAAAAAAGCCTCGTCTTAAAACGCGTCCAGAGCGAGATGCTCATTGTCGAGTGAGCTCGACGCTTGGTGCATCCACGGCCCCGAGCGGGGACGCGGTTTAGTGTCGTCGAAACGCCGCACTTTGACCATACAGTCGCGCATCGCTGCAATCCTTGCCGAAGAAAGACAGCAGATCGACCTGATCGCCGCAACACGCGGACATCTCCGAACGCAAAACTCAGCAAATAGAGTGCCACGCATCGGGCGCCAACGCCAGACGGGGCCGCGATCCGACCGACTGGACGGATAAAGACAGCGGAACACGCCGCGCGTTCGATGCGTTCGCACCGAGAAGACTCATCCGCCTGCGTCTCGGCGCGGGTGATGCGCCGTCGACCGGGCCTTGCGGATCAGACGCAGCGCCGCCTCGAGCGGATCGGGATCGTCGGCGAGCCAATGGGTCGCGGACTCGGCACGCAGCCAGGTGAGCTGGCGCTTGGCGAGTTGCCTCGAGGCGACGATGCCTTTCAAACACATCTCCTCGGCATCGAGCGCGCCGTCGAGATAGCTCCAGACCTGGCGATACCCGACCGAGCGCATCGACGGCAGGTCCGCGCTGAGATCGCCCCGCGCCCGCAAACGCGCGACCTCCTCCACCAAGCCCTGCTCCAGCATCGCGCGGAAGCGCCGTGCGATGCGCTCGCGCAGCACTTCGCGATCCGCCGGCGCACGCACCAATTTGAGGAGACGATACGGCAGATCGGCCCTCTCGCCTGCCGACGCGATCAGCGCGCTCATCGACCGGCCCGTCAGGGCATGAATCTCCAAGGCACGCTGAATGCGTTGCGGATCGTTGGGATGGATCCGAGCCGCCGCCCGGGGATCCAGTCGCTCCAGTCGCACGTGCATCGCGGACCAGCCGATGACGGCGGCCTCCTCGGACAAGGCTTGGCGGAGCACCGGATCCGCACTCGGCAGTCGGGCCAGACCCTGTTGCAGCGCCTTGAAATAGAGCATGGTGCCGCCGACCAGGAGCGGGATTCGGCCCTGCGCGCTGATCTGCGCCATCGCCGCGAGTGCGTCTTCACGGAAGCGCGCGGTCGAGTAGGCCTCGGCGGGCTCCAGGATATCGATCAGACGATGCGGCGCACGGGCGAGCACATCGGGTGTCGGCTTGGCCGTGCCGATGTCCATGCCGCGATACACCATCGCCGAATCGACACTGATGATCTCGCACGGGAGCCGTTGCACCAGCTCGACGGCCAGGTCAGTCTTGCCCGACGCGGTCGGACCCATGAGCAGGATCGCCAGAGGTCGCTGAGCGGAGGCGTCGCTCGATTGCGCCGCAGCAACTTCTTCGGGCGCGCGTTCTTCGGGTGAGTCGGTCAAACGGGCGTCCCTCGATCAGCGCCCGCGCGCGAACCAACGATCGAGCTCGTCGTAACCCACCCGGATCCAGGTCGGGCGACCATGATTGCATTGGTCGATCCGCTCGACACGCTCCATGTCGCGGAGCAATCCGTTCATCTCCTCCAGGGTCAGGCGTCGATTGGCCCGCACGGCACCATGGCAGGCCATGGTGGAGAGGACCGCGTTGACGGCCTCCTCGAGTCGGGCGCTGCTGCCGTGGACGGCCAGATCCGAGAGTAAATCGCGCACCAGGCCCTCGTGATCGGCCTGTCGCAGCAGTGCCGGGACCTCGCGCACCACCAGCGTGCCTGAATCGATGCGGTCGATGACCAGGCCCAGCGCGGCCAGGTCATCGGCCCGGGATGCGATCAGCTCGGCCTCGCGCGGGGCCACCGAGACGGGCACCGGGACCAGCAGGGGCTGGCGAATCACCGCGCCGGAGCGCCAGCCCGTCTTCAGCCGCTCGTAGCCGATCCGCTCATGGGCCGCATGGATATCGACGATGATCAGAGCGTCGGGGGTTTGGGCCAAGAGGTAGACCCCGTTGATCTGTGCGACGGCATAACCGAGCGGGTGCGCCTCGCGGTCCTCGCGGCTTGTGCGCTCGGCCGCGCCGTCGCTCCGGTCCCCGGCAGGCGGCGGTTGCTGAAACGCCAGATCGGCACGCAAACGCTCGGCGTAACCGCCGCGTCCCTCGCCGACGCCCAGCGGCAGATGCAGCGTAGGTCCCGAAACGCCCCCGAGACGGGCCACCGGCTCGTCCTGCGCACGCGACGCCCGGCCCGGCGCAAACGCGCTCGTGATCTCGGTTGCCGACTGCGGCTCCCCGAGTACCCCGGCCGAGAGACGCCGCTGCAGCACCCGAAAGATGAAGTCATGGACCTGCCGACCTTCGCGGAAACGCACCTCGTGTTTGGACGGATGGACGTTGCAGTCGACCGTCCGGGCGGGCAGCTCGAGGAACAACAGATAGGCGGGATGTCGCCCGTGATGGAGCAGATCGCTGAAGGCCTGGCGCACCGCGTGACTCACCAGCTTGTCGCGCACCATGCGACCGTTGACATAGAAGAACTGCTGATCGGCCTGACTGCGGGAGAACGCAGGGCGCACCACCCAACCCCACAGACGAAGATCCACGGTCTCCTCGTCCAGGGTCAAGGCTTGATCGGCGAAGGCGCCTCCGAGCAAGGTCTCCAGACGGGCGCGCCGCCCCGCATCGTCGAGCGCGGCCGACAGGTCGTAGAGCGTTTTGCCGTTGTGGCGCAGCTGAAAGGCGATGTCCGGCCGTACCAAGGCGATGCGCCGCACCACCTGCTCCAGATGGCCGAACTCGGTCTTCTCGGTGCGCAGAAACTTACGGCGTGCCGGGGTGTTGTAGAAGAGATCCTGCACATCCACGCTAGTCCCGGGCGGATGCGCCGCCGGGCGCGGCTCTTCCAAGGCACCGTCGCTGCCGACCGTGACCTCGAGGGCCGTCGGCGCATCGCGGCTGCGCGAGATCAGACGCAGCCGGCTCACCGAGGCGATGCTCGGCAACGCCTCGCCGCGGAACCCCAGGGTCGAAACCGCCTCCAGATCGCTCAAATCGGCGACCTTGCTGGTGGCATGACGCGAAAGCGCCAGCACCAGCTCATCCGGCGGGATGCCGCGCCCGTCGTCGCGCACGCGCAACCGCTTGATGCCGCCGCGCTCCACGTCGATCTCCACCCGCGTGCACTCGGCGTCTAGACTGTTCTCGATCAACTCCTTAGCCACCGAGGCCGGACGCTCGACGACCTCGCCTGCGGCGATTTGATTGACGAGATGACTCGAGAGGATACGGATCGGCTTGGACATGCGCGGATGGGAACAGAAGCGCGGGGCGTGGGCAAGGGGAGCTTCCTGCCTCCTGCCTCCTGCCGCCTGCTCCCTGCTCCCTGCCGCCTGCTCCCTGCCGCCTGTTTCCTGCTCCCTGCCGCCTGCTCCCTGCCGCCTGCTATCAGCTATCAGCACAGTACGACCTCGAACGCACGTGCGGTCGAGGTCGCACGCTCTTGAATCGCACAGGAATCGCCTTTGAGCCTTAAACCTAAAAAGAGCAGTTACACCTT
>NZ_DIUM01000062.1 GCF_002423035.1 Thiocapsa sp. UBA6158
GGGTGATAGACCACATAGCCTTGGCGCATGAGATTGATCTCGGCGCGCTGCGCTTGTCTGGGCTTGGACTGAACCAGATACCAGCGAGCCGACTCGACGCCTTGCGCCTTGTCCATCAAGCGGCCTCACTCTCACTCAGGGCAACATGCCCGAGATTCCGCGTGTTTCGTCGCTTTCGGTATGACCAACGCAACACCCGCGGCACGATCCGATGCGACGCGAAGTAGAGACAAACGATCAGGAAAAAGGCATAGAAGAGCGTGGCCTCGGGGATGGATCGTGCCGTTGCCGAAACGCCAATCGCGGCCATGAGGACGGCGCCCGAAAGGATGACGCGCAGGGTCTTCTTCGAGCATCCGAAGGCGCGCAAAAGGTCATGGTGCAGATGCCGACGATCTGCCGCGAAAGGGGATCGACCGCGCCGCATGCGTCGCGCCATAACACCGAAGGTATCCAAGAGCGGGATAGCGGTCAGCCAGAGGGCAGCTACCGGCGCGATGGCGGACCCGGGGCCTTGCGTGACCTCGATCATCGTCCAGACCACCAGATATCCCATGAGCATGCTCCCGGCATCGCCCAAGAAAACGCGATGTCTCGTCACTCCGAGGAGCCTCAGGTTATGCACAAGGAACGGCAAGAGTGCGATGCAAATCAAGGCGATCGACAAGCGCGACGTCTCCGCAACCCCGGGCATCGCAAGCACGCCACCCAACGCGATCAACGCGAGCCCGCCGGCGAGCCCGTCCATCCCATCGATCATATTGAAGGCGTTGATCATGCCGACGATCGCGATCATGGTCACCGGAACGGCCATGATGCCGAGCTCGACCGGACCCGTTCCGAAGATGTCGCCGAGCGAGTCGAGTCGAACATCCGCCCCGAAGATGAGCAGAAGCGCACTTGTCGACTGACCGGCAAAACGGATGCCGACGCCGAGGTGAAAGCGATCATCCATCACGCCGACGGCGACCAACACTCCGGCGCCAAGGAGCAGGGAAAGAGCGTGCGAAGACAGCGGAAACCACCACAAGGCGCCCGCCAGGATGCCGCCGTAAATCGCGATCCCCCCGACGACCGGGACCGGTACTGCATGGCGTTTGCGTCTTTGGTCGGGTCGGTCAACCAAACCAATACGATCGGCAAGTGAATGGAGCACGCGCAGAAGAATCCAGACCATGAGCAAGGTCGACAGCAGGGAGACAAGCACCAGCATGATTTCGGTCAGGACTCTTCGAGGACGGATCTACGAGTAGACTAATCGGACGGGCTCCCGCCCTACAGTAAAGAAATGTGAAGCGGCGTGACGTTCTCGCATGACACGATGAACATCGGGCGACGACCTTCGTCAGTCGCGGGATCCGACAACGACCTTCGCGATCGCGGCCCTCAGAGCGCCGTGATCCACGGGTTTGCGCAGCATGAGTGGAGTGTAGGGCAAGGCATCGAGCGAGAAAGCCGACGGGGCTTGGCCCGTCATCAGGATCAACTTCAGATCCGGAAATGCCCGCGACAGCGCGAGGTAAAGGGCGGCGCCGTCGAGAACCGGCATCGCCAGATCCGACAACACCAGGTCGAAATCGGCGTCGCGTCGCAAGAGATCGAGGGCGTCTTGGCCATTCTCGGCAAACGAGACCAGGATGCCGTCCAACATCAGCAATCGCCCGATCGCATCCCTGACACGCGGGTCATCGTCGACGACGAGAACCCGCAGCAGTGGATGGGGCGAATCGTCGTTCGACGATGCAGGGTCATCGCGCTGGGGAGATCCTTGGATCGCGAGCGGCATCAGGAGTCTGAACTCGGTGCCCCGACCGGCCTGCGATGACACGGCCAAACCCGCACCGGAGCGCATGACGAACTCCTGCACCATGAACATGCCCAGCCCATGCCCGCGTTGTTTGGCCTTGGTCGAGAAGAGCGGCTCGAAAAGCCTCTCCAGGACCTCCTCGGCCATTCCGCACCCGGTGTCGACAACCCTGACCTGAACATACTCGCCCGCATCGAGTCGACCGACCGGCAGCGCGACGGAATCGTCCCACGCGACGGTCTGTGCGGCGATCAACAGATCTCCGCCATCGGGCATGGCATCGCGCGCGTTCAGGACGAGGTTCAGCAACGCGGCCTGGAGGAATGCGGAATTACTCATGGCCGCGAGTCCGGGCTCGAGATCCAGACCGATGTTGATCTTGGCCGGGAGCATCTGTGTCACGATGCTCACCAGCTCGCGAATCGTCTTCTCGAGCGGCACGCGCTCGAGCACGATGCCGCCGGCGCGACTGAGCGACAGCATGCCCGAGGTGACGACCTTCGCTTGACCGAGCGCACTCTGGGTCTCTTCGATGACCTGGGCCACCTCCGGATCGCACTGCTCGTCGCTCAGGATGGCCCCGAGATAATAGAGGTTGGCGTCGATCACCCCGAGCAGGTTGTTGAAGTCGTGCGCCACGCCGCTCGCCAGATGACCGATGGTCTCGCGCTCCTTCGCGCTGATGAGCACCGCTTGCAGTTGCTCTTCGTACTGACTTGCAACGATGCGTTGGCCGATCAGTCGAACCAATTCTCGGTCTGGATCCGACAGCTCGCTCAAGTCGGCGCGTCCCCAAAAACTCATCACCAGGGTACTCGTCCGAGCGTTCGGTCCGGTCCACTGCAACGCCATGCGCACGCAGGAGACGTAGCCTGCCTGCCGAGCCCCATCCGGCAGCCGGGATCCGGCCAAGAGATGCGGGACACCGGGCTGCGCCGCGTCCGCATCCGGCGTGACGCAGACATCGGGGACAGACACGAGCTGCGAGACATCGGTGTCCGGATAATATGCGACCGCACGATAGGTCCGGTCCGACCCGATCGCTCCGATGTCGGCGGCATCCAAGCCCAGACCCTCGCATCCCGTCTTCAGGAGGGCACGCAACTCCTCGGTCGGCGTCAATGCCTGGCTGGCCAAATCGACCAGCGATTCCAGGCTCTTGGTGTAGCGCAGCAACGCCGCTTCGAGCTCGCGCTGACGCTCGGTCGCGGCCTGAAACTCGGTGATGTCCTCGACCATCGCGAGCACCACGGGCCGCTCGCTGACTCTGCCGGGCAACAGGGCAACCCGCAGGTCAGCCCAAAGAAACGCACCATCGGCCTTGCGATAGCGTTTGGTCGTTCGATAGAAGTGGCGTTGTCCCGCGATAAGCTCCCGGTACAAGACAAGCTCCGCCGCCAGATCATCCGGACAGGTCAACTCATCGAAGCGCATCCCGATCAGATCCTCCTGCGCATAGCCGAGAAGGTCGCCGAGCATGCGGTTGGCCAACGTCAGTCGCCGGTTGGGACCCGAGATCGCGATCCCGATGGGTGAATTCTCGAAAATCGCGCTGAGACGGGCTTCGCTTTCCGCGAGCTGCTCCTGCGCCCGATAACGCTCGGTGATATCGACATCCGTGCCACGGTATCCGAGCAGCGTGCCGTCATCGGCGAGGACCGGAGTCGCGTTGGTCAGAACCCAGATCATCGAGCCGTCGGGGCGAAGGATGGGATTGACATAGTCGATGAAAGGATCCAACCGCGCGGAGCGCTGCAACCCTTCAGACATCACACGATCGCGCATCGTCTCGGGTGCCAGCTCGAAAAAGTACATGCGGCCGACCAGATCCTCGCTGCGATAGCCCCAGGTGTCCAGGGCCGCAGGACTGACATAGGTGTAAAGACCCTCGGCGTCCACCTCCCAGGTCACGATCCGGCTCTGCACCGCGAGCTGGTCATAGCGCAGGTTGCTGTCGCGCAGCTCCGAGTAAGTCCGGGCACGCTCGAACGCACTCACCAGGATGCTGGCAAAGACCCGCAGGAAGCGAACCTCCGCGTCCGACCAGCCCCGTGGCGCTTGCACCGCATCGAAGCCGACGAAACCGATCAGGCGCTCAGCCTGCAGCAGGGGCACCAGCACGACCGACAGGATCGCTTGGAACTGAAGGATCTCGCGCTCCGTGGCCCAGGCGTCCGGGAGCTCCGCCACACACGGAACCACGACGGCCTGTCCGGACTCCAGAACCTGAATCGAGGCGAAGAAGTGCTCGATCGGAAGCTGCTGCAGATGATCGATCATCGGCTCGATCCCCGGAGCAACCCACTCGTGACTGTTGCTTATGGTGTCGGAAACGAGATCGAATCGAAACACGTAAGCCCGATCGGATCGGGTAAAGACGCCGAGCCGCTCGAGTGTTCGGTTGACCAGCGAATCGAGATTCTCGTCGTAGACCCCGACGAAGGCCGAGGCCAGATCGAGGAGCTCGCGCTCGAGCGTCTCGCGCTCGATCAACTCGAGCTCTGCGCGTTTACGCTCGGTGATGTCCTCATGGGTACCGGTCATGCGCAGCGGCCGACCTTGCGCATCGCGCGCCGAGATGCGGCCCTGACTGTAAACCCAGACCCAATGGCCGTCGCCGTGCAACATCCGTAACTCAACGCGGTAATGTTCGGTCTCGCCGCCGAGATGACGCGCGGTTTCGGCCTCGACTCGCTCGCGATCATCGGGATGACAGAGTGCCCGCCAAATCTCGATCCTGGTCGGCTCCAAATCCTCGAGACGACGGCCGAACATCTCGGCCCAGCGCGGATTGAGCGTCAAGGCATTCGTGACGAGATCCCACTCCCAGGTCCCGACCTGTGTCCCGTCGATGATGTCGGCGAGACGGCGACGCTCCTCCGCCAGCGCCAGCTCGGCGCTCTTACGCTCGGTGATATCTCGGCCGATTCCGACGATCGACTGGATTCGGCCTTCCCCGTCGACAAGAGCGCGATCGAGCCACTGCAACCACCGCCATCCCTTGACCGTTTCGGCGCGTTGATCGACCAGGCAGGTGTACGGCGGGTGGCGGAGTGCATTCATCGCGGCAGTCGTTGCATCACGATCATCCGGATGGACACTCGGCATAAAGTGACGCCCGATCAACCCGGCCTCGTCGCGACCGAAGAGTCTGCAGTAGGATGGACTGACGTACTCGAACCGGCCCACGGCATCCGTGCGGACGACCAGATCCTCGATGTTCTCCACGACTAGACGATACCGCTCTTCCTGAGTCCTCAAGGCATCCTCGACTGCGCGCTGCGCGGTGATATCCAGTGCAGTTCCGGAGATACGCAAGGGTGTTCCGTCGTCGGCGAAATGCGCGCGACCTTCCGCGCGAAGGATCCTGTGCACACCGTCGGCGCCCAGCACCCGATGCTCCACGGCATAAAGACCATCGGGACTGGTCAGGGCCGCCTCCACCGCCGCCCAGACGCGCACGCATTCCTCTTCGGGCACAACCGCATTAAACGCCTCCGCACTCGGCGTCACGGCGCCCGGCGCATAACCGAGCAGTCGAAACGCCTCGTCGGACCATTCGATTCGGCCGCTGCTGTAATCGAGATCCCAACTGCCCAGATGCGCAGTCGCCTGCGCCTCGCGCAACAGGGTTTCGCTGCGGGCCAGACGCTCCATGGCCTGCTTGACCGCCGTGAGGTTCTGTTGGATGCCGACGTAGTGCGTGACCTCGCCGCGCGAATCGACCAACGGGGCAAGATTCAGCGCATTCCAGAACAGCGTTCCATCCTTGCGATAATTGCGAATCGTGACCTGGCAGGGGTTGCCGGCCGCAAGCGCGGCACGGATCGTCGCGCGCTCGCCCTGATCGCGATCGTCGGCCTGAAGGAAACGACAATTCAGACCCAACACCTCATCGGCACGATAGCCGGTCAACGCCTCAAAGCCCTGATTGACGTAGCTGATACGGTAGTCACAGTCCGCGAGGCGTCGCGCGAGGACGATCCCGGTGCCGGCCTGCGACAACGCGCCGAGCAGAACATCATGCCGGCGCCGAGTGCGCAGGGTGTCGAATGCCAGCGCGACGAGGTCCGCGGCCGTCTCGAGGATCTCCGGCACGTCCGCTTCGGGCTCGCGCGAGGGACAAGGTCCGATCGCCAGCACGGCCGCACACCGGCCCTCCCGGGTGATCACGGATGAGCACCACCAGAAGGCCCCGCCCGTGTCGGAGAGGGTGTCGGTCTGCCGCCGAGCCGCCGCATCCCGAACCGACTCCAAGACAAAGAACCGGCCACCGGCGTCCATCCGGTCGGCGCCGGCGCGAACCCGTTCGTTCACGCGGCGCTCCAGGGCCGCTCGCTCGTCGGTATCGAGGTCAAAGCCGGCGAAGTGCACGAGTGATTTGGCCGGGCCTTGCTTGAGCAAGACGCACCGGCATGCCGGGATCATCCCTTCCACCAAGGCACAGAGTCGCTCCGCGGCCGTGCGCTCGTCCTCACCGGGCGCCATCATGCCGGCCAACATCTGCGCCTGCAGATCGCGTACCGAGCGCAGCCGGATCTGGGTATCGCGCTCGCGCTCGATCGTCGCAAAGCTGTCGGTCAGGCCGCGGACCATGACACCGAAGGCATCGGTCAGTGCACGCCCCTCGGCCAAGACGCCGGCAGACGGGATGGTCACGGTCTCGCCGCCGACGATCCGAGCGGGCACGTCGGCGGCGACCTCCATGAGCTGCTTCAACGGACGCACCAGCAACAGGGCCAATCGATCGGCCAGCAGGATCGCGATCCCGGCGATCACGAGCAGGATCGTCAGCAAACGCCGCATCACCTCCTGCAGCTCGTCGATCAGGGCCGCCGCGCTGATCTCGATCGACAGGGCCCCGCCGTACGGCGAATCCGCCAGCGGCAGGATCATGCGATAGCGCGCCTGCCGCCAGAGTGCCATCCGCGAGGGATACCATTGCGCGGGCAGGAGAATCATCAGATCGTCGGCTGCCGTTCGGGCGACGCCGATGTTCGCCGCGGCTGCGTTCTGCCCGAGGTCCTCCGACGGCCCGAGCGGCCGGATCTCAAGCTCGGCATTCTCGGGCAAGGTGTCGCCGAAGAGCCGCGCCATCGCCTGGACATGGGCCAGGATCTCGGCCCGCTCGAGCGGCGTTGGTGTTGCGCGCGTCTCGAGATTGTGGATCGTGAGCACGCCGAATGTCCTGAGACGATCGGCGATATCCTGCTCCAAATGAGCCTTGAGATCGCGATTCTCCAAAGCCACGACGAGGATCGTCGGCAGCAAAAACCCCGAGAGGAAGAGAGTGAACAACACCTGTCGGGCCGAGAGGCTGCCCGGGCGACGTCTCACCGCGGCCACCACCATGACAATCAGACCGGCCAAGGCCGCGTTCAGGATGCCGTTCAGGGACTGTTTGACCGCGACCAACAGGGTTTGATGCCAGACCATCCCCATGGCCGCGCGGTAAAACAACAGAACCAACGGGATGCCGATGAAAGTCCAATAGAGCGCCACGGAGACACCGAGAACAGGCACCTCGCGACCGTGTCGTCGTGCCTGATCCCGATGCCAGCCGACGAAGGCGGCCTCGGCAAGAAAAATCACCAGCGTATAGGGGTGATCCCAAAGGAGGTAGCTGTAGGCGCCCGAGGCGAGCGCGACGACCAATCCGGCACGGGTTCCGAGCCAGACAATGGCCAACAAGACGGCGATGGACCCGAAGATGATCTGCAGGCCGAAGAAGAGCGAGAGGTTGAAATGGTTGCCGGCTACGGCGAGCGCGGCCAACAGAAGCGTCAGTGCGGCGGTGCGGAACCGGCTCACGGCAACATCGCGGCCGGTCCACCGATCAGACGCTCGAGCACGGCCCGAAGCTGATCCGGGGCAATTGGCTTCTGCAGGATCGCATCCGCGCCCAAGACTCGACACATGTCCAGCGCATCGGTGTGGTGTTCGCGCACCGCATCGCCGCTGACCGCGAGGATCCGCGTCGACGGCGCGATCCGGCGCATGCGCTTGATCACCTCGAACCCATCGAGCTCCGGCATATAGATATCGACAATCAGCAAGGCCGGGGCAGCCTCTTCGCAGATCTGCAATGCGCTGCGTGCATCCACGAAGGTCTCGCAGCGGCAACCCCACGCCGTGACGAGGCGTGCGGTGGCATGCAGCATGCGCTGGTCGTCGTCGACGACCATAATGGCGCGCCTGGTCTCGGCCGCGTCGGTGCGCCCGGTCGGCAGGCTCCGCGCCGGCGCCGGCGCCGGTTGGGGATCGGGTTCGGGCTCGGGATCCCGCGTCTGCACCCGGAAGGTGCTCGCCAGACGCTCCGCGGTCATGGGCTTTCCGAACAGGTAGCCTTGCGCGAGATCGGCACCTGCTTGGATCAACAGTCGACGCTGCGCCTCCGTCTCGACTCCCTCGGCAATCACCTGCAACCCCAGGGTCTGGCCGAAGCCGACCATCGCACGCAGCAATCTGAGCCCCTTCGGTGAATCGCACATCTCCGAGACGAACGACAGATCGATCTTCAGCGTGTCGAACGGCAGCTCGGCGAGCGAGCGCATCGAGGAGTAGCCGACGCCGAAATCGTCGATCGCCAGGGACACGCCCATGAGATGGATCTGAGCCGCCACGCTGCGCACGATATCGGGATAGGCACTGGCGGCGCTTTCGGTGATCTCGATCTTGACGCGACAGATGCCCGCGAGCCCGTCGACCAAGCGTCGCACCAGCACCAAGGCCCGCTCCTGCTGCAGGACCAGCGGCGAGAGATTAACCGAGACGAAGCTCAGGTCCGATCCGGCGAGCGTCTCGGTCGACTCGAGCAGACGCTCGACCAGGCTCGCGGTGACCTCGTAGATGAGACCGCTCGACTCGGCGAGCGGAATGAACTCGCCGGCACCGAGGATCTGTCCGGACGGCAGTCTCAGGCGTGCGAGCACCTCGGCACCCTTCAGGCGTCCGTCTGCCGGCGACACGATCGGTTGGAAATAGGGAAAGATTGCGCCGGTACGGATCTGCCATTCCAACTCCCGCCGGGTGAGGACATCCCGGGGTTGCGGCTCTTGGTGAGTACGTCCCGATGGCGCCGTGATGCCCTTTGCAAGGATTGCGGGAAGCTCCTTCACCATTCGAGACTTCGACACGGTCCCGAGGACCTGAACCCCCGTCGAGCGGGCGATGCGTCGCGCGGTATCGAGCAGATCGTCGCCCTGCCCCGAGAGCAGGACAATCGGAATTCGGGGATGAGCCTCGGCCAGCCAGTGGATGACATCGATGCCGTTCTCCTGGCCCAGACCGAGATCGAGAAGGATGAGGTCGGGAAGATCTGTCTCGAGTGCTGCCTTGAAGGAGGAGACCGACACATGAAAATCCGCGGCATGCCCGAAGCGCTTCAGGAAGCGCCCCAGAACCGCCTCGATTCGAGGATCATCGTCCAGACACATCAAACGCATGGCAAGCCTCCCAGCAGCACACGACGCGGAACCCAACTGCAGAATCGATTTCGGGCGATGGCGGAGCCTCCTGGCGGGGCCAATCAACTTCAAGTCAACCTCTCAGCATGCCGAACCGATATCGATCTCTTCAAGTCAATATTTGTAAAGTTGCTCCAGGCTCTTTCGAGCCCTCGAGCGGTGCCTGTCGCTGCAGACCTGCGCGGCTTCCGCTCGGACCATGTGGATCTGGTTGGGACGGCTGCGAGGGTCTCGGAGGCGGTCAATCGCGCTCGAATCTCAGGCGGTAGCCGTAGCCTCGCACCGGCCAGATGACGAGCTCGCGTATACCGCTGTCGCGCAGCTTTCGCCGAATGTTGCCGATGTGGACATCCACGGTGCGGTCTTCCGGGTTCTGCAGCTCGCGGTTCAGCAACTGTGCGCGGCTCACGGCCCGTCCGTACTGACGCATCAAGGTGGCCAGGATGCGGGATTCCGTCTCCGTCAATCGCACGCAGATGCCGCTCGCCGTCTCGCTCAAGGTCATGGCGCTCGGCTCGAGCGTGAGCGTGCCGAGTTGGATCGCGTCGTGAACGCTCGTCCCGAACGCCTGTCGTCTGAGCACGGATCGGATGCGCGCGAGCAGCTCCTCGACCTCGAAGGGCTTGATGATGTAATCGTCGGCACCGGCATTCAAACCCTCGATGCGATCCTGGAGGTCAGCGCGCCCGGTCACGATCATGACGGCCGCGTTCGAGGAGGCGACGAGCTCGCGCACCAGATCCATGCCGTTCTCACCTCCCAGATTGAGGTCCAAGAGCACCAGATCCGCCCCATCGCGACGATAGAGGCGACGCATCTCCGATCCATTGTCCGCGACCGACACCAGGTAACCCGCTCGCGTCAGATGACGCGTCAAAACACCGCCCATGCGCGGGTCGTCTTCAACGACGATAATACTTGCTGGAATGCTTATCTCTCTATCTCTCCTCTAGAGCTTGCGTCCAAAGCGCCCGCGCAGTATTGAGCAAAAGGCGTGCCGGGCGCAATGCCGACGACGATCTCGATCCCATTTCGTCGACCGACGCCGCGCTCGCGCCGTGTGCGCAGCGGCGTTGACGACGCGCATTCAGGCTTCAATTCAGCAGCAAGCAATTCAACGCCATGGCGCACTCACCTGTCATGGCGGTTTTTTGTCAAGCACGCAGGGCATCCGACTCTGCCTCTCGATAAGGAATCGAGTCGCGTTCGAGGCGTTCGCGCAGGGCGTGCATCGCCTCTTCGATCCCGCTGCGTCCGCGAAAGCCCAATCGAATATGGGCATTCTCGCCCATATGGGGCAGGCTGAAGAGCTTGAGATCAGGGAACCGGTCGCCGAGATCGCGCATCACCGGGATCAGGCTGCTTTCCGGGGTTTCGAAAAGTGCGAAGGCCCGCTCCTGCACCGGCTCCGAGACGCCGTAGAACCGCTCCAAGACCCAGTGCGCCATCGGCCAGGCCATCTGCGGAAAACCCGGCAGAAACCAGTGCCCGCGCAGCGAAAAACCGGGGATCCGGTTGATCGGATTCGGAATCAGCTCGCATCCGGCAGGCAGATCCGCCATCAGGATACGGTTGGGATAGGCCTCGGCACCGAACTTCTCCTCAAGCAACGCCTTGGCTTCGGGATGACGCACCAGCTCCAAACCGGCCGCGGTCGCGGCGCATGCGCGGGTGTGATCGTCCGGTGTCGCGCCGATCCCGCCGCAGACGAAGACCGGGTCCGGGCGCCCCATCGAAAAACGCAGATGGGCAACCAGCACCTCGGGATCGTCGGGGAGCAACCAGTGCCAGGCCAACTCATGACCGCGCTCGCCGGTCATACCCTTGAAGGCGCTCAGATGAGCATCGACGCGGGAGCCCTTGAGGATCTCGTCGCCGATGACGATCAGACCGAAGGCTATCGGTGGGCGGAGCGGACGCTTTGTCATACGTGGATGGCCTTTGTATGATCGACTCGTCGAACGATCCTAGCACTTCGCGCCGCCCCCCGGGATAGACGACCTTCAGTCGTCCTCTTCCACCGCCCCGACGGCCGGCAGGGTCGCGCTCAACACGAAGCTCCCGCGAACCGCGCTGAACGCTCTTCGGCTGGTCCTCAAAGCGGCTTCCAGCCGCTTGAAGCGACAAAAAAGGGGCCATCGGCCCCTTTTCGACATACCATGAGACGTGGCGATTACTCGCCCGGCTCGATCGCCTTCATGCTCAAGCGGATGCGGCCTTGCTTGTCGACTTCCAGGACTTTTACACGGACCTGGTCGCCCTCGGAGAGCTTGTCGCTCACGCTCTGGACGCGCTCCTCGCAGATCTGCGAGATATGCACCAGACCGTCGCGTCCCGGCAGGATGGTCACGAAGGCACCGAAATCCATCAGGCGTGCGACACGACCCTCGTAGATCTTCCCCACCTCGACATCGGCCGTGATCAGACGGATCCGGCGCTTGGCCTCCTCGCCGGCGGCCTTCTCGACCGAGAAGATCTTGACCACGCCGTCGTCGTTGATGTCGATGGTCGCGCCGGTCTCTTCCGTGATGGCGCGGATGACGGAGCCACCCTTGCCGATGACATCACGGATCTTCTCGGGATGGATCTTCAGCTCGATGATGCGCGGGGCATGCTCGGACATCTCGGAGCGGTGTGCACCGATGACCTTGTTCATCTCGCCGAGGATATGCAGCCGACCGGCCTTCGCCTGGTCGAGTGCGGTCTTCATGATCTCGGCGGTGATGCCCTCGATCTTGATGTCCATCTGCAGGGCGTTGATGCCCTCGGATGTGCCGGCCACCTTGAAGTCCATGNNTCGCCGAGGTGATCCTCGTCGCCCATGATGTCGGTCAGCACGGCGAAGGCATCGCCTTCCTTGATCAAGCCCATCGCCACACCGGCCACCGGCGCCTTCACCGGCACGCCGGCATCCATCAGCGAAAGGCTGGTGCCGCAGACACTGGCCATGGAACTCGAGCCGTTGGACTCGGTGATCTCGGAGACCACGCGCACCGAATAGGGGAACTCTTCGATACTCGGCATCACGGCGAGCACGCCGCGTTTGGCCAACCGGCCGTGGCCGACCTCGCGGCGCTTCGGTGAGCCCACACGTCCCGTTTCGCCGACGCAGAAGGGCGGGAAGTTGTAGTGGAGCATGAAGTGCTCGCGCCGCTCGCCTTCCAGCGCGTCGATGATCTGCGAATCACGCTCGGTGCCGAGGGTCGTGATGACCAGCGCCTGCGTCTCGCCGCGTGTAAAGAGCGCCGAGCCGTGGGTGCGCGGCAGCACGCCGGTGCGAATCGTGATGGGACGCACAGTCACGTTGTCGCGGCCGTCGATACGTGGATTGCCGGCGATGATCGAGCTGCGCACGGTGGTCTTCTCGAACTTCTCGATCGCACCCATGACCTGCTGCTCGGTCCAGGTCGGTGCGTCGCCGCCGCACAGATCCGCAACGACGGACGCACGCACCGCGTCCAGGGCCGCATAACGGTCCTGCTTCTCCTTGATGCGGTAGGCCTCGGCGATGCGCTCGCCGCAGGCGCTCGCCACGGCATCGGCGAGTGCTTCATCCGCCACGACAGGCGTCCATTGAATCGGGGGCTTGCCCGCTTCGGCGGCCAGCTCGCGGATCGCGGCAATGGCCGGCTTCATCTGCTCGTGACCGAACAGCACGGCGCCGAGCATGATCTCCTCGGAGAGACCGCGCGCCTCGGACTCGACCATCAAGACGGCCTTTTCGGTGCCGGCAACGATCAGATCGAGATCCGAATCCGGACCCACGCCGACCACAGCCGGGTTGAGGATGTACTCGCCGTTCTTGTAGCCGACGCGGACCGCGCCGACCGGTCCGTTGAAGGGGACACCCGAGATCGCCAATGCGGCGGAGACGCCGAGCATCGCAGGAACCTCGGGATTGACTGCAGGGTTCAGCGACTTGACCGTCGCGATCACCTGAATCTCTTGCCTGAAGCCCTTCGCAAACAGCGGGCGAATCGGACGGTCGATCAGACGCGAGGTCAGAATCTCGACCTCGCTCGGACGCCCTTCGCGACGGAAGAAGCCACCGGGGATACGGCCGGCGGCATAGGTCTTCTCTTGATAGTCGACGGTCAAGGGCAGGAAGTCGCGCACCGCGCCGGGGCGCTTGTCGACGACGACCGTGACCAGAACAACCGTATCGTCGACATTGACCAGCACGGCGCCGTCGGCCTGGCGCGCGATCTCGCCGGTCTCGAGCGTCACTGTCTGGTCGCCGAGCTTGAATTGCTTCACGATAGCTTTGGGAATCACAAGTAGATCCTCGGGGTATGTGGTCCGTCGTAGCGCCGGGCCTTGGGCCCCTGCACATGAGGCGCGCCTGCAGGCGCCGTGGTGACAGGGCTGTGCGTCGGTGCCGCCGGCGGCATCCATTCCGCGGGGAGCGGGCGAATCGGGGGCATCCCGACCGCCCGATCGCCGAGTCGGGAGGCGTGTCAGCGGCGCAGGCCGAGACGCGTAATCAGCTCGCGATAGCGGTCGAGATCCTTGCGCTTGAGATAATCGAGCAGCTTACGACGTGAATTGACCATACGCACCAGACCGCGGCGCGAGTGATGATCGTGCTTGTGCTCCTTGAAATGATCGGTGAGCTGCAGGATGCGCGCGGTCAGGAGCGCGACCTGCACCTCCGGAGACCCCGTGTCGGTATCGGCACGACGGTAGTCTTCGACAATCTGTTTTTTCTCGGCTGCGGTCATTGTCATTGGTGGTCTCCCAAGTCAGTGATGGAGAAAAAAGGTCCTGGTCCGTCTCCGATTCGGGAGAGGGATGGGTCGCCCCGACAATGACATCAGGGGATCGGACCGTGGGTTTGAAACGTTTCCTTGGATCCCGCAAAGCGCATTCGCATTGCGGCATTGCGGGTTGCTCGGCGCTCATCGCCGGCGGATCTCAAACGTCTAAATCAGCCTCTTGGGCTGAACCCGCCCGTCGTCGAGGATACTGCCGACACCGACGAAGATCTGCGACGGGTCATAGAGCCGGACCAGTCCATCCGTCGGCGCCTGCGGGATCAAGACCGCTTGGCCTTGCCGCAGATAAAAGGCGGCATCGGCGGAGAGGCGCACCGCCGGCCAGTGACCCAGAGCGCTGTCGAGCGGCAGGAGCAGCGCATCCAGACCGGCCATGTCGTCTTCCCCGGCCATCGCCTCGATCCGGTCCAGGCCGACGAAGGGACCGGCGGTTTCCGTATAAGGCCCCACGGCGGTGCGGCGCAGTCCGCTGACATGGGCGCCGCAGCCCAGCATGCGACCGATATCTTCGGCCAGCGTACGGACATAGGTGCCCTTGGAGCAATGCACGTCCAGCTCGATCTCGGGTAGATCCATCGAGAGCAGATCGAGCGCGAAGATCTGAATCTCGCGCGGCGTGCGCTCGACCTCCAAACCCTGGCGAGCCAGCTTATAGAGGCGTTGCCCTTGGTGCTTTACGGCCGAGTGCATCGGCGGCAGTTGCGAGATGGTGCCGAGAAAACCGAGCAGCACCTCGCGTACGCGCGCCTCGTCGATCCCGACGACCGGCTCGTCGACGATGACCTCGCCCTCGGCATCGGCGGTCGTGGTGGTCACGCCCAGGCGCACGCGCACCCGGTAGCGTTTATCCGCATCCAGCAGATAGGCGGAGAATTTGGTCGCATCGCCGAGACAGCAGGGCAAGAGCCCGGTCGCCAGAGGATCGAGGCTCCCGGTATGACCGGCCTTGGCGGCGCGGTAGAACCGCTTCACGCGTTGCAGGGCGTCGTTCGACGACAGGCCCAGCGGCTTATCCAGCAACAGGATGCCGGTGACATCTCGGCCTGTATTACGACGGCGTCCCATTAACCTGCGGCTCCTGCTCGGCGTCTTGATGCGTGGATGTGTCGGACTGCCCGACCGCTTGCGCGATCAGCGCCGCGAGACGCTCGCCCTTGCCGATCGACTCGTCGAAAACGAAATGCAGCTGCGGGATAGTCCGAAGACGCACGCGTTGGGCGAGACCGTGACGGAGGAATCCGGCGAGCCGCCCGTTGAGCAGACGCGTCTGCTCGGCGGCCTCGTCGTCCGTCGGAAAGCAAGTGAAGAACACCTTGGCGTGCGCCAAGTCACGCGTCACCCGCACCTCGTGGACTGTAATGTTGGCAAGACGCGGATCATTCACCTCGTCGCGCACCAACGTGGAGAGTACACGCTTCAGCTCGGCGCCGATGCGCTCCGTACGGGCGAATTCCTTCATCCGATCAGATCTCGCGGGGCCGTTCGGTCCGCTCGAAGACCTCGATCTGGTCGCCCGGCTGCACGTCGTTGTAGTTCTTCACGCCGATACCGCACTCGATGCCGTTCTTCACCTCGCTCACGTCGTCCTTGAAGCGACGCAGGGATTCGAGCGCGCCTTCGTAGACCACGACGTTGTTGCGCAGCACGCGGATCGGGCTGTTGCGACGGATCACGCCCTCGGTCACCATGCAGCCGGCAACCGCGCCGAACTTCGATGAGCGGAAGACGTCGCGCACCTGAGCCAGGCCGATGATCTCCTCCGTGACGATCGGACTGAGCAGGCCCGAGATGGCCTTCTTCACGTCGTCGATCAGCTCGTAGATGATGCTGTAGTAGCGCAGGTCGAGGCCCTTCTCCTCGATCACACGGCGTGCCGCGGCATCGGCCCGGACATTGAACCCGAGCAGGATGGCGTTGGAGGTGACGGCCAGGTTGGCATCGGATTCAGTGATGCCGCCCACACCGACCGCGACCAGCGCGACCTTGACCTCTTCGTTCCCGAGTTTGAGCAGACTGTCCTTGAGTGCCTCGAGACTGCCCTGCACGTCCGCCTTGATGATGAGATTGACGCTCTTCTGCTCGCCGTCTTTGATCTGCGCGAAGAGCTGATCCAGCGTGACGCCGCGCTGCTCGTCGAAACGGCTCTGACGCGAGCGCGCCGAGCGGAATTCCGCGACCTCGCGTGCCCGGCGCTCGTCGGCGACCGTCATGACGTCGTCGCCGGCATAAGGCGTGCCCGAGAGACCCAGCACCTGCACCGGGATCGACGGCCCGGCCGCCTCGACCGGCGCTCCGGCCTCGTCGAACATGGCGCGAACGCGGCCGTGCTCCCCGCCGCTGACGATGATGTCGCCGCGACGCAGGGTTCCGGATTGAACCAGAACGGTCGCGACCGGACCGCGCCCCTTATCCAGACTGGACTCGACGATGGTCCCGCGTGCAGGCCCGTCGACGGCGGCCTTCAGCTCGAGCACCTCGGACTGCAGCAGGATCCCGTCCAACAGATCATCGATGCCGTCGCCGGTCTTGGCCGAGACCTGCACCATCATGGTGTCGCCGCCCCACTCCTCGGCGACGACCTGGTGCTGCGTGAGCTCCTGCATCACCTTATCCGGATGGGCGTCCGGCTTGTCGATCTTGTTGATCGCAACAATGATCGGGACCCCGGAGGCACGGGCGTGCTGGATGGCCTCGACGGTCTGCGGCATCACGCCGTCGTCGGCCGCCACCACCAGGATGACGATGTCCGTGACCTTGGCCCCGCGGGCACGCATCGCCGAGAAGGCAGCATGGCCCGGGGTATCGAGGAAGGAGACCGTGCCCTTCTCCGTCTCGACGTGATAGGCGCCGATGTGCTGGGTGATCCCGCCCGCTTCGCCGGAGGCGACACGGGTGCGTCGGATATAGTCGAGCAACGAGGTCTTGCCGTGGTCGACATGACCCATGATGGTCACGACCGGCGGACGCGGCAGCATCTCGGCCTGCTCGACCTGCTCCTGGACCTCTTCCATCAACACGCCTTCGGCATCGCGCTCGTCGGCACGGATCGCCGTGTGACCGAGCTCCTCCACGACGATGGTCGCGGTGTCGCGATCGAGCGTCTGGTTGATGGTCACCATCATGCCCTGCTTGAAGAGCTCGCGAATGACCTCCGAGGCCTTCACCGACATGCGACTGGCCAACTCGCCGACCGAGATCACCTCGGGGATCTCGACCTCGCGAACGACGGGCGCGGTCGGCTTTTGGAAGACGTGCTTGTCTTGGAGCTGCGGCTTGAGCGTCTTCTTCTTGCGGCGCAGTCCGCGGCCGGCAGCACCGCCCGCGGAGTCGATTTCTTCGTAATCGGCGCTCGGTGCAACCGCGACCTCGCGGCCACGTGAGCTATCCTTGCGCCCGGCCTTCTTGACCGAACGCTCCTTCTCGGTGGGCTCGGCCGGTTTCTTCAGAGGCGCTTTCTTCGGCTTCGAGGCCTCGGCGCGACGCACGACGGCCGCCGCCACGGGCTCCTCTTCGTCCGCCTCGATCGCACTCTCGATCTCGATGGCAGCACTCGCAGCCGCTCGCGCCTCCGCCTCGGCAGCAAGGCGAGCCGCCTCTTCTGCCGCACGCGCCGCCTCGGCGACACGTCGCTCCTGCTCCTCGATCCGACGCTTCTCGTCCTGCTCGCGCGCTAGGCGCTCCTGATCTTCCTGCTCGGCAAGCCGGCGCGCCTCCTGCTCGGCACGCAACGCCTCGAGCTCGATACGGCGACGCCCTCCGTCATGCGCGGGCGCCGAGGATGCCGGACGCTCACGCTGAGGCCGGGCGCGTTCCACGGCCGGCCTCTGCTGGGCACTGGCTGCCGAGGGCGGCGGAACCGGCTCATCGGCGCGCTTGACGTAGGTCCGTTTGCGCCGAACCTCGACACTCACGGTCTTGGCCCGCGCGGCCGGGGTCGGTCGCGTACTTCCGACATTTCCCCGTGGAGCCGCTGCGGGCTGGCGCAGCTCGCTGACCGACTTGCGCTTGAGCGTAACTTGACCGGGCGTGGTACCGCTGTCGGCCTCGGCCTTACCGTGGCTGCGACGCAGGTAGCCGAGAAGCTGAAGTTTCTCCTGCTCCGTCAAGGTGGTCTCCGCGTTTTCCGCGGTGATGCCTGCCTCGTTCAGCTGTGTCAGGAGACGCTCAACCGGGATGCCGACCGTAGAGGCGAGTTGCTTGACCGTGACTTCACTCATGAACTGACCTTTATTCCTCTATTCCTGCGGGGCGTCCGCAAACCAGGGCTCGCGGGCCTTCATGATCAAGCGGGCCGCACGCTCGCGGTCCATCCCGTCGATATCCAGCAGGTCATCGACCGACTGCTCGGCGAGATCCTCGACTGTGGCCACGCCGCGTTCCGCAAGGGCATAGGCCAACGGCTCGTCCATCCCGTCCATATCCAGCAGATCCTGCGCAGGATCCCGAGCCCCGTCCTCCTCGGTCGCGATCGCACGCGTCAGCAAGACGTCGTTTGCTCGCTCGCGCAGCAGCTCGATCGTATCGTCGTCGAGCTCGTCGATCGCCTGCATCTCGACCAGGGGCACGTAAGCCACCTCGTCGACCGTGCTGAAACCCTCTTCGACCAGGATGGCCGCGAGATTTTCGTCGACCCCGAGCTGATCCATGAAGGTCTGGACCGAACGAATGGCTTCCTGCTCGCCTTTAGCCGCCGCATCCTCTTCGTTCATGACGTTGAGCTCCCAGCCAGTCAACTGACTGGCAAGGCGCACGTTTTGACCGTTGCGTCCGATCGCCTGCGCAAGATTCTCTTCCTTGACGGCGACATCCATGCTGCGCGCTTCTTCGTCGATGACGATCGAGACGACATCGGCCGGGGACATGGCGTTGATGACGTATTGGGCGGGATTATCGTCCCACAGGATGATATCGACACGCTCGCCGTTGAGCTCGTTGGAAACCGCCTGCACGCGCGAGCCGCGCATCCCGACACAGGCGCCGACGGGATCGATGCGTGCATCCATGGTCTTCACGGCGATTTTGGCGCGCGAGCCCGGATCACGTGCAGCGCCGAGAATCCGAATCAGCCCCTCTCCCACCTCCGGCACCTCGAGCTTGAACAGCTCGATCAGCAGCTCCGGGGCGGTACGACTGACGAACAGCTGCGGACCCTTGGGCTCGGAGCGGACATCGTAGAGATAGCCGCGCAGTCGATCGCCGGGGCGCACCGACTCGCGAGGGATCACATGGTCGCGCGGAACAAGCGCCTCGGCGTTGCTGCCGAGATCCACCATGATGGTGCCGCGCTCGGCCTTCTTCACGATGCCGGTCACCAATTGACCTTTACGCTCGCCGAACGCCTCCACGATCTTCGCGCGCTCGGCCTCGCGGACCTTCTGCACGATGACCTGCTTGGCGGTCTGGGCCGCAATCCGACCGAACAGCTCCGAATCGATCTCTTCTTCGATGAAGTCGCCCGGACCGAGCGCGGGCTCGAGAATCTGTGCCGCGGACGCGGTAATTTGGCGCGATGGAGCATCCAGCACGCCCTGTTCGGGATCGGGTACGATCTCCCAGCGCCGGAAGGAGCGATAGTCGCCGGTCTTGCGGTCGATCGCCACGCGCACATCGATCTCCCCGCCGTGTTTCTTGCGGGTGGCCGACGCCAACGCAGCCTCGATGGCCTCGAAGATGACGCCTTCGGGGACGTCCTTCTCGTTCGAGACGGCCTCCACGACCAATAAGATCTCTTTACTCATTCCACCTCATCCGACTCAATAGATCCGGCTCGCAACAGGTCCGGGCCGATGCCATCGACAACCGACGTGCGACTTGACCGAATGCGGCTACGCTGGTCCGTGACTAAGCTCGCTCGGCGACGTCAAAAGACGGGGACGAGGCGGGCAATCTCGATCCGATTCACGGGGATCGCCCAGAGACGACCGTCTGCTTCAAGGCTGACGATGCCGTCTTCGCATCCCCGAAGAACACCTTCCAGACTGCGTCGCCCGTCGAGCTTCTCGCTCAATCGCACCTTGGCGCGCGAGCCTTCGAAACGCCGAAAGTGCTCGGGAAACACCAGCGGCCGATCCAACCCGGGCGACGACACCTCGAGGTCGTAGCGACCCTGGAGCGGGTCCTCGACGTCCAGAACCGCACTCAACTGGTCGCTCACGGCGGCGCAATCGTCGAGTCCGATGCCGCGCTCGTGGTCGATGTAGACCCGCAGCGTGGCGCCGCTCGCGCCGCGCTGAAACAGCTCGACACCGACGAGCTCGTAGCCCAGAGGTTCGACCACCTCGCGGGCCAATAGGTTGAGACGACTGTCCGCAGGCTCCATCGTACGCCCTTCAGAAACAAAAATTGGGCCATCGGCCCAACGACTTAAAGATTCCGCCCCTGCCCGAGACGCCCCCCGGAACGAAACCACCGCCCGGCATCGATCGGCGACCGCGCCGATTCAGATCCCGGCACCGATCCCGGACCCTGGACAACGGACCGCACATGCGAGACACGGGACAGGTGACACCCGGCGGACCGGCTTACGCGGGAGGCCGCCGGCCCGAGGTCCGGCAGCGACGAAAGGCCCGAGATAAAAAAACCCCATCGAAGGGGTTCTTGAGAAACGCCGACCTTCAAGGTACTCGCAGGAGACTTCAACTACGAAGCCCTTGGAGTGTATCCGGTTCAACCTTGATCCGCAAGATCGTTGAGGCGGTCACACGCCACGCAACAGGGTGCCGGTTCGGCTTGTCGTCGGCTCCGGCAGCGCCGACGAGCCGCCCGCCGGTTGCCGAACGCGCCATCTGCGGTGCAGTCTGCGAGCATGCAGGAGCCGGATGACGCACGCACTCCGGCACGGTCGCGCGATACCGACAAGGCTCGGCGTCGGGCGGCGAACGGCCAAGACAGGGCGGCCAAGCAGCGGAATCAGGACAACGAGGATCCGATGACACGCGAATCGATCACAAGCGAGCCCGAGGCGGGCCTTTCCCCGCTCGAGCATGCCAAGGCCCGGACCGGAGCGCTGCTGCGCGAGGCGGAGGCTTGGCTGCGCCTCGCCATGCCTCGGGTCGAGATCCGCTTCGACCTTCGCGGGACCGCGGCAGGGCAGGCGCGGATGCGTGACAGGTCGTTCGCACTCATCCGATACAATGCAGCGCTTTTAGGCCTGCACCCCGAGGTTTTCGTCGCCGAAACCGTGCCGCACGAGGTCGCCCATGTCGTGGCCTTCACCAAGCACGGGGCGTGCATTCGGCCACACGGGGCCGAATGGCAAGCCGTCATGCGTCATTTCGGCGTCGAGCCGTCGCGTTGCCATCGGTACGACGTGTCGAAGTTGCGTACGCGATCCCTGCAGCGATTTCTGTATCGCTGCGGATGCGGTACACACCAGATCAGCAGCATTCGCCACAACCGAATCTGCCGACAAGGAACCGTCTATCTCTGTCGCCGCTGCCGGCAACCCTTGCGCCACGAGACCGAGCCAGGCTATTGAACAACCGCTCGCGCCTGCGTCCTCCAGGGAGCGAATCCGCGCATCCACTCGCATGCGGATGCGACGAACCCGCTCGGCCGGAACTAGCGCTGGTAGGCCGGTGCGCCGTATGCAGGAGCGTAACCCGGACCGTAACCGTAAGCGGGATACCCCATGGGCGCGGCCATCGGACCCGGTACCTGCATCTGCTCCCAGTATGCGCGGGCACGTTGGTCTGCGGCACGCCGCATGTTTTCATACTCGGCCATCATGCGCGCCCGATACTCAGCGGCACTGTCCTGGCGGCGATCGAGCTCGGGAGCACCGGGCGCGGCCATGGTCGGCGCATAGGCACTCTCCATGGGTGCCAGCGGCTGGGGCACCACCGGGACCGGTGCGAAACCCTGCGTGATCGGCGCGGACATGGGCGCGGCGACGTCGGCCGATCCGGATGCCGGCTCGTCCCCCATCAGGGACTCGGCGAAGACGGTTGCCTCGGCATCTTTAATCGGCGGCGAGGCAGTGGTCGCCATGGCGGGGGCAGTCTCTTCGAGCGTGACTTCGGATGCCTGCTCGGAGGTCGGCTCCGGGCTTGTCGGGCGAGCCGCAGCGGTCGCGGGCAAGGGAGCGGAATGACGATTGAATGCGGAGGCTGCCGGACGGTCTTCCGCAACCTGCATGGGCGCGGGCTTGGCGGCGGGTTCCTGCGCGGCGGGGCTTGACTCCACGACGGCCGGCTCGGCAGCGATCGGCTCGGCATTCGCGACCTCGGTCGGTGCCGCCTCGGGGGGGAGGGTTTCGGCTGTTTCGGTCTCGGCCGAGCCGCTCAGGTCCTTGACCTTATCAACGACCTTGTTGAACCCGTCCGCCCCGGCGGCCGTCACATCGGCGATCAGGGTTTCGGCCGATGCCGTAAGCTCCCCGAGCTTGTCGGCCCACTTCTCGAGCCCTTCGGCCTCGACACCGCTCTCGTCGGCCAGCGCAACCTGTGTCGTATCGCCGGTAGTGCCGCGGTCGACCGAGCTCAGATACAAATAACCGAAAGCGATCACGACCGCCCAAAGCGAGAGCTTTGGGATCCAACCAAAACTGGAGCGTTTGGGAGCAGTATCCTCGGTGGCCATTTCGGATTCTCCTGGAAGATGAAGTCGTGGGAAGGGTAGATCATGATATCAGAGTTTCCTGATGTACTTAAGCACCTTGCGCCCCCTTTGCGCATCGGCCCCCTTTGGATGCGCTCCAGCCCGCAGCGACCGGCGCATCAATGCGATGTGGCGACGATCCCGAGCACCGTTCGTACACGCCCGACACACTCGCGCAGATGTGACTCGATCTCGGCCATCGTGATGACGCCCTCGCCTTTTCCCGCCGCCCAATTCACGACGAACGCCAGGCTCGCATAGCAAAGTCCGAGCTCCCGCGCGATCCCGGCCTCGGGCATGCCGGTCATCCCGACCAGATCACAGCCGTCGCGCTCGAGCCGGGCAATCTCGGCGGTCGTTTCGAGCCGCGGGCCCTGGGTCGCGGCATAGACGCCGTCCTCGATCGCCGGATGACCGGATTCGGCGCAGGCGCGGATCAAAACCCGGCGCAGCTCCTCGCAATAGGGCGAGGTCATGTCGACATGATCCAGTCCGCCCTGATCCCCGTCGTAGATGCTGTGCTCGCGTCCGTAGGTGTAATCCACGAGATCGTGCGGAACCGCCAACGCAAGCGGGGCGAAGCGCGCACCGATCCCGCCGACCGCCGCCAGTCCGACGACACGCTCGGCGCCCAGGGCGCGCAGCGCCCACAGATTGGCTCGGTAGTTGATCCGATGAGGTGGCAGCCGATGACCGGCGCCGTGACGCGGAAGGAAGAGGATCTGCGCACCGTCCAGGCGTCCGCTCGCTACCGGCGCCGAGGTCTCGCCGAAGGGGGTTTCGACGCGACGCGATGCCTCGATCTCCAAGGCGGGAAAGTCCGAAAATCCAGATCCACCGATGATGGCGAGAAGACTCATGCGTTGACCACGTCCGGAAGTGACTCGAAAAGGGGCTGTGCAGTCTAGCGGAGGGCAGCGTGTAAGCCAAAAAAAGGCGCCTTGCGGCGCCGGATTCTCGTCGTCGAGCGCTGCGACGATCGACGGTCAGACCGACGGATTGAACGACCTCGCGCCGCGCCTTCCGGGTCGATCGGTAAAGATGCCGATCTCGATCAGCTTCGGAAAGAGGACCTGTTCTTCGCGATCGATGCGCTTGTCGACCATGTCGAAGATCTCCTGCGTTTCGGCAAGAAAATCTTCCGTAAAGTTGAAATCGCAGTTCTTCAGCCAGTGCTTATGATAATCGTCGAAGGTCTTGCGCAAGGGCTTTTCACCGCTGATGAAGCCCCAGGCGATCGACTTGACCTTGGGATCTTCGTGAATCAAGAGGCTCGGGTAGAGACCGCGATCCTCTGCCGCAAGATGGCTGCGAACCTTCGTACCCAGATCGCACAACAGCTCGTAGGCGGTTTTGGCATTGGGACGAATCCGCAGTTGCTCGGGCGTGAGGAGCGACCTGAGATCTTCGATCATCTGACGTAGCTCCGCATGTGTTTTGCGGTAACTTTCTAGTGTCGACATACACCATCCTCCGATCGTTATGGGTCGTGCGGTCGTCGCGTCCCCGCGGTACCGAGGTTACGCGCCCCGCGGGGGACGATACCGCCGCCCCGGGAGGACCGATCACGCTGAAGCAACACTCGGGTGAGGATGTATACCAAAGCTCAAAAGGTGTCAAAAAGCGGGCACTTATATTCCCGTTTCAACAAATACCCATAAAGCTGTCGCGCCTACACGTCTTCATCGGCGACCGCATAGATCCCGGCGGCATTTCTGAAGTAGCCCTTGTAGTCGAGCCCGTAGCCATAGAGATAGCGGTCCTCGACCTGAACGCCGACGACATCGGCCTCGCATGCGTGCTCACGCTCTTTGGACACCAGCACCGCGGTGTGCACGCTCGCCGCCCCGTCTTCAAGACAGGCATCGACGATCCGACGCAGCGTAATGCCCTCGTCGAGGATGTCGTCGAGTACCAAGACATGCTCGCCGCGGATGGCGTCCGACGGACGGTAGCGCCAGACGATCTCACCGCCGCTGGTACGGCCCTGATAGCGACTGGCATGGATGTAGTCGACCCGCAATTGAAACCGCAGTCGCGGAAGCAGAAGACCGGCGACAAAGACCGCTCCCGTCATGACGCAAAGCACCAGCGGATCCTTTCCGGCGAGACGCTCGGTGATCGACGCGGCCATCCGCTCGAGCGCCGCATCGATCTGATCGGGCGTGACCAGTTGTTGCGCGCGTCCCGCGACGGCGTCGTAGTCTTTCGGGTCGAGCTTCATCGGGTTGCCTCCGGGTCGGTCGGATCGAGGAGCTCCAAATCGAGTGTCTCGAGCCCCTCGAGAAGAGTGACGCACTGCACGCCGTGCTGCCACTCGGGCTGCTCGTGCAGACGTGCTCGCTCATGCTGACCGCGGCCGTGCATCCTGAGCAGACGCAGCTCGGCCGCGGGGTCGTGATGATCGACGAACGCCTCGAGAACCGCGAGCGCCGCCGCGCGATTGTTGCAGACCAGCAGCATATCGCAACCCGCGTCCGAGGCAGCGCGTGCACGCTCGACCGGATCACCCTCGGATGCCGCGGCACCCATGTTGAGGTCGTCGCTGAAGATCACCCCCTGAAAACCGAGCCGACCGCGCAGGATCTCGCGCAGCCAGACCGGCGAGAACCCGGCCGGGCGGTCGTCCACCAGAGGATACCGAACGTGGGCCGGCATGATCCCTTCCAGAGCATGCGCAATCAGGCGCTCGAAGGGAATCAGATCCTCCATCAAGAGATCCGTGTAAGGCCTTGGATCAACGGGCAGCTCAAGGTGTGAATCCACGCTCACCCCGCCGTGTCCGGGAAAATGCTTGCCCACGCCCGCCATGCCGGCGCGACGCACCCCGTCGAGCCAGGCGAGCGCCAGATCGCCCACGGCGCGCGCCCGGTTGCCGAAGGCGCGATCCCCGACGACCGGATTGAGCCCGCGGTCCAGATCGAGCACGGGTGCGAAGCTGAAATCCACGCCGACCGAGCGTAGCTCCGCGGCCATGAGCCAGCCCACGGACCCGCAGCTGGCGCGAGCATCTCTGGGATGGCGACTGTAGAGATCGGCGAAGCGTCCCGCGGGCGGCAGTCGCGTGAAACCCTCGCGAAAGCGCTGAACCCGCCCGCCTTCTTGATCGACACCGATCAAAAGATGCGGCTCGCGCAGGGCGTGGATCTCGGCGGTCAGCTCGGCGAGCTGCACGGGAGACTCGAAATTACGTGCGAAGAGGATGACCCCGCCCACGGCGGGATGGCGCAACACCTCGCGATCCTCGGCGTCGAGCGCCGTTGCGGCAACATCGAGCATGACGGGGCCCAAAGACACCGCTTAACCCCCCGCCTTCGGACCGAGCCCGTGCCCCGGCGGGCAACCCTCGGGCCGACACCGCATCCACCGACCCGCTCTTGCTCGCTTCATGGACAGCACCGCTCGCGTCGCTTCCGTCCGCGGCCGAGAATCGCCGCAGCATACCGACCCCAAGGATTGAGGTTTACGGCCGCCGTTGTAACACAGCAACAGCCGCGCTCCTAGGGCCGCCGCGTCTCGACCGCACCGGGGCTGCGCGCGTAGGCCCGAGACCGCTATGATAGGCCCCGCCGGTGGTTCTCCGCACCCGCCGGACGACCTCGCAGCACCCATGCGACTGGCTTCCGGCGTCTCGTCCGACCGCCTCTTACGTCCAACTCAGCAAAGGTCCGTGTCTATGTTGTTCCGCCGTTTCTCGCACCTGCTGCTCGTCGCCGTTGCCGCCTTGGCGATTGCGAGCTGCGGATCCAGTCCGACCTCCGCTCCGGTCCAGACCTCGACCAGGATCGGGACCTCGACGGTGATCGGGACGCCGGCCCCGGCCAGGCCCAAGGCGACGGCCGCCGGAGAGATCTACGATGGCCCCCCGGCCCTCGCGATCGCCCCGGTTGTCGACGGACGCACCTCGCCGACGCCGGAGGTCTCGGCTTGGTGGATCCAAAAAATCATCGCTGAGGACTTGGACCGCAGCGATCTCTTCGCCGGCGTGATTCCGCTCGAGCACGCCTCCGAGGCGCACGAAGGAGGACTGCTCATCCAACCGGCGCTCACGGCATTGACCTGGACCCAACCCAACCAACGCAGCGGGACCATCGCCATGCGGATCCGCGCGAGCGACACCGCAAC
Source organism: Thiocapsa sp. UBA6158 (assembly GCF_002423035.1). Classification (GTDB taxonomy): domain Bacteria; phylum Pseudomonadota; class Gammaproteobacteria; order Chromatiales; family Chromatiaceae; genus Thiocapsa. The sequence goes on from NZ_DIUM01000062.1 coordinate 26,772, forward strand.
GGGGCGGGTGCGCCTGGATCGGGTCTACACCGCATCCTGTCGCGACTGCAAGGTGCCGCCGGGGCAACCCGCTGTCGCCGGTCCCTTGGCGGTCTTGATGCAGGACGTCGCGAAGGATCTGCAGTAGCACCTGGCCGCCGAAGGACCAGGCCGGCGCATGCCCGGCGTCGGGGCCGACCGCCCGATGCGCCGGACGCGCATCCTTGGCGCGTAACGATCGCCTTGCCGGACACACCTCGCGAGAGCCTTCAGCGCGCGGGTCCGACCCGCGCCGAATCCAGGGTCACGCCGAGCGGACCGCGCGGGACCCAGGTCTCGATCACGCGGCCGCCGCGGCGGACCTGCACCGCGACCTGCTCGCCGTATTCGCCCTCGGTGGTTTTGCTGCGCAACTCCGAGAAATCGAATAGGCGTTCGTCGGCGTAAGACTCGATCAGATCGCCCGCCTGCAGGCCTGCGATCTCGGCAGCCGATCCCGGGATGACCGAATCGACCTTCACGCGATTGTCTGCGCCGGTCACGTAGAGATAGCGGTCGTAGATGTCGTCGCCGATCTCTTCGCGAAGCGAGCGCTCGTCCGCGTTGATCCGCGAAAGCTCCTCGCGATACTGGGCGGTCCCGACCCAGCCTTCGCGAATGGCCTGATCCCGCAAGGAGAGCCGCTCGAGGGAGCGCTGCGCCTCCTTCAGGACCAAATCCTCGGCCATGCCCGGATCCACGCCCGCGGCCACGAGTGCGCCGCGTCGCTCATCGGCGGTGCGCGGGGCCGGCGGCCGTTCCTCTTCGGCGACGCCGCCGGTCGCTGTCGCGGCGCTCAGGACGCGGCTCATGGCCTGCTCCACGCTCGCCAGCCGAACGCGCAGGTCCGTGACCTGCGACTCCAGATCGCGCAATGCTCGAGGCATGAGCGCATCGCGCGCTGAGGCTCCCGACTCGGCCGGTGGCACCTCCGGGGCAGGATCGACATCCTCGGTCACACTCAGCGCAGTCGGCAGCGGCATCGCCGGGGCCGTCTCGGCAACGTGATCGGCATCGGACGAGGCCGGCAGCTGCGGTTCGGTCATCGCGAGATAGCCGGCGACAGCGGCGGCGCCGATGAGTGAACCGGCCGCAAAGCCGGCCGACAAGAGAGGAACGGCGGGTTGCATCTTAGAGAGCCTCGTTGAACTGGACGTGAGCCTGCGACCGCAATCGATCCGCCGCGTTCCCTGCAGGCCCGCAGCGCCGGTCGACTGCGCGCGGTTGATCGCCGAGCCCCCAAAACTGGTAAGCTCCTTCAACTCATCGACCGCGGCAGCGTTTCCGTTGGTTTTCGGACTCATGCCCCGATGTACCCGCCAATGCCGCGAGGCAGAGCGTCGAGCTCCGGCCGAGCGATGGTCAACGAGGACAGCCTGAGAATGAATGCCAAAAACTTGAATCTGTTGCTGTGGGTCGCCGTCACCATCTGGCTGGTGATGATGTTCAACAGCATGACGACCTCCGACGCGATCGAGTCCCGCAGCTTGAGCTACAGCCAGTTCCTACAAGAGCTCTCGGACGGTTCGATCCGCGAGGTCACCATACAGGATCAGAAGGTCAAGGGGCTGAGGACCGACGGATCCCGTTTCGAGACCTTCGACCCGGGCGATCCCGCGCTGGTCGGCGATCTCCTGGAGAACGGCGTGAGCATTCGCGCCGAGCCGCCCGAGCGCCCGAGCGTGCTGGCTCAGATGCTGATCGCCTGGCTGCCCTTCCTGCTCCTGATCGGCGTCTGGTTCTGGTTCATGCGCCGCAACATGGGCGGGGGCGGTGGTGGCGGCGGGATCTTCAATTTCGGCAAGAGCCGTGCGCGTCAACACGCCGAGGGCGAGGTCAAGGTCACGCTGCGCGATGTCGCGGGTGTGGAAGAGGCGAAGGAAGAGGTCGGCGAGTTGGTGGACTTTCTGCGCAACCCGCAGAAATTTTCGAACCTCGGCGGTCGCATCCCGCGCGGCGTGCTGATGGTCGGTCCTCCAGGCACGGGTAAGACGTTGCTGGCGCGGGCGATCGCCGGCGAGGCCAAGGTGCCCTTCTACAGCATCTCGGGCTCGGACTTCGTGGAGATGTTCGTCGGTGTCGGCGCCTCGCGCGTTCGCGACCTCTTCGAGCAAGCCAAGAAGGCCGCACCCTGCATCATCTTCATCGACGAGATCGACGCCGTCGGTCGCAAGCGCGGCGCAGGGCTGGGCGGCGGTCACGACGAGCGTGAGCAGACCCTGAACCAGCTCCTCGTGGAGATGGACGGCTTCGCGGGCAACGAGGGCATCATCGTGATCGCGGCGACCAACCGGGCCGACGTGCTCGACCCGGCGCTCCTGCGTCCGGGCCGGTTCGACCGCCAGGTGGTCGTCGGTCTGCCGGATCTGGCCGGCCGCGCCGCGATCCTCGAGGTGCACATGCGCAAGGTGCCGATCGCCGAGGACGTCGACGCGCGCACCATCGCCCGCGGGACACCCGGATTCTCGGGTGCCGATCTGGCCAACCTGGTCAACGAGGCCGCCCTCTTCGCGGCCCGTGCCGGGCATACCGAGGTCTCGATGCAGATGTTCGAGCGCGCCAAGGACAAGATCATGATGGGTGCCGAGCGGCGCAGCATCGTGATGTCCGAGTCCGAGCGCAAGCTGACCGCCTATCACGAGGCCGGCCACGCGATTGTCGGGCGCCTGGTGCCCGAGCATGATCCTGTGCACAAGGTCAGCATCATCCCGCGCGGACGTGCCCTCGGCGTGACCCTGTTCCTGCCCGAGCGCGATCGCTACAGCATGAGCAAGCGTCAGTTGGAGAGTCAGCTCTCGACCCTGTTCGGCGGACGTCTGGCCGAGGAGATGATCTTCGGGCCCGAGCACGTGACGACCGGCGCCTCCAACGACATCGAGCGCGCGACCGATATCGCACGCAATATGGTCACGCGCTTTGGCCTATCGGACAACCTGGGCCCGCTGGCCTATGCCGAGGACGAGGGCGAGGTCTTCCTCGGTCGCTCGGTGACGCAGCAGCGTCAGGTCTCGCCCGAGACCGCGCAGGCGATCGACAAGGAGGTGCGCCAGATCATCGACCGCAACTACAGGCGCGCTAAGCAGATGCTCGAGGAGAACATCGAGAAGCTGCACACGATGGCCGAGGCGCTGCTCAAGTTCGAGACGATCGGCAAGGATCAGATCGACGACATCATGTCCGGTCAGCCGATGCGCGAGCCCGAAGACGACGCCGGCGACGCGAAGCCGACATCCGGCAGCAGCAACGGCGACCTCCCCAAAGGAGGCGCGCCGCGCAAAGAGCCGCCCGTCGTCGGAGGTGCCGTCGGCGGGGTCTGACCTTACGCTGCGACAATCCCCGTCCGGCCGTCGGCCGGGCGGATGAATTCAAGCCCTTGCAATCGATTGCGAGGGCTTTTTTGTTTTATACTTCAGCGCGACTGACCGACCGAGCGGCCCGGCCTTGACGGAACGGCCTCGCGGCGTCCTCCGGAAACCCCATCAGGATCCCCGACACAGTGCCTGCGCCCGCGCTCGTCCTTGCATCGACCTCGCCCTACCGGCGCCAACTCCTGGAGCGCTTGGGGCTGCCATTTACGACCGTCGCGCCCGAGGTCGACGAGCGCCCGCGCCCCGGTGAATCGTCTCAGGTGCTGGTCCTGCGCTTGGCGGAGGCCAAGGCCAGGGCGGTTGCGTCCACCCATCCGAACGCGCTCGTCATCGGGTCGGATCAGGTCGCCTGTATCGACGAGGATATCTTGGGAAAGCCCGGAGAGCGCGCCCGCGCCATCGCCCAACTGGAGCGTGCGTCCGGGCGAATCGTCGTCTTTCAGACGGGGTTGTGTCTGCTGAACACCGCGAGCGGGCGCGCCCAAACCCTCGTCGAACCCTTTCGCGTTCATTTCAGACGCCTCGACCGAAAACAGATCGAAGGGTATCTGGATCGCGAGCAACCCTTCGATTGCGCCGGTAGCTTCAAGTCGGAAGGCCTCGGTATCGCATTATTCGAGCGGCTTGAAGGTGACGATCCCAATACCTTGATCGGACTACCTCTCATCCGCTTGGTCTCATTACTCGAATCGGAAGGAATGCATCCGCTTCACGACTGATCGAGCGGTAAATCGGGGCCCAGCTCAATCATCGGGCACGCCGAACGAGATCGCAATACATTGGAATGATCAGTCTCAATAACTTACTGACTTATATGACAATAGACAACGAAAGCTCAGGCCGTTTCAAGAATACGAGTGCTGCGGAGCACATGGAAAAACGAGGCATCTTATCCGCAATCGTACATTGCAAAGACGGCTTTCGTGAGCCAATATCAAACCGTCATCGAACAGATGACGCAGAGCGCGCCTGCCGAGTCGATCATCTCGCTTCGCATTCGCATGGCATCGCCTTGGCCCCGTACAAGCCTGCGCGCTCATTCGGGGTATTCGCCGTCGCAACAGCTGCGACGCGCCCGGCTCACGCTCGAGAGGACACGCGCACCATGCCGACCTATCCGATCAGTATCAGGTATCTATCGCTCCTGCTGTTGTCGATTGCCCTGCTCGGCTTGGCGGGCTGCGGCAGCGACGGCGCTCAACGCAACACCTCGGGGGAAAACTGGACCCAAGGCGAGATGGTCGCCGGCTCGGACACCTTCCCCGTTCCGCCGGAGATCCAGCCCAATGTCGATTTCTGGCGCCATGTCTACGGCATCTGGGGTCGCGGAGAGGTCGCCATCCACGACAACGAGCACATGGACGTCATCTACGAGGTCGTCAAACTGCCCCTGCCCATCAAAGAGGGCTACACGGACCCGCAACGCTCGTTGGTGCGCGACCGTACGGATGCCTACAAGGGCCAGCTGCGCCTTCTGGAAGAGCGCGTGCGAACCGGGCAGAGCCTGAGCAGCAGCGACAAGGCGCTCCTGGCGAGGCTCGAGCGGTCCGGCGGTCGCGCCGCGGTCTACGGGGCTGCCGACCGCGTGCGCAGTCAACGCGGTCTGCGCGAACGCTTCCATCGCGGCGTGGAGATCAGCGGACGGTACGACACGGCCTTTCGCGAGATCATGCGCAGTCACGGTGTCCCGGAGGACCTCGCCTATCTCCCGCACGTGGAATCCTCGTTTCAGACCAATGCCAGATCCGGCGTCGGCGCCGCGGGTGTGTGGCAGTTCATGCCTGCAACCGGTCGGATGTACATGAACGTCAACGACACCATCGACGAACGACTCGATCCCATCATCGCGGCCGACGGTGCCGCTCGTTATCTCTCCCAGGCCCATCGTCGCCTCGGGAGCTGGCCTCTCGCCATCACCTCCTACAACCACGGTCAAGGCGGGATGGCGAATGCCAAGGCCCAGCACGGCAACGACATCGGTGGCATCGTGAAAAACTATCGGGGCCAATACTTCGGCTTCGCGTCACGGAATTTCTACGCCGAGTTCATCGCCGCCCGCGAGGTGACACGCAACGCCGATCGCTATTTCCCGGAGGGCGTCCGTCGCGAGGAGCCATGGCCACACGATCGTCTGGTCCTTCAACACCCCATGCCGGTGCACCACCTCGCCGGACACTACGGCCTGACCCCGAATCGCCTGGCCGACTTGAACATGCATTGGCGCGACCGCGCACGCGACGGTCGGGCCTATCTGCCCCCGGGCAGCACGGTGTGGCTCCCGACCGGGACCAAACAGCGCGTCGCCAGCCATCCGCCACCGGTCTCCAACGTCATGGTTGCCCGCGCCGAGCCCAAGGCATCGCCGGTCGCCCGTCAGGCCATCGCCAAGGTCGAGCGACCGGCCGCCAAGCCGACGCCCAAAGCGCAGGCATCGACGAAGACGACGGCGAAGGTGTCCGCCAAAGAGGTCGCCAAGGCGCCGGCCGCGAAGAAGTCGACCACGGCGGCGCGCTACCATGTCGTGAAGCCGCAGGAGACGCTCTATCGCGTCGCGGTTCAGAACGGCATCACTGTCGCCGAGCTGCGCAAGCTGAACAAGATGCAGCCCGACGACAACAAGATTCGCCCGGGGCAGAAGCTCAAGGTCAGCATTTAAGCCGCGTTCGGCGCGGCCCGATTGGACCGGAGCGGGTCCGGCGTGGCAAGGACCAACCAAGGCCAGCGGGACGCGGTTTAAATGAATATTAAAAACAGAGCAATAACGAGTCATTCTATTGAAGCTTATCGGATCGCGGGCGGTCGAGTTTCCGCTCGCGAACGCGGCGCGTATCGGACGCTCGTGGTGATGCCCGGGCGTCCGTCGCGGTGACACTGTGGGTCGAGACCATCGGTTTTACTGCGGCGGCACTCACCACCATCTCCTTCGTGCCCCAGGTGGTACGCACCTTGCGCACCCGTGACACGCGGGCCATCTCGCTGTGGATGTATGCGCTCTTCAGCGCAGGCGTCGCACTCTGGGGCCTTTACGGTTTGCTGATCGGCTCTTGGCCCGTGATCGCCGCGAACGCGATCACCTTTGTCCTCGCCTCAATCGTGCTCTGGCACAAACTCCGCGAAACACCGGAGAACCCATCCGGGTAGGCTTTGGGCGAACCTTCGCGCGGTGCGCCTCGGCCGAACCTCACACGGCTAAGGCAGGGCCGTGTCCACGACACCGGCCGGTAGGATGGACGAGCGAGAGTGGAGTCCACCGATCGCGCCAAAAACGGCGTTGACGCCGACCGCGCAGACGGACGCCCGACGTCCCGTCCACACGAAACCACGCATACCCTGCCGGACGCGGTTCAAAGCACCTTGCTCACCCATTTGACCGCCATGTCCTGCGGGTCGCTCTCGATGCGGAATCCGAGTGACTTCACCAAGGCGAGCATCCGACTGTTGGCGCTGAGCACCTCGCCATCCATGACACGAAAGCCGCGCGAGCGTGCGTTCTGCATCAGCGAGCGCATCAGTCTTGCGCCGATTCCGAGGTTGCGCCAGGTGTCGGAGACCACGATTGCGAACTCGCAGGCCTCGCCGCCCGGTCGGGCCATATAGCGGGCCACGCCGACCTGGACGTCGGACCCGTCGTGCTCGACCACGCCGATCAGGGCCATCTCGCGGTCGTAGTCGATCTGAGTGAAGCGCACCAGCATCTCGGGCGTCAGCTCCTTGATCGCCTGCATGAACCTGAAATACTTGGTCTGTTCCGAAAGCCCTCGAACGAACTCCTGCTCCATCTGGGCATCCTCCGGACGAATCGGGCGAATCACCAGATCCTTGCCGTCCGGCAGTTGGACGCGCTCGATGAGATGGCTCGGATAGGGGTGGATCGCCATGTGCCCGTAAGTCGTCTGCTGGGGCGGACGATAATCGACCTTGATGCGCGCATCCACGGCAATCACGTCCTTGTCGTTTCCGATCAGCGGGTTGATGTCCATCGAGATGATCTCGGGCAACTCGCAGACCATCTCCGAAACGCGTTGAAGAATCTTTGCCAAGGCCACACGATTCATCGGAGGCATATGCTGAAAGGCGCCCATGAGACGCACGATCCGGGTATGGTCGATCATGGTCTGGATGATGAAGGCGTTGAGCGGCGGCAGACCGAGCGCGCGATCCTCGAGGACCTCGACCTTGGTTCCGCCGGCACCGAAACTGATGACGGGTCCGAAGATCCGATCCCGGGTCACCCCGATCATCAGCTCGCGTGCAGCACGTGTGGAGGCCATATGCTCGACCGTGATGCCCTCCATGCGCGCATCCGGGCGCAGCCGCTTGGCACGCTCGACGATCTCGGTGAAGGTCCGGCGCACCGATTGGGCATCGTCGATGTTCAGACGCACGCCGTCGACATCGGATTTGTGCTCCAGATCCGGCGAGTTGATCTTCATGACTACCGGGAATCCCAGGGCCTGAGCGGCCATCAGGGCCTCGTTCGGCGTGCGGGTCAACACCGCCTGCATCGTCGGGATGCGAAACGCCGAGAGGATCGCCTTCGCTTCGACCGTTCCGAGCGTCTTGCGTCCCTCGGCCATGACGCCCTCGATGATCAGACGTGCGCCCTCCACGTCCGGCGCATCCTCCTGCGAGAGCGGACCCGGCGACTGCATCAGCAGCTTCTGGTTGCGCTGGTGGGTGGCGAGGAACGAGAAGGCGTCGATCGCCACCTCCGGGCTGTCGAAGTGCGGCACGTCGTGCTCGGCCAGGAGCTCCTGGGCCTCGGCGACCCGCTTCCCGCCCATCCAACAGGCGAGCACAGGCTTGCGGCTGTCCTTGGCTGCCGCGATGACCTGCTCGGCCGTGGCGATCGGGTCGCCGAACACCAAGGGCGCCAGGATACAGAGCACGCCGTCGACCTCCGGATCCGCCAGACAGGCGTCCAAGGCGAGCCGATAGCGCTCCGGCGGGGCGTCGCCGATGATGTCGATCGGGTTGCCGTGCGACCAATGGTCAGGCAGCGCCTTCTCCAGCGCCTGGCGTGTCGTATCGCTGATCTGCGCGAGCGAGAGCCCCAGCTCGATGATCCGATCCGCGGCCAGCACGCCCGGCCCGCCGCCGTTGGTGATGACGGCGATGCGGTCGCCCGCCAGACGCCGACGCGTGCCGAAGACCTGGGCGGCCGCGAACAACTGATCGAGGCTGGAGACCTGTACCACGCCCGCGCGCTCGGTGACGGCGCGGAACACGTCCGCCGAGCCCACATAGGCACCGGTGTGCGACTTGACCGCGCGGGTCCCGGCCGGATGCCGCCCCGCCTTCACCACCACCACAGGCTTCAACCGCGCCGCCGCGCGCAGCCCGCTCATGAAATGGCGTGCGTTGCGGATCCCTTCCACGTAGAGCAGGATGCATTGCGTCTGGCTGTCCAGGGCGAGATAGTCGAGCACATCGCCGAAGTCCACATCCGCCGCCGCGCCCAGCGAGACCATCGCCGAGAAACCGATCCGCCTGCGCTCGGACCAATCGATCATCGCCGTGCAGATCGCACCGGATTGCGAGACCAGGGCGACGTTGCCGCGGCGCGGAAGATCCTGTCCGACGCTGGCGTTCAGGCCGTGTTGCGGGCGCATCGCTCCGATGCAGTTGGGTCCGAGGACACGGATACGGTTGCTCCGCGCCGCCTCGACCATCCGCTCATGAAGGTTGACCCCGCGTTCGCCGTACTCGCCGAAGCCGGCTGAATGGACCACCGCCACCTTGACCCCGTAGCCGCCGCACTGATTGAGGATCTCCGGGACCCGATCGGCGGGTGTGGCGATCAGCGCCAGATCGACATGCTTGTCGAGCTGACCCAGGTCGCGGTAGCAGGGCTCGCCGGCCACCTCCTTGTATTTGGGATTGATTGCATAAGCATTGCCTTTGAAGCCGCCGGCGAGCAGATTGCGAAACACCATGCCGCCGATGGACCCCTCGCTGTCGCTGGCCCCGAAGACCGCAACGGCGGTGGGCGTGAAGAGTTGTTCGATATCGGATACGCGCATGGAATCGCCCTCCCGGGCAGTAAAAAGGATTAAGCTAACACGGGTTCGAAACGCGTCGGGCGTGACATGCCCGAGTGCTGTGTCGACTCGACCTCGGAGACACCCACAGGTGTCGGCGTAGGCGCGTTTCGAAGATCAAAAAGCTCGAAAGATACAAAAAATAGATTTCAGGGATTCGCCATGGGCGCGACAACGCGCCGAACGACAACAAGAATTGCCCGGGCACCAACCGTCTCCCGCGTGCGATCAATGCATTGAGGACCTTCGCATGAACCTCGCCTTTATCTCTCATCCGTTGTGTCAGCAGCACAAGATGGGCGCGCACCACCCCGAGTGTCCGGAGCGGCTCTACGCCATCCAGGATCGCATGATCGCCTCGGGCATGGAGATGTTGGTGACCCACTACGACGCACCCGAGGCGAGCGTGGCACAACTGACCCGCGTGCACGATGCGGACTATGTCCAGGGGTTGATCGACGCCGCCCCGGAGGCCGACGACGTCATGGTCTGGGTCGACGGCGACACCGCCATGAACAGCCATACCCTGCCGGCTGCCCTGCGCGCGGCCGGCAGCGCCATCCTCGGGGTCGACCTGGTGATGAGCACAAAACATCACGCCGCTTTTTGTTGCGTGCGCCCGCCCGGCCATCATGCCGGACGGCGCTCGGCCGGGGGCTTTTGTCTCTTCAACAACGTCGCCGTCGGTGCCGCACATGCCATGACCGAGCACGGCATCGAGCGGATTGCCATCATCGATTTCGACGTCCACCACGGCAACGGCACCGAGGAGATCTTCAGCGGCGACGAACGGGTGCTCTTCTGCTCGAGCTTCCAGCACCCCTTCTATCCCGGCTGCGGCGCCGATACCGATGCGCCGAACATCCTCAACTTGCCGCTGCCCAAGCTGACCGACGGGGCCGCCTTTCGGGCCGCTGTCGAGGCCGCCTGGCTGCCCAAGCTCGACGCCTTCGCGCCACAGCTGATCATGATCTCCGCGGGGTTCGACGGCCACGCCGAGGACGACATGGCACATTTCAATCTGCGCGAGGCCGATTACGCCTGGATCACCCGCGAGCTCCATCTGCTGGCGCGCCGACATGCACAAGAGCGCGTCGTGTCCTGTCTGGAAGGCGGCTACAGTCTGTCCGCGCTCGGTCGCAGCGTCAGTGCCCACATCGATGAATTGATCGGGCACGCATGAAGCCCTCGCGGCGCCCCGGATCAGTGTCGAGAGGGGCGTCCCGACAACCTGTTGCATTGCAGCATTAGGATAGAGAGGTCCCGCCCGCGTCGCAATGCCGATCACGCACCCATCACGCGCGAATCATGCTTGCAGTGCCCCGCGCCGGACAGACGGCGCCGGGCTTGTCATCCGGACCCGATGGCCTGACCTTTGCGGAACCGCGTCAGGCGCAGCCTGACGATGCGCCCTGCCGCTTCGCCTGACCTGTCCCGAAGCTCAGTCAACCACCGGATCGGAGAGACTCATGAGAAGACCATCGACCCACTTGGCCGCGTTGCTCCTCTGCGCCCCTCTCGTCGCGGGCGCCGCCATCCAAACCGAGCGCGTTGAATATCGCGACGGCGACACCGTCCTCACGGGCTATCTCAGCTACGACGATGCGATCGAGGGCAAACGCCCCGGAGTGCTCGTCATTCATGAATGGTGGGGCCTGAACGACTACGCGAAGAAACGCGCCGAGATGCTCGCCGAGCTCGGCTATGTCGCCTTCGCCGCCGACATGTACGGCGACAACAAGGTGACCGAACACGCGCCCGATGCCCAGGGCTGGATGCAGCAGATCACCGCCAATCAGTCGGCCTGGCAGCAGCGTGCCATGGCCGGACTCGACACCCTGAAGGCCAGCGACCGCGTCGATACCGAAAAGCTCGCGGCCATCGGCTACTGCTTCGGCGGCGCCACGGTGATGCAGATGGCCTATGCCGGTGCCGATCTCGACGGCGTGGCGAGCTTCCACGGATCCCTGCCCCCGGCCAGCACTCTGGAGCCCGGCACCATCAAGCCCAGCATCCTGATCGCCCACGGCGAGGCCGACAGCTTCGTCCCGCCCGAGCGCATCGCCGCCTTCAAAGAGGGGCTCGACACTGCCGGTGCCGATTGGCAGATGATCGTCTACTCGGGGGCACGCCACGGCTTCACCAACCCGGGTGCCGCTGCCTACGGGATGGACGCACTCGCCTACGACCCCAAGGCCGATGCGCGCTCTTGGGCGCTGATGCAGGGGTTCTTCGACGAGGTCTTCGCGGACTGAACCGCGTCCGGCGGGCGACACTCGGCTGGCGTTTAAGCTAGAGCTTGCGCAGCTCGTCACCGTCGGCGGTGACGCGGTTCAGTAAGACCAGGAACCATTCAATAACCACCGAGTGCGGGTGTAGGTGCGATTTTATTCGCACTTACAGCCCTTCAGCTCCTCCGGACCTCAACATCCGGCAACCGGACCCAAACCGACCCGAGACCGCACCCCTCAATGCCGAGCACCGTTATCCTTTGGTTCCGTCGCGATCTGCGTCTCGACGACAATCCGGCGCTCCAAGCGGCCCTGATCGACTGCGCCAGACTCGTACCCGTCTACATCCATGACCCGGACTCGGAGGTGCCCTGGTCACCCGGTGCAGCGAGTCGGTGGTGGCTGCACGGCAGCCTCTCGAGCCTGGACCAGGCCCTACAGACGTTCGGCAACCGGCTCCTGATCGCACGCGGGGACAGCCTGTCCGAGCTGCGGCGCATCGTCGCGACGACCGGCGCCACCCGGATCCACTGGAATCGCCTTTACGATCCGACCTCGCGCGAGCGCGATGGACGGATCAAGCAAGCCCTGCGGGCCGATGGCCTGCGCGTGGACAGTCACAACGCATCCCTTCTGTTCGAGCCTTGGGGGATCGCCACCGGCAACGGCGAGCCCTACCGGGTCTTCACCGCCTTCTGGCGTCGCTGCGCGGCTCGGCTTTCCGAGGTCACCCCCCTGCCTGCTCCGGCGGCCTTGCCGCCGCCGCCCGAGTCTCTCGACTCGCTGCACCTCGAACGCCTCGGCCTGCTGCCGAGCATCCCCTGGGACGCGGGACTGCGCGAGACCTGGACACCCGGCGAGATCAGCGCGCTGGAGCACGCACGCACCTTCCTGAAGGACCGAATCCAGGGCTACGCGACCGAGCGCGACCTGCCGGCCCACACCGGGACATCCGAGCTGTCGCCGCACCTGCACTTCGGCGAGATCGGTCCGCGTCGGATCCTCGCCATGGTCAAAGAGCGTTGGGGCGATCCGACTGCAGACCCGGTCGAGCCCTTCGTGCGCGAGATCGGCTGGCGCGAGTTTGCATACCATCTGATCTATCACTACCCCCACACCACCGACGAGCCGCTGGATCGACGCTTCGCCGCTCTGCCTTGGCGCGAAGAGGATGCCGATCGGCTGCTCCAGGCCTGGCAACGCGGCGAAACCGGCATCCCGCTGGTCGATGCCGGCATGCGTCAGCTCTGGCACACCGGCTGGATGCACAATCGGGTGCGCATGGTCGTCGCCTCCTTTCTGGCCAAGAACCTGCGCCTGCCCTGGCAGGCCGGCGCACGCTGGTTCTGGGATACCCTGGTCGACGCGGATCTCGCCGCCAACAGCCTCGGCTGGCAGTGGAGCGCCGGCTGCGGCGCGGACGCCGCGCCCTATTTCCGCATCTTCAACCCGGTCCTGCAGGGCGAGCGTTTCGACAAGAGCGGGGCCTATGTTCGACGCTGGTGCCCGGAGCTGGCCCGACTCCCGGACAGATACATCCATCAACCCTGGACCGCGCCGAGCGCGCTGCTCGATCACGCCGGTCTCCGGATCGGGCATGACTACCCGGCCCCGATCGTGGATCTCAAGGCATCGCGCGAAGCGGCGCTGGCAGCCTACGAGGTCGTCAAATCGGCGGGGCGCTGACACGACCCGAACCGGAGCGCTCGATCACGCCGAGGCCAGGCAAGACCGCGCGCGCATTGGCCGTCGTGCGGGCCGCCAAGACATCGGGCGACTCGCCCCTGACCTCGGCCAACGCCTGCAAAACATCCGGTAAATACTCGGGGCTGTTGCGCTCGCCCCGATGCGCGGCGACCGTCATGTCCGGCGCATCCGTCTCGAGCACGATCGCCTCGGCCGGCAGCTCGGTCGCGAGACGGCGCAGACGCGAGGAGCGGGTAAAGGTCAACATCCCTCCGAAGCCGAGTCGGAAGCCCAGATCCAGATACTGCTGCGCCTGCTGGAGGCTCCCGTTGAAGGCATGCGCGATACCGCCCCTCACCCGCGCACGCCGCAGGGTCGTCAACATCTCCTCATGCGCCTTGCGCACATGCAGGAGGACCGGCAGATCCGCGTCCCGAGCGACCGACAACTGCGCTTCGAGCAGGATCTGCTGACCGGCTCGATCCAGCTCGGGCAGAAAATAGTCCAGACCGATCTCGCCGACCGCGAGCGGGCGATGCTCGGCGATCGCGCGCTCCAAGGCGGCAAGATCGGACTTACGGTGCCGGTCGAGATAGACCGGGTGCAGACCCAGCGCCGGATAGAGATCTTCCGCCGATGCACAGAGCGCGAGCAGACCGCCCCAACCCTCCGAATGGATGGCCGGGATCACGATAGCGGCCACACCCGCCGAACGCGCCCGAGCCAACACCGCCGATCGATCGGCATCGAACTCGGCAACATCCAAATGACAGTGTGTGTCGATCATGAGTCGCATCCCGAACGTCATCGCCGTCTCGCGAGGCAAGTGCGCCGCCACCCTGACTGTACGCTAAACAAATTCGCACCGACGGCCCTTTCAGGGCAGCGCAGTCGGGAGGATCATTCACGGAAATCACCTTAAAGCGCGTCCGCTCAAACACCCGCAGATACGCGCAACACAGACCCACCGTCAGCCCGCGCATACCCCACCGGACGCGGTTTAAGCAGCTGACTTCTGATCCCGCACGAACAACGCCTTGTGCGGTCCGCGCCCGACCTGACGCTCCTCGATATCGAAGAGCTGGATCGCCTTGAGCAGTCCGCTGAGCTTGGCATAGCCGTAGTTGCGCGAGTCGAACTCGGGGCTGCGTTTGGCGATCGCCGAGCCGACGGCGCCGAGTCCCGCCCATCCGGTATCGTCCGCAGCACCGTCCAGGGCGGCACGCAGCAGGTTGACCAATTTGGCATCGCGCTGCAGATCCTTGCCGCTCTTGCGCGTCGTCGAATCGCCGGCCGCACCCTCGCGCAGCACCTCGGTGAAGACAAACTTGTCGCAGGCCGCGACGAAGGGCTCCGGTGTCTTCTGCTCGCCGAAGCCGTAGACCGTCATGCCGGACTCGCGCAGACGCGAGGCCAGTCGCGTGAAATCGCTGTCGCTCGAGACGATGCAGAAGCCGTCGAAGTTGCGCGAGTACAGCAGATCCATGGCATCGATCATCATGGCCCCGTCGGTCGCGTTCTTGCCCTTGGTGTAGCGAAACTGCTGCATGGGCTGGATCGAGTGACGCAGTAGGGTGTCCTTCCAGGACCCCAGATTGGGCAGGGTCCAATCACCGTAGATGCGCTTGACGTGGGCCGTGCCGTATTTGGCGACCTCGGCGAGAAGCCCCTCGACGATGCTCGCTTGGGCGTTGTCGGCATCGATGAGCACGGCGAGCTTGAGGTTGGCGTTGTCGGACATCCGTGATCTTCCTGTCAATCGGTCTTTGAATTCAGTGGATTGCGATCACCTCGAATGAGTCTGCATCGCATGCTGCGCCTGATCGCATCATCGGCCGGCACCACCGGCGCCCGTCACCAGATGAGGTCGTCCGGGACCTGATAGTCGGCGTAGGGATCGTCCGCGTCCTTCTCATCGGTAGCCTTGTTGTGGACCAGGACCAGGCTCGCATCGCGCGCCGCCACCCGCACGGCGATCTCCGCGGGCACGACCTCGTAGAAGGCATCCTGTCGGACGACGGCCAGACTTCCCGCGACCAGCTTCGCGTGCTGCTCCTTGTTGACATAGATGCGTTTGAGCGTCGTGCCGTCGGTGAAATTGAACGCCAGATCGCCGCGATCACGCACCACCCGATGGGTATGCACGAGCTGGCGAATCTCGTTCTCGGCGGCACGCAAGGCCGCCTCTTCCTGGCGGCGCAGATTAAGCTCGCGGTCGCGCTCGAGCTTCTCGCGACGGGCACGCTCGGCGGCCAGCCGGGCCTCGTTGTCGAGCGCCTTACTGCGCGGACCGGCGTGCTGCTTGGTCTTCTTGTGCTTGGTGGTCCGTGCCTGCTTGAGCTTCTGCTCGTCGACCAAGCCGGCCTTGAGCAATTGGTCCTGCAACGAGTTGCCCACGGTGTGGATCTCCGAAAAAGATGTCGCCGATCGCCGAGCAGACCCAAGTCCGCAAACCCTCGGCGGATATCCGAATGCCCGAACCAGACGACAGGATCCGACAGGCGCGCCCGCGACGCAAGCAGGGGAGTGGTTTCCACGAGCCGAGAGCGAGGGTTAGAATCGCGCGCGGCGCCGTTCCGCGATCGACCCGGCCGCTGTATGCTCGCGGACCACGTCTGGCCTCACCCCACTCTATCGATCCCCGGAGTCCTGCCCATGTCCCGTTCCGCCCTCCTTGTCGCCCTTGCACTCTTCATCGGCGTGCCGACCCATGCCTTGGCCGCCGACGTGCTGGGCTATGTCGACATGCAAAAGGTCCTCGAGGAAAGCAAGCTGGGCAAGCGTCTTCAAGACCAGTTGCGTGAAGAGTTCGAGCCGCGTGGCCAGGAGATGGCCGCCGAGGAGCAGGAGATCCGCAAGCTCCAGCAGTCGCTCGAGCGCGATGGACCTCTGATGAGCGCCGACCAGGTCAGCAAGCAGGAGGCCGACGTGCAGAAGCGTATCGCGGCATTCCAGGAGAAGGCGAACGGCATCCAGCAGGAGATCATGAAGGTCCAGCAGGCAAAGAGCCGCGAGATTATCGGCCCGGCGCGCGACTCCATCAGCGCCGTCGCCAAGAAGAACAAGATCGGCATGGTCGTCGAGCCCGGGATGTCCGGGGTCCTCTATCTCGACGAAAAGCTTGATCTGACCGCCGAAGTCATCAAACACCTCGACGCGAATACCAAGTAAGGCGACAGTCAAGCAGACCGTCCGGCGTGAACGGGCTATGTCGGACCCATGACGCTGCGGTATCATTTCGGAACATCGAGCCGGGATCGCCGCCGCGCCTACACCCGGCGAGCCGGACCCGCCCCGACCACACACGAGCGCCGGCGCGACCACTGCGCGGGTTATTGCACCTTTTTGAGGAACCGACACAATGCTTGGCGAATCGCACGACCTGCTTCACGAGTTCCCCGATCTCGAAGCGAAGATCTCCGCGCTACGCTCGGACAGCGCCGAGTTCGCGCAAATGATGGACGACTACGACACACTCGACGCCCGGGTACGCGACCTCGAAGAACTGGGGACACCCGTCGCCGACGAGACCATCGAGGAGCTCAAGAAGAAACGCCTGGTTCTGAAGGATAAGCTCTACGCCATTCTGCGTTCCTGAGGGCTGACCGGGTTGCCGACACCGCCCCTTGATCCGGGTTTCTCGTGCGCCGGCAACCCGACCCGAGAGGCCCCTTCGCCGGGACGAGAGAGGTCTCGCGCTTACCCATAGTTCCTGCATGGATCGGCCGACAATCGCGGCCGGGATCCCTTACGAGTGTCTCGATCGGGTCTCTATCGAGTCCTGGACAACCCCGACACCAGATGAAACCATGCGCGGACATCGAGCCCCGACCGCGTGATCCAGACCCCGTGCAATATCGAATCATCCCCGTCACCGCCTTTCAGCAGAACACCACCCTGCTCTGGTGCGAGCGCACCCGAGCCGCCGTCATCGTCGATCCGGGCGGCGAGGCCAATCGCATCCTCGCGCAGGTCGCAGCGCTCGAGCTGAAGCCCGAATACGTTCTGCTCACCCACGGCCACCTCGACCACGTCGGCGCCAGCGCCGAGGTCTCGCGCCGACTCGGCATCCCGATCTGGGGCCCACACCCGGACGACGCCTTCTGGCTCAACGCCTTGGCCGAGCAGTGCGAGATGTTCGGCTTTCCGCCCGTGACCGCCTTCGAGCCCGACCGCTGGCTCCGCGCGGGCGAGCGTATCGCCGTCGGCGAGGAGACCCTCGAGGTTCTGCACTGCCCCGGTCACACGCCGGGCCATCTCGTCTTCTTCGACGCAAACGACAAGCTCGCACAGGTCGGCGACGTCCTCTTCAAGGGCTCGATCGGACGCACTGACTTTCCGCGCGGAAACCATCGCCAGCTCCTCGACTCCATCCGGGAGCGACTCTTTCCGCTCGGAGACGATGTACGCTTCATCCCCGGACACGGCCCCATGTCGACCTTGGGCGAGGAGCGACGCACCAACCCTTTCGTTCGCGAATAAGCGTTCGCCGAGCAACGTCCGCAACCGGGCAACCGCCCGCGGAAGGAACGGCATCATGCGAAAATCAAGCATCCCGACGCCGACACCGGGCCGGAAAAGCAGTCCGCCGCGCAGCCGCTCGCTGCGCAACCCGCAGGCCGAGCCGCCGGATGCGCCGCCGCGAAACGCGCTCAAGCGCACCAAGAAGGCCCATTTTCTCGAACCCTACCGACTCTCCGAGTCCGGGCGCGCCGCACTGCTCGCGTGCCTGACCGAACAGGCCGTCGGCGATCCGGAAAGCCGCGAACTGTTCGCCGCCGCCGTCGAATACGGCATCGCGAGCTGTCGTGCATCCACGAAGGAAACCCGCGCCCCCGCGCAACCAGCGGTCGCATCCGAGCCGCACGCACGCCCGAGCGCGCAGCCGGCTGCAAACCCGGCCGCCGAGCCGACCCCGAATCCAAGCGCCCCGCACTCGATCCTCGCGGAGACGGCGCGTCTGCTCGTCCGGGAGATCGGAGTGCTCGACAACCGATCCCGCGAGGCGATCACCGGCCGGCTGCGCGCCTCCGATCCCTTCGACCGAGTCCATGACCAAGCCTATCTGGACGCGGTCTGTCGCGAGGTCGAGCGCATCGCCGAGGCCGCCTCCGTCCTCCTCGCCGCACCGCCCTTACCGCCGCCCGTTTCCCTGCCTGAATCTCCCGCCGCAGCCACGCCCGCACCGGCGGCCGCACATCCGGACGACCCGATCGGCGAGACCGCGCGTCGCCTCGTTCGGCGCATCGCCGACGCCTACGAGGCATGCTTCGAGACCAAGGCCGAGACCGGCGCCGGAGACCCCTTCATCCCGATCTTGCGGCTCATCGCCGCGGAAGCCGGGATCGCACTGCCTGCGCAGGACGCCCGTCTTCTCGCTGTTCTGCCGCAGCCCTGACGCCTAAACCGCGCCCGGTGCGGTATGCGATGTTTATTGGATGGGATCGGCCCCGGCAGTTTTGACGACCGCTGGGGATGGCGCGGTTTAGTCGCTTCACTCGGTCGTCTCGCCGTTCACAGTCGTCGGGCCGTTCGGCCGCGTTTCTGAGTACAATGGTCGGTCCGTGGGCAACGGTTGGCGAGTATCACATGCTATTCGAGCGCTTTCTCAAGAAAAAACGACAAGATACACACAAGGAGGAAGACCAGGAGGTTCTGGCCGAACGCGCCCGCAATCATGAAGACCCTGCGGTTCGGCGCGAGGCCACCCGCAGACTGGTCGGGCTGTCCCATCTTCGCCTCATCTTCGCCGAAGACACCGACGCCGGCGTGCGCGAGATCGCCGCCGCACGCTATCGGCACCTTCTGTGCGGGACCCAGCCGGCCGAGCTCACACCTGACGGTGTGAGCCTCGATGCGCGGGTCGCGGAGCTGTCGCACGTCGATGACGCGCGCATCCTCGAGCAGGTCGCCATCCAAGGGCTGGCCCACGAGGTGCGTCGCGCCGCGATCGAGCGGCTGCAGTCTCCCGAGGTGCTCGCACTCTGCGCTGTACAGGATCCGCTCGCCGCCAACCGCGGCGCCGCCGTGGAGCGCATCGAGACCAAGGACGCGCTCGAGCAGGTCGTGCGCCAGATCGGCAAGCGCGACAAGAACGTCTACCGCAGCGCACGCGAGAAGCTGCGCCTGATCGCCGAGCGCGAAGAGCGCCCGCTGCGCGTGCGTGCACTCTGCGAAGAGCTCTGCCAGAAGGCCGAGCGTCTCGGTCGGCTCGAGCAATGGAATCAGGATCGCGCCATCCTCGATCTTCTCGATCGCCAATGGGCCGAGATCCGAGACGAGGTCGAGCCGGACGGGCGCACGCGTTACGAAGGCGCACGCGAGCGCTTCATCCAGGCCTACCGCGGTCACGCACGCGAGACCGCCGCCCGAGTCGCCGCCGAAGAGGCCCACGAGTCGCTGCATGCCGAACGCCTCGCCCTCCTCGACACCTTGTCCGAGGCACCGGCGCTGAGCACCGAGCAAGAGATTCGCGCCTTGTGCGAACGGGTCTCGACCGCCTGGGACGCCCTCGACGCCCTCCCGCCGCAGCGCCAGAGACCCCTCGACCAGCGCTATCGCACGCTGATGGACGCGGCCGACGCCGCGCGCACCACCCTGGTCGATCAGCGCAAGCGTCTATCGCAGCTGCACAAGTCGAGCAATCGGGCACAGAAGCTCCTCGACGAGCCCAAGCCGCTCGATCTGCGCGCGACCAAGACCTTCATCGAGCAGGCGCGCGCACTCGCCGCCGAACTCCCCGCGACCGCCGAGACCCAAGCCGTCCTCGCGCTCCTCGAGCGTCTCGAGGTGCGCACCAAGACCCAGCGCAAGAACGCCGAGCACCGTCTGAAGCAGCTTCCCGAAAAACTCGCCGAGCTGAAGAAACACCTCGCCGACGGCGAGCTGAAGAAGGCCGACCCGCTCTTTCAAAGCCTGCGTGCCGGTCTGGATCTGGTCGAGGCCAGCGCCTTGCCCAAGGGCGCCACCGAGGAGATCGCCGCTCGCCTGCATCTGCTCGCGCCGCGCCTGCGCGACCTTCAACACTGGCGTCGCTGGGGTGCCGATCAGCATCGCGACGGCCTCTGCGAGGAGATGGAGCAGCTCATCGAAGCCGACCTGCCCCTGCAAGCCCTGAGCGAGCGACTCCACACCATGCGCCTGGACTGGAAGGGCCTGGAGAAGACCGGGCCGCGCGCCAGCCCCGCCGTCGCCGAGCGTTTCCACAAGGCGTGCGACGCCGTTCAAGAGCGCTGTCGCCCCTACCTCGACGCCCAAGCGGCCGAGCGCGAGGCCAATCGTGCCGCGCGCGAGTCCGTCTGCGACCAGATCGAAGACTTCCTCTCCAAGGTCGACTGGGAGCGCATCGACTGGAAACGCGTCCTGCGCGCCGAGCGCGAGACCCGCCACACCTGGGCCTCCATCGGACCGGTGGACCCGCGCCACTTCAAGGCGCTCGAAGGGCGCTTCCGCCAAGCGCTCAAACAGCTCGATCGCCGCCTGGACGGCGAGCGCAAACGCAATCAGGCGATGAAGCACGCGCTGATCGCCAAGGTCGAAGCCTTGGTCGAGGAGACTGATCTGGACGCCGCCATCGAGCAGACCAAGGCACTCCAACGCGAGTGGCACACCACCGTGCCGGCACGCCACAAGGACGAGAACAAGCTCTGGCAGACCTTCCGCAGCGCGTGCGACGCCATCTTCGAGCGTCGCGCCGCATTGCACCAGGCACACGCCAACGAGATGAAGGAGCATCTCGCCACGCGCGAGAGCATCTGCACCGACGCCCTCGCACTCGCCCGAGCCGAGCACGATCCGAAACGACTGCGCGCCGAGCTGCGCGAGCTCGAGCGGCGCTGGGACGATGCCCAGTCCCTGCCCATCCCGCGTCAAAGCGCCGGCCCGCTCAACGAACGCTGGCGCGAGACCCGCGAGGCGCTCAAGCGGCACATCAGCGACTGCGAGGACCAACAGCGTCGAGACGCATTCGATCTGCTGCAAGGCCAAGCCGCACTGTGCGAGCGCCTCGAGCTCGGACTCCTCGGAGAAACCGACGCCCCGCTCGACCCCGAAGCGGCCGAGCAGGCCTGGGCGGATCTCCCGCAGCAACAAGACGACGAGATCCAGCGGGCCATCGCAGCGCGCTTCGCGTCCGCACTCGCCGCCGCCCGCGACCCCGAGCAGATCGCCGTGCTGCGTCGCCGCTACGACGCCAACGCCGCGCGCCTGAGCCAACTCTGTCTGCAGCTCGAAATCCTCACCGGTGTCGAAACCCCGCCCGAGCTCGCCCAACAGCGCCTGGAGTTCCAAGTCGCACGTCTGACGGAGCGCATGGTCGACGGCGAGGAGGACCCACTGCAAGGCAGCGCAAGACTCCTCAAAGAGTGGTATCTCTGCGGCCCCGCGCCGCGCTCCGCCGGTCTCGACAGCCGCTTCGAGCGCATCCGCCAAGCCCTCGCCCGAGAGCCCGGCGCGGCGACGGCCTGACACGACCGCGCAGCGGCCGAGACGCAGAATCCGCCCGGATGCACTCGATGGATGACTCCGACTCACCACTCTACAAACGCCGGCACCGCACCTGGAACCCGGCGCTCGACCCGCGCAATCCAAGCGAAGACCCCGGAGTGGAGCTGCCCCTGCTCGGCTGCGTCAGCGCCGGAGCGCCGATCGAGTCTCTCGAAGACCCCGAGACCATCGTCGTCCCCACGGACCTGACACGCCCCGGGGCCTACGCCTTGCGCGTGCGCGGCGAATCCATGGTCGAAGACGGCATCCACGACGGCGACATCGTCATCGTCGACCCTCGTCCTACAGCCGAAACCGGGACAACCGTCGTGGCACGCATCGACGGCGAACGCGTCACCCTCAAACGCTTCTATGCCGAAAACGACCGCATCCGCCTCCAGCCCGCCAATCCCGACATGGATCCACTGATTCTGGACGACGGCGACATCGAGATCCTCGGCGTCGTCTCGGGCGTGGTGCTCATGTCGGCTTAAACCGCGTCCAGAGCGACATGCGTAATCTTAAGGTTGTATTCGGCCTTGGGGATTTCACCAACCTCGGTGGAGACGCGGTTTAGGCGATTTCCGGGCATCAGGATCCAGACTGCACAGGTCTGCACCCCCTCTGTCGCGGCGACTCAAGTCGCCCCATCTTGGTCGTTCCCTTCTCGGTCTGGATGCGATCGCGAAGGTCGAGATCGCGTGCCGGTCAGCGCGGCCTGAGTAGGCGCTGCCCCGAGCCATAGTCGGGTGTGTTGGTTCCCGGGATGGCGTTGTAGACCTTTGCGTCACGGATGATCAAGCGGTCGGACGCGCCGTAGTCGGGTGTGCGGGTGCCTTTGAGCGCGGGGTCAACGATGCCGTCGCGCTCGATGAGGAGCGGGCCGCCGTAGTCCGGTGTCCGGGTGCCGGGGATGGGCGTCCAGATCTCGGTGTCGGCGATCGCAAGCGGGGTGAATGCGACGGCGACGATCGGCAGCATCGTTCGCCATGCGGCTTTTGCGGCCTTGTGCATGTGGTCCCTCCAATCCGTATCGGTCTGATCGACCGAAAGGGGCGTGAAAGCCGCCGATGCCGCACGGGGCATCGGCGTGTTCGGATCGACGGCGCGTGCACCGCTCACCGAGCCGGTATCAGCATAAGCCGAAACGCGTGACACCGACCCACCGGCAAGCTTGCGGCGGAACCGCCGCGAGCCGCCGCGCCGGACCTGCCCGATCGACTCAGCCGCCGGCCTCCGGGCGCATGTGCGGGAACAATAAAACATCGCGGATCGAGGGGGAGTCGGTGAAGAGCATGACCAAGCGGTCGATACCGATGCCCTCACCTGCCGTCGGCGGCATGCCGTGCTCCAAGGCGCGAATGTAGTCGGCATCGAAGTACATGGCCTCGAGATCCCCCGCCTCTTTCTCGGCGACCTGCTGGCGGAAGCGATCGGCTTGATCCTCGGCGTCGTTCAACTCCGAGAAGCCGTTGGCGATCTCGCGACCGCCGACGAAGAACTCGAAGCGGTCGGTGACAAAGGGGTTCTCGTCGTTGCGTCGCGCCAGCGGGGAGACCTCGGTCGGGTACTGGGTGATGAAGGTCGGGGCCATGAGACGATGCTCGGCGGTGTGCTCGAACAGCTCGATCTGCAGCTTGCCGAGACCCCAGCCGGGCTTGACCGCAATCCCCAGCCGGGCGGCCACCGCGCGAGCGCGGTCGAGGTCCTCGACATCGTCCGGCTCCAGATCCGGATTGAAGTGCAGGATCGCCTCGCGCACCGTCATGCGCGCGAAGGGCTGTCCGAAGTCGTAGTCCTCGCCCTGGTAGTGGATGAGCGTGCGGCCGAGAACCTGCCCGGCCATCTCGCGGAGCATGCTCTCGGTCAGGTCCATGAGATCGCGATAGTCCGCGTACGCCTCGTAGAACTCGAGCATGGTGAACTCGGGATTGTGACGCGTCGAGAGCCCCTCGTTGCGGAAATTGCGGTTGATCTCGTAGACCTTCTCCAGACCGCCGACCACCAGACGCTTGAGGAACAGCTCGGGCGCAATGCGCAGAAAGAGCTGCATGTCCAAGGCGTTGTGATGCGTGATGAAGGGACGCGCGACCGCACCGCCCGGAATCACCTGCATCATCGGGGTCTCGACCTCCAGATAACCCCGCGCATTCAGATACTCACGAATGAATTGGATGACGCTGGTGCGGATGCGGAAGGTCTCGCGCGTACCGCCGTTCATGATGAGATCGAGATAGCGCTGACGGTAGCGGCTCTCCATGTCGGTCAGTCCATGAAACTTCTCTGGAAGCGGACGCAACGCCTTGGTCAACAGACGAATGCTGTCGCACTTGATCGACAGCTCGCCGGTCTTGGTCTTGAACAGCAGACCCTCGGCGCCGAGGATGTCGCCCAGATCGTAGTCGCGCTTGAAGACGGCGTAGGCGTCCTCGCCGATCAGATCGCGCTGGACGAAGAGCTGGATGCGCCCGGACATGTCCTGCACATGCGCAAAGCTCGCCTTGCCCATGATGCGGCGGCTCATCAGCCGGCCGGCGACCTTCACGCGCAGCCCGAGTGCCTCGATCGCCTCGGGCTCATGCTCGCCGTACTCGGCCAGCAGCTCGCCCGCGACCACATCGCGGCGAAAATCATTCGGAAACGCAGGGCCTTGGGCGCGCAACTGCGAGAGCTTCTCGCGCCGCTGCGCGATCAGCTTGTGCTCCTCGACCACCTCCTCGTTCGACACGGCCGTCGTCGTCTTTTGATCGGCTTGCTCACTCATCGGCCTGCTCCCGTTGATCCGCTTCCGGTTAAACCGCTCTCGGCGCAAGACGCCAATGTCGTCGCATCGTTCAGTGCACCACACGCCAACGTGTGTCGCCGCAGAAGCGGTCTAGGAATTTAAGTGTTGTTTTAGGTGGTTTCCGCAAATGCAAGGACCGGCGATGGGGCGAATTCATTCGCCCCTACAGGCCCTGCAGACACGCGCAGTCCTGATGTTTATTCACGGAAATCGCCGAAGTTCTTGATATCTTGAACCGCGTCAACTCAGAGCCCTCCGAAGGCTGCGACGCCGCTGTCGCCACCAAGGCGTCGGAACGCATTCGGACGCGGTTCAATCCTAGAGGCCGCTCTTCAGACTGGCCTCGATAAAAGGATCCAGATTGCCGTCCAGCACCGACTGGGTGTTGGCGATCTCCAGGTTGGTGCGCAAATCCTTGATGCGTGACTGATCAAGCACGTAGGAGCGAATCTGACTGCCCCATCCGATATCGGACTTGGTGTCTTCGATCGCCTGCTGACTGGCACGCCGATTCTGCATCTCGAGCTCGTAGAGCTTGGCCTTGAGCTGCTTCATCGCGTGGTCTTTGTTCTTGTGCTGAGAGCGATCGGTCTGGCATTGGACCACGATCCCGGTCGGGTTATGGGTGATGCGCACGGCTGACTCGGTCCGGTTGACGTGCTGACCACCGGCGCCGCTCGCGCGATAGACGTCGATGCGCAGATCCGCCGGGTTGATCTCGATGTTGACGGTGTCGTCGACCTCGGGCGAGACGAAGACGGCGGCAAAAGAGGTGTGGCGCCGGTTGCCCGAGTCGAACGGCGACTTGCGCACCAGGCGATGAACGCCGGTCTCGGTGCGCAGCCAGCCGAAGGCGTAGTCGCCGGTGAACTGGATGGTCGCCGACTTGATGCCCGCAACCTCGCCGGGCGAGACCTCGAGCAGCTCGGTCTTGAAGCCGCGGCGCTCGCCCCAGCGCAGATACATGCGCAACAGCATCTCGGCCCAGTCCTGTGCCTCGGTCCCGCCCGATCCGGCCTGGACGTCGACATAGGCGTTCTTCGCGTCCATCTCCCCGGCAAACATACGGCGGAACTCAAGCTCGGCGACCTTCGACTCTTGCTGAACCAGGTCCTTCGCGAGTGCGGCGAGCGTCTCCTCGTCCTGCTCCTCGGCGGCCATCCCCAGCAGATCATCGGCATCGACGAGGCCGGTGGTGAGCTCGTCGATCGTGAGCACGATGGCCTCGAGCATCGCACGCTCGCGCCCGAGCGCCTGGGCCCGCTCCGGATCGTTCCAGATCTTGGGGTCTTCCAGCTCGCGTAGGACTTCCGTCAAACGCTCTTTGCGTTCCGGGTAGTCAAAGATACCCCCTAAGGGACTCGACACGTCCCTTGAGGTCACTGATTCGGTAAGCGATCGGGTTGATGTCGAGCATCTTCGACTCCGTGGGGAAAAATCCGCAAGTATACGCCGGCGCCGACACGAGCGTGCCGCCATGTTCCGCCCGGTCTGCGCATGACCATCGATCGGTGGAGGCACGCGGACCCGCAGCAATTCCAAAACGGTTCTATACTCAGAACCAGGTCAACCAACCGGCTCCGACCCTAACCATGGCACGCTTGCCCAGATTCGTCCTCCCCGGCTATCCACAGCATGTCGTCCAGCGCGGCAACAACCACGAGCGCATCCTGTACGAGGAAGAAGACTATTGGTTCATCTGGGAAAAGATCGGGGCTGCCGCCGAGAAATTCGGATGCGAGCTGCATGCCTACGTGCTGATGCCGAACCACTTCCACCTCTTGCTCACGCCGCACCTGGACAATGGCGTCGGCAAATTGATGCAATATGTAGGGCGTTACTACGTCCAGCACTTCAACGCCCGTTACCGGCGCACCGGCACCCTCTGGGAAGGACGCTACCGCGCAACACTGCTTGATCCCAAACACTTTCTGCTGCCGGTCAGCCACTACGTGGAGGCCAACCCGGTGCGTGCCGGGCTGGTGGCGAGCGTCGGCGACTACGGCTGGTCGAGCTACGGGGCCAACGCGCGGGGCGACGACGACCCATTGGTCACGGCACACGCGGAATACGCTCGCCTCGGACGCAGCGCGAAGGCACGCCGTGCCGCCTATGCGGCGCAGGCCGAGCAGCCTCTGAACGAGGCCCTTCTCACCCGGATTCGGGATGCCACCAACAAGGCATGGGTACTGGGCGATCAAACCTTCTGCGAGTCGATCGAGACGGCGCTGAACCGGCGCGCCCTGCCGCGTCAACGCGGCGGCGACCGACGCTCCGCGGCCTATCGACGGGCGACGGGGCGCCTATGACTGCGACGCTCGGGCTGATCCACTCGCCCCGCGAGGTGGACGAATTCTTCACGGACGAAGGCTGCTACATCCTCGAGACCTGGAATCGCGCGGACGACCCGTCAGTGTCCGTCGCCCGCGCGAGGGTCGCGCCCGGCGTCACGACACGCCTGCATCGTCTCGCCGGAATCGCGGAGCGCTATCTCATCCTCGCCGGTTCAGGGCGCGTCGAGGTGGAGGGGATCGCGCCGCGGGTCGTCGGACCGGGCGACCTCGTCTACATCCCCGCCGATCAGGGCCAACGCATCGCCAACACCGGCGAAGCCGACCTCGTCTTCCTGGCCATTTGTACGCCTCGCTTCGTGCCCGAAGCCTATCTGGACATCGAGACCGACCCTCCGACCTGACCCGACCTTGACCGGCTCTCGGCGCGGACCAACAATAGCGGCATGGCCGACATCTTCATTGAACGCACGCACACACTGGGCCTCGATCAGGCGCTCGACCAGGTCGAGGCCCTCGCCTATTTACTCGTCGACGAGCTCGATGCCCGGTGCGCGTGGGATGGCAATCGGCTCGATTTCACGCGGCCGGGTGCGAGTGGTTGTGTCGAGGTGACCGAGACTCTGCTGATCCTCGAGGTCTCGCTCGGATTCCTGCTCAGGCCCTTCAAAGACCGGATCGAGCAGAGCATTACCGAGAAGCTCGACAGCCTGGTGCCGTGCCACCCTTCCGCCTGACATCGAGTCTGCTTGGGCCGAGTCGTGCTGGGTGGAGCCGGGATTGAAGCCATGAGCCCCGAGATCCACGCCGAGATCAACGCAGTCTTTCATCTCTACGACCCGCCCCTCTGGCTTGTCACGGCGCGACACGGGACGCGCAGAGGCGGCTTCATCGCCACCGCCGCAACGCGCGCATCCATCGTCCACGAGATCCCGCGCATGCTCGTTGCGGTCGCCAAGCACCACCACACTTGGGGCCTGATCGAGGCAAGCGGCGTCTTCGCGCTGCATCTGCTCGCGGCGGACGACATCACGAGCGTTCGCCGCTTCGGACTCGCCTCGGGACACCGGGTCGACAAGTTCGCCGATCTGCCGCCGCGTCGGACACCCGCGGGCGCGCCCTTGATCGAGGGAGCCATATCCTGGATGGACTGTCGGGTCGAAGCGCGCATGGACATCGGCGACCGCACCACCTACCTGGCCGAGGTCACCGCAGGTGAGGTGTTGCGGCGCGGCCCACTGCTGACGGTCGCCGGTCTCTTGCGGGATGCACCCGAGGCCGATCGGGCCGAGCTCAAACGCCTCTATGCGCAGGATCAAGAGA
Source organism: Thiocapsa sp. UBA6158 (assembly GCF_002423035.1). Lineage (GTDB taxonomy): Bacteria > Pseudomonadota > Gammaproteobacteria > Chromatiales > Chromatiaceae > Thiocapsa. Next base: position 54,999 of record NZ_DIUM01000062.1, read on the forward strand.
CCGACCGAGCGGCGATCCTCGCCTGGCGTCGGTCTTGTGAAGACGCCTAAGGCGGCGTCGTTCGGACACACAAACATCACAGTGCGTCGGTATAACGACTGCCGCCGCGGGCAATCGCGTGCCCGACCATCGGTGTCGCGTCGAGCCTGCCTGACCCCATGAACAGCCCGCGCGCGAGTAGGCATTCCCGCCGGATCGCGATCTGACATCTGGCGCAGATTATGCTTAGATGACGACCAACCGGCGATGCTCGGCTCGGACCCGCTCGAAGCCTCGACCGAATCATCCGAGCACCAAACCCTCCAGCAGTACGAGACCCAGACATGCACCTGCCCAACCACAAGACCAAGATCGTCGCGACGATCGGCCCGGCGTCGGATTCACCCGAGATGCTCCGCGCCTTGATCGAGGCCGGTATGAACGTGGCCCGATTGAACTTCTCCCACGGCGACCCGCACTATCACGGGGCGCTGATCGGGCGGATCCGCGAAGCCGCGGAAGCCACCGGGCGGCGCGTGGCCATCATGGGCGACCTGCCCGGCCCGAAGATGCGCATCGGCGATCTCGGCGAGGAGCCGGTCGAGCTGTTGCGCGACGATATCCTCACCCTGACGACCGAGGACATCATCGGCGACAAGTCGCGGGTCTCGATGAGCTTTCTCGACCTCCCGGCGGCCGTGCAGCCGGGCGACAGACTCTTTCTCAACGACGGCTTCATCCTGCTGAAGGTCCTCGAGGTCGAGGGCTCCGAGATCCGCTGCAGCGTGCGTGTCGGCGGTGAGCTGCGCTCGCGCAAGGGGCTGAACTTTCCGGGTATCAATCTCGGCATCAGCGCCTTCACCGCCGACGATCACGGATGGCTTCACTTCGCCGCCGAGCACGGTCTGGATGCCGTCAGTCAATCCTTCGTGGCCACCGACGAGGATGTCCTTGCCGTGCGCCGCGCGGCGGATGCCATCGGCTATGCGCCCTTCATCATCGCCAAGATCGAGCGTGCCGACGCGCTCGACAACCTCGAAGCCATTCTGCGTGCCGCCGACGGCATCATGGTTGCGCGCGGGGATCTCGGCGTGGAGATCCCGATCGAGCGGATCGCCGTGGTGCAGAAGCAGATCACGGAGCTCGCCAATCGCTTCGGCAAGCCCGTGATCACGGCGACCCAGATGCTCGAATCCATGGTGACCTTCCGCCGTCCGACCCGTGCGGAGGCCACCGATGTCGCCAACGCCATCCTGGGCGGAACCGACTGCGTCATGCTCTCCGCCGAATCGGCGATGGGGCGCTACCCGGTCGAGTCGGTCGCCATGCTGGCGAGTATCGCCACTCATGTGGAGCCCGAGCGCAGCAAACAACCCTTCGTGCGCACCATGGATGGGTTCCACGGCTCCGGGCGGATGCGCGCCGTCGACCTGATCGCCGCGAGCGTCTACCACACCATCAAGGACAGCGCCCCGCAAGCGGTCGTCGTCCCCACCCAAACGGGCAGCACGGCCCGCAATGTCGCGCGCTTTCGCCTGCCGGTCTGGATCATCGCCTTCAGCCCGAACCAAGCCACCTGTCAGGCCCTGCAGTTCTCCTACGGCATCCATCCGATCCAGGTCGAGGCCGACCGCTCAGACTGGTCGAGCTTCGTGCGCCATTGGCTTGACGAGCGCGGGATCCGCGAGGGGTTGGTCTTGCTGACCCAGGGTCCGACCATCGAAAATCCGTGCGGAAACTATCGCATGGAGATCCTGGCACTGGAGGCACCGTCCGGACAGCGCTGTGATTGAGCGCGGCGGCGAAAGGACGGCAATCAGATCGACGGGCCAAGGCGATTTCCGGGAAAGAATCCCCCGACATGTCGGGACTTGCAGCGACCTGTCGGACGGCTTCAGTCGCCCTGACATGTTGGTCGTTGCGTCTCCGGAATACAGCTAAACCGCGTCCAGAGCGACATGCGTAGTTTTCATTGTGCGTTTGGCTTCGGAGACATCCTCGACCCCGGTGAGACGCGGTTTAGAATTTGATATTTTTTAATACTTTAAACCGCGCCAACTCCAACAGTCGTCAGCGCTGGCACGGCCAAACCAGTCCAACAAATTACACCTACCGCACCGGGCGCGGTTTAAGGCGGACCCTCGGCCCACATCGGATGATGCCAGTCGAAATAGGCCCCGAAGAGTCGATTCTCCTCGCGGCGCTCGTAGGGTTTTAGATCCTTCGAATAGAGCACCTTCATGCGCGTGCGCAGAGGCGGCAGACCCAGCGCCGTCGCTCCGCGCGACTGCGCCTCGCGGATCAGGGCGTAGCGGGCGAGCTTCTCGGCATGAAAGGTCTGCAGGCGCGGAATATCACGCGCGATTTTCGGCACATTGGAGAGCGCGAGCAGTGCGATCAGACCGACCGCAGAGACCCAGCGGCGCACGGAGGCGCGGCTCGGGAACAGACGTTCGCCGAATGCGTCTTGCAGCGCCGCCATCGTCGGAATCAGGACCAATGTGCCGAGCAGCACGCTGACGCTTTGTACCCGCCCGGGCGCCTCTGCCCCTTTCGCCCAGGCCGCCGGGAAGAAGAGCAGGACGAGCAGCCCGATGAATGCCAGCGGGAGCAGGATTCGCTCCGCCGTGGACAGACGCCCGATGATGGCATGAAAGCGCGCGAGCCCCTCCGTAAGGAGCGTACGAACGAACCCGATCTGAAGAAAAATCACGCCGAACACGATCAGCTTCAGCGTGGTCACGAGCGCGTGGAAGACCGAGATCAGCAGGCTACGCCACAGCGATTCGTTCCCGACCTCGCCGATGATCCCCAAGCGCACATCATGCCCGGGCGCGAATGCGGCGATCGCGCCCGAGACGAGGATGACGATCAAGGGAGGCATCCAGACGCCGATCCGCGGCCCGCGCAGGCGCAGCACGACCACCGCCATCAAGACCGACAACCCCACCGTCACCAGCATGATCGTCTCGTTCATCCCCGCGATCAGCGCGGCGAGTGCGGCCAAAACGAGACCGAAAAGCAGATCACGCGTCGTTCTCGCGGGGCCACCGACATAATCGGCCCAGACACCGACGAAGACCAGAAACAAGGCGTTGCCCGGCTGATAGGTCGCAGCCCCGGCCAGCCAGTAGAAGGCGGTGTCGAGCCTCGGAATGAACAGCAGATAAAACAGAAACGCGAGATGACCGAGTACGATCGGACGGTCCAGCCCGAGCAGTCGGCAGAGCGCGCGGGATGAATAGAGAAAGGCCGCATAGAGGGTCAAGAGACTCGCCGCAGTGACCATCCAATAGGATTGCGTGAGATCCACCCATCGGCCGAACATGAGCGTGATGGCGGCACTCGCATAGCGGCCGCTCCAGTTCTGATAGAAATGGATCACCCCGCCGAGAATGCCCTGCTCGCGCGCGACATAGGCATAGTCGAAATCGTCGCTTGTGGGATGCGCGAAGAGCCCCAACGCAAGCAGCAAGAGGAGCAGTGCGAGGCAGGCGATGACCACGCCGAACCCGATCCGTCGAGCCTGAAACCGGGATTGCCCGGTCACAGGTCGGCCCCCTTAGGGTCGCCGAGCCGACGACGGCGAATCGGGATGACGGAGCGAACGAATCCCTCGGTGGCGCGGCTTCTCGGCTGGCTGGGCAAGGCGGGGCACCGGTGTCTGAATGGTGAAGCCGCGCCCAGCGCGGTATGCGATGTTTTTTGGATGGGATCGGCCCCGGCAGACATGACGACAGCTGGAGCCGGCGCGGTTTAAGATTTTAAAAAATAGATCATTTTAAACCGCGTCTCCGCTAAGGGCCGTGGATGCACCAAACGTCGAGCTCACTCGAACATTGAGCATCTCGCTCCGGACGCGGTTCAGATGAGGGTCCAGTGAGATCCTTGTGCCGCGCAGTATAGTCGTCGAGTCGCGAAACACACGCATCCGGTGCACCCGAGCACACACTCCATCATCGATGAGGTGAGCATCATGAGCAACCCGAAGATCATTGCCGTGTTCGGCGCGACGGGCGCACAGGGCGGCGGTTTGGCGCGTGCGATACTCGACGACCCGCACGGCGGCTTTACCGTGCGTGCGATCACGCGCGATGTCGACTCGGACAAGGCCAGGGCGTTGACGGAGCTGGGCGCTGAGGTCGTTGCCGCCGATGTCGACGACGCGTCCAGTCTGCGACGCGCCTTGGAGGGGGCCTACGGGGCCTACTTCGTCACCTTCTTTTGGGCGCATTTCTCGCCCGAGAAGGAGAAGCAAGAGATCCGAAACATGGCGGCCGCGGCAAAGGCCGTCGACCTGCGTCACGCCATCTGGTCGACCCTCGAGGACACGCGTCTGTGGGTGCCGCTCGAGGACACACGGATGCCGACCCTCATGGAACACTACAAGGTTCCGCACTTCGATGCCAAGGGCGAATCCGACCGCATCTTCACCGAGATGGGCGTGCCGACGACCTTCCTGCTCACCTCTTTTTACTGGGACAATCTCATCCACTTCGGCATGGGGCCACGGCGCGAGAGCGACGGTCATCTCGTCTTCACGCTGCCGATGGACGACAAGAAGCTGCCGGGCATCGCCGCCGAGGATATCGGGCGCTGTGCCTACGGCATCTTCAAGCAGGGCGAGCGCTACATCGGCCGGACAGTCGGTATCGCGGGCGAGCATCTGACCGGCGAGCAGATGGCCGCGGCACTGTCCGATGCATTCGGCGAGGAGGTGCGCTATCGCGCCATCCCCCCGGATGTTTACCGCGGACTGGGTTTCCCCGGTGCGGACGACTTGGGCAATATGTTCCAGTTCAAGCGCGATTTCGAAGCCGACTTCTGCGGTGCACGCGATCCGGCGGTCGCCCGCGCGCTCAATCCCACATTGAAGTCGTTTCGAAAGTGGTTGGAGATCAACAAAGACCGCATCCCGCGCGGCGGGTAGCCGGTCACGGCCGGATGGCGCGATCCGCGTCGCCGGCATCGGGTCTCGGTCAATGACCGTCGCCGGGTCCGGCGAGCCGCTTCACCAGATAATAACCCCCGACCAGCATGCCCAAGAGCGCGGCCAGGCCCAGCATGTACAGGGCCGGGTCGCCCTTGCTCTCCAGATCCATGACGACGACCTTGCGGGTCAGCGCCGTGATGGCAATCAACAGCATGATCTCGACATGGACTGACTTATCCATCATGTACATGTAAACGCTCGCCATCAGCTCGATCGCGATCAGCACGATCAAGAACATGCCGAAGACCTCGAAGAGCTCGCTGAGGTCCAGCAAGAACAGACCCTTTTGGCTTGTGATGTCCTTATACAGCACGAAGCAAAGCTCGATGACCGCAATGACGGCGACAACCGAGATCAAAAACAGCAGGACCGCGGCCAGCACCTTCTCGAAATAGTGAAACAAGCGGTCGATCGCGGTTTTCGGCCGAGCCTGACTCTGCCCCTGGCTCGGCCCCTGTCCCGACCAGCCGAATGGATCCAGAGTGAGGGGCTGCGGCGCTCGCTCGCTCGAAGCAGGGAGGATCCGGATCAGCGCGCCGGCGTCGCGGAAGACGCTCTCGTAGCGCGCCGCAGTCTCGCTGTCGACACCCCGCCGAACCGTCACCGGCGTGCCGCCGAAGAGTTGTCCGACAGCGGACTCGGAAAGGTTGAACGCATGCTGAATCCGCTGCCGAGCCGCGAGCACGTCGGTCCCCGGAACCAAGTCTCCGCCGAATTGGATGTCGAATCGGTTTCTGTCCATGCCGTGCGTCTCCCCGAGGCACCTGCCGAGCGCGCAAGGATAGGCGATCGCGGCATCGGCGAGTAGATCCCGTCCGTTTTCCGGCCATCGGTTCGGTAGAATCCCGCCTCGAACCCGTTCGCCAGGCGCGATCCGGTGCACGATCGGTCGGCGCCGAGGATGTGTTCGGGGCGGCGTGGATGCCTCGTCTATACTCGGCGACAAGGCTTCGAGTGGGACTTCGAGTGGGACTTCGAGTGGGAAGAACGATGACAACCATCAGCTATGACGCAGACGTTGTTGCTTGGGCGAACGAGCAGGCGCGCCTGATCCGCGCGGGTCGGCTTGATCAACTTGATCTGGAACATATCGCCGAGGAAATCGAAGACGTGGGCAAGAGCGAACAACGTGAGTTGGCGAGCCGCATGGCCGTGCTGATTGCGCATCTCATCAAATGGCAGTATCAGCCCGAGCGCCCAAGCAACAGTTGGCGGCGAACGATCAAGGAGCAGCGCAAAGCCCTGGCATTTCATCTCAAACAGGTGCCGAGCTTGAAGCCGAGACTCGCCGACGCCGAGTGGCAGGGGGCCATCTGGGCCGATGCGGTCACGCTCGCGATCGACGAAACGGGAATGGACGCCTTCCCGGACGACTGCCCATGGACCATCGAGCAGATCCTCGCGGACGATTTCCTGCCGGCTTAAACCGCGCCCATCAACCACGGGACCTTTGCACTCCAAATGACATCGCCTCTGTCCACCGCCGAGCAGGCATTACGCGACGCCGCTCGGGAATATCACCGCAGCCCCAGTCGCGGCAAGATCACCGTCACCCCATCCAAGCCACTGTCGAACCAGCGCGATCTTTCGCTGGCCTACTCGCCCGGCGTGGCCTACCCCTGTCTCGATATCCAGGCCGATCCGGCGCTCGCGGCGGAGTACACCTCGCGCGGCAATCTGGTGGGCGTGGTGACCAACGGAACGGCCGTGCTCGGCTTGGGCGACATCGGCCCTTTGGCCGCAAAACCCGTGATGGAGGGCAAGGGCTGCCTGTTCAAGAA
>NZ_DIUM01000053.1 GCF_002423035.1 Thiocapsa sp. UBA6158
AGTGCGGCACCATCCAGGTGGATTTCTCGATGCCCGGGCGTCTGGGTGCGCACTACATCGCCGAGGACAACAGCAAGCAGGTCCCGGTGATGATCCACCGCGCGATTCTGGGCTCGGTGGAGCGCTTTATCGGTATCCTGCTCGAGCACTATGCGGGTCAATTGCCGGTTTGGCTGTCGCCGATCCAAGTGATGGTCATGAATATCACGGACCGGCAGGCGGATTACGTCAAGGAGGTCTCTAAGACCTTGCGCGGGAAGGGCTTCCGGGCCGAGACGGACTTGAGAAACGAGAAGATCGGCTTTAAAATCCGCGAGCACACCTTGCAACGAGTACCCTACCTGCTCGTCGTCGGTGATCGGGAGGTCGAATCACGTTCCGTTGCTGTCCGCGACCGTGCGGGCCAGGACCTCGGAATCCTTCAGCTCGATGCCTTTATCGACCGTCTGAGCGAAGAGATCGCGAACCGGACCCACTGACGCCCGGCCCGATCAAGGGGCCTCGAGTGCGTCGTGCGTGTCGTGTCTATCAGTGCTTTTGGAGGAACCTGCTATCGCTGCACCAAAGAGAAACCGCGTCAACAAGGAGATCAACGTACCGGAAGTGCGTCTGATCGGCGCGGACGGAAACCAAGTCGGAGTCGTCAATACGCGCGAGGCATTGGAGATGGCCACGGAAGCGGGCCTCGATCTCGTGGAGATCGTTCCGACATCGGAGCCTCCGGTGTGTCGTCTCATGGACTTCGGCAGATTTCTATTCGACCAAAAGAAGAAGAAAAACGAAGCCAAGAAAAAGCAGAAGCAGGTTCAGATCAAGGAAGTGAAGTTTCGTCCGGGAACGGACGAAGGAGACTATCAGGTCAAACTACGCAGCCTGATGCGTTTCCTCAACGAAGGGGATAAGGGCAAGGTCACCATGCGGTTTCGCGGGCGCGAGCATGCCCATCGCGAGCTCGGCCTGGAGCTTTTGAAGCGGATCGAAAACGACCTTGCAGCCCTCAGCATCGTGGAGCAACAACCCCAAATGGAAGGACGCCAAATGGTCATGGTGCTGGGCCCCAAAAAGAAGTAGCGACGCAGATCGTCGAGCCAGCGGGCGAATCACACTGAGCGTCTCGAGGAGACAACCGTCGGTCGATATGGCCGATGCCGTCTTCAAAAAACCTCGGCTCGACAGGCGTCGCACGACAATCATTCGGCAAATCGCGGAGTACAAAACCCATGCCCAAGCTGAAAACAAATCGCGGGGCGGCGAAGCGCTTTAAGCGCACTGCCTCCGGTTCGGTCAAGTGCAACTCATCGCATCGGCGTCATATCCTGACCAAGAAGAGCACCAAGCGGAAGCGCCAATTGCGCGCGCCCAAGCGGCTTCATAAGTCGGATGTGCGGGCCGCGCTGCGGATGATCCCCTACTGCTGATCGCATTGCGCTTGAACGAATCCCAGGAGTCAAAGAATGCCACGCGTCAAACGGGGTGTTACCGCCCACGCTCGTCATAAAAAGGTCCTTGATCAGGCCAAGGGCTACTATGGTGCCCGCAGCAAGGTCTATCGAGTCGCCAAGCAGGCCGTCATCAAGGCCGGTCAATACGCCTACCGCGATCGCCGTCAGAAGAAGCGCCAATTCCGTGCGCTCTGGATCGCGCGTATCAACGCCGCCGCTCGCGAGAACGGTCTCTCCTACAGCCGGTTTATCGACGGGCTGAAAAAGGTCGGGGTCGAGGTCGACCGCAAGGTGCTCGCCGACATCGCTTACCACGACAGCGTTGCCTTCGCCGCGCTGGCCGAGCAAGCGAAGACCGCACTGGCCTAAGCCATTTCCTTTCTCGCCCGGGTTCCAAGGCGATACAAGAGGGAAAGGCCCCGGTCTTTCCCTTTTTCGTTTCAAGACCTCGCGGCGGACCAGACACCCCAGCGGGAAGACCCGACTATGGCTGAACTCACCCGACTCGGTCTCGTGGCTCTGCAGAGCGCGGCGCTCGATGCCATCGCGGCTGCGGCCGATCTCGCCGGTCTCGATCAGGTGCGCGTGCGCTATCTCGGCAAGAGCGGGGGGCTGACCACGCTGCTCAAGCAGCTCGGTACGCTGCCGGCGGACGAGCGTCCCGCAGCCGGTCAGGAGATCAATCAGGCCAAGGTTGCGGTCCAGGATGCCATTGACCGGCGCAAGGTCGTCCTGGAAGAGGCGTCACTCACCGCGCGACTCGCCGCCGAGCGGATCGACGTGAGTCTGCCCGGACGTGGTCGGCGGCCCGGCGCTCTGCATCCCGTGACCCGCGCGATGCGGCGCATCGAGCGTCTGTTCGCCAATGCCGGCTTCGCCGTCGTTGAGGGGCCGGAGGTCGAGGACGCCTATCACAACTTCGAGGCGCTCAACATCCCGGAGCATCATCCCGCGCGGGCGATGCACGACACCTTCTACTTCGATGCCGAGCTTCTGCTGCGCACCCATACCTCGCCGGTCCAGATCCGGGTCATGGAGGAGCAGGCGCCGCCGCTCAAGGTTATCGCGCCGGGTCGCGTCTATCGCTGCGATTCGGACCTGACCCATACGCCCATGTTTCATCAGGTCGAGGGCCTGCTGGTCGACGAGCAGGTGAGCTTTGCCGATCTGAAGGGCGTGCTCTACGACTTCTTGCGAAACTTCTTCGAGCGCGATCTGGAGCTGCGGTTCCGACCCTCTTATTTCCCCTTTACAGAGCCTTCGGCCGAGGTCGACATCCAGTGTGTCATCTGCGGCGGCAGCGGGTGTCGGGTCTGCAAGCAGACCGGGTGGCTCGAGGTACTCGGCTGCGGCATGGTCTATCCGGAGGTCTTTCGCCACGTCGGCATCGACCCCGATCGCTATCTCGGATACGCCTTCGGTATGGGGGTGGAGCGGTTGGCGATGCTGCGTTACGGAATCGACGACATCCGCTTGAATTTCGAGAACGATCTGAGATATCTGCGCCAATTTTCGTAAGATCCGGCGTCAATCTATTGAAAGAAAATCGATTCTCGTCGCTTCGAACGGGATAAGAACCAGCATATAGGGCAGCAGCAGATGCGATTCAGCGAGGCGTGGTTGCGGGAGTGGGTGAACCCACCGGTCGACACCCGGCACTTGGCCGACCAGCTCAGCATGGCGGGTCTCGAGGTCGACGCAGTCGAACCCGCGGCCCCGGCCTTCAGCGGCGTGCGGATCGGCTGGGTGCAGTCCGTCGCACCGCATCCGGATGCCGAGAAGCTGCGGATCTGTCGGGTGGATCTCGGCGAGGACGCGCCTATCCAGATCATCTGCGGGGCCGCCAACGTCGCCGAGGGGATGAAGGTCCCGGTCGCGACCGTCGGCGCCGTGTTGCCCGGCGACTTCAAGATCAAGAAGGCCAAGCTGCGGGGCGTGGAGTCCTTCGGCATGATCTGCTCGGCCAAGGAGTTGGGTCTTGCCGAGTCCTCCGAGGGTATCCTGCCGCTGCCGGCGGATGCCCCTGTAGGCGAGGATATCCGCGGCTGGATGGCGCTGGACGACCACTGCATCGAGGTGGATCTCACCCCGGATCGAGGCGATTGTCTGAGCGTGTCCGGACTCGCACGCGAGGTCGCCGTGATCAACCGTGCGCCGCTCGCGACACCCGCGATCCAACCGGTCGCACCCCTCCATGACCAGTCCTTGCCGGTGCATCTCGAGGCCCCGACAGCCTGCCCGCGCTATGTGTGCCGCGTGATCCGCGACATCGATCCGAGCGCGACGACGCCTTGGTGGATGCAGGAGCGCCTGCGCCGCGGCGGGATCCGCGCCATCAGCCCGGTGGTCGACGTGACCAACTATGTCCTGCTCGAGCTGGGTCAGCCGATGCACGGGTTTGATCTCGCCAAGCTCGACGGCGAGATCCGCGTGCGCATGGCGGCCGAAGGCGAGCGTATTGCCCTGCTCAACGGCGAGGAAGCGACCCTGCGCGCGGACACCCTGGTGATCGCCGATGCCGGGCGCGCCGTCGCGTTGGCCGGCATCATGGGCGGTTCGGAGACCGCGGTCGGTCCCGAGACCCGCGATGTGCTGCTCGAGAGCGCCTTCTTCGCGCCGCTGGCCGTCAGCGGCAAGGCACGCTCTTACGGTCTGCATACGGATTCTTCGCATCGCTTCGAGCGCGGTGTCGATCCCGAGCTCCAGATCCGCGCGATCGAGCGCGCGACCCGGCTCTTGATCGCGATCGTCGGCGGCGAGCCGGGTCCGGTGGTCGAGGCGATCTCGGAGACCGATCGACCCAAGCCTCGGGCGTTGACGCTGCGCCATACGCGTGTCGCTCAAGTGCTCGGACTCGCGCTGCCGGAGGAGACCATCCTCGACATCCTCACACGTCTCGGCATGCACACCGAGCCGACCGCCGAAGGGTGGCTCGTCACACCGCCGAGTGCCCGCTTCGACCTGGTTCAAGAGGTCGACCTGATCGCCGATATCGGCCGCATCTACGGTTACGATCGAATCCCGGTGAGCCACGCAAGCTCGGCATCGGTCACGCGATCGACCCCGGAGGCGGATTTCGATCTGGATCGTGCCCGTCTGGCGCTGGTCGACCGCGGCTTCCACGAGGTCATCACCTATAGCTTCGTGAGCCCCGAGATGCAGGCCTTGGTCGATCCCGATCAAGAGGTGCTGCGCCTTGCGAACCCGCTGAGCGCCGAGCTCTCCACCATGCGCACCAGCCTCTGGCCCGGCTTGATCCAGACCGCGCGCTACAACCAGGCACGCCAGCAAGAGCGGGTGCGGATCTTCGAGTCCGGTCTGCGCTTTCGCATCGGTGCGGATGGTCTGACCCAAACGCAGGGTCTGGCGGGGCTCATCGTCGGGAGCTCGGAATCGGAGCAGTGGGGCCTGGCGAGCCGGGCGGCTGACTTCTTCGATCTGAAGGCCGATGTGGAGGCCCTACTGGCACTGACCGGCGCACCAGGGCGTTTCGGCTTCGTTCCGGGTGCACATCCGGCGCTGCATCCCGGTCAGACCGCGAGCGTGGAGTGTGACGGTCGAGCCATGGGTCTGCTCGGAATGCTGCATCCCAGCCTGGCCGCACAGCTCGACATCACGGGCGATGCCTATCTGTTCGAGTTGGACATTGCGCCCCTGAGCATCGGCGCCCTGCCCAAACACGCGTCCATCTCGCGCTTCCCGAGTATTCGCCGCGACATCGCCATCATCGTCGACGAGGCGGTGACTTACGCCGCGATTGCGGACTGTATTCGCGCCACGGAGACCGAGCTGTTGCGCGATTTGGTCCTGTTCGACCTCTACACCGGCAAAAACATTGAATCGGGCAGAAAAAGTCTCGCTCTTGGATTGATTTTACAGGCTTCTTCTCAGACACTTACAGATGGTGTCATCGAAGACACAGTGAGGCGGATCCTAGACCGCCTCGCTTCGGAATTTGGCGCAAGATTGAGGGATTGACCCCATGGCATTGACCAAGGCCGATATGGCCGAACACCTGTTCGATGAGCTTGGCCTGAACAAGCGTGAGGCCAAGGACATCGTCGAGATGTTCTTCGAGGAGATTCGCGCGGCGTTGGAGCGCGGCGAGCAGGTCAAGCTCTCCGGGTTCGGCAACTTCGATCTGCGCGAAAAGAAGGAACGTCCCGGCCGCAACCCCAAGACGGGAGAAGAGATCCCGATCACGGCGCGGCGCGTGGTGACCTTTCGTCCGGGGCAAAAGCTAAAACAGCGAGTGGAGGCCTATGCTGGAACCGACCGATAAGGGCGAGGACAACGGCCCCGGCGATCTTCCGCCGATCCCGGGAAAGCGATACTTCACCATCGGCGAGGTGAGCGAGCTCTGTGGGGTCAAGCCTCACGTGCTGCGCTATTGGGAGCAGGAATTCCCTCAGCTCAAACCGGTCAAGCGACGCGGCAACCGTCGCTACTATCAGCGTCACGACGTGCTGATGGTGCGCCAGATCCGCAACCTGCTCTACGAGCAGGGCTTCACGATCGGCGGCGCGCGCCTGCAGCTCAGCGGCGAGGGCGCCAAGAACGACCTGAGTCAGACCCACCAGATCCTGCGTCAGATGCGCGCAGAGCTCGAAGACGTCCTTCAGCTGCTGCGACGTTGACAGCGCAAGGGCTACAACCTACTATTGCGCGTCTTATCGGGGCGTAGCGCAGCCTGGTAGCGCACCTGAATGGGGTTCAGGTGGTCGGAGGTTCAAATCCTCTCGCCCCGACCAATAAAAACAATGGCTTAGGTCTGATTTGACCTAAGCCATTTTTCTTTGAGTCACCATAGAGTCACCAAGCGGATCGATGTTACGTGACGTAGGTCACGCTGGCACGCTAGGTGCCATTTGCTGTTGCCCCCCTTTTGTGACGCCCATGGCTTCCTACTCTCCCCGCCGCCGGACCAAAGCGGGCATGGCAAGTCGATTCCACACCAATCCCTGTCGGCGCCAATGATGCTGGATCTGTTGCGTAAAATCGGGGTGGATCAGCTTGGCGCGCTGATGTAGCCAGCGATCGTCCTGCGCCCGGATCACCAATCCTTCCAGAGGGCCATCCCGGTAGTTACTCCGCTGGTTCTGCAGCAGATCCTGCAAGTCGGCAAGCGTGAAATGGCCTCTCGCGATTTCTGAAATTCTGGAGATCTCCAGGGCATCCGCCCAAGCGTCACGACGTTTCGTCGACCAGAAACGCCGCTCCTTTCGATCATAGACATCGAACGCCAGCCACCAGTCAGGCAGCGCGCTATAGTCCAGCGAATGCTTTGCGGCACACCATTCGCCAAATGCGATCAGGTGAGTATCCAGGGTGTCGAAAAGCGCATCCTCATGGGCCGCCAGCCAGGTGTTCAGACGTGCGAACTGTCCGCTGAAGGGTGGCAGTAGATACTGCCCCCGATTCTGTGCGCGGATGCGGCCATCGGAATCGACCGAGAACCCCAGGTTAGCGCCGTCGAGCTTTTCCTCAACGATGACCTCTGACTGGAGCAAGGCATCAACCTCGACCGGTGACAGGACTTTGTCATCACGCGGCTCGCCCTGGCCGATCCAGGCGAGGTGTGGTGTGTGCGGAAAGTGGAAGAAATCGGTCATGCGTGAGGCGGAAAATCAGGCACCGAATGCGCTGGAAACTTCGCGGCGTAGAACCGAGAGACATCGGCTGGACAAAGAAACTCGACCTTGACACCCTGAGCGTCCAGTTGAGGCCACCAGTTCAGCCATTTGCAGTCTGCCCCTTGCCAGACGGGCGGTTTGTCCGGATGCGCATTGGCCACCGCCGCAAACTTGCGATCGGGCGCATCGAATTGGGGTTGCAGTGCAGGATCCGGGAACTCGGCGAACTCATCGGAGGCCGTCTCGGTGATGGCGACACGATGCACGCGCTTGCCATTCGCGGCATTCTGCAGCAGCCATTTCAGGAAGGCGTCCCCGACCCCCTTGGGTTGATTGGGTTTGGTTTTGTGCTGGTATTCCTTAAGGATACGAAAGGCATCGTCGATCACCACGACTCCTGATTTCTGATGTGCCAGAAGACGGGTGATGCATTCGGCACGACATGACGGCGATACGTCCTGATGACTGCCGTTCGCGATCAGCAGCACGTTGGTATCGATGACGACTGGGCTCACGAATCTCCTCCATCGCACGTCGCCTGCCGTTGCAAGGCCGCAAGCGTTCGGGCGGCGATGTCACCCATCTCGTCACCGAAGAAGTTCTCCGGCCAATTCTCGATCTCGCCAAAGCTGTTCAAGCGCAGCGCCTCGATATCAGCCGCCGTTCCTCTCCGGTTGACGATATAGATCGCCACCTCGTCGGCGCTGATGACTTGTTCGGCCACGCGCCGCTGCAAGCGCGTCAGTAGGTGCTCGGAGTGCGTTTCAATGATCAGCTGCATGTTGCGGGACGAATTGGCCTCATAGGACTTGATCGCACTGATGAACACGTCCGCCAGATTGGACTGTGCCATTGGATGCAGGTGGATTTCCGGCTGCTCCATCCAGACCGTTGATCCCGGTGGCGCGTAAAAAGCCTGGACCAATGCCGGCAGAACTTGCGAGACACCAAAACCCACATCGGTCAGCCTAACCTCGCACGAGTCCTGATGTGTCTTCACCAGCACCTCATAGTCTTTGCGCCCCTCGGCAACCGGGCGCACGGTGAAGCTGTGGATGATGCCGAGGTCAGCCAGCCAGTGCGCGATGAACTCATCGAAGCGTTTCATTCGCTGGCGGTATCCGCGGTTGAGTCTTCGATCTTGAGCCGTGGCGGCGAGCAGTGCAGGGATCGCATATTCACCCTGGGCTCCAACGTCAGGGACGGTATCGCCCGACCATTGATAAACGCGCCGCGCCGGACGGCGCAGCGGTCCAAGGAAGTACAACTGCTCCAATACATGCTCGGTCCGCAACGCAAAGTCTGCGAGAAAGTCGGCGTTCTGATAACGCAGCAGGGTGCGGTCGGCGAAGCGATAGAACTTTTCCGGCGGCTCGACCGACCAGGCCCGGCCTTGCGCCCGTACCAGCTTCAATGGTGAGCAATCGAGAGTCGTCTGGGAGGACGATGCACCGCGCGAGTGCTCGACGTCGAGAACCGGGTTCTCGCCATCGAAGAGTCTGTAGGTGAAGGTGGCGGTTTGCGGTTGCTCGGCCTTATCCGTGCGCAAGGTGCTCGACAGCCAAAGCTCATCCCCTCGGTAGACCTGGCCGGCATTCAGGGCATTCTTGACGGTCAATGCCGAAGGCAGGCGCCAGCGCAGTGAAAATTCGAGTGATTGCGTCAGATCATGGGCGTGCAGACAGTCGGCAAAGGTTCCCAAGTCGATCAGCGAGTTTTCGTCCCCGAGGTGCAAGGCACGCTTGCGGTCGGCGAGCTGAACGGTCTGCTTCAGCGCAAGCAGCAGGTGCCCGAGGCTGGACTTGCCCGAGCTGTTGGTGCCGAAGATCACCGTTAAGGGTGCCAGACGAATCGGCCCGGTGTCCTGCCATGCCTTGAAGTTCTTGATGTGCAGTTCGGTCAGCATGTCGATAATCCGGTGATCAGCCGCGATCCTGAACGACGCCCTCTACTCGGTCGCGATGAGTCGCCGCACGGCATGACGCGCCTAAAAGGATAATGGCAAAATTTCTATGTATTTGTTTTTTTGGATTTTATTGGATTATTCCAGGCTATTATCCGCCTCGGAAGATAATGAACCGTCCCAATCCAGCGCAGACGGGGCCAGGGTCGGCTTGAGATAGACCGTGTGGCGTTTGCCGCCGGTGTCGTCCTTCAGCAACACGCCCTGCTCGACCCAGCGTTTCAGCATCTTGGACGCCTTCAGGGTATCCACCTCGGCGATCTGGCACAGATCGCTGTTGGCCAGGAAGCCATGACGGTCGATCCAATCGCTGACCTGCTCCCAGACGGGTGGGCGCTCCTCATTGCGCAGGGTGACGAGTACGGATGCTTGGGCGGTATCCCGGATCTCGGAGAAGAAGGGCGGAAACAGGTTGGCAGTCCGCATTTCCGCGAACATCATGCGGACGCCCTCGCCGGCATCCACGTTGGGCGGTTCGGGAAACTCGCGCAGATTGCGCGCGATCAGCGGGTTACGGGCAAAGGAACCCGCCTTGCCGACGTTGGCCGGGGTGATGGTTCCCGGAAACAGGCCAGGGCTTTCGATCTCGATCCGGTTGTCGAAGATGCGGATCTGGATATCACGGTTCATCCGGTAGTCGCGGTGGACCACCGCGTTGGTGATGGCCTCTTTGATGACGCGCTCCGGGTAACGATGGATCGTCTTGAATCCGGAGGCCGCGAGCGTGAGGCCGGCGGCCAATGCGTCGAGGACATAGGTGCTCGTGTGGGCGATTTGCTGAGGGGCCTTGATCATCGGTTGGTCCA
>NZ_DIUM01000076.1 GCF_002423035.1 Thiocapsa sp. UBA6158
GGTGTAACTGCTCTTTTTAGGATAAAAAAAAGCCCGGCGGGGAGCCGGGCTGGAAACGTCTCATGATGAGAGAGACGAGGAGGACACTGGTATCGATCTTGAAAGTCTCGAGCTCCGCCAGTCGTCGGCAGTCCCGAGACATCGATGTTTTGAATTCCGACGTTCGATCTCTAAATGGCGCCTCGCCGAGTTTGTTGTCTGCAGCGAGGCCGATTCCACTGAGTGCCATCTTATGGCATCGGGCGCGGCTTAGGTGTGACGCGCGCCTCAGTGCATGAAAAGGCCGCCGTTGACCGGCAGGTTTGCGCCGGTGATGTAGGCACTCTCGTCGCCGGCCAGGAAGGCGATCGCTGCGGCGATCTCCTCAGGCTGTGCCATGCGGCGCATCGGCACGCCCGAGATAATGCTGTTGCGCACGGTGTCGTCCATCGCGAGCGTCATGGCGGTCTCGACATAGCCGGGGGAGACGGTGTTCACCGTGACGCCCTTGGACGCACCTTCCTGGGCCAGGGCCATGGTGAAGCCGTGCATACCGGCCTTGGCGGCGGAGTAGTTGGCTTGGCCAAACTGACCGCGCTGGCCGTTGACCGAGGAGATGTTGATGATCCGGCCGAAGCCGCGATCCAGCATCCCTTCCCAGACGTTGCGCGTTACGTTGAAGACGCTGTCCAGGTTGACCCGCATCACCGCTTCCCACTGCGCAAGCTCCATCTTCTTGAAGGTCTTGTCGCGGGTAATACCGGCACAGTTGATCAGGATGTCGACCGGGCCGTGCTTCTCGGTGATCTCTTTGATCATGCGCGCACTGTCCTCGAAGGAGGACACGTCGGCAGCGATGGTGTCGATGGCGAAGCCTTCGGCCTCGCGACCCTTCTTCCAGGCATCCGCAGCAGCAGCTTCGGACGGATGATGATTGGCGACGACGGTGCAGCCGTCCTGTGCCAGACGCGTACAGATCGAGGTACCGATTCCGCCGATGCCGCCGGTCACGAGTGCAATTCGAGCCATGTCTCTTGCCTCCAGGTCTTTATTGGTGTGTCGTTGTGACGGTCCGGAGCGATCAACGCGCGATCCGCTCGCGGGGGTTCAAGATCTTCCGATCACGAACCATTCGCAAGCCGCCTGCGTAGGGGACTTGCGAATGGCGGCCCATCCTTGGGCTGCCGGGTCGAGCCGACTGTCGAGTTAGGCGGCCGGAACAGCCTTACGCAGGTCGACGGAGAACTCTGCCATGTTCTTTTCGAGCCAGATGCGGTAGTCGTCACGCACATCGCTGATGGCCTGCATGCTGGTCTTGCCTTCCGCTAGAACGCGCTCGCTCAGCTCCTTGGTGGCCTCGACCTGGCCCTGGAAGAACTCATTGTAGCCCTTGGATTCGGTCGCCAGCTTCATCATGCGCATGGCGTGCTCCATGTAAAGGCTCATGGCATCCATCTGGCGCGCCGACATCTTCTCGAAGATGCGGACGTTCATCTCGCCGAGGCTGTTCATGCGCTCGACGGTTTTGGTGGTAAGCTCGTTGACGGTGTTCAGGGTGTCGTTGGTCGTCATGCGGGTTGCTCCGATGTGTTGTGCAGTGCAGCAATTGTTGCAGTGCACAATAGTCGTCCGGCACACCCCTGTCAACCCTGAATCCGTTAATCAAGAGCATTGAATTTACGGCCGACCGATCTTCAATCGCTCAGGCAGATCCGTCAGGGTCTTTGACCTCGGCGTCGGCAGGCGCCGTTGTCTTGCGATCGGTCTTACCCCGTGGTCTAGCGCCGAGATCGAATCCCGCCGCGCGCATCAACTCGCCTTGGATCTCCGACCACAGCTCGACGTTCTTCTGGGTCATGCGTGTCATGGCATCGAACGGGGTCTCGCCCAAGGAGCGGACCAGCTCGTGATGCTGTTTGGAGAAGAGATCCAGCGAGCCTTCGAGATAGCGCGCAAACATGCCTTGGAGTGTACCGCCGTAGAAGCGGATGATCTGAGACAACATGGTCGCGCTGAAGAGCGGCTCGCCGCCGCTTTCCTCTTCGAGCATGATCTGCAGCAGGATGGAACGCGTGATGTCGTTGTCGTTCGCCGTGTCGACCACCTTGAAGGCGGTGCAGCTCATGACGAGATCACGCACGTCCGCGAGCGTGATGTAGCGACTGACTTCGGTGTCGTAGAGTCGCCGATTCGGGTACTTCTTGATGATGCGCTCGTCGTTCATGGGCATCTGGGCCTTGTCGTCCTTCAGTCCGTAGAAGTGTACCCCAGTCGAGACGGGGTACGACCTGCGGGGCCCGGCGATCCTTCGCCGGGGGACTCCCCGCTCGGGCTCGGATCAGACCCGCTCGACGGCCAGCGCCACGCCTTGCCCGCCGCCGATGCAGAGGGTCGCGAGACCCTTCTTGGCATCGCGCTTCTGCATCTCGTAGAGCAGGGTCACCAGCACGCGAGCCCCGGAGGCACCGATCGGATGTCCGATCGAGATGGCGCCGCCGTTGACGTTGACCTTGCTCAGATCCCAGCCCATCTCGTGATTAACCGACATGGCCTGCGCGGCGAATGCCTCGTTGGCCTCGATCAGGTCGAGATCCTTGGGCGTCCAACCGGCCTTTTCCAGACACTTGGTCGAAGCCGGGATCGGGCCGGTACCCATGATGGCCGGGTCAACACCGGCGCTCGCGAAGGCGACCAAGCGAGCCATCGGCTTCAGACCGAGCTCCTTGGCCTTGGACTCTTTCATCACGACGACCATCGCCGCCCCGTCGTTGATGCCCGAGGCGTTGCCGGCGGTGACNNCTTGTCGAAGGCCGGACGCAGCTTGCCGAGCGTCTCGGCCGTGGTGCCGGGGCGCGGAAACTCGTCCGTGGCGAAGACGACCGGATCGCCCTTGCGCTGCGGAATGCTGACCGGAACAATCTCGTCGGCGAAGCGGCCCGACTTGATCGCCGCCTCGGCCTTCTGCTGCGACGCGGCCGCAAACGCGTCCTGGGCTTCGCGGGTGAATTCGTATTTCTTGGCGATGTTCTCTGCCGTCACGCCCATGTGGTACTGATTGAAGGCATCCCAAAGACCATCGACAATCATGGTGTCCTTCATCGACCAATCGCCCATACGCTGTCCCTCGCGCGAGCGCGGCAAGACATGTGCGGACTGGCTCATACTCTCTTGGCCGCCCGCGATCACGATGTCGGCGTCGCCGCAGGCCACCGCCTGCATCGCCAGATGAACGGCCTTCAGCCCGCTGCCGCAGACCTTGTTGATGGTCATGGCCGGCACGGAGTGGGGAAGACCCGCGTTCAGGGTCGTCTGACGCGCCGGATTCTGGCCCACGCCGGCGGTGAGGACCTGGCCGAGGATGACCTCGTCGACCTGATCCGGAGAGATTCCGGTGCGCTCCATCAACGCCTTGAGCACGGTGGCCCCGATGTCGGTCGCGGGGAGTGAAGAGAGGCTGCCGCCGAAGGTGCCGACTGGGGTACGGCCCGCATCGACGATCACGATATTGTCGCTCATGGTGTAAATGCCTTATGAATTTATGGAGTGGACGCTTATTCGGATGTGGCCGGTCGTGACGCGAAAACCCGGCCGCAAGATCTAAAATGCCCCGCTCGCGCCGATAGAGCAACCCGGATTTTACGCCGCTTTGTTGCAGTGCACAAATCGACGTGCTACCGTGTGCTGCAAAGTAACCCGAAGGAGGGCAAAACCATGAGCAACGAAACCTTTTTCAACGACAGCTGGATGGATCTGCAGCGCAAGTACTGGGACAGTTGGACCGAGATGAGCCGCAAGGCGATGGGCTCGCAGGGCGGCATGGGCCAGCTCACCAATCCCTGGGAGAGCGCGCTCGACAACTGGTGGAAGGCACTTGCGCCGGCCGCCCCGGATGCCTCCAAAAACTTTATGGAAAAAATGATGGAGCAGGGCAAGGTCTTCTTCCGTTTCGGCGAGGCATTTGCCTCCGGCAAGCCGGGCGACACCGCCTCCCCGACCGACGGCATGGCGTTCTGGACCAAGGCGCTTGAAGACATCCAGAAGAGCTTCAGCGGCTCGCTGGACGAAAACGGCAATGTCATGCAACGCATGATGTCCTTCTGGGAGATGCCGCTCGACAACTGGCAGCGCATGATGTCCTCGATGTCGCCGATGCCCGGCGATGCCCTGCGCTACATGCCGCACGACCAGGTCAAGGACAGCTTCAATCGTGTGCTGTCTGCGCCCGGGCTGGGCTACACCCGCGAGGAACAGGGGCAGTATCAGGAGTTGATCCGCGCCTCCATGGATTATCAAAAGGCGCTGCAGGAATACAACGGCTTCTATGCACAGCTCGGCGTCAAATCCGTGCAGCGGATGGGCGGCTACATCCAGAGTATCCTTGACAGCGGCAAGAGCATCGATTCGGCCCGCGCGCTCTACGATAACTGGGTCATGTGCTGCGAGGCGGTCTACGCCGAAGAGGTCGCGACCCCGGAGTACGCCCAGATCCACGGTCACCTGGTCAACGCCCAGATGGCCCTGAAGAAGCGCATGGCGGTGCTGGTCGACGAGAACCTCGGCGCCATGAACATGCCGAGCCGCAACGAGCTGCGCACCCTTCAGGATCGGCTGCAGGAGACCCGGCGCGAGAACAAGAAGCTCAGCCAGAGCCTGCGCACGCTCGAGCGTCAGGTGGCAGCCCTCGCCGGTACCCCGATCGAGACGCCCGCAACGGCCATCAGGTCCATTGCATCCGCCAAGGCGCCGGTCCGCAAAAAGGCCGTGACCAAGACCGCCGACTAGCTCGGGCCGTCACCACAGAAATCACACGCACTGCGCTCCCCTGAGAACCGGGTGCCGCAGACGCGTATCCAACGAATACCGCGAGGAACCGAACCGTGATGATGCCGATCGATATCCGGCCCGACAAGCTGACCCAAGAGATGCTGGACTATTCCCGCAAGCTCGGTCAAGGCATGGAAAACCTGCTCAACGCCGAGAAGATCGACACCGGCGTGAGTCCGAAGGAGCCGGTCTACACCGAAGACAAGCTGGTGCTCTATCGCTACGACACGCCCGAAGGCGTGACCCCCGACCCGGTCCCGCTGCTGATCGTCTACGCCCTGGTCAATCGGCCCTACATGACCGACATCCAGGAAGACCGCTCGACCATCAAGGGTCTGTTGGCGACCGGGCAGGACGTCTATCTGATCGATTGGGGTTATCCGGATCAGGCCGACCGCGCCATCACGCTCGACGACTACATCAACGGCTACATCGACCGCTGCGTGGATCACATCCGCGAGGCGCACGGCGTCGAGAAGATCAACATCCTCGGCATTTGCCAAGGCGGTGCCTTCAGCTTGATGTACACCTCGATGCATCAGGACAAGGTCAACAGCCTGGTGACCATGGTCACCCCGGTGGACTTCAAGACCCCGGACAACCTGCTGTCGGCGTGGGTGCAGAACGTCGACATCGACCTCGCAGTCGACACCATGGGCAACATCCCGGGCGAGCTGTTGAACTGGACCTTTCTGTCTCTCAAGCCCTTCAGCTTGACCGGTCAGAAGTACGTCAACATGGTCGACGTGCTCGATGATCCGGACAAGGTGAAGAACTTCCTGCGCATGGAGAAGTGGATCTTCGACAGCCCGGATCAGGCCGGCGAGACCTTCCGTCAGTTCATCAAGGACTTCTATCAGCGCAACGGCTTCATCAACGGCGGCGTCATGCTGGCGGGTCAGGAAGTGGATCTGAAGAATGTCACCTGCCCGGTGCTCAACATCTATGCGATGCAGGACCACCTGGTACCGCCGGATGCCTCCAAGGCGCTGAAGGGCTTGACCGGCAGCAGCGACTATACCGAGCTTGCCTTCCCCGGCGGCCACATCGGTATCTATGTCAGCGGCAAGGCTCAGAAAGAGGTCACACCCGCCATCGGGAAGTGGCTGAACGCGCACTCGGCGTAACGCACCACCCGGAGGTCGGAGGACGCGCATCGGGCGCGCCTTCGGTCTCCGCACGGACTGCTGCGGTTACGCGGCAGCCGACCTTGCATCCAGACTCGCCTCAGCCTGCTCCTCGGGCGTCTTCTCGACCGGCTCCATCGCCTGATCCATATAACGGTAGTCGGGCCGCCGCGTGTCCTGCTTCACCCGCCGATACAGCCGCCACACCCGCCAGGCGTAGGCGATCAAACCGCCATAGGTGGTCGCGATCTCCCGAACGCGACGCGGATAAAAGACCCAGGCAGACTCGATCGGCAGCTCCGAGCGCCGCTCCGTGCGGACCTTACGCCGCAGAAACCCGCCCTGCAGCGGATGCACCCGCTCGAACCTGAAGCAGCCGTAAAACTCCAGTGCAATCTCCATGATGCGTTTCGGATTGCGGTTGAAGGCCGCGGCACGCCGCATCAGGGTCTCCAGATGCGCCATCGAGTAGTAGCTGTCCCAGGCGCGGCGATAGACGCCCTGCCACTCCTGCGCGCTCATCCGCGGATGGGTCGTGCAGACATGCTCGAGGTCGTAGCGATTCAGATCCGGGTCGAGCGGCGCGCCCTGCGCGTGCAGCGCCTGATGGTCGGCGGAGCCGGGCAACGGCGTCAGACAGAAGAACTCCAGGATGTCGAGCGGCAGCTCGCGCTTGATTGTCTCGATGTCGCTCAGGATGCGTTCCGGCGTGTCGTCCGGAAAGCCCAGGATGTAGCCGCAATAGGTGGTCACGCGCTGCTGCTGCCAGGCCAACAGCATGTTGCGGTAGTTGGCGATCTTGTTCTGTTTCTTGTGCGCGGATTTCAGATTGTCCGCATTGACGCTCTCCAGCCCGATGAAGACCCGCGACACACCCGCTGCCCGCGCCTTGGTCACGAACCCCGGCAGGGTGTGACACATGGTATCGACCTGGATAGTGAAGTTGAGCTTCACCCCGAGCTCGCGACGCAGCGCGGCGATGCGGTCGAAGATCGGCTCCCAGTTGCGGTTGCGCGCGAAGTTGTCGTCCGTGATGAAGTAATGGCGAATGCCGTGGGCCAGGTTGGCGCGCAGCAGCCGTTCGATGTCGCCCGGGTCGCGGAAGCGCGACTTGCGACCCTGCACGTTGATGATGGTGCAGAAGCTGCAGAGGAAGGGACAACCGCGTCCGGCATCGAAGGTGCCGGGCATGGGGGCATAGCGCCGCGCCACCTCGGGCGGGAGATAGGGCATGGTCTTGCCCTGCAGGTCCGGAAGCTCCGCCATGTGATTGTAAAGCGGCTCCAGACGCCGGTCGTCGGCGGCCCGGAGGAGGTCGGCAAAATGTTCCTCGGCTTCGCCGGCAAAAAGGCTGACGCCCAGATCCATGGCCTCCTGCAGCTCCGGGGGGATGCCCGGAAGCATCGCCAAGGAGCCGCTGATGTGAAAACCGCCCATGACGACCTGGAGTCCTGCCGCCCGAAAGCGTCGCGCCAGATCCATAGCGCGGGGAAACTGGTTGGATTGGACTCCCACCAGGCACACCAGACCCCGGCCACCGTTGGCTTGGATGCGACCGATGATCCGCTTCACCGGAACCAGCGTGTTGGTCTCGTCGTAGGCGTTGACCTCGATGCGCACGCCCTCGCCCAAAACCCCGGATCGGTCTGCAGCGCAGGTCAGCCCGTAGAGGCTCGCGAGCGAGTTGGACGGGATCCATGCCTTGAGCCACTGAATCACATAGCCGTTGTCGTCGTAGTGCGACGGCTTGATCAATTCCACCTGAAACCGGGTCGCGGACGCGCTGCTCGGAGGCATGAGGGTCCCTCGTCGACGGAGAAAGGGATGACCGCTGGTGACTGGACCGCCTGCGGCTCCGAACACCGAAAAACTCGGGTCCAGGGAAAAAGAAGGCGAAGATTCAGTCCTTCAGCGCGGATTCCGCAGTCGATGCTAGTCCCGTTGGGAGGCTCGGGCAAGCCCCGGAGGCTGCCGCGGGACTGTCGCCTTCGCCTTGAGCCATGGCATGATCCGGCGCTGGATCGACCGGGGATCATTCCGATACCCTGGCTTTGCAAGGTTGCCGGGCATGCACTCCGAGATCACGCCGATTGCACACAGCATTGAATCCCGGCCGGTCACCACGGCGTTCGTCGCATCGCGCTTCGGCCTCGTCGCCGACGACCGTCCGAGGCAGTACCGCAGGGGGAAAAGACCACGCGCAGAGGCCGGGCGATGAGCCTGCAGGATTGGGACACGACGGACTTCGATCGCGCCGTTCGCACACACGACGAAGCTGTCGCGGCCATGGGTCCAGCGATCTGGGTCGGCACCGAGCCGACCTTCACCGATCGCTTTTCCGAGGCCCCCGAGTGGCTGAGCACCGCCCTGGGAGAAGATAAGGAAAAACGCGCCGAGCAACTCTTGTGCGCCCTGCAGAGCCGCATGGGCGGCCTGGTCCTGCGCACCCAAGGCCGTCGGTATCCAGGCGAGGATCGGCCGCGCTGGAGTCTCGGCCTCTACGCCCGGCGCGACGGCACGCCGGTCTGGCGCGGGCCGCCGGACCCCGTACTCGCAACGACAACGAACAGCGACTGCGATCTCGGCGTCCTGCAGAGCGAGCTCTGTGCCAGCCTGCGGAGGATCGGCTGCCGGGCAACGTCGGTCGCCGGTGACGAAGGCTGTCTCCAGGTGTTCGCCCTTTTTCCGGGCGACGCCGGCACGCCTGGCGAGGACGATCGAAATCCCGGCCTGTCCGAGTCAATGCTTGGAGATCCGGCACTCGCGGACCCGTTGCCCGACGACTTGACTGCCGCGCACGGACTAGCCTGTTTCGTTCTCGACCGCATCAACTGGCAAGGTGCGAAGGTGGCCCGGATCGAGCTGCCCGAATGCGAGTCGGTCGAGCAATTTGCGCGTTGTCTGGCCGCAATCGATACGGCGGCCACGAACGCCGGCCTGCCGGCGCTCCTGCTGACCGGCCACCCGCCACCCGTCGATGCGAGCGTCGCCTGGACCACGATCACACCGGATCCGGCGGTGATCGAGATCAACATGGCGCCCTATCCCGACGTGACCGGGTTGCTTGCCGCCACGCGCACGCTCTATGCTGCCACCACCGAGCTCGGACTCGCCCCTTACCGTCTCTACTACAACGGCTCGGTCGCGGATTCGGGCGGCGGCGGACAGATCACCTTCGGTGGACCCGGCCCGCAGGAGAGCCCCTTCTTCGTCGCGCCGCATGTCTTGCCGCGTCTGGTGCGTTATCTGAACCGACACCCCGCTCTTTCCTATCTCTTTGCGCACGA
The DNA here is from genome assembly GCF_002423035.1 of Thiocapsa sp. UBA6158. GTDB lineage: Bacteria > Pseudomonadota > Gammaproteobacteria > Chromatiales > Chromatiaceae > Thiocapsa. The sequence goes on from NZ_DIUM01000076.1 coordinate 9,218, forward strand.
CCACATCGGCGGCTCCGGGCAAGCGGTGCGCGCCGACGAGCGCGGGCGCGACGCCTTCCGCGAGCTAGCCCTCGCACTCGCCTTGCTGGAGCGGGGAGCGCCCCCCGATGCCGAGACGCTGTGGTCGGGACTGTCGCAACTGCTGACCGATGCCATCGGGAACAGCCATCGAGCCGAGCTCAACATCGAGAAGCTCTGGAACCCTCATATCCCCGGACGCGGAAAGCTGGGTCTGGTCGAGTTCCGTGCACTGCGCATGCAGCACAGCCCCGAGCGCGCCGCGGCGCTCGCCGCACTGCTGCGCGCCATCATCGCGATGCTCTGTGCCCGAGACTTCGACGTCCCGCTGCGTGATCACGGCGACGAGCTGCACGACCGCTACGCCCTGCCCTACTACCTCGAGCGCGACCTCGAGGAGGTGCTCGACGATTTGAACGCGGCGGGCCTCGGCCTCGGGACGCCCTTGGCCGAGCTGCTGAGGCGCAACGGCCTGCGTCTGATCGCCCGCGTGCGGCATCGGGACTGCGAGCTGACGATCCGTCGCGCGGTGGAGTTCTGGCCCTTGATCGGCGATGTCGGTCGCCAGGATCAGGAGACCTCACGCCTCGTGGATGCGAGCACGACGCGCGTGGAGGTCCGCCTGCGCGCCGTCGAGGGGACAGCCGCGGATGACTTCGCCGACTGGCGGATCGCCGTCGGCGGGGTTCGACTGCCCTGGCGCTTGGAGCAGGACCCGCAGGGGTCGGCGAAGGTCTTCGGCCTGCGCTATCGCAGCTTCGTGCCCCGGCAAGGTCTACACCCGGCACTGCCCGCCCAAGGCCCGCTGTCGCTGACGCTGTGGCATCCGGCACACGCCGATGCCCTTCACGCCACCCTGCACGACTGGCGACCGAGCGGTGGCGGCTACGACGGTCTCCCCGCCGACCTCGCAGAGGCCGCCGCGCGACGCGCCGAGCGCTGCGTCGTCGAGCCCGCATCGCACCCAGCACCGGAGACACTGCACGCGCCGCCGCCCGAGGCCCTCACGCCCTATGCCTTGGATCTGCGCTGGCTTGGGCTCGGCGCACGCGAGCCGGCGTGGACCGACCGGACATGAGCCTAGGAGCCTGTCCGACTTGTCG
>NZ_DIUM01000106.1 GCF_002423035.1 Thiocapsa sp. UBA6158
GCCGACAAGTCGGACAGGCTCCTAGTAACTGAAGTACGCCGGTGGCCCGCCCGGCAGTGCAATCGAGTAGTCGGTCGCCGCTGCGTTGCCGCCGTTGATGATGCTCGCAAATGCGGTTGCGGTTTCGCCGATTGCAACGGCGCGCGCATACGGCAAGATGGCTGCGTTGATTTGCGTGCCTTCGGTAATCCTGGCGAAAGTCGCAGTGCACTGCCGGTCAGCGTCGAGAGTGATCTGCCCGTCCTGGCAGTCGGCATGTCCGCTCCAGCCGTCGAAGCGCGCGCCCGCGCTCGGCGTCGCGGTGAGACTGACCGAGGTGCCGAGCAGATAGTTCGCCGCGCAGGCGCTGCCGCAGTCGATGCCGGACGGGGTCGAGGTGATGGTCCCTTCGCCTTCACCGGCCTTGCTGGCCGTGAGTTGTCTCACGGCGTTGAAGGTCGCGGTGCAGGAGCGGTTGCCGTCCATTAGAAGCTCGCCGTCCGCGCAGTCGAGATCGCCCGTCCAGTCGACGAAGACCGCGTCGAATTACGATGTCGCGTGCAATGAGGTTTCCCCGAAATTTAGTCTTCCAAGGATGACGTAGACTTTCTGTCATATTGGAGACGAAAAACCGAGGGAACCTCACACAGTCCCGCGGTGCACAACGTCCGTGGTCATACACCAAGTTCAGGCGTGTACGACCTGAATGCGCCGTCCCCGGGGACTCGTCGCTTCGCTGGCCTGGCAAACCCGCGTTCTTTAGCGGATGGGAATCCCGGAGGACGCCGAAACCAAAGATTACCGATGCTATCCCTTACCCCTCCAGACGAGGTACGGGGTCAATCACCAAGGCGCAAACCCCGTTGGGTGTTCTGGCGAGCGCCACCCGGGCACGATCAAGCTCCCGGTGAATCGCAAAGAACCTTTGCGTCCTGTGCGGTTTGAATTTCCGCTTTATCCCTGGCCGACCACCTGTGCGACCACCTCGTTCACCTGCCGTAGGCGTCTTTGCGGCTCGGCCATGTCGCGGTAGAACCTCAGCTTGTCGCTGCCGTCGAGCTTGAATTCCTTCGGTTTCTGCTGAATCAGTCGGATCAGGTTGGTGGGGTCGATGGTCGGTGATGGGTCGAAGAGGATTCGGCCGCTCGCCGGCCCCGCTTCGATCTTGCGGATCCCATAGGGCTGGACCTTCAGCTTCAGCTCAGTGATCTCGAGCAGGTTCTTGGCCGGCTCGGGCAGCAGACCGAAACGGTCGATCATCTCGACCTGCAGCTCCCGCAGATCGCCGGGCGTGTCGGCACTCGCAATTCGCTTGTACATGACGAGACGTGCGTGCACGTCGGGCAGATAGTCGCTCGGCAAGAGGGCGGGTAGGCCGAGGTCGATCTCGGCGCCGTGGCTGAGCGGACGGTCGAGCTCGGGCGTACGGCCGGCCTTGAGCGCTTGGACTGCGCGTTCGAGCAGATCCATGTAGAGCGAGAATCCGACCTCGTGGATCTGGCCGGACTGCTCGTCGCCGAGCAGCTCGCCGGCGCCCCGGATCTCGAGATCATGGGTCGCGAGCGTGAAGCCGGCCCCCAGATCCTCCATGGACTCGATCGCTTCAAGCCGCTTTTTGGCGTCCGCCGTCATGGTCTTGGTCGGCGGCGTGATCAGATAGGCGTAGGCGCGATGGTGCGAGCGCCCGACCCGTCCGCGCAGCTGATGCAACTGAGCCAGGCCGAGCTTATCGGCGCGATTGATGACGATGGTGTTGGCGCTCGGCACGTCGATGCCGCTCTCGATGATGGTGGTGCAAACCAGCAGGTTGAAGCGCTGGTGATAGAAGTCGCGCATCACCCGCTCGAGATCGCGCTCGCGCATCTGCCCGTGTGCGACCTGCACGCGCGCCTCCGGGATTAGGGCCTCGATCTTATGCGCCTGGTTCTCGATGGTCTCCACCTCGTTGTGGAGGAAATAGACCTGACCGCCGCGCTTGAGCTCGCGCAGCACCGCCTCTTGGATCAGTCCGTCGCTCCAGGGGCTGACGAAGGTCTTGATCGGATGACGCTCGACCGGCGGGGTGGCGATGATGGACAGATCGCGCAGGCCCGACATGGCCATGTTGAGCGTGCGCGGGATCGGCGTCGCCGTGAGGGTCAGGATGTCCACCTCGCTGCGCAGATTCTTCAACTGCTCCTTGTGGCGTACCCCGAAGCGGTGCTCCTCGTCGATGATCGCCAATCCCAGATTCTTGAATTTCAGATCGGGCTGCAGGAGCTTATGGGTGCCGACGAGGATATCGACCGTGCCGTCGGCCAGACCCTCCAGCACCTTCTTCTGCTCTTTGGCGGTGCGGAAGCGCGACAGGCTCTCGATCTTGATTGGCCAGTCGGCGAAGCGGTCGGAGAAGTTCTCGAAATGCTGTTGGGCGAGCAGTGTGGTCGGCACCAGCACCGCGACCTGCCGTCCGCCCTGCACGGCCATGAAGGCCGCCCGCATGGCGACCTCGGTCTTGCCGAAGCCGACATCGCCGCAGACCACCCGATCCATCGGCTTGGCGTCTTCCATGTCGGCGATCACGCCCTCGATGGCGCGCAGCTGATCCGGTGTTTCCTCGAAGGGGAAGGCCGCAGCGAAGGCGGCATAGTCGTCGCCCGGGGCCGAGCAGGCGACACCCTCGCGGGCGGCGCGCCGTGCATAGATATCGAGCAGCTCGGCGGCCACGTCGTGGGCCTTTTGTGCGGCCTTGCGCTTGATCCGATCCCACTGCTCGCCGCCGAGCCGATGCAGGGGCGCGTTCTCGGGCGAGGCGCCGGTGTAGCGCGAGATCAGATGCAGCGAGCTGACCGGAACATAGAGCTTGTCGCCGTTGGCATATTCAAGCGCCAGAAACTCGGTGGTCATCCCGCCGACCTGCAGGGTCTGCAGCCCCAGATAGCGCCCGACGCCGTGCTCCTCGTGCACGACCGGCGCGCCCTCGGTCAGCTCGGTGAGGTTGCGTACGATGGCGTCGCTGTCGCGCTCGCGCGCACGACGACGACGCTCCTGGCGGACACGCTCGCCGTAGAGCTGAGTCTCTGTGACCAGGGCGATGCCGCGATCGTCCAGCAGCAGTCCGCGCTCCAGCGGCGCGACGGTCAACGCCAGGTCGAGATCGCCGTCGATGAAGGACTGCCAGCCTTCGATCTGACGCGCCCGGATATTGAACCCGGCCAGATGCTCGGCGAGCATCTCGCGCCGTCCGGTGCTTTCGGCGACAAACAGGACCCGCCGCCCCGGCGTGCTCAGGAAGTCCTGCAAGCCTTGCGCGGGCTGTGCGGCACGCGCCTGAATGGCGAGCGGGGGCAGGGTGGTGGTCGCGAAGTTGTGGAAGGCCGCATAGCCCTTGCGGCGTTCGGGGACCTCCGGGGATTGGTAGAGTACGCCCGACAGCCGATTCAGTGCGCCGGCCATCTCGTCAGGATGCAGATAGAGCTTGGCCGGCGGCAGGAGCGGGCGTTCGATGTCGTGACGACGCTGCTCGTAGCGCTGGGCAACGCCGGCGATGAAGGTTGTGGCGGTCTCCCGGCAGGTATCCGACTCCAGGGCCAGGACGCCTGCGGGCAGATAGTCGAAGAGTGTCGCGGTCGTCTCGAAGAACAACGGCAGATAGTATTCCAGCCCGCCCGGCGTGCGCCCCTCGGAGACCTCGCGATACACCAGGCTGGCCTGCGGGTCGCCCTCGAAGCTCGCACGATAGCGCTGGCGAAACCCGGAGATCGCCTCCTCCGTCAGCGGGAATTCACGCGCCGGCAGCATCCGCACCCGCTCCAGCTTCTCCTGCGAGCGCTGCGTCTCCGGGTCGAAGGTGCGGATCGTCTCGACCTCCTGATCGAAGAGGTCGATGCGCAGCGGGACCTCGCTGCCCATCGGAAAGACGTCGAGCAGGGAGCCGCGCACCGCATATTCGCCGTGGCCGATGACCTGGGAGACGCAGGAATAGCCGGCACGCTCCAGTCGGCGCCGGGTCGCATCCAGGTCCAGCCGATCGCCGACCGCAAGGACCAGCGACTGCCCGTCCACATACCGGCGCGGCGGCAAGCGCTGCATCAGGGTTGCGACCGGCACGACCAGCACGCCCTTCTCCAAGCCCGGCAGGCGGTGCAGTGTCAGGAGCCGTTCCGAGACCAGCTCCGGAAGGGGCGAGAAGACGTCGTAGGGCAGGGTCTCCCAGTCCGGGAAGGCCAACAGCGGGAGTGCGCTCCCGGCCAGAAAGAAGCCGAGCTCGGCGCGCAGATGGGCCGCGGCCTGGACATCCGGCACGACCGCGAGGATCAGCCCCGCATGCGTGCGGGCGGCCTCGGCGATCGCGAGCGCGACGCTCGCGCCGTACAACCGCCCCCACAGCAGGCGCTCGCCGGGGCGACCGGGCAGCGGCGGGCCGAGCGGAGACGGCATCTTGTTTAGGGCCACCGGGTGCATGGACGGCATTACCTCGCGACAACAACAGGGCGAGGATTCTCGCACAGCGTCGCCGCGGTTGCAGTGCATGCGCTCCAGGCGGCGCAGGCATCGAGTGGGGATGTCTCCGGTGCGACGATGTCCGTTGGCTGTGATGCGGTCCGAGCGCGCTCCGCTTTACGGCGTCGTGCGCGCCGCCGAGCCGGCGGCGACGACCGGGTGCGGGGAAGCAGCTCGCGATTTCGCGCGCCTCAGCCCTTCCGTGCGACGAGCCAGACATTCATCGGGTCATGGGGCAACAGATGTCGATCGATCCGCGCGAAGCCGACGTTACCGGTGCCCATGACCTCGGCGTCGCGCGTCGCAGCAGCGATCGCGTACGCTCGGTCTAGCCGGGAAACCGTTGTCTGCCCCGCATAGCTAGGGCCCCGTCGGGTACGAACAGCGGATCGATGGCGTTTTGCAAATACGCGATCAGCGGCCTAAAAGGTGTAAATGCAACATTCGATCTGCAGCCGAATTAACATGGAGCTTGCTGCCAAACCCAACCCTGACCCGCGGGTCGTTCTCGCGAAGGCCCTATTGAACGCCGGCCGCGCGCTGGGTCTCTCGCAGGAGGCGCTCGGCGACATCGTCGGGCGTGACCGCAGCTCCATCGCCCGGGGTCTCGATCCCGACAGCAAGGCCGGCGAGCTCGCCTTGTTGTTGCTCCGCTGTTACCGCAGTCTCTACTCCCTGGTCGGCGGCCGGCGGCAGGACATGCGTCACTGGATGCATACCGCAAATCGCGACATCGGCGGCGTTCCTGCGGAGCAGGTGCGCTCGGTCGCCGGTCTCGTGCGCGTCGTCGAATATCTGGACGCGATGCGCGGCAACGCCTGAGCCGGATCCGAGATGATGGATCTCTGGCCGGCATGCCGCGAGACGATCCACATCGCTCCCATCGGCGGCAAACTGTTGCGCATGGTCGAGAGTCAGCAACAGATCGCGACGACTTCGCTTGTCGATGACCTCACAACTGCGTCACCCGAGCGACTACGGTGCCTGTCAACGTCTGGGGAGCACACTGCGGGAGAGCGATGTCGGCGCCTTCGAGTTCGTCTCCGCGCGCGACCCGGATCGCGGCATCAATGTCGCACTTCTCGGGCCGGAGGCATTGACCAGCCGCGCCCCGTTCGGCGTTCGTGCCTGGCTGTGCGAGACCCGTCCCGATCGCATCCTCTTCGTGTCCGAAGACGAACGAGAGCTGCACGTCCTTCCGGTCGATCTCTTCACGGTCAAAGGTGCGCTGCCGCTCCCGGCGGGTTGAGGAAGAAGCCTTTGCGTCGGGTGCGGGCGCCGCTGCACCGAAGTTGCGCTGCCGGTTGTCCGCATGTTTACCCCGTCTTTCATGCCGGTTTCACGGCCGAATGACGGGCGCGACGTAGGCTCTTCTCGTCATGGCCCGGGTTCTCCACGCCTATCTGCATCTGCTGGGGATCGAGCCGGACGGATTCGCCGTGGCCCGCACTGACCTGGAGACCGCCGAAATCCTCCCGAGCACGGCGTACAAGCGTGCCCATCTGAGCGTCGTGAAACACCTCCCGGCGAGCGAGTGGCATGTCGCCTCTCGGATCCCGGAGGATATCGCCATCCAGCACCCGCACGACACCCTCGCGCTGCAGGTCGGACATGTCGTGGACTTCATATACCGGCGCGTCGCGTCTGCTGCGCGACCGCATCGCGCGCGCCTTAACCTCATGGTCGGCCGCCATGCCCGGCTATCATGCCGTCATCGACATGCATCCCCTCGGGCTGGAGGAGACCGGACTCGACGCGCGTGCGGAGGCCGCGGCGCGATTGGATGTGCAGTCTCGCGCTTATGCCGATCTCCGCCGCTCAAATCCGTTGGGCGACCATCAAGGCCAGGTCGCTCAAGCCGCTTTCGGGCGCGGCGAGTCGACCTTCGGCTCGTTAAGCGCGGATGGTCAGGTCGGGAAACAGGTTGAGCAGCTCGTTGCGGGCAAGGCGATAGGCCGGGTTGGTCGGGCCGCGGCTGCCGTGCGACTCACGCGCAAAGGTCTGATAGAAGAGCAGACCGCCGGGACGCAAGGCGGCAGCAATGCTCGGGGCCAGATCGCGATCCAGGAAGTGTGCGACCAGGATCAGGTCGAAGCTCTCGGGACTCGGCGGCAGGGCGATCAGGTCACGGACCCGGGCATCAAGGTGAAGTCCTCGTAGGCGCGCCGCCTCCCGGAGCCGTGCGATGGCGGTCGGGGACAAGTCCCATGCCGAGACCCGGAAACCCCGCTCGGCCAGCCAAAGTGCGCTGCCGCCGAGTCCGCAGGCGAGGTCGAGGGCGGTGCCTCCCCCGGGTCGCAAGTGCGGCCATTGGCGCAACACCAGGGCCGGTTTCGGGACGACTGTTGCGCCTTCATAACGCGCGTCCCAGGAGCGAACGAAGTCGTCTGGTGTGTTTGGCGAGGTTGGATGGGTCATGGCTCGAAAGCGTTGACTCCGAAGGGTTCGTCTGAGTCGGTCAAAGTCCCAATCTCGCCAGGGTTGTGACGAGCCGATGTTGCTGATCCCGGTCCGTCATAGGGTAGGTCTCCAGCCAGGCGTCGGTCATAAAATCGGGTTGAATGGCGAGAATCTCCTCTGCTTCCCAAGCGGCATCCTGGTGCTCCCCGCCGAGCTCGAGGGCTGCCGCGAGAAAGACATGGACATCCAACATCTCGGGGTTTCGCATCGCCGCCTCCCGCAGGTTGATCAACGCTTGGACATGGTCGTCGATGAAGAAATAGGCCCGCCCGAGGATCATATAGTAAAGATAACCCGCGCTCGGATTGCGCTGGATGGCGACCCTGGCAAGCGGGATAGTCCTTCGAGGCCGGCCGGTATAGGTCTCGATGCTGGCCTTGAGCGCCAAAGCGTCGGCAAACCCGGGGTCCAGACGAAGCGCCTGATCGAGGTGTGTCAGTGCCTCTGAGTGTCGACGTTGCTGGACCTTCACATAGCCGAGCGCCCAATGGGCTTCCGGGAGGGTCGGGTCGATCTCCGCGGCGGTCTCGGCCATCGTCAACGCCCGCTCGAGTTCGGCTGGGCCGTTGCTGGTCCACTGATTGCGGTACGCGTAGGCATAGGTGAGTGCGAGCCCTGCATAGGCGCGCGCAAAATCGGGGTCCTGCCTGATGGCCTGAAGGTAGAGATCCCGTGCGCGCCCGTTTTCGTCCTTGCGGCGGACCAATTGCTGGGACTGTGCACGAAGGAAGAGGTCGTAGGCCTGAACGGAGCGGGTATAGCGGTGCGCGACCCGATCTTTCTCGACCTCGGTCAGCGTGACCGAGAGGGCGCGTGCCAATCGGTTTCCGATGTCTCGTTGGACCTCGAATAGATCCGTGAACGGTCGGTCGTAGCGTTCGACGGACAGTTGGCGACCGCTGAGCGCATCCGTGAGACGGACCTCGACGCGGATGCGATCGCCCGCGCGCTTTACGCCGCCCCAGACCTTGTAGCGAATGCCGGGGTATGCAGCCTCTTCGATATCCGCCGCTTTGCTCCGGCTATCGACTTCCGTCACGGACAAACCCGAGAGCTTGGACAGGTCGGCGATCAGGTCGGCCGTGAGACCACGCGCGAGATGGAGCTGGTCTGCATCTTCGCCCAAGACATCGAAAGGTCGGACCAGAACACGGGTCATCGCTGCCGGAGCGGGGCTGGTCGAACCGATCGATTCCATCACCTCGCCAGGTACACCGACGGGCCAGCCGAAAGGCCGGAGCGCCCCGAGATAGAGTAGAGGCGAGGCTAAGACAGCCAACCCGATGACGACCACGAGCCACAGAGCTCGCGGGGGATCAAGCGGTCTCCGGATGGGGTCGAGCGCCTCGGGCTGCGAGCCCTCGAGTGGATCGGGGCGTTCGGCCTCGGCGACAAACCGGTAACCCCGTTTGGGCACGGTTTGGATATACCGCGGTTTGCGGGGATCGTCCCCCAAAGCGTGGCGCAACTTGTTGACCGTCTTGGTCACCGCGTCGTAACCCACCAAGGCGCCGTGCCAAACGTCGCGCTCCAGCTCCTCCCGCGAGACCACCTCGCCCGCGCGCCCGGCGAAGTAGACCATGACATCCATCACCCTGGGCTCGACCCGGACCAGGTGAGTACCTCGGCGCAAGAGATCTCCCCTCGGCTCGACCAACCAGGAGCCGACCCGAAAGACATCCTCTCCCCTCGTCGCGGGAGATATGCCGGCACTTCGTCGGCTCGGCGTCGGCTCTGATACGGTCTCGGGCTTGCTCATGGGTCTGAGTTTAGCCGACGGAGAAACGATGGAATGCACGGAGGCGAATCATCCGACTTTCGGCGTGTTTTCGTCCGGACAAGCGCTGCGGATTCGCCTAAGCCTTAAGCAACCCCCGCGGTCCTGCGAGTTCGGCAATAGGGTGTCGGACTTGGACGGCGGGATCTGTCGACCACCGGCGAAGAGGATACCACCATGACGAAGCTACCCCTGATTGTCGGCCTGTCGTTCGCGACGTTCGAAGGCCTGGCCATGTGTATACCCGATCCACCGGAGATCGGCGACATCGGCCCCGACGCGGAGCTGGTCTGCCGCGACTTGGAGAAGCGCTTCCCGGAGTCGATCAAGGCGGTCGAGAATCGGACCATACGCTCGCCCGAGCGGGTCGAGATCCTGGTCTCGGTCGACGGCAAGTCGATGGTCCTCGGTTATGAGCTCGACCGGTTTGTCTGGGAGCCTGTCGCGTTGAAGGATCGGTCGGAGAAGGGGATTACTGCGGTGGAGAGGAGCAGCCGGTAGCGCTCGATGCCGGGGTGTGCTATGCCCCCGGCGTCGCGGGCGGAAAGGCCTTGGCATACGGAAAGCATCGATCTGTTCGCGGATGTCGCGGCCTGGGGCCATGGCTTGGTCCGTTGGTCGGGAAAGGGAGTTCGAAGCCCGAAGTCACGAAGGATGCGGAGAACCAAGGAGAAGGTTTGCACTTCCTTGCGAAGGCGATTTCGAGGATCCTGCATAACCCCGGCGAACCCGTCGCCAAGCGTCGAGATCGGCCTCTATCGGACTGACACAGGAGGCCGAAAAGACACCCTTTTGTGAAGAAGGCTGAATGGAAAACGACGTCAAGGAACAGTTCGATGTGGTTTCGAAGCACTATGACGGAGAGCGACGAAAGCTCGTCCCCGGCTTCGACGACTTTTACGGGACGGCGACCTACTTTGCCGAATCCATCACGGATACGCCGCGCATTCTCGATCTCGGTGCCGGAACAGGATTGTTCAGCGCGTTTATTCTGAAAAAATATCCCGACGCCCGGGTCACGCTGCTGGATGTCTCGGACAAGATGCTCGACGTCGCAAGGGGCAGGTTTGCGGGAAACAGCAATGTGTGCTACGTCGTCGCGGATTATTGCACATCGGGAATCAGCGGGACATTCGATCTGATCATCTCGGCCTTGTCCATTCATCATCTCGAGGATGACGACAAAAAACGCGTGTTCGAAAACGTCTATGCGGCTCTGGCGCCGCACGGCATGTTCGTCAACGCCGACCAGCATCTCGCCGAGTCAAGCAGGTACGCGGAGCGGTTCGAAGGCTACTGGCGCGACTTCGTGGATCGTTTCGAGCATTCTCGGGAGGATATGGATCGCCTCATGCGTCGAAGACAATTGGATAAGGAGGCCAAGCTGTCGGATCAGATCCAATGGCTTCGAGATGCCGGATTTAGGACCGTCGAATGCGTCTACAAACATGCCTTGATTTCCGTGATGGTTGCCGAGAAGTCAAGTGGATAATCAGCCTTATTTGTCCGATCGGCGCTCCTACCTGCGGCCAGATCAGGTCCAGATAGCGTTCTTTCCGCGAGTACACCAGGATGTCGGCGGGGATGTGCAGGGGACGCAGTACGCGCCGCAGCCGTGCCATCTCGGCCGCACGGTCGGCAACCTCGGACTCGATGACCAAGCAGTCGAGATCCGACTAAACGTGCGAGACGACGAGCGCTTTCACGGGCAATCAATGCCTTTAAGCCTTACTTGGATGAGATCCTTCCGTTGGGTCAAGCCGTCTTGTATTTGAGCTGAGCCGGATAGGTGCTGCCCTTGCATCGCAGAGAGGCGTCGAGCCATTGATGCGCGATGCGCCGGTCTCGTGCGGCGGGGCGAGCGTGGGCGTGGCGTTGAAGTTGCAGGGGATGCCGAGCACGTCGGCATACTCGACGTTGAAGAGCCCCTCTTCGTTGAGATCGTAGGACTGGCGGCGCAGCGCCCGGCCGATGACCTGCTCGCACAGGAGCTGAGTGCCGAAGGCGCGCACGCCGAGGGCGTGCGTGACGGTGCTGACGTCCCAGCCCTCGGTGAGCATGGAGACGGAGACGACGCAGCGGATGTCGGCCCCGAGTCGGCCGGGCTTGCCGACGGTGGTCATGACCTCGCGCAAGAGGTCCGGGTCGGTCAGGTTCTCGGCCTGACGGGCGTCACCGGTGCGCTCGATGATCTGGCGGCGGAAGCGCTCGATCTCGTCCGACGCCATGGCGCGGAAGTTGGCATCCAGCACCTCGCCCGATTCCAGTTGCTTGCTGTCGATCGAAATGGTTCGGGGCGCGGCAGCGGGTTGCCGTGCTCGTCGTGATTGCTGAACAGGGGCAGGCGACCAGGCTCCGGCTGGGTGCTGCCGTCCTGTCGCTCGCGCTGAAATCCGGAGATGTAGTTTGGCGCGGTTGACCTCCTCGAGGAGATCCGTGGGCATCGGCTCGCGACTAGCGTAGTCGCTATCCGGGTCGTTGGGTTGAAGGTCGCGCAGGCGGTCCTTGATGGTCAGACCGGGCGCGACGATGAGAAAGCCGCGGCTGAAGCGCTTGTGCTGGGCCGCTGCACGGCGTTGATGGTCTGCCAGGCGATCGACATGGCCATGAGCGTGGCCTTGCTGGCGCCGGTCGCGAGCACACAAACGGCATGCATTGCCGCATGCCTTTGTTCTGATTGGCGTCCCCACGGGGGTTCGAACCCCGGTTACCGCCGTGAAAGGGCGGTGTCCTAGGCCACTAGACGATGGGGACGGTGACCGTTTGCCAAGATCCGACCGTGATCATGGTGCCGGATCATTTTGATGATTTTTGGAGCCAGGCGGGATCGAACCGCCGACCTCAACACTGCCAGTGTTGCGCTCTCCCAGCTGAGCTATGGCCCCGATATCGTCGAGACGGCGAATATTACCGGCGGACTTTTCGTTTGTCCAGACCGGTTTTCATGCTTTGTTGCGGGCGGCGCGACCCAATATGCTCTGCAACTTGTCGCAAGCCCGCTCGCGGGCTTGTGCGGCGCGCGCCTCCGGTGCATGGTAAGCGCGCTTTCGAACTTACCCTCAAGGAGCCTAAATCTATGATGCGGATCTTATTGTTTCTCGCGACCAACGCGGCGATTCTCGTCGTCATCAGCGTGGTCTTCCGGTTGCTGGGGATCGACGGGCTGCTGCTCGAGAGCGGCGGGCTCGACATGGGTGCGCTCCTGATCATGGCGGCCATCATCGGCTTCAGCGGATCGCTGATCTCGCTGTTCATGTCGAAGATGATGGCCAAGCGTGGTATGGGTGTGCAGGTCATCGAGCAGCCGTCTACCCCGTTCGAGCGCTGGTTGATGGAAACGGTCGCACGTCAGTCTCAAGCGGCCGGCATCAAGATGCCGGAGGTCGGCATCTTCGACTCGCCCGAGCCCAACGCCTTCGCCACCGGCTGGAATCGCAACGATGCCTTGGTGGCGGTCAGCACCGGGCTCCTGCAGCACATGACCAAGGAAGAGGTCGAAGCGGTTGTCGGCCACGAGATCAGTCACGTCGCGAACGGCGACATGGTGACGCTGGCGTTGATCCAGGGCGTAGTGAACACCTTCGTGGTGTTCCTGGCGCGCATCATCGGTCACACGGTCGATCGGGTCGTCTTCAAGAACGAAGAGGGCCACGGCATCGCCTACTTCGTCGTCTCGATCGTGGCCGAGATCCTGCTTTCCTTCCTGGCCAGCATGATCGTGATGTGGTTCTCGCGGTACCGCGAGTTCCGGGCCGACGAGGGCGGGGCGCGTTTGAGCAGCCGTACGCAGATGGCCAATGCGCTGCGTGCTTTGCAGCGTGTCCATCAGCCGCACGATCTGCCGGCGGGCGAGTTCGCGGCCTTCGGCATCTCGGGGAATATCGGCGAAGGTCTGAAGGCGTTGTTCTCCAGCCATCCGCCGTTGGAGAAGCGGATCGCCGCCCTCGAGCAGGCGCGCGACTGATTCGGGAGGCGTCGACTCGCCGACTTGAGCGGGTCGTCGCCGACCTCGGTTCTTTAACGAGCGCCCGGTTTCAGCCGGGCGCTTTTTTTGTGGTTCGGCAGTAGAGTGCAGGCGTCATGATTCAGTCACTCGAAACAACCGACGAGACCGCGCCATGCAATCTCGCGTCGCCCTGATCGGCCTGCTTCTACTTGCGATTGCCCCGGTATCACCGGCGGGAGGATTGGGCCAGCCGATCACGATTCAGATCGTCATCCCGGCTTCGATGAACGTACGATCGAAGTCATCGACAACATCTGCGGGCGGGTCGTGATGTCGGCGAGGCTGGCGGCGGAGTCGAGTGTCAGGGCACATGTCTGCACCCGGGGCATGCACAAGGGCGATGTGACGATTCGAAACACCCTCACGGTAGCGCAGCAGCAACACGCCGACATCATCGACGACGCAACGTTGACGGCGCCTTGGCGGTCTTCGTTCGTTCGCCCGGTGTCGGGGAACGGATCAAGCAAGCAGGCCCGGAACATCCCGGTCCAACGCGTCGATCAGATCATCCAGGCTGTTCAGATCATAATCCGGTGGCGGCATGCCTTCGATCCAGGGACGACCCGGAGTAAACCGTCCGGTGCGTACGAGTGCGGACCACATGCCGAGCCGCTCTGCCCCCGCGATGTCCGTGTCCGGACGATCGCCGATCATCATGCATTCCCCCGCCGTGCAGCCGAGGATTTCAAGCGACATCTCGTAGAGCAGGGGCTCGGGTTTGCCCACGAAGGTCGGCGTCACCCCGGTCGCGGCCGCAAAGGGTGCGACCAACGCGCCTCCGCCGGGCAGTACGACATGACGGCCGTCGCGCACACCGTCGACGGCGGTGTCCGGATTCGTGGCGACCAGGCGGGCGCCACGGCTCAGGATGAGATTGATGCCGACGGTAAGCTGCTCGAAGTCGAGCCCCGGTCCCTCGCCTACGACGACCACGTCGGCGCGCACGGCGTCCGGCGTTCCGACCGAGCGCAGAGCCGCGTCCAACCCGCCGGCTCCGACAGCGAAATAACGGAATCCGGGTCGAACGTGGCTCAGCCAGCGCGCCGTGGCCAAGGCCGAGGTGATGATCCGCTCCGTCTCCGGTTGCGGTAGCCCCATCGCGGCGAAGGCGTCTGCGACCTGCTCGGGCGTACGGATCGGGTTATTGGTGACGAAGGCGTAGGGTGTCGCTTTCAGTCGGTCGAGCAGCCGCTGCGCGCCCGGGAGCGGACGGTCTCCGTGGAAGAGGAGGCCGTCCATGTCGAGCAGCAGGGCGCGAGGCTGCGGGCGTTTCATTTAGTCGGCAAGGTCGCGTGCGAGCGAGTCACGGACCTCGGGTGTTGCTTCGACGTGATGGCTGTACTCCGGGTGATCGGTCCCGAGCGCGAGCTTCGCGCCCTGTTTCATCGCCGCCGCCATGGGCGCCGTCAGCTCGAACCGCAGGAAATGCACGGCCGATGTCTTGGCGGCGTCCTCGCGCTCCATATCCTCGTCGGCGATCGCATAGACCCGATCGAAATCGGCGACCTGGACCCACACCCGGTCCTCGATCCCGCGCAACCGCGTCAGGGCATCGCGCCGCTCCTCGACGTCTTCGTACTCGATCATGAAGGTCGCCTTCCAGTTGCTCCCGTCCGGGACCAACGGATTGTAGGCGTCGAGCTCGTCCTGAATCCCTGCCGACTCGAAGATGCGCTCGGCACGCAGCATCTCCTGGATCTGATACTGCATGGTCAGGCGATCCTCGAAATAGAGCGTGGCATGGGCACCGATCGCCACCTGCCGATGTTTCTTATGGGCCATGACGCGAGCCCGGAAGTCACCGCGAACCTCCGCGTACTTCTCGAGGCTGTAAAGGTCGTCTCGTGTCAAATGCATAGTCGTCTCCAAACCGATTGGAATGTCGATGCCGCCGCGCTCATGCACGTCGTCGATCCCGGGCGGTCGCCGCTTCGCGACGATCCGACGACCTCCGGTGTTGCCCCTGCCCGCCCGAATCAACAAGGCCCTTTCATCCTGAACCGCGTCGCTACCGGTGCCGGCATGGTCCACGAAGATCGACTCGATACGCCGGACTCCGGTATCGCGCAGGACGCGGTTCAGAGCCCGTAGGCCATCCGCAACAAACTCAGCGGATGCCGCTGCTCGCCGTCCTTACCCAGTGCATGCGCGATATGGGCGCCGGCCATCGGGCAGTCGCTGCCGAAGTGATCCGGTGCGGCCTTCTCCACGCGGCCCGCGACCGGGCGCACGATCTTCATCGCGGAGGCGTAAAACTCCTTCTTCACCGCGTAGGTGCCGTCGTGGCCCGAGCAACGCTCGATGATCTCCACTGTCGTGTCCGGCACCAGTGCCAGAACCTCACGGGTCTTCTGCCCGATGTTTTGGACCCGCTGATGGCAGGACGCCTGATAGATGACGTTGCCCAGCGGTTTTTTGAAATCCGTGTTGAGCTTGCCGTGCTTGTGACGGAGCATCAGGTACTCGAAGGGGTCGAAGATGCGCGCCTTGACCGCCTGAACGTCCGGGTCTTCGGGGAACATCAGGGGCAATTCCTGCTTAAACATCAGCACGCACGAGGGGATCATGGCGACGATGTCCCAACCCTCGTCGACCAGACGCTTGAGCACCGGGATATTGGCGTCTTTCGCGGCTTTGACGGCCTCCAGGTCGCCGAGCTCGAGTTTGGGCATGCCGCAGCATTGCTCCTTCTCGGGGAGTGTGACCGGAATACCCGAGTGCTCGAAGACGGCGATCAGGTCGGCGTTCACGCCGGGCTCGTTGTAGTTGCCGTAACAGGTGGTGAAGAGTGCGACCTTGCCGCTGGTCGGACCGGCCGGCTCGCCGACGGCGGAGCGTCCGACACGCGCCTTCTCGCTCTTGCGCAGTGTGTCGCTCACGTAGGGCGGAACACGCGCGTCCTTGTGGACCCCGAGCACGGCCTCGAGCGCCTGTCGTCCGACCGAATTGGTGTTGACCGCATTGACCAGCCCGTTGACGACCGGGATCCCGGCGAGCGAGCCGACGGTGTCCGTGCTGGTGAGGATGCGATCACGCATCTTGACGTTGCCTTGGCGGTATTTGACGGCCTTGGCGCGGAGCATCAGGTGTGGGAAGTCCAGGTTCCACTCGTGCGGAGGCACGTAGGGACACTTGGTCATGTAGCACAGATCGCAGAGATAACAGTGGTCGACCACCTTCCAGTAGTCGTCCTTGGCCACACCGTCGACTTCCATCGATTCGGACTCGTCCACCAGATCGAACAGCGTCGGGAAGGATTGGCAGAGACTGACGCAGCGGCGACAGCCGTGACAGATGTCGAAGACACGCTCCAGCTCCTCCTCGAGCGAAGTCTGGTCGTAGAAATCAGCACTTTGCCAGTCGAGCGGGTGACGGGTCGGGGCTTCGAGACTTCCCTCCCGCTTCATTGATGTCGCCATGCGTGAACCTCCCCTGAATCGGTCGTATCCGTTGTCCGAGCGCGTCGAGGCCGCCTCGTGCCCTTCGGGCGCCGAGCCGATCGCTTCTCGTGCGCGGGACGCTCTCGGGGACCTCGATCAACCGATCCGGCCGACAGCGGCGGCCGTCGTCGCTTTCCGAGATCCTCGATACCGAGCACATGCGGGATGCACCCTGATGTGCAAAGAACCCACCTGTACTCGGTACAACTGTAGACGGGCCGGTGTCTGCGTACCAATCGATAAGGCGAATCGGAATCATCGTCGAGACAAACCCTTTGGGTGCCGTCCGGCAATGCGCGGCGCCCGATTTGCGGCGTGAACTCGCCCGTAAACCGAGCCACGCGCCTGCGTTGGTGGACCGCGCTGCGCTTGTCCTGACACGACGGCCTTGCGGCAGCCGGCGCGCGCTCCGGGTCGGTTACAGCAGCTTCTCGATCGCCTTCACGATCTTTCGATCATCCGGCTTGGTGAAGCTGACATAATGGTCCACCAGGTTGCCGTCGCGATCGATCAGGTACTTGTAGAAATTCCACTTCGGGTAGGGTGCACCGGCAATGGCCAGTCGCTCGAAGAGCGGGGATGCCGCGCCTTTCTTGACGCTGACCTTCTCGAACATCGGAAACTCGACCGAGTAGGTCAGGCGACAGAACTTCTCGATCTCTTCCTCGTTCCCCGGCTCCTGGTTCGCGAAGTCGTTGGACGGGAAACCCAGCACGACGAGCCCCTGACCCTTGTACTTGCTGTAGAGGGCTTCGAGTCCCTCGTACTGCGAGGTGAAGCCGCACTTGCTGGCGGTGTTGACGATCAGAACCACCTTGCCCTGATAGGCTTCGCAGAGGTTGACGACCTCTTGTCCCGCGAGTCGACGCACCTCGACATCGAGCAAGGGCGAGCAGGGTGGGGTGGCGGCGCTTGCTGTGGTGCTCATGACGGCGATTCCTAGTGCGAATAGTGTGGTCTTCATGTTCGGGGGAGTTCTCTCCGTCCTCGGTCAAGCTTCGTCCTACGCGAGGTAATGCACAAAATGGCGAATACAATCCCGTCCTTGGCGGGGAGGCGACAGATTGCCTCCCCGCCAAGGACGGGGTATGTCCGATGAGGATGATTTGAAAACGGGTGGTGGGCACCAAACTGCAAGCACTATTGCGGGGTGTCGTTGCCAGTGCCGTTCAGGCCTCGGCGACACCGCCCGTGCGATCATGGTGTCGGGATTTTTCGGGGTCAACGAGGAGCAGGATCGGTTATGAGCGACTGGGTAAGAGCGAAGGTGACGGGCAAGCATGCCTGGACGGACGGACTCTACAGCATGCAGTTCGAAGGTCCGGTCGCCGACTTCAAGGCGGGGCAGTACATCAAGGTCGCCCTGGATATCGAGGGTGATCGAGTGGGACGACCTTATTCGCTGGTCAATCCGCCGCAGGAGCGTCCTGTGGAGATCTATTTCAACGAGGTGCCGGAAGGTCCCCTGACGCCGCGTCTGTCCGATCTGAATCCCGGCGACGAGGTCTGGCTTTCGGAGAAACCTGGCGGGATCTTTACGCTCGATACGGTCGAGCCCGCCGAGACGCTCTGGTTGCTCGCAACCGGCACCGCGCTCGGCGTCTATCTTTCGATCCTGCGCTCCCCGGAACCTTGGGACCTGTTTCAGCGCGTCGTCCTGGTTCACGGAGTACGACAGGCCACCGATCTGACCTATGGCGAGACCCTTGCCGCGATCGCCGAGCGCCGTGGCGAGCGGTTCAAGTTCGTGCCGGCGGTCAGTCGCGAGTCTGTTCCGGGTGCATTGTCCGGCCGGATCACCGACCTCTTGACAGGCGGCGGCTTGGAATCACACGTCGGCGCGGCTATCGACCACCACAGCAGTCACGTGATGCTCTGTGGGAACTCGGATATGATCAAGGACGCGAAGGTCATCCTCGAAGAGCGGGGTCTGGCCCGTCACAAGCGGCACGCGCCCGGTCAGTACACGACGGAGCAGTACCATTAAACTGCGCCCGGAGCGAGGCGCTCATTCTCGAGTGAGCTCGACGTTTGGTGCATCCATAGCCCTTGGCAGGGACGCGGTTGAGTCGATAGGGATGCCGATTCCGGAGATCGCAACCGATCGCTTTTAAGAGTCGGAAAGGGATGGTCACGTTTTCAACGACGCTCGAGACGCTGGTCCGACTTTCGGACGTGGTGGCCGCCCGTTCTTCCCGGCGCGACAAGATCGGCCTGATCGCGGATCTGCTCGGTCGGCTGGATCGGGACGAGACCTCGCTTGCCGCGAGCTATCTCGCCGGTGAGATCCCGCAAGGTCGCGTCGGGGTCGGACCGGCGCAGGTGGAAGCACTCCGCGGTCTGGCGCCGGTCGATCGCGGGCAGCTGACCCTCGGTGACCTGGATCGGACATTCGACGCCCTGCTCGCCGTCAAGGGAGCCGGAGCACAGGCAAAGCGGCGGTCACTGTTGCAGCGTCTGTTCGAGCAGGCCACCCGCGAGGAACAGGGATTTCTCGCCCGTTTGATGCTCGGCGAGCTTCGTCAAGGTGCCGTCGAGGGCTTGGTGATGGAGGCGGTCGCGCAGGCGGCCGCGTTGGATCCCGGACTCGTTCGGCGCGCCCTCATGCTGAGCGGTGATGCGGCGCGGGTGACGCGCACGGCCTTCGACTCCGGTGCCGCGGGGCTGCGCGCCATTGGTCTCGAGCTGTTTCGCCCGATCTTGCCGATGCTCGCCCAACCCGCGGAGGATCTCGACGATGCGCTCGCCCGGCTCGCGGCGCCCGACCTGGAATTCAAGCTCGACGGCGCCCGGGTTCAGGTCCACAAGCGAGGCGAAGAGGTGCGGGTCTACAGCCGGCAGGGCCATGAGGTGACCGCAGCGGTGCCCGAGATCCCCGAGTTGATCGCGACCCTTCCCGTTGCGGATCTGGTGCTCGACGGCGAGGTGCTGGCGCTGCATGCGGACGGGCGACCGCATCCTTTCCAGACCAGCATGCGCCGTTTCGGTCGGCGGCTCGACGTCGCGAGCCTGCGGGCCGAGCTGCCCCTAAGTGTCTTCTTCTTCGACTGCATCCAATGCGACGGGACCCTCATGATTGATGCTCCGGCGCGCGAGCGTTTCGGCGCACTCGCGTCGGTGATTCCGGATCCTGCACTGATCCCGCGACTGCAACCGAGCGATGCAGCCGAGGCCCGTGCCTTTCTGGATCAGGCACTCGCCGCGGGTCACGAGGGCATCATGGCCAAGGACCCGGCGGCGCCCTATGCGGCCGGTGCGCGCGGTCGGCAGTGGCTCAAGATCAAGCCGACCCACACGCTTGATCTGGTGATCTTGGCCGCGGAACGGGGCAGCGGTCGGCGCAGCCGTTGGCTGAGCAATCTGCATCTCGGGGCGCGCGATCCTGCGGGCGGCTTCGTGATGCTGGGCAAGACCTTCAAGGGTCTGACCGATGCCATGTTGACCTGGCAGACCGAGCGTCTGAGCGCGCTCGCGGTGGCGCAGGACGGCCAGGTGGTGCATGTGCGGCCCGAACTGGTCGTCGAGATCGCCTTCAACGAGCTTCAGGAGAGTGCGCAGTATTCCGGCGGGCTTGCCTTGCGCTTCGCGCGTGTGAAACGCCATCGTCCGGACAAGACTGCAGATCAGGCCGACGACATCGCGACGGTCCAAGCGCTCTTTCGGCGCCAAATCGCCTATTCGGCCTCGGGTAGCCATGGCTGATCGACGCTGTCGCCATCTGGTGCCGGTGCTCGGTGATCAGCTCGATGCCGGGGCCCTGGCCTTGCGCGACCTTGATCCTGCACGCGATCGGGTCTGGATGTGCGAGGCGGTCGAGGAGTCGACCCATGTTCCTGCGCACAAGGCGCGGATCCTACTGTTTCTGTCCGCCATGCGGCACTTCCGAGACGCCTTGGAGGCCGCGGGGATCCGCGTCCATTATCGTGCGCTGGATGCCGAGGCCGATCCGTCGCTCGCTGCCGGTCTTGCCGCGGCGATCCGGGCGTTGCGTCCCGAGCGTTTGATCCTGACCGAGCCGGGGGAGCATCGTGTCCTCGCGGCTTTACACGGCGTCGCCGAGGCCAGCGCAGTGCCGCTCGAGATCCGCTCGGACGAGCACTTCATCTGCTCGCGAACCGAGTTCGATCGCTGGGCGAGCGGTCGCAAAGGGCTCCGCTTGGAGCACTTCTACCGTTTTCTGCGCAAGCGCGAAGACATCCTGATGGAAGGCCCGGCGGATGACGCGCAGCCCGTCGGAGGCCAGTGGAACCTGGATCAAGAGAATCGCAAGTCCTTCGGTCGGCAGGGTCCGGGCATGGTGCCTGAACCGATCGGATTTCCACCCGACGCCATCACGCGGGGCTTGATTGCACTGATCCAGCAGCGCTTCCCGAATGCACCGGGTTCCTTGGAGCGCTTCGACTGGCCGGTGACCGCGGCCCAAGCCCGCGAGGCGCTCGACGACTTCATCCGCAACCGCCTTCCCGCCTTTGGCCCGTGGCAAGACGCCATGTGGACCGGCGAGCCCTATCTCTATCACGCGCGGATCTCTGCCGCACTCAATCTCAAGCTGCTCGATCCGCGTACCGCGATCGATGCCGCGATCGCGGCCTTCGAGGCGAACCAGGCACCGCTTGCGTCGGTCGAAGGCTTCGTCCGCCAGATCCTCGGTTGGCGCGAGTACGTGCGCGGGATCTATTGGCGCGAGGGACCGGTTTATCTCGAAGCGAATGTCCTGGAGGCACATCGTCGGCTCCCGAATTTTTACTGGACCGGCAAGACCGAATACGCTTGTCTCGAGGCGTCGCTCGGACAGGTACTCGAATACGGTTACGGCCATCATATCCAACGCCTGATGGTGACCGGGCTCTTCGCGTTGCTGCTCGGGGTCGCGCCGCGCGAGGTCCATGCCTGGTACCTGGCGATGTTCGTCGATGCCGTCGAATGGGTCGAGGCGCCCAACGTGATCGGGATGAGCCAATACGCCGACGGCGGGCTGTTGGCCTCCAAACCTTATGTCGCGACCGGCCAATACATCGATCGGATGAGCAACTATTGTCGGCACTGCCGCTATGATCCGAAGGAGGCCGTCGGTGAGGGCGCCTGTCCGTTCACGACGCTTTACTGGGATTTTCTCGATCGGCACCGGGATCGGTTCGCCAACCATCCGCGTACCGCGCTGCAATGGCGGAATCTCGCCCGGCTGGAGCCCGAGCGGCTCGGTGCGATTCGTCGGCGCGCGGAGGTGCTTCGCGCAGATTTGGCGACGGGAGGGCGCGGTTGAGGGTGGGGCAAGACTGTCAGTCTTCAGCGATCGGCTATCACTGAAACCGCGTCTCTCTCGTCGATGCAGATGGCCCCGAGACCAAGCCGGATTGAACACAACCGATAACACTGCGGACGCGGTTTAACCATGAGCACAGACGTCATCATCATCGGTGCCGGTCTCTCCGGACTGGCTTGTGCCGTCACGTTGCGCGAGCGGGGTTTCGAGCCTCTGCTGATCGAGGCGTCGGACGCCCCCGGCGGGCGGGTACGCACCGATCGACGCGACGGCTTTCTCCTGGATCGCGGCTTTCAGGTCCTGCAGACCTGGTATCCGGAGGCGCAGCGGTTCTTCGACTACGCACGCCTGGATCTGCGTCCCTTCTATCCGGGTGCGCTCGTGCGCACGCAGCAGCGCTTTCAGCGCGTCAGCGATATCTGGCGCCGTCCGACACGTGTGCCCGAGATGCTGGTCTCTCCGGTCGGGAGCCTCGGCGATAAGCTGAGACTCCTCGCGCTGCGTCGCCGGGCTCTGGCGGGCGACCTCCAAGCGCTCTATTCGCGTCCGGAGCGCGAGGCATTGAGCCTGCTGCGCGAGCTTGGTTTCTCCGCGCGCATGATCGAGCGCTTCTTCAAGCCCTTCTTCAGCGGCGTCTTCTTCGAGCCCGGGCTGGGGGTGTCTTCGCGCGCCTTCGAGTTCGTGTTTCGCGCCTTTGCGCTGGGCGACACAGCCCTGCCGGCGCACGGGATGGGTGAGCTTCCTGCGCAGCTCGCGCAGCGGTTGCCTCGGGAGTCCATCCGCCTCGGCGCGCGCGTGGAGCGTATTCTGGACCAACAAGTCGTGCTCGACACGGGCGAGCGGCTGCGGGCGGGCACCATCGTGCTGGCGACCGAGGGCAACGAGACGGCACGTCTCCTGGGTCGATCGCACAGCGCGGCGGTGGCGGGGCGCGGAACCACCTGTTTTTATTTCGCGGCGAGCGCACCGCCGATCGAAGGGCCTTATCTCATGGTCAACGGCGAGGGGCGAGGGCGGATCAACAGCCTGCTGTGTCCGAGCAATCTCTCGGATCACTATGCCCCGCGGAACGAGAGCCTCATCGCGGTCAACGTGCACGGGGCGGAGCACAACCCGGATGCGCTCGAGACCGACCTGCGTCGCGAGCTGATCGGCTGGTTCGGCGATCAGGTCCTCGCCTGGAAGCGCTTGGCGGTGTACCGGCTGCCGCGTGCCCTGCCGGTTCAGTCGCCTCCTGTCGCCTATCCGGGTGCGGTGCGGTTGCGTCAATCCAATTGGCTCTGGACCTGCGGGGAGTATCGATCGGCGCCATCGATCCAGTGGGCGCTGCATTCCGGGCGTCGTGCGGGGGAGGAGATCGCGAGCGGCCTCCTCGGCAATCGCGACGGCGATGGGCTTGGAAAGTCGGATGCCGGCACGCGTACACCCAGCCTGCCCTCGGCCGATTCTTGACCACCCCCGGTCAATTCATCCGAGGACCTGTCGCCCGATGCGCATACGGGCTTGGCCGTCCCTTCGGATGCCGTCCCGGCGAGTTCAAACCCTTTGAACAGAAGGACTTCTGTCGGCGAGAAAATCCAAGGTCCTGAACGGGTTGCACCTATGCGGCCGATCTCCTATCGTAAGCCGCTCACGAGAACAATCATCCACCTGGAGTTTGGAGTATGAGATCTACGATTGTCCGCGCGCTGGCCCTCTCCCTCGCCTTTTCGGGCTCTCTGGCAGTGACCCCGTCGGTTGTCGCCAGCACCTCGGAATCGGAGCCGGATCTGGATCTCGGTCAGCGTCTGCATCGCCAATGCGCGCTCTGCCACGGCCAGTATTCACAGGGCATCCTGGGCGGAAAATATCCGCGTCTTGCGGGCTTGCCCGATTATTATCTGGTCAAGAGCCTGACGGATTATCGCGATGGCGTGCGCGAGCATGCGGCCATGACGGTGGTCGGCGGTCTACGCACCTTATCGGATAATGATCTTGCCAGTCTGTCCGCCTATATCGCGAGCATCGATCTAGATGCCGTCCATCCGCTCGATGTCCCGACCCCGGAAGGATCGGACGTCGAGAACGGCGAGGAGATCTATCAGAGCGACTGCAAGACCTGCCACGGGCGTGCGGCCGAAGGTAACAAGCGCAAGGAGAGCCCCAAGCTCGCCGGCCAGTACGACGGCTATCTCTTCCGGCAGATCGAGAAGTTCAAGGCCGGCAAGCGGATGCACGCCAATGACCCGGACGACGAGACCTTCGTGGACTACAGTGACCAGGACATCCTCGATATCATCGGCTTCGTGACCACGATCGACGACAAGAACTGAGCACCGAGTCGGACGCATCCATAAGAATATCAAGAGGATACAAGAATGAAACACCTGAGCCTTGTCGTTGCACTCACCCTGCTCGCGTCGATGCCGCTGATGGCGGCCGAGGACGCCGCTCCCGAGATCCGGGTGTCGGATGTCGAGCATACCGTACTCAAGATCGGCCTGGCCCCCGGCGTCTCGGCCGATGCCGCGGGCGAGGCCATGCTCTCGAAGGCGGTCGAACTCAACATGCGCCTGGTCGCGCATCTCAATGTCGGGCAAGAGGTCGGTAATCGCGGCATCGAGTCGATGCGCTTGGAGATCTTCCAATTCTGCAATCCGGAAGACGCGGTCAAGATGGCTCGATTCAACACCATCTTCGCGGCCTACATGCCGTGCAGCATCGCGCTCGTGGAAGACAACGACGGTCGGATCTGGTTGCAGATGCTCAACCTGGATATGTTGATCAGCGCCTATGATTTGCCGCCCGAGCTCCAGGCCCTCGCACTCGGGATCAACGGCCAGATGCTCGACATCATCACCGCCGGCGCGACCGGGGAGTTCTGATCATTCGCCCCTCGGGTCGGTCTTGCTCCTGAGGCCGGCCGGAAGGGCGGACAAGCCGGTAGGGCGGACACGCCTGTGGGGACAAACCCAGCGCAGTCCACCAGTGCCGGCGCGGGGTTCGGTGAACTTGGAACTCGCGTGTCCACCAGACCCGCCGCGCGGGCGTTTATCCTCGCCGATATCCCAGCCAAGGTCGAAGCAGATACTGAGTCCCCGCGACCCCCAGCGCGAGGACGCCGAGCACGGCCAGGGGCGTTGCCGCCGCAGGGTATCCCGCATCGTCGAAAATCAATGTGATCGCCAACATCACGGCCAAGCTTACGACGGCCACATGAACCCATAGATTCGTCGCCGGCCCCGGCCACCGGGCTGCGAGCAGGCCACCGAGCCAGGCCGCAAGTGCCCCCCCGAACAGTCCGGCCGCTACATCAACCGGCCAGTGCACCCCGACCGCCACTCGGCTCAACCCGGCCAGCACGGCCAGCGCAAGGAACAGCGCCCGCAGCGCCGTCCAGCGCGTGTAGTAGATCAAGACCCCGAAGAAGACCGCGGCCGTCACGCTGTGACCCGACGGAAAGCTCGCGCGGGTGTGGCTCGGCCCGATGAGATTGAAGGCGTCCGCCGCAAGCACTCCCGGCGGGCGCGTCGCGTCGAAGAGCGCCTTGACCCCTCGGCTGTAGGCGGCCGCGACCAGGGCCGCGAGCACCAGTGCCCAGAAGATCCTCGGGTAGCGCAGCGCGAAGATGAGCGCCAAGGCGAAGGGGACACGCTCGTCGCCCAAGACCGTCAGACACTGCCAAAGCCAGTCTGGATAGGCTGCCGCCGCGGCGTTGATCCGGATGAAACCGGCGTCGTACCCGACGGCAAGATAAAGGGTCAGGCCGACGATCAGGCAGACCAACGCCCAGCGCGACAACCAGACCGCGCCGCTCGGCGACCTGAGCGGGGTTCGGTCGGCTCCCGTGTCCAAACGCTCGCGAAGGGCATGTTTCCAGAATGTGCTGAAATCAGTGCGCATCGTCATCGTCCCGGTTGAGTGCCGACGGCGCCCGTGTCGTCCGTTCGTCCCATGCGCACCAGGGCGACCGGACCTCGACGATAGACGAGGTCGCGTTGCAGGCCGGGGAAATCAGTCGCCAAGGCGTCGAGCTTGTCGACGCGCAGAAAGACCAGCTCGCCGGGCAAGGGCGGGCGATTCGGCGTGACGGCATCGCGATAGACGCTGAAGCTCGGCATGGAGGTGCGGTAGCCCACCGTCGGGAGGTTCATCTCTCGCGCCAGCAGACCGGCCTCCTTCACGGGCGCCTGCATCACCTCGAAGACCCGCGGGACCAGGACCCCGTAGACCACCAGCGTTTGGATCACGCCGGCAAGGATCAGTCGCTGCCACAGGGGCGGGCGCGACCAGAGGAGCAAACCGATCATCGCGGCCAGTCCGGCGAGCATGGCGCCGAGATAGTCGAGCCCCAGGACCCCGCGGGCCTCTTGGAACATGGCGACCTCATGGGCCCGGTCGGCTTGCGATTCGGCGAGGCCGACGACCCCGGGCAGCGCAACCAGCAGGCCGAGGAAGATCAGCGGTGCCGCGAAGGCGAGCCAACGGCCCTTCAGCAAAGCCCGATGTTTAGCCATGAGAATGAAGAGCGGCGTGGCCCCGTAGAGCAGGTAATGCGGCAGCTTGGTCCCGGAGAAGGAGAAGACGACGAAGACGGTGAGGAACCAGATCCAGAGGAAGCGCTCGAGCGGGTCCGACCCAGCAGCACGCAGCCCCGGCAAGAGACGCAGGAACCAGCCGGTGAAGGGCAGCAGGATGATCGGCAGCATCACCAGGTAATAGCCCGGAAACCCCGCATGCCCGTGCATGGCATCGCCGAAACGCCCGGCGTTGTGCTCCAGGAAGAAGCTGCGGAAGAACCCCGGGCCGTCGTCGAGATAGACCGCGAGATACCAGGGCAGGGCGACCGCCACGAAGACCAGCCAACCCTTCGGTGCAAAGGCCGCCTGCGCCCAGCGTCCCAGCTCACGTTGCGACCCGAAAAAGAGCAGGCTGACCAGCACCGGAAAGAAGACCGCCACCGGGCCTTTGGTCAGGAAGCCGAGCCCCATCCAGAGGAAGGCGCGCAGCACGAAGCGGCGGTTGGTCGCGGGATTCGGGTCCAGGTAATAGCGGTAGATCTCGAAGAAGGCGAGCGCGATGAAGAGGTTGAGCACCGCGTCGGCGACCGCCCCCTTGGCGATGACCGAGACCTGGAGGCTCAAGGCCATCACCAGCCCGGCGACGACCGCGCTCTCGCGATCCAGGCGCTCGCGCACGAAGCCCCAGACCGCGAGCACCCAGAGGGTTGCGGCGAGCGCCGAGGGCAGGCGCAGTGCCAGCTCGTTGAATCCGAACGCCTGCGTCGAGGCCGCCTGCAACCAGTAGATGAGCACCGGTTTGTCGTAGCGCGGCTCCCCGTCCTTGTGCGGCGTGATGAAGTTGCCGCTCGCGAGCATCTCGCGGGTCGCCTCGGTGAAGGCGCCTTCGTCCAGGTCGTAGAGCGGCACCGCACCCAACTGCCAGTAAAAGCTCAGGAGCACGACCGCGACGAGCAGCCAGGGCGAGGTCAGGATGCGCCCGAGTATCCCGCTCGGGCCGCGATCGGCGATGGTCTGGTTCATGCCGAGTGCCTCCAATCCGCGTGCGCGGGATCCGATTGCCAGCGAATCCGGTGGTGGGTGTGCTCGCCCGAGGCGTAGAAGGTGCGCGTCATCAGCTCGGCGAGCACCCCGGTGGTGAGGAACTGGATCGACATGACCAGGAAGAGGATGGCCACGAAGAGCATCGGCCGTGTCCCGATGTGCTGTCCGAGCCCGAATTTCACCCAGAGCATGTCGGCCATCAGGATGCTCCCGACCACACCGAAGAGGATCCCGATGGAGCCGAAGAAGTGCCCCGGTCGCGATCCGAACCGCAGGAAGAAGAAGGCCGAGAGGAGGTCGATCAGCACCCGGAAGGTGCGCGAGATCCCGTACTTGGATGTCCCGAAGCGGCGCGCCTGATGGGCGACCTCGGTCTCGCCGATACGCTCGGGCGCGGTCACTCCGGCGACCCAGACCGGGATGAAGCGGTGCATCTCACCGAGGAGGGTGACCTCCTGGATCACCTCGGCGCGATAGACCTTGAGGCTGCAGCCGTAGTCGTGCAGGGCGACCCCGGTGACCTTTCCGATCAGTGCATTGGCCATCTTGGAGGGCAGTTTGCGCATGACCAGCGCATCCTGGCGTTGACGGCGCCAGCCCTGCAGGAGATCCAGGTCGCGTGCGAGCAGCTCCTCGACCATACGCGGGATGTCGGCCGGGTCGTTCTGCAGATCACCGTCCAGGGTTGCGATCAGCTCGCCGCGGGCTGCGTCGAAGCCGGCCTGCATGGCCGCGGTCTGACCGAAGTTGCGCCTCAGCCGGATCACCCGAACGTGCGGGCCGTAACGCTCGCCGACCTTGCGCAGACGCTCGCCCGTGCCGTCGCGGCTGCCGTCGTCCACACAGATCAGCTCCCAGGCGCCTCGGTAATCCGCAAGCCCTTCATGGACCCGCTTCAGCATAGGCTCGACGTTGTCGATCTCCTGATACATGGGGATGACGACGGAGAGCGACGGATGGCGCGCCGGAGGCTGTCCGGTCGAGATCGTCGTCGCAGGCGCCGGTTCAATCGAGGTGTTCATGTGAGTTCCAAATAGTCACGGCCGGCGAATTCCAAGCCCTGGAAAAGCCCGTAACTGTAGGATGGGTTTGGCTGCGCTCGACCCATCCTCGTTTACGCGCTCGACTCCAGGCTGTCGCGCAGGAAACGGAACAGCTTGCGCGGTGCGTCGGGCCGGCCGCGCTCCTGATCGCGTTGCGCGGCGCGGATCAGGGTGCGCAGCTGCTGGCGGTCGACATCCGGGCATGCGTCGATGAATTCGCTCAGTGCACCCTCGTCGTCGGCGATAAGTCGCTCGCGCCAGCGTTCCAACGCATGTAGGTGCGCCGCCGCCTGGCGCTCGCGGTCCTCGGCCTGGTCGACCAAGGCATGCACGGCGGCCATGTCCTCGCGCTCGAGCAGGTTGGCGATGCGCTTCCAGTGGCGACCGCGGGCACGGATATCCTTGATCCGAGGGGTCTCGTCCAAGGCGACCCAGGTCGCGGCGCTGAGGTTCAGACGCTCCAGCTCGGCCCGAGGCATCCCGGCCATGCGCTCGGCCAGGGCCTGCAGGGCCAACTTCTCGCGCTTGAGCTGGCTCTTGCTCGGGCCGCGCTCTTCCTCTTGAAAGTCGTCTTCGTCGTCGTCGATCGTATCGTTCATCCCGAAATCCAAATAGGCGGTTCGACAGTCTTCATGCAGCCGGCTCCAGATGCTCGAGGATCAATTGCGCGGAGCGGTTGCCTCGGTAGTCGTTGACGTCCAATCGGTAGGCGAGCCGCACGGCGCCGCCGGCCTCCGCGATCTGCTCGCCCAGGTTGAAGCCGATGGCCTCGATCGGTCCCTCCTCGGCCGCGGGTCCGGCGAGACTGAGCTTGAGATGACGCTCGCCCACCAGACGTGCGCTCAAGACCTCGAAGGTGCCGTCGAAGCGGGGCTCCGGGAAGCCCTTGCCCCAAGGGCCAGCCACGCGCAGTGTCTCGGCGGTCTCCAGTGTCATGAGCCGTTGCGGAAGCGCACCGTCGGATGCGATCTCCGGCTGCGGCGGCCGGTCGCCGACCACCGCGCGGACCGCCTCCGCAAAGGCATCCCGGAACCGGGGCAAGGCCTCCGGGCGAATGCTCAATCCAGCGGCCATGGCATGCCCGCCGAAGCGCTCGATCAAGCCCGGATTCTGGCGATCCACCAGTGCGATCAGGTCTCGGACATGGACCCCTTCGACCGATCGCGCCGAGCCGCGCAGAAACCCATCACCACCGTTCGCAAAGACGATGACGGGGCGATGATACCGCTCGCGGATCCGCGCCGCGACGATCCCCGAGACGCCTTGATGCCACTCCTCGCCGAACAGGCAGAGTCCGGGCGGCAGTTCGGTGCCATCCAAACAGAGCCCCGCGAGCGAGGCCTCGGCCTCGTCCTTCATCTCGCCCTCGATCTCGCGGCGTCGTCGGTTCAGCGTGTCGAGACGCGCGGCAAGGTCGGCGGCGACCTGTGGGTCGTCGGTCAGCAGGCATTCGACGCCCACCGACATGTCCTCGATCCGCCCGGCGGCGTTGAGTCGTGGCGCGGCGATGAAGGCCAAATCGGTGGCCGTCGCCCGGCTCGGGTCACGGCCGCCGATCGTCAGCAATGCGCGCACGCCCGGACTGCACCGCCCGGCGCGGATGCGTCTGAGCCCCTGCTCGACCAGGATCCGATTGTTGCGGTCCAGGGTCACCACGTCGGCGACCGTGCCCAAAGCGACCAGGTCCAGCAGATCCGCCAGGTTGGGCTCGGATCGCCCCGCACCGAACCAGCCTTGCTCGCGCAGACGGGCACGTGCGGCAACTAAAAGATAGAAGACGACGCCGACACCGGCCAGGTGCTTGCTCGGAAAGCGACAGCCCGGTTGATTGGGGTTGAGGATCGCCGCGGCACCCGGGAGTCGCTCGCCGGGCAGATGATGATCCGTCACCAGGACCTGGATACCCAGCTCAGCGGCACGCGCGACCCCGGCGAGACTGGCGATGCCGTTGTCGACCGTGATCAGCAGATCCGGTCGGCGCGGTGCGGCGGCGTCGACCACCGCCGGACTCAGTCCGTATCCGAATGCGAATCGGCTCGGGATCAGATAGGAGGCCTGTGTTGCGCCCAGGCTGCGCAGACCTCGGACCGCCAAGGCGCCGCCGGTCGCACCGTCGGCGTCGTAGTCCGAGACGATCAGCAGATGGCCGCCGCCGCGGATGTGGTGCACCAGCAGATCGACCGCGTCATCGATGCCGTGCAGCGCGCTCGCCGGGTAAAGCGCCGAGAGCCCGGGCGCGGACTCCTCGGCGCCATCCAGACCCCGATTCGAATAGAGTCTGGAGAGCAGCTCGGCCGGCGTGCGGGCGGCGGCGAGCGCCGCGGCGCTCGGCGCGCGTCGAATCACGGGGCGCGACATCAGTGCAACACCGGCATGGGGACATGCAGCGCGGCAACGACGGCACGCAGCAGCTCGATCTCAGTCCGATTGATCCCGGCCTGCTGTAGGGTTGCGATCAGTGCACGCAGCAGGCGCTGCTTCTCGTCCATACGCAGACGATCGAGCCGCGCAAGCGCACGGTCGAGGCGATCCGGCCAGTCCTTCGATCCGATCGGGGTCATCTCGCGCGAACGCATCCCGAGCGATGCCAGACCGGTGGCGAAGGCGGTCCGTGCGGTGCGCTGATCCGGGTTGCCGTGCACCGCCAGGATGATCAGCAGGTCGCGGATCTCGTTCTCGCAGCCGGAGAGGGATGCGCTCCCGGCGCTGTGCGCATCGCTCGGGGCGATGGTGTCTTGGATCTGCTGCGCGAGCAGGCGTGCAAGGACATACTCGAAGACATCGATCCGTCCGTCGGCATGGATCAGACGATCGAGCAGCCCCATCAAGCGTGTCAGCTCGGTCTGCGGACGCCGGCGCAGGGTGGGAAAGGCGATCTCGAGCAGCGGGATGCGCAGGTCCGCGGCCAGGCTCGGTACTGCAGAGAGGAGCGTGCCGACCTGACGCTCATGCTCGCTGCCGAGCGTCTCGGCGACCATCAAGAGCTGGCGCTCGCGGATCTCGGCCTCCGGGTCGATCAGGAGATAGCAGACGAGCGTCATCACCCACTCGGTGGAGCGGGCGGCGTGCGCGAGCGGCTCCGGGATCGCCCGGTTCAGACGAGCCGCGTCCTGGATCCGTGCCGTATCGGGCCGACCGATCGCGCCGACGATGCGATCCGCATCGAGGCTCGACGGGCTCGGTCGACCTTCGATGGCCGGCCGGGGCTCGGCGATCGAGGCGACGATGCCGGCTTCGCTCGGTGCACACGGGGTCTGCATCGCCCGCATTCTCTCCAGCTCCGTCGCGTCGAAACCCGGCTCGATCGCACGAATGCGATCCGCAATCGGCGGATGCGTGGCCAAGAGGCGACGCGTGAGCCCCGCAGCGAAGAGCATGTGCCCGATCTCCTCGCTGTCGGCCGAGAGCACCGATCCGGCCGGCGCCGAGCCGATCTTCTTCAAGGCGCCCGCGATCCCCTCGGGCTCGCGGGTGAACTGAACGGCCGAGGCGTCGGCCAGGAACTCGCGTTGACGCGACACCGACGCCCGGATCAGACGGCCGAAGAAGAGCCCGATAGAGCCGGTCGCGACCAGGGCGAGGCCGATCATGGCGATCGCGGCGGTGTACTTGCTCGCCCGGCCATGCCGCACCGAGAGCATGAGTCGGCCGATGATGGCCAGCACCAGGATCCCGAACAGGATCCCGATCAGCCGAATGTTGAGCCGCATGTCGCCGTTGAGGATGTGCGAGAACTCATGTGCAACGACACCCTGAAGCTCCGAGCGGCTCAGCGTCCGCAGCGCGCCCCGGGTGACGGCGATCGTCGCATCGGCGGTCGAATAGCCCGCAGCAAAGGCATTGATGCCGTCCTCCTGCTCGAGCACATAGATCTGGGGCACCGGAACACCCGATGCGATGGCCATCTCCTCGACCACGTTGCACAACCGCTGCAGCTGCGGATCCCTGGTGTCCGCATTGACCATGACACCGCCGAGCCCGCGCGCGACCGCCCCGCCGCCGTTGCGCAGGGTGAGGATCCGAAAGAGGCTGGCCAGCCCGATGGCACCCGCGGTCAGCACGGAGACCCAGATGAGCAGCGGGAGGCCTTCGCGAACCGCGGCGGGCGAGAACACCGACGAGACACCGAGACCGTCCGGATCCGTGCCGAGCCCCAGGAAGGCGAACGCGATCAGGTCGACAACGGCCACGATGCCGACGACGGCGAGCGCGAAGAGCACCAGCAGGAGATGCGTGCGCCGACGGGCACGGTCCTGATGCGCGAAGAAGTCCAATTAAACTGCGTCCTTCGTGTTCATGTGGGGTTTTCAATTGGGTGAGGTCTTGGGTGTCATCTGCAGGCGTTGGAGCGGACGCAGTTTAAGTCCTTAAAAAACAGACAATATCCTGAACCGCGCCGGCTGCGCTTTTGGATCGCGGAGAGGTCCTTCCCGAACGCAATCCTTCCATGTGCCCACAAGCGCGGTTCAGAAGGAGATCTGAAGGGCCTCGCGTTTCTCCGGCGCCTCGATCTCCAGCAACTGCGCGGCCGTGAATCCGAAGCGCTGGGCGATCAGGTTGTTCGGGAAGACCTCGCGCAGATTGTTGTAGCCCATGACGGCGTCGTTGAAGGCTTGGCGCGCGAAGGCCACGCGGTTCTCGGTACTGACCAGCTCCTCGGAGAGCTGCATCATGTTCTGATTGGCCTTGAGGTCGGGGTAGGCCTCGGAGAGTGCGAACAGCTTGCCCAGTGCTCCGGCCACGCCCATCTCGGCCCGGGCCAGCATCGCCACCGCGGCGCCGTCGCTCGGATCGGCCGCGACCTGCTCGAGACTGCCGACCGCTTGGTTGCGGGCCTGGATGACGGCCTCGAGCGTCTCGCGCTCGTGGGTCATGTAGCGCTCGGCAACCTTGACCAGATTGGGGATGAGGTCATAGCGGCGTGTAAGCTGGACGTCGATCTGAGCGAAGGCGTTTTTGTAGCGATTGCGTCCGGCAACCAGACGGTTGTAGATGACGACGACGAGAATCGCGGCGAGCAGGATCAGGCCAAGCAGTGTCCATCCCATCGGTGTTCCCCCACGCTGATGACTGTCCCCCGAGCCCGGCAGTCGCCGGGTCAGGTGTCTGGCCGAGGCCGGAGCGCGGCCTTCGGCAATGCGGCGAAAGGCTAACATACTTCGGAAACGGATCGGTGCTGAGCCCGCCGCGTTGCGCCGGGTTGCCGATGCGGGTCGAGGGAGTACCATTGCGTCCATGCGGCACCTGAGCGTGCCTCGATGCGACTGATAGAGAATAAGGAGCTCCACTCTTGCTTGAAGTGATGTATGCCGGCGGTTGGCTGATGGTGCCGATCGTCGCCTGCTCGATCATCGCCACCGCCGTCGTTCTCGAGCGGAGCTGGATGCTGCGCCGCTCGCGGATCATGCCGGCGAATCTGGTCGTCAGGATCTGGGAATGGCACCGTCGGGGCGAGCTGACCGATGCGCGGATCGAGGAGATCCGCACCGGCTCGCCGCTCGGGCGCCTGCTTGCGTCCGGACTCATCAATCGCAACCACTCGCGCGAGATCATGAAGGAGGCGATCGAGGACACGGGCCGACAGGTCGTGGCCGAGCTGGAGCGCTTTCTGACCAGTCTGGGAACGATCGCCTCGGTGGCACCGCTTTTGGGCCTGTTGGGGACCGTGATCGGCATGATCGACGTCTTCGGCGTCATCATGGACGCGGGTGTCGGCAATGCTGCCGTACTCGCCGGCGGGATCTCCAAGGCGCTGATCACGACGGCGGCCGGCCTGTCGGTTGCGATCCCGGCGCTGATGTTCCATCGCTTCTTCGACAACAAGGTCGCACGGCTCGCACTCGACATGGAGGAGCAATCGCTGCGGCTCGTGGAGGTGATGAAGGGCGAGCGCGAGGCCGGCGAGGTCTCCGCGTGAATCTGCGTCCGCACCGTCGGGATCCGGCCGACATCAATCTCACCCCACTGATCGACGTCGTCTTTTTACTGCTGATCTTCTTTATGGTCTCGACCACCTTCAAGGACGAGGCGCGCCTGCGTGTGCAGTTGCCCGAGGCTCAAGGCGAGGAGATCCCGGTCGAGGAGCCCGAGATGATCCGGCTCGTCATCGATCGAACCGGGGCCTTCAATGTCGACGATCGGGCCGTGCGCGATCGCGAGACCAAGACCCT
The DNA here is from genome assembly GCF_002423035.1 of Thiocapsa sp. UBA6158. Taxonomy (GTDB): domain Bacteria; phylum Pseudomonadota; class Gammaproteobacteria; order Chromatiales; family Chromatiaceae; genus Thiocapsa. The sequence goes on from NZ_DIUM01000106.1 coordinate 34,164, forward strand.
GGTCGAGGTTTTGAATGAGCGGTTGGGGGGGCGCGAGCCTCTGCCCGTGCTCATCCAGGCGGATGCCGAGACGCCGCATCAGGCGGTGATGACGGCGCTCGATGCGGCCAGTCAGGCCGGACTGGTGCGGATCGCATTCGCGGCGACGCGTGCCCCGCAGGACGATGCCGATGCCGAACCGGCGCGAACCCCGTCCGGGCAATTCGCCCCGCCTTCCGGTCCTCAGCCCGCTCAGCCATCCACAGGGGAGGTCGCTGAATGACCCATGATGCATCAGGCTCCGAGGTCGAGGCGGGTCCCATCTATCGCCGGCTGCTCGGCTACGTCAAACCCTACTGGCGGATGTTCACCGTCTCGATCGTCGCCATGCTTGCCTTCGCGGCCACCGAGCCGCTCTTCGCGGCCATGATGCAGCCGCTGATCGACGGCAGCTTCGTGGATCGCAACGAGGAGATCGTCCGCCTCATGCCGCTCGTGCTGGTGGCGCTCTTCGTGTTTCGCGGGATCGCCGGCTTCATCAACAACTATTCTCTGAGCTGGGTCGGGCGGCGTGTGGTCGCGGACCTGCGCCAGAAGATGTTCGAGCACCTGCTGCGCGCCCCGACGCGCTATTACGACAATCAGGGATCGGGACACATCCTCGCCAAGCTTACCTACAACGTCGAAAACGTCGCTACCGCGGCCACATCGGCGATCACCACCCTAGTCCGTGACGGCTTCACGGTCATCGGCCTGATGGCCTACATGCTCTATCTGAACGCAGCACTCTCGGCGATCTTCCTGGTGATCGGTCCCCTTATGGCCGGCGCAGTCAAATACGCGACCAAGCGTTTTCGCCGCCACAGCCGCCGCATCCAAGACCGGGTCGGTGCGTTGACCCAGGTCGCCCAAGAGGCGATCGAGGCCCATCGGGTGGTCAAGGCATTCGGCGGGCAGCCGCTGGAGGCGCGACGTTTCAGCGCCATCAACGAGAAGACGCGCTCGCTGCAGATGAAGATGATCGCAACCGAGGCGGCGAGCGTGCCGCTGGTCCAGTTGATCTCGGCCGTGGCGATCGCCGTCATCGTCTATCTCTCGACCATGCAGGGGCTGAAGGAGGACATCTCGGTCGGCACTTTCATGTCATTCGTGGTCGCCATGGGTCTGCTTCTGCCGCCGGTGAAGCGTCTGACCTCGGTCAACGCCCATCTGCAGCGCGGCATCATCGCCGCCCAGAGCCTGTTTGAGCTGTTGGATGCGGAGGAGGAGCGGGATCGGGGACGTCGGACGTTGGACCGTGCCGAGGGGCGCGTGGAGTATCGCGGCGTCACCCATGTCTATTCGCCCGACAAGCCGCCGGCGATCCGGGATCTCGACCTCGTCATCGCTCCGGGCGAGCGTGTCGCATTGGTCGGGCGCTCGGGCAGCGGCAAAAGCACGGTCGCCAGCCTACTGCCGCGCTTCTACGATGCGACCGCGGGCGAGATCCTGATCGACGGCATCCCGATCCACGAGCTGAGCCTGGCGAGTCTGCGCGCCCAGATCTCGCTGGTCAGTCAGGACGTGGTGCTCTTCAACGACAGCATCGCCAACAACATCGCCTATGGCCAGGCCGTACCGCCGAGCCGCGAGACGCTCGAGCGCGTCGCCGTGAACGCCCACGCGCTCGACTTCATCCAGGCCATGCCCGAGGGCTTCGACACGCGGATCGGAGACCGCGGTGTGATGCTCTCGGGCGGGCAGCGCCAGCGTCTCGCGATTGCCCGTGCCATGCTCAAGGACGCCCCGATCCTGATCCTGGACGAGGCGACCTCCGCACTCGACACCGAGTCCGAGCGCCATATCCAGGCCGCCCTGCAGGAGTTGATGACGAACCGCACGACCCTGATGATCGCCCATCGTCTCTCCACCATCGAGAATGCCGACCGTATCCTGGTCATGGACAACGGACAGGTCGTCGAGCAGGGCACCCACGGCGAATTGCTCGCGCAGGACGGCTATTACGCCCGGCTGCATCGTCTGCAATTCCACGATGCCGGCGAGCCTCCGGCCGCGTCTTAAACCGCGCCCGGCGCGGTATGCGATGTTTTTGGATGGGGTCGGCCCCGGCAGAGGTGACGAGCGTTGGAGTCGGCGCGGTTTAAGAGATTAAAAATATTGAATTTTAAACCTCGTCTCACCGAGATCGAGGACATCTCCAAAGCCAAATGCAAAATGAAAATGACGCAGGTCGCTCTAGACACGGCTTAAGTTGTGCTGACGTCAGTAAGCACAATCCGCTCGGCGGGCGGGCTGAGGTGATTGACCCGAACGCGATCTGGTACGGCCGTCATCCGCTCGGTCCCATCCTCGCGCCGCTCTCCTGGCTCTATTGTGTGGTGGTCCAACTGCGCCGTCTGGGCTATCGCAAAGGCTGGCTCGCGAGCCGGCGCCTGCCGGTGCCCGTCGTGGTGGTCGGCAATCTCACCGTCGGCGGGACCGGCAAGACTCCCGTCGTCTTGAAGCTCGCGGAGCTGCTGATGGCGCGCGGTTGGCGTCCCGGGATCATCACGAGAGGTTATGGGGGAAGAGGGGGAGGACGGGGCGCGGTCGCGTCGCGCCGCGTTCCTCCGCACGGCGAGCCCGCCGATTTCGGGGACGAGCCGGTGCTGCTGGCTCGTCGCAGCGGCTGCCCGGTCGTCGCCGGACCGGATCGCGTTGCCGCCGGCGCGCTCGCACTGTCCGGGGGCGACGTGGACATCCTGCTCGCCGACGACGGGCTCCAGCACTATCGCTTGGCTCGAGACATCGAGATTGCGCTCATCGACGGCGTGCGCGGATTGGGCAACGGGCGCTGCCTGCCCGCCGGGCCGTTGCGCGAGCCGCGCGGGCGTCTGGCCACGGTCGATCTGGTGCTGACCAACGGCGGCGACACCGGCAGTGGGTACCGGATGCGTCTGGTTCCGGGTGCGGCGGTCAATCTCCGTGACCCCTGCGTCTCCAAGCCGATCGCCGACTTCCTCGGGCGGCCCGTCTTTGCGGTCGCGGCGATCGGCAACCCCGAGCGCTTCTTCGCCATGCTGCGCGGCTTGGGTCTCGAGGTCGAGGGTCGCGCCTACCCGGATCACTATCCCTTTGCACCGTCGGATCTTGTGGCTTGGCCGCCCGGCCCGGTGCTTATGACCGAGAAGGACGCCGTGAAGTGCGCGCCCTTTGCCGGCGAGGATCACTGGTTTCTGCCCGTGGAGGCCGAGCTGAATACGGCATTCGTCGAGGCATTCTTTCGCACGCTGGAGGCACGGACCCATGTCTGACCGAGAGACTTCCGATAAACGCCTAGGATTCAAGGTCGTTATCCCCGCGCGCTACGGCTCGACGCGCCTTCCGGGCAAACCCCTGTTGCCGATCGCCGGCAAGCCGATGATCCAGCATGTCGTGGAGCGCGCGCGAGCGAGCGCCGCCGAGGAGATCCTGGTCGCAACCGACGACCGGCGCATCGCCGAGGTTTGTCAGGGTTTCGGCGCCGAGGTGGTGATGACCGGCAGCGCGCATCGCAGCGGGTCCGAGCGCATCGCCGAGGTCATCGAGTTGCGCGGTTGGCGCGATGACGTGGTGGTGGTCAACCTGCAGGGCGACGAGCCGGCGATGCCGGCGGCCTTGCTGGATCAGGTCGCGAGCGACTTGGCCGGCATCGCCGATCTCGGCATGTCGACGTTGGCTGCCCCGATCTCGGACCGCGCGACCCTCTTCGATCCGCATGTCGTCAAGGTGGTCACGGACGCGAAGGGCTTCGCACTCTATTTTTCGCGTGCGCCGATGCCCTGGCACCGCGACGAGTTCCTCGCCGATCGTGACGAGCTGCCGACATCGGTCGCCTTTCTGCGCCACATCGGGCTCTATGCCTACCGCGTCGGCTTCCTGAAACGCTATCTGACGTGGGCGCCGTCGCCCCTGGAGATGGCCGAGTCACTGGAGCAGCTACGCGTGCTCTGGCACGGCGAGCGTATCCATGTGGCGATCGCCGCCGCCGAGCCAGGCCCGGGTGTGGATACGGCCTCCGATCTGTTGAAGGCCGAGCGGCATCTGGCGTAAACCGCGTCCAGAGCGAGATGCTGATTTTCGAGTGATCTCGACGTTCGTTGCATCCACTGCTCTTAGCGGGGACGCGGTTGTGATGGGACATTCTCGATGTGACGATCGCTGCGGTCTGTCTGTGTGGCGCGACGAGGCTTCTTCGCCGTGACTCAGGCCCGTGGCGTCGATTGCAGGCAGTCCAGGAGATCTTGCATCTCGAGCGTGAGCTCGCTCTCGACCGGGTCTAGGATTCGGACCTGTATGATCGCGTTGGCGCGATGGCTGGCGCGGCCGTATTGGTCCATCTGAATCGGAGGTCGGGCGAGATCCGATTCCAGCACCGCCAGCCCCTCGCCGGGCAGGATGTCGATCAGGCGCCAGACCTGCCCGTCATGTTCGCAGCGATGGCCGATCAACATCCTGAGCCGCTGAATCAGCGCGGGATCGATCGCATGGGTCTGTGTCATTTCGGCTCCGGCTGTTGGGCTGGCCAAGGGGCGAATCCGCTACACCCTAAACGACTAAGATGGCAGCCGAAAGCGATTTTTCATCGATAAAAAAACCCCGCTGATGCGGGGCGAATCACCACTGAGGAGGTCAGAGAATGAAACCGGAGAACGGAAGCGTCTGTCTTGGTTCTAACAATGCAGAACGGATGCCAATTTTCTGTTTCGTGCCGTGATCTCATCGAAACAATAGGTTGCGGAGGCGCAAGTCGCTTGAGTCGACGATGGGAGCCGAGCCATGCACAGGTTGAAGACGCGCGCAGGTTCCTTCCGCACCGCAACGGTGCGATATTCGCGACAAACGGCCTGTCTCTTTGTCGTCATCGCAACACTCTGGCTGGCGATGCCGGTCGCTGCCGAGACGGACGTGATGCGGGCGCAGGGGATTCAATCACAGCGGGCTGCGGCCGGTTGGTTGAGATTGCAGCAGGATCAACGCGCGGCGAGACAGCAGGCCGGCCTGCTGTCGGCTCCCGACGCGGCTCGGCGGCAGTCGCTCGAGTGGAGCGAGGCGATCCGCTACCGCGAGCTTCTTCAGCAGCAGAATCGCGCCATCGACTCGGCCCGTCGGCAAGATCGTCTGGTGCCCCGAACCGGTGCGGGTGTCATGCCGGACGGTCGGGCCGGCCGGGCGCGGATGCAGGGTCAGTTGATGGAGTTGGAGGCGCAACAACAGAGCCAGCGCCTGCAGATGCAGATGGACCGGGCGCGGCGCAGTCAAACGGCGCCGGGGCGGCTCAGCCGGGGTTCGAACAGCCGATAAGGCACGGGCCACGTTCATCTCGACTGCGCATGCGCGGAGGAACCGAAAGGGTTGTAGGTGCGAATTTATTCGCACACACGCCGGTTTCCCCGCGAGGCGCTCGGAGACGCCACCACCTAGGCTGTGCGAATAAATTCGCACCTACACGCCGGTCGTTCTTTTCTCGGACATGCCCTTAATTATCGGGCCGCGCATCCCCGGTGTGTCTGTAACACTCCTCGGATTCGTACCACATGACGTTGATGATGCCGAAGGCGAGGGCCAGCAGCACACCCAGGAGCCAAGCGAAATACCACATGGGATCGTCCTCTCGGTGATCGATGCTCATTGTCCGGGGTCGCCCGCGACGACCTCGGACCCCGACGTTTCTCGATGAACCCCTTAAACCGCGCACGGTGCGGTATGCGTCATTTGTCGGAATAGCTTGGCCGCGCCGGCTCCGACGACTATCGGAGCCGGCGCGGTTTAAAGCATTGAAAATTTTCCCTTCTAAACCGCGTCTCACTGGGATCGAGGATATCTGCGCAGCCAAACGCACAATGAAAACGACGCAAATCGCTCTGGACGCGGTTTAGTACGCCAAATGCTCCTGCTCCCGGATCTCCTCCACCGTCACACGCCGCCACATCTTGGTGTAGGTCCAAGTGGTGTAGGCCAGGATCAACGGGATGAAGATGACCGCCGCCCAGAACATGACCGTCAGGGTCAGGTGGCTGGAGACCGCGTCCCAAACGATCAGACTGCTGTTGGGATCCGTTCGCGAGGGCAGGATGAAGGGGAAGAGGCTCACGCCGGCGGTCACGATGATGCCCGTGATCGCCAGACTGCCGCTCGCCAGTCCCCAGCCCGGACGATCAGCGGCGGCGAGCTTCATCGTGGCCCAAAGACCCGCGAAGCCGAGCGCCGGGAAGAGCAGCGTCCAAGGATGGGCGCCGTAGTTGGCCAGCCAAGCCCAAGAATCCGCGACGACCTCCTTGGTGAGCGGGTTGGGTGTCGCATCGAGCGCGGGCATGGAGACGACCTTGAAGCCGTCGATGCCGATGATCAGCCAGATCCCGGCGAGCGCGAAGACCGCCATGCCGATGAGTGCGAAGATCCGAGCCGCTGCCTTGGCGCGCGAAGCGATGGGCTCGGCCGCCCGGATTTGAAGCCAAACCGCGCCGTGCATGGTCAGCATGGCCACACTCAGGATGCCCGCCAGCAGGGCAAACGGATGGAAGAGACCGAAGAAGCTGCCCGTGTAGAAGGATCTCAGCATGTCATCGAGATGAAAGGGCACGCCGAGCAAGAGGTTGCCGAAGGCCACCCCGAACACCAACGCCGGCACCACGCCGCCGATGAAGAGCCCCCAATCCCAGGCGTTGCGCCAGCGTGGATCCGCGATCTTGCTGCGGTAGTCGAAACCGACCGGCCGGAAGAAGAGCGCGAAGAGCGCGAGCAGCATCGCGAAATAGAACCCCGAGAAGGCGGTCGCGTACACCAGCGGCCAGGCGGCGAAGATGGCGCCGCCGGCCGTGATCAGCCAGACCTGGTTGCCGTCCCAGTGCGGGCCGATGGTGTTGATGATGACGCGCCGCTCCTCGTCGGTCTTGCCCAGGAAGGGCAGGAGTGCGCCGACGCCCATGTCCATGCCGTCGGTCACGGCGAAGCCGATCAAGAGCACGCCGACCAGCACCCACCAGATGAACTTCAGGACTTCGTAGTCGATGATCATGATCGGTCCCCTAGTCTTGCCGTTTCTGCGGTGCGAGCGCGGGTGACGGGCCGCCTGCGGTGGTCGAACGGGACGCCTTGGCCGCCTCTTCGTGGTGGTAGCGGCCCGTATGCAGCGAGCTGGGTCCCTGCCGCCCGAACTTGAACATCAGATACATCTCGATGATCAAGAGCACCGTGTAGAAGAGGATGAAGGCCGAGAGGCTGATGATGAGGTCGCTCGGTGCCAGGCTCGAGGCGGCAATGCTGGTGGGCAGGACCTCGCCGATCGCCCAAGGCTGGCGGCCGAACTCGGCCACGAACCAGCCCGTCTCCGCCGCGATCCAGGGTACCGGGATGCTCCAGAGGAAGAGGCGCAGAAGCCAGCGTTTCTCCTGAATGACGCGTTTGGCGTTGAAATAGAATCCCAGGATCATCAGGGCCAGCATCCAGAATCCGGCCGCGACCATCACACGGAAGCTCCAGAAGAGCGGCGCGACCTCGGGGATCGAGTCCTTGACCGCCATGCGGATCTGTTCCTCGGTGGCCTGGCTCGGGTCGTCCGTGTAGCGCTTGAGCAGGAGCGCGTAGCCGAGATCGGCCTTGTGGTCCTCGAAGACCGCGCGGTTCTCCGGCGTGTCCTCATCACCGCGCAGACGCTGCAGATACTCGTAGGCGATCATGCCGCTGCGGATGCGGATCTCGTGGTCCACCATCAGGTCCTTGAGTCCCTTCACCTCGGTGTCGAGCGAGCGCGTGGCGATCAGCCCCAGGAGCCAGGGAATCTTGATCGCGCCGTGGGTCTCCTCGTCCTCGTTGCTCGGGAAGCCGATGATCGTAAAGCCGGCCGGCGCGGGCTCCGAGTGCCACTCGGCCTCGATCGCCGCGAGCTTCACCTTCTGCACGTCGCCGACCTCGTAGCCGGACTCGTCGCCGAGCAGGATGACCGAGAGGATGCCGGCCAAACCGAAGCCGATCGCGACCGAGAAGGAGCGCTTGGCGAAGGCCAGATCCCGCCCCTTGAGCATGTACCAGGAGCTGATGCCGAGCACGAACATGGACGCGGTCACATAGCCGGCGGCCACCGTATGCACGAACTTGACCTGCGCGACCGGGTTGACCACGACCTCCATGAAGTTGGTCATCTCCATGCGCATGGTCTCGTAGCTGAACTCGGCGCCGACCGGGTTCTGCATCCAGCCGTTGGCGACCAGGATCCAGAGCGCCGAGAGGTTGGACGCCAGGGCCATCAGGAAGGTGACGGTCAGATGCTGGCGTTTGGAGAGTCGCTCCCAGCCCAGGAAGAACAGACCGATGAAGGTCGACTCCAGGAAGAAGGCCATCAGGCCCTCGATGGCGAGCGGAGCGCCGAAGACGTCGCCGACATAGTGACTGTAATAGGCCCAGTTGGTCCCGAACTGGAACTCCATGGTCAGCCCGGTCGTCACGCCCAACGCGAAGTTGATGCCGAAGAGCTTGCCCCAGAACTTGGTCATGTCCCGGTAGATCTCGCGTCCGGTCATGACATAGACGCTCTCCATGATCACCAGGATCCAGGCGAGGCCGAGTGTGAGTGGCACGAAGAGGAAGTGGTACATCGCGGTCATGGCAAACTGCCACCGCGAGAGCTCGATCATGGTGCTGTCAAGCATGGCGATATTCCCGAGGTTGGAGATCAGGAACGCGAGGAGGGCTGTCGGGTGCCGGGCAGGGTGTCGGCGATCGGGGAGATCGCCGACGGTCCGGATCAGGCTGGCCCGCCGGTCGGAGGTGCTTAGGCTAGGCCGGTCATCAGATGGCTGAAATGACGAAACGCAACAGGCTTTTCAGGAAAGCCGATGACGTGCTTCGTGGCCGGTTCGGCGGCTATGACGCCGAAGCGAGCGGGGCTGGCGGCTCATGTCAATCCTGACGGTGTGCGCCTTCGCCGGCCCCATGGTCATGGTCATGGGTGTGCGGAGCCGCCGCGGGCAGGGGTTGTCCGGCAAAGATGGCCGATACCGCCTGCACCGGATCCGTCGCACTGGTGGTGTAGACCTGGATTCCGTGGCGGGCCATCCGCTGGAGAAAACCATTTCCGGCACCCTGCGTGACAATCCCGTTCAGCTCGAGCTCGAACAGCGGATGATCCTCGCCGTGGTACTCGTGCAGGGACAACTCCATCGGCAGATCGAGCCGATCGACCTCGGTCGGATTGCCGTCGGCGTCCGCCTCGTAGACGAGGAAGCGACGGCTCTTGCCGGCATGTCCGGTGATGGTTCGAAAGTTCTGGCTGGTGACGGCGATACGCATGGATTTCCCCGTGTTCAGAATGGCGAGGACGCTTCGTTTGGTCATGGATTTGGGATCTCGTGGGATAGTCGGACTGTCCTGCCGCGGGATTCAGGCCGGTGCCGCCTCTGCTTGGCGCAGGCGCATCGCCCAGTCCTCGATCGCTGCGTTCGCCACCGGCATGGGTGATTCAATGAAGGTGATCACGAAGCCGTCGTCGGTCTCGGCGATACCGATCGAACGTGGGCGCATCGCGAGTGCCTGCGGATTCTGCAGAGTGATGCCGAAACAGAAGACCAGATTCTTAGCAGCGCGGATGCCTTCGCCGATGCGTCCATCCGGGAGCGATCGGGTGTGTCGGAGGTGATCGAACTCGGCAATGAAGATGGCCGAAGGATGTGCCTCGATGCAGGCCCTGAAATAACCGCAGACCGCATCGACCGAGTCGAACGGGGTCTCCTCGCGATCGATCTCGAGCACATAGACCGGAAAGGTCTCCTGCAGCAGGGTCTGTTTCATGATCTGCCCTCCCGGCCTCGGTCAAGCGGCGGTGCGGCACCGCGGAATGCGCCATCATTGGGGGTGGGAGGTGTTCGAGGCATTGAAATCGGTCAACCCTGCTGAACTGCGTCCGGGGTATGCCTCGAGGCGATCCACTGGAAATGCCGCCGGATCATGCCGAGAGGGTCGGCGGAGACGCGGTTCAGGATAAAAAATCAATCAATCTCTTGAAACGCGTCTCTCGCGAGGTTCATGGGTGTGCGCGATGCCGATCATCACAGCGAACAGGGCATATCGCACCGGACGCGTTTCAACCCTCCGCGATGCGCTTGAGGTTGGGGATGTCGAGCAGGAAGCGGTTGGGGCTGGTCTCGACGAGAAGGCTCTGGCGCTTGAACTCGGCGATGGTGCGGCTTGCGGTCTCGGTGGTGATGCCGAGCATGGCGCCCATGTCCTCGCGGCTGAACAATTGGCAGGCACTGCTCTCGCGATCGCGCACCAGGCGCAACAAGAGCCGGGCGATGCGCTGGCGGGCGGAACCGGTGGAGAGCTCGGTCAGCCAGGCGTCGGCCTCGTTCAAGGCGCGTTGCCAGCGCGAAATCAGCTCGCGGTGCAGATCCGGGTTGTTGCCCCCCAGATCGCGGACCAATCGGGCGGGAAAGCGGCAGACCTCGGTTGGCTGAAGGGCGACGGCCTCGTGCTGATAGGTCCCGCCCTCGAGCATGGCCTCCAGGCCCAGGACATCGGTGGTCCGTGCGATCCGCACGATCCGCTGACTCCCGTCCGGAAGATACTGCACCAGTTTCAGGACACCGGTCCGTACGGTAAACATGTGATCGGCCGGATCACCCGTACGGTAAAGACTGGTGCCGGGCTTCAGGGTGAATTGGTCGATCGGGTCGTGGATCCGCTCGAAATCGGCCTCGGCCAAACCGGCGAACAGAACGGTGGTACGGAGCGAGCAGTTGAGACAATCGGCCTCGCCCGACCAGGCATCTCGCAGCGTGACACTTTTTACCATGTGGGTCGTCGGACTCCAGTCGTTCTCGGCACGGCCGTGCCTGATGGCCCAGTGTAGCCGATCGGTTCGGGGAGATCATTGCGCAGGCGGGGTTGCGTCGCGTCGTCGCCCTCTCTACCTTGTCGGATCCGCCACCCGACGAACGCCCCATCGCATGTTCACGCGCGGGATTGGCCCCTCTCATTCCACACGGTACGACCGATGACCTTGCTCAGCCTCGACTCCGTTGCCCTCTCCTATGGCCTGCCGCCGCTCTTGGAGGATATCTCATTCAGCATCGAGCGAGGGGAGCGGCTCTGTCTGATCGGTCGTAACGGCGCGGGCAAGTCGACCTTGCTGCGGATCATCGACGGCGAGATCCAGGCCGATTCGGGTCAGATCCGCGCGGCTGCCGGGCTCAAGGTAGCGCGCCTGAGGCAGGAGATCCCGCGCGGAGAGGAGGGGAGCGTCTTCGAGGTCGTCTCCGCCGGCTTGGGCGATCTGGGCGTTCTTCTGAGCGATTACTTCAGGCTCTCACACGGCTTGGGGAGTGATCCGAGCGAGGAGGACCTGACCCGTCTGGCACGGGTCCAGCAGCAATTGGAGGACGGCGGCGGCTGGGCCATCGAGCAACGCACGGAGCGTGTCATCTCACGCCTCGGGCTCGACGCCGAGGCCAGGTTCAGCGCGCTTTCGGGCGGTCTGCAACGTCGCGTCCTGCTCGCTCGTGCGCTGGTGACCGAGCCGGATCTGCTGCTGCTCGACGAGCCGACCAACCATCTGGACATCGATGCGATCGATTGGCTCGAAGACTTTCTGATCGACTTTCCAGGCTCCTTGCTCTTCGTCACCCATGATCGGCGCTTCCTGCAACGGGTCGCGACCCGGATCCTGGAGCTCGATCGCGGGCGGATCACCGACTGGCCCGGCGACTACGCCAACTATCTGCGTCGTCGCGAGGAGCGTCTGCATGCCGAGGCACAGGCCGCGGCGCAGTTCGACCGCAAGCTCGCCGAGGAGGAGGTCTGGATCCGCCAAGGCATCAAGGCGCGGCGTACCCGCAACGAAGGCCGCGTGCGCGCGCTCGAATCCATGCGCCGCGAACGTCTCGAGCGGCGCGAGCTGCAGGGCACGGCGCGTCTGCGTCTGAGCGAGGCGGATCGTTCCGGCAAGCTGGTGGTCGAGGCCGACGAGATCAGCTTCGCCTGGGGCGGCACCCCGGTGATCCGCGACTTCAGTACCCTGATCCTGCGCGGCGACAAGATCGGCATCATCGGCCCGAACGGTGCGGGCAAGAGCACGCTGCTGAAGCTGCTGCTCGGTGGCTTGGAGCCGCAGGTCGGCGAGATCCGACGCGGAACCAACCTGCAGGTGGCCTATTTCGATCAACTGCGCGCCCAGTTGGACCTCGACAAGAGCGTCCAGGACAACGTCGCGGGCGGCAGCGACAAGGTCGAGGTCGACGGCCAGAGCCGACACGTCCTCTCCTATCTGAAGGACTTTCTCTTCACACCCGAGCGCGCACGCCAGCCGGTCAGGGCGCTCTCGGGCGGCGAGCGCAATCGCTTGCTGCTGGCCAAGCTCTTTACCCGCCCGGCCAATCTGCTGGTGCTCGACGAGCCGACCAACGATCTGGATACCGAAACACTCGAGCTGCTCGAAGACCTCCTGGTCGAGTTCCAGGGCACCCTCTTGCTGGTCTCTCACGACCGGGTTCTGCTCGACAATGTCGCCACCAGCACCCTGGTCTTCGAGGGCGAGGGCCGGGTCCGCGAGTATGTCGGCGGATACGAGGACTGGGTGCGTCAACGCGATCCGCGGCGCTCGGGCGAGTTCAAGACCAAACCGGCGGACTCCGGGACGCCGGTGTCGGCCCCCGCGGGCGGGTCGACTCAACCCAAGGCCGCGCCCAAGGGCGAGAAGCTAAGCTTCAAGGAGACACGCGAGCTTGCAGAGCTGCCGGCCCGAATCGAGGCGCTGGAGAGCGCACAAACCGAGCTGCATGCACGCCTGGCCGATCCGGCCTTCTATCAGGCCGCTCGCGAGGAGGTCGCTGCGGTCAAGGCGCGTCTGGCGGCGTTGGAGTCCGAGCTCGAAACCGCCTACGCGCGCTGGGAAACCCTTGAGGCGCGGCGCTGATCCAGCGGGAGCGAGGCCGTGCATGCGCAGCCGGACCGACCGGCGGGTGTCGGGCCTCGCTCCCGCTCGGCCCGACCGACGGACGAACGCCGAACGGCGCGTTTGTCGCCGTCCGCGTCCTGAACTACCATCATCGATCGGTCCGGGTTTGCTCGATGGCGTGTTCCGCATCACACGGGTGCTTCACGGTCGGCCCGGCTCCGCACAAATCCACTGTGGTCGCGGAATGCGCTGTTCAACGCGTGAAATTTGTACCAATTTGAACCGCGTCGGGCATGAGTCTCTCCAGGTGCTCACGCGGCTGTTTCCCGCCAAACATCGGTTGTCACTCAGGACGCGGTTCAATCCATGAAGTTCAAGGTCGATGAATTTCGCAGCTGGAAGCACAAGTGCATCACGTTGCTCGGGATGTCGGGGGTCGGCAAGACCCATCTCTCCGAGATGTTGCGTCGCAACGACTGGTTTCACTACTCCGGCGACTACCGGATCGGGACGCGGTATCTCAACGAGCACATCCTCGACCTCATCAAGGCGCACGCGATGCGCGATCCCTTCCTGCGCGATCTCCTGCGCCACGATTGGGTCGCCATCCACAACAATATCAAGATCAAGGATTTGGGGCCTGTTCTGAGCTTCGTCGGCAAGCTCGGTAACCCCGAGCGCGGCGGGCTGCCGCTGGGCGAGTTCAACCGTCGCCAGGCGCTGTATCGCGAGGCGGAGATCGCGGCCATGATGGATGTGCCCGATTTCGTGCGAAAGGCGCAGGAGATCTACAGCTATCCGCATCTGATCAACGACGTCGGCGGGAGTCTCTGCGAGCTCGATGAGCCGCGGGTCATCGATCTACTCGCCAAGCACAGCCTGATCCTCTACATCCGGGTCCCGGAGGCGGACGAGATCAAGTTGATTCAACGTGCTCAGGCCGATCCCAAGCCGCTCTACTATCGCCCCGATTTCCTGCGTGCCGCACTCAAGGACTATTTGTCGGTCCATGGACTCGACTATGTCGCGCAAGTGGATCCGGATGACTTCACGCGCTGGGTCTTCCCGCGCCTGTTCCATTCGCGGGTGCCGCGTTACGAGGCGATCGCGCGTCCTTATGGCTATACGGTCTCGTCCGAGGATGTCGCGCAGGTGCGCGACGAGCAGGATTTCATGCGGTTGATCGAATCGGCGATCGGACAGGCCGAGACGCCGGCCTTCGATCCCGAGATGCGGTAACCCGAACGACAGGACCGAACCCATGCCGATCGTCGCCCACAACGACCTGCCTACCTTCGAGCGTCTGCGCGAAGAGGGCCACAAGATCCTCGCGCCCGATCACGCGCTTCAGCAGGACATCCGCGAGCTTCATATCGGCTTGCTGAACATGATGCCGGATGCCGCGCTTGCGGCGACCGAGCGACAGTTCTTCCGGCTGATCGGTCAGAGCAATCAGATCGCGCAGTTCTATGTCCACCCCTTCACGCTCGACGCGCTCGAGCGCGGCCCCATCACCCGCGAGTATGTCGAGCGCTACTACGAGCCATTCGAGAAGATCCGGGCGGAGGGCCTGGATGCATTGGTGATCACCGGGGCCAATGTCATGGGTCCGGACCTTGCGAGTCAGACCTTCTGGGAGCCGCTGATCGAGGTGGTCGACTGGGCTTATCACAACGTCAGTTCGACACTCTGCTCGTGCTTGGCGACGCATGCGGTGTTGCAGTTTCGCTACGGTCAGAGGCGCCGTCCGCTCGGCGAGAAGCGCTGGGGTGTCTACGTGCATCGCGTCATCGACCGCAGCCATCCCTTGGTGAGCAGTGTGAATACGCGCTTCGACGTGCCGCATTCGCGCTTCAACGAGATCGGCCGGGACCAGTTCGAGGCGGCCGGCCTGCACATCCTGGCCGAGAGCGAGGAGGCCGGAGTTCATCTCGCGGTCAGCCCGGACGGCTTCCGCCAGGTGTTCTTTCAGGGCCACCCCGAGTACGACATCATCTCGCTGCTCAAGGAGTACAAGCGCGAGGTCAACCGTTTCGCCTCTGGAGAGCGCGACCGGTATCCGCCTGTCCCCGAGAACTATTTCGGCGTCCAGTCGCGTGCCATCTTGGACGAGCACCGCGAGCGGATACTCGATGCACTCGATCAGGGTCGCGAGCTGCCCGCCTTCCCCGAGCATCACATCGTCGGCAGGCTCGACAACACCTGGCACGACAGCGGCGAAGGTGTGCTTGGCAACTGGATGGGGTTGATCTATCAGGTCACCAACAACGACCGTAGGCTTCCGTTCATGGCGGATGTGGATCCCGACGATCCGCTTGCGCTCAGTTGGCGTCGACCCCGCGCTTCAACCTAAGATTGCGCCCGGTTCGTTCGGCTCGGAATCCTCGAGATCGCGTTTGTCTACCTTGCCGATCCGAATGAGCGGCCTCTCCGGGTCCATGAGCAAGGCCGAGCGGGCCTTGTCGCGACCGTCCTTTTCAGTGGTTTTTCGCCACCGACGCGCGAACGGAAGTCGATCGCGGGATCTTTAATTGTCGCCGCGTTGTATCTCGACAACAGGTGCGTCCTCCTGTCTCGAAAGATACCGCTGATCGGCTCGATGACTTTTTTCACCCCATGTGATCGATTTAGCGAAAAAAAGGCTGTTGTCTGGTTGTTGTTTGTTGCGTTTTGATACTAAACTTGACGCATGAGATGCCGTGTGTGACGAAAAGGAAACAGCCTGTTGCCGGTATGTTTCTCTCGTTGCCGAGCGGGCAGCTCAACCGACTTTCCCGGGCGGGATGATCGGCATCCAAGCAACAGATTCCACTGAGAAAAACATGTTCGAGCAAACCGAAAACGCGATCCGCTACAAATGGAATCCCAGAACCTACACCGGGTTCAAGCTGCGTTACGACGCCGAGGGCGCAGCGAAGGGCGGGCATTGCTGCTTCCACGTCGAAGACTGGACCTTTCGCAGTATCGCCGGCGAGTGGCCATGCGAGGATCTCGACGAGGCACTGGAGGTGCTGAATCACTTCTTCGCGATCGACGTCGCCCAAGAGCGCGAGCGTCTGGCCGCGTGGCTCCCGGTGACCCTGGCGCAAGCGGCCTAGTCCGCGACGTCGGGCGCGCCGGCTCCGGCTCTCGTCAGGCTCCTCGAGACCCGCACCTCCGGGCGTTCGCCCGGAGGAGCGAGCGCGCGTTTGCAGTACAGCGGCTTCTCGCCTCTCCCTCTCCCTCGGCTCACATCTTCGTCACGTAAGCGACTCGATCGTCCCCGTTCCCGCCTGCCGGCGTCCCGATCGCCGGGCTCCTGCTCGGCCGGCCCTGCAATTTCCCGGGCCGGCATCAAGTTTGAAACATAGACAGCCCCAATATTAGAATGCAGTAATCGTCCGGCCCACTCCTCGCCAAAAGGTGCTTACATGCAGGATCCCATTGCTCACTCCGACAGCACGGTCGGGCGAGTCGAGGTTAAGGAAACCACCTGCTACATGTGTGCCTGCCGCTGCGGCATCCGGGTTCACATGCGTGATGGCGAGGTCCGCTACATCGACGGCAATCCCAATCACCCTCTGAACAAGGGGGTGATCTGCGCCAAGGGTAGCTCCGGGATCATGAAGCAGTACTCGCCGGGGCGCATCACCAAGCCGCTGCGCCGTAAGGCGGGGGCGGAGCGGGGTACCTCCGAGTTCGAGTCGATCTCCTGGGACGAGGCCTTCGAGATGCTCGAGGAGCGCCTCGGGCGCCTGCGTGCTGAGGATCCGAAGAAGTTTGCGCTCTTCACCGGTCGCGATCAAATGCAGGCCCTCACGGGTCTTTTCGCCAAACAGTTCGGCACCCCGAACTATGCCGCGCATGGCGGCTTCTGCTCGGTCAACATGGCCGCGGGCATGATCTACACCATCGGCGGCTCCTTCTGGGAGTTCGGCGGACCGGATCTGGATCGCGCCAAGCTCTTCGTGATGATCGGCACCGCCGAGGACCATCATTCCAACCCGCTGAAGATCGCCATCTCGGAGTTCAAGCGACGCGGCGGGCGCTTCATCTCGGTCAACCCGATCCGTACCGGCTATTCGGCCATTGCGGATGAGTGGGTGCCGATCAAGCCCGGGACCGACGGCGCGCTGTTGATGGCCATCTCGCACGAGATTCTCAAGCAGGGTCTGTTCGATCGCGACTTCCTGGTGCGCTATACCAACTCGGCCGAGCTGGTCATCGACGATCCGGCGCGCGAGGATCACGGTCTCTTCTATCGGGCAGAAATGTACGTGGAGGAGGGCTGTTTCGATCCGGAGAACAAGCTCTGGTGGGATCGCAACATCGACGGCCCCATCAGCACCCACACCCCGGGTGCGGATCCGCGCCTGATGGGCAGCTACAAGCTCGACATGGACGACGGGATTCCGGTCAAACCGGCGTTCCAGTTGCTCAAGGAGCGGCTCGAGTCCTGCACGCCCGAGTGGGCCGCCGAGATCACCGGCATTCCGGCCGATACCATCCGTCGCCTTGCGTACGAGATGGGCGTCACCGCGCGCGATCAAAAGATCGAGCTGCCGATCCCCTGGACCGACTGTTGGGACAACGAACACCAGTCCGTCACCGGCAACCCGGTCGCCTTCCACGCGATGCGCGGCATGGCGGCCCATTCCAACGGCTTCCAGACCATCCGCGCGCTCGGTGTGCTCATGACCCTGCTCGGCACCATCGATCGGCCCGGCGGTTTCCGCCACAAGGCGCCCTTCCCGCGCCCGATCCCGCCCTGCGCCAAGCCGCCGCACGGACCCGAGGCCGTGCAGCCGAACACGCCGCTCGACGGCATGCCGCTCGGTTGGCCCGCCAAGCCCGAGGATCTGTTCATCGACGCCGACGGCGGACCGGTGCGCATCGACAAGGCCTTCTCCTGGGAGTATCCGCTCTCGGTGCACGGGCTGATGCACAACGTCATCACCAACGCCTGGCGCGGCGACCCCTATCCGATCGACACCCTGTTCCTCTTCATGGCCAACATGGCATGGAACTCCTCCATGAACACCAGCGAAACGCGCAAGATGCTGGTCGACAAGGATGTCGAGGGGAAATACAAGATCCCCTTCATCGTCGTCTGCGATACCTTCTCCTCCGAGACCGTCGCCTTCGCCGACCTGGTGCTGCCCGATACCAGCTATCTCGAGCGTCACGATGCGCTCTCGATGCTCGATCGGCCGATCTCGGAGTTCGACGGCCCGGTCGATGCCGTACGCATCCCGGTGCTGCCGCCGAAAGGTGAGTGCAAGCCCTTCCAGGATGTCTTGATCGAGCTGGGATCGCGCCTGAAGCTGCCGGCCTTCGTCACCGCCGAGGGCGAGCGAAAGTTCCGTGACTATCCCGATTTCATCGTCAATTACGAGACCTCGCCCGGCTCGGGCATCGGCTTCCTCGCCGGCTGGCGCGGCAAGGATGGCGATCAGGTGCTCAAGGGCGAGCCCAACCCGAAGCAATGGGAGATGTATGCCAAAAATGGCTGCGTCTTCCATCACGAGCTGCCGCCCAGCTACCAGTACATGCGCAACTGGAACAAGGGCTATCTGCACTGGGCGCGTGCGCACGGCATGATCCGCTATGCCGAGCCCATCACGATCCATCTCTACTCCGAGGTCCTGCAGAAGTTCCGCCTGGCCGCGCAGGGCAAGTGGCCCGGGCGACAGCCGCCGGACCGGTTGCGCGAGCGCGTCGAGACCTATTTCGACCCCTTGCCCTTCTTCCATCGGCCTTTGGAAGACCAACTGGTCGACACGGTGCGCTATCCGTTGAACGCGCTGACCCAGCGTCCCATGGCCATGTATCACAGCTGGGATAGCCAGAACGCCTGGCTGCGTCAGATCCNNTCCACAGCCACAACTATCTCTTCGTCAATCCGCTGGTGGGCAAGAAGCACGGCTTCGCCGACGGTGACTGGATCTGGGTGGAGTCCACGCTGAGCAAGGTGCGTTGCATGTGTCGCTTCTCCGAGGCGGTCGAGCCCGGCACGNNCGGTCTGGACCTGGAACGCGATCGGCAAGGCCAGCGGTGCTTGGGGGCTCGGCGGCAACGCGGACGAGTCGCGCAAGGGATTCCTGTTGAACCACCTGATCGCCGAGGAGCTTCCGCCCAGCGCGGCCGGCGAGCATCTCTCCAACTCGGATCCGGTCACGGGGCAGGCCGCTTGGTTCGATGTTCGGGTCCGCGTCTATAAGGCCGGTCCGGACGAGCCGCGGGTCACCTCGCCGCAGTTCGACGCCATGCCGCGCCTACCCGGTCAGGAGAAGCAGCGCGGCAAGTGGCAGGCCTATGTGGCCGGCGTGTTCGGGAAGAAGTAGCTTCGGTCCTCAGCGGTCGGTTCCGGGCTCGGCGATGAAGGCCATCGCGGGCTCGCAAGCCGACGTCCGATCCCGCGGCTGACGGCCGACAACGGAGAGATTTACACATGACTCAACTCGCCCTGGTCATCGACCTGAACGTGTGCGTCGGTTGCCATGCCTGCGTGACCTCCTGCAAGGAGTGGAACACCTCCGGCTGGGCAGGTCCGATGGTCGACCAGAACCCCTACGACGGCAGCCCGACGGGGACCTTCTTCAATCGGGTGCAGACCTTCGAGGTCGGTGTCTTCCCGAACACCGAGACGGTCCATTTCCCGAAGAGCTGTCTGCATTGCGAGGAGCCGCCCTGCGTCCCGGTTTGCCCGACCGGCGCCTCGCACAAACGGGCCGACAACGGCATCGTGCTGGTCGATTACGACAAGTGTATCGGCTGCAAATACTGCTCTTGGGCCTGCCCCTATGGTGCGCGCGAGCTGGACGAGCAAGAAAAGGTGATGAAGAAATGCACACTCTGCATCGACCGCATCACCGATGCCACGCTCTCGGATCGCGACCGTCAGCCGGCCTGTGTGCTCGCCTGTCCGACCAGTGCGCGGCTCTACGGCGACGTCCACGACCCGGACTCGGAGGTCTCGGTGGCGATCCGCGAGCGCGGCGGCTATCAGTTGATGCCCGAATGGGGTACCAAGCCGGCCAATCATTATCTGCCGCGTCAGAAGAACCGGATGTACATCAGTCCGGACGAGTTGACGCGCGTCGACAATCCGTTGCGCAAAGAGGATCTCACCACCTACACGGGTGAGGAGACCTTGGACGACGTGGCCTGGTAGAGATGCCCGCGGGTCGGAGCGCGCAGGACGGGCCGATCACGGCGACACCCGTCTGCGCAGCCCGAGCCGACCCGGATCAATCCGACGCGCCGACGCGACATTCGTTTCAGGATAAAGGGATCCACCCATGCACCCCGCATTCTCCGTCATCTTTCTGACCACGCTGCTCGGTGCCGGTCAGGGCCTGTTTCTGGCCATGTTCACCGGTCAACTCTATGCGCTCGCCCGCTTCCTTCCCGCGCAGGAGGACCAGTTTTATGCACTCGGTAGCCTGGTCGCGCTCGTGTTGCTTGTGATCGGTCTCGGCGCCTCCTTCTTTCATCTCGGGCGTCCCGAGCGGGCTTGGCGCTCCGCCGCCATGTGGCGCACCTCGTGGTTGTCGCGCGAGGTCATCATCCTGCCGATCCTGATGGCGCTGGTGTTTGCCTACAGCGTGGCGCACTTGATGCATTGGACGCAGCCTTGGTTCCACATCGGCGAGGTGCTCGGCGTCGATGCAACACTGCTCTTGGGCTTGCTCGGGACGATTGCCTCCTTCGCGCTCTTCGTCTCCACGGCCATGATCTACGCGAGCGTCAAATTCCTCGAGGAATGGCATTCGACCTTCACCGTCGTCAACTTCACGCTCTTGGGGCTGGCCTCCGGGTTCATGCTGGCCGCCGCCTACTCGGCCTATATCGGCAACCCCTTGGTGTCCTTCTTCGGAACCTGGGCCGTGGTGCTGACCTTGGGTGCACTCCTCTCGCGTGTTGCGCATCTCAGACGCAACGCCCGGCTCAAGCACAAGAGCACGGTGCAGACCGCCATCGGCGTGCGTCACACCGCCGTCGTCCAGAAGGCGCAAGGCGCGATGGGCGGCAGCTTCAACACGCGTGAGTTTTTCCACGGGCGCACTCCCGAGACCGTTCGGCTCGTGCGCAACAGCTTCCTGGTCCTGGTCTTCCCGATTCCGATCCTCTTGATCTCCGGCGCCTACCTGATCGAATCGACGACCTTGCCGATCCTTGCCTTCTTGATCCAGTACCTCGGGCTCATCGCCGAACGCTGGTACTTCTTCGCCGAGGCCAAGCATCCGCAGAATCTCTACTATCAGAGCATCTCCTGACGGGTGAGTCCCAGTCCCCCTCGGCAATCGGAGTGATGCCCGAAAAAGAGACGAGCAACCTGCATCAACTGCGAGGTCGCAAGCGGACCGTCATGAGGATCCTTGCGAGCCGGCACAGGCCTTGATCGTTATCCCGGCTGCTCCCCCGGGTACGCCGACTTCAGTCGCCCCCCGGAAAAGCGGACTTCAGTCCGCCGCGAGGGCGCGCTCGGGCGACTGAAGTGGTCCGGACAGTGCGGTCCGGGAGCAGCGCCGCCACATCGCGCGTGCGATCAAGCTCGGCCCGAGTCTGAAGCCGTTCTTACACCAAGGCTTGGTCGATGAGGATCCGGATGTGGTCGAGCGTGCGGTCTTCGAAACAGGACTTCCCGAGCACCTGTTTGCGCAGGACTGTTCCTCTTCGCGCGACGAGATCCTCGAGCGGACCTTCTATCCGGGCGATCCTTGAGCTCGGCGTATCGGCACGAGGCGAGCGGCACCTTGATAAGCATCGGACTGAAATAGCGTGACCGCCGAGTCGATTCGGGTCCGTGGCCTGGTCCAAGGCGTGGGATTTCGGCCCACCGTCTGGCGTCTGGCCCGCGCGTGCGGCCTGTCCGGCGATGTGCGCAACGACGGCGAGGGCGTGCTGATTCGGGTGTGCGGGAGCGACGACGGGGACGATCCCGGCGTGAGCGGATTTCTGAAACGGCTGCGCGAGGAATGCCCGCCGCTGGCGCGCATCGATGCGATCGAACGCCGTCAGATCGCGGATGCGCAGGAGCTGGGCGATCTCGCGCAGAGCCGGGACTTCGTCATCCTGGAGAGCGCGGCGACCGCCGTGCATACCGGAATCGTCGCCGATGCGGCGACCTGCGCAGCCTGTGTCGCCGAGGTCCGAGATCCCGTCGATCGGCGCTACCGTTATCCCTTCACCAACTGCACCCACTGCGGGCCGCGT
This sequence comes from Thiocapsa sp. UBA6158, assembly GCF_002423035.1. GTDB lineage: Bacteria > Pseudomonadota > Gammaproteobacteria > Chromatiales > Chromatiaceae > Thiocapsa. The sequence goes on from NZ_DIUM01000106.1 coordinate 56,248, forward strand.
CTGAGCATCGTCGCCGGAATCCCCTACGACCGTGACCGGACCAGCATGGCGGCCTTTCCCATGTGCCCGGACTGTGCGGCGGAGTACAAGGATCCGGCGGACCGACGCTTTCATGCCCAGCCCAACGCTTGTCCTGCCTGTGGCCCTAAGGTATGGCTTCAGGATGCCGCGGGGCGCCTCCTGGATCCTATGGCGCTCGGTGCCGAGGATGCCATCGCCGCAGCGAGCCGGCAACTGGCCGAGGGGCGGATCCTGGCCATCAAGGGGATCGGTGGCTTCCATCTCGCGTGCGATGCGACCAACCCGGACGCGGTCGCCGAGCTGCGTCGGCGCAAGCGGCGATATGCCAAGCCGCTGGCGCTCATGGCTCGCGACCTGGATGTGATCCGGGGCTATTGTCGGGTGACTGGGCGGGATACGGCGCTGCTTGCGTGTCCGGCTGCGCCGATTCTGCTGTTGGAGCGGGGCGGTTTGGACGGGGCGGAGCAGGGCGGCGATCCGCTGTGCCCCTTGGCGCCGGATGTCGCCCCCGGTCAGACGACCTTGGGGGTCATGTTGCCCTACAGTCCGATCCACCATCTGCTCCTGGCGGACTGGGATCGGCCACTGGTGATGACGAGCGGCAATCTGAGCGAGGAGCCGCAGTGTATCGACAACGCCGATGCGCTCGGGCGGCTTGGGCAGCTGGCCGATGTTCTGCTGCTGCACGACCGGGCGATCCTCAACCGGGTCGACGATTCGGTGGTTCGCGTGATGGCGGGGGAGGCGCGCCTGCTCCGGCGTGCACGCGGCTATGCACCCACACCCTTGCCTTTGCCGCCCGGCTTCGAGGACGCGCCGCCTCTGTTGGCGCTGGGCGGCGAGCTCAAGACGACCTTCTGCCTGGTCCGCGACGGTCAGGCGATCCTCTCCCAACATCTCGGCGATCTGGAGGACGCCAAGACCGCACGCGAGTACGAGCGGACCCTCGCACTCTATCTCGACCTCTTCCAGGTCGTCCCCGCGGCGCTCGCCGTCGATTTGCATCCGGACTACCGATCAAGCCTGATCGGGCGCGACCGGGCGGCGCGCGACGGCTCCCCGCTGATCGGGGTGCAGCATCATCACGCCCACCTGGCCTCCACGCTGGCGGACAACGGCTGGCCCTTGGACGCCGCACCCGTGCTCGGCATCCTGCTCGACGGACTCGGCTATGGCAGCGACGGCACACTCTGGGGTGGCGAGTTTCTGCTCGGCGACTATCTGGACTTCGAGCGGATCGCCCATCTCAAGCCGGTGGCCATGCCCGGCGGGACACGGGCGATCCTGGAGCCTTGGCGCAACCTCTACGCGCACCTGGAGAGCGCGGGCGGTTGGGCGGCGTGGCGTGAGCGCTTCGCCGGGCTCGCGCCGATCGAGCGGCTCGACGCCAAGCCGCTCGGGATCCTGCACACGCTGATCGCACGCGGCCTCAACGCACCCCTCGCGAGTTCGACCGGGCGTCTCTTCGATGCGATCGCCGCGGCACTGGGTGTCGGCGGCGAGGTGCTGACCTACGAAGGGCAGGCCGCCATCGCGCTGGAGTCGCTGGCCGCGGGCGCCATGGATCGGGTCGGCGACGGCTATCCGTTCGCCCGATCGACCATGCCGACCGCTGAGGTCTTGGATCCGGCACCGCTTTGGGAGGCCTTGCTCGCGGATCTCTCCCGCGGGCGTCCGCCCGAGGAGATCGCCGCCGCCTTCCATGTCGGGCTCGCGACGGCGCTCGGCACGCTGGCCCTGGATCTGGCGAGCCGTCACGGGGTGTCGACCGTCGCACTCTCAGGCGGCGTCTTCCAGAATCGGCTGCTCCTCGAATCGGTCACGAGCAGGCTTGAGGCGGACGGATTCCGGGTGCTGTTGCAGCGACAGGTGCCGGCCAACGACGGGGGGCTGTCGTTGGGGCAGGCGGCGGTGGGGGCGGCGCGGATTCTGGACGGCAGTTGCGGGATTTGAGCAAGGTTCAACGGGGGCTGTGGTTGATTCGACGTGACATCCGAGGACGCAGGAATCCCGGAGTCGATCGAACCGGCCAGCGCTTGCGATACAACACGCGGTCCTCTTCGTCCAAAAGGGCCACGACGTTATTGTTGGAATGCAGATCGATTCCGCCGTGGAGTTTCATCGTCGACTCCTTATGCCGGGTCTCCAGCTCAGGTGTTGTCGTCTACCTTAAACCGCGCCCAGGGCGGTATGTGATGTTCTTGGATGGGATCGGCCCCGGTAGACTCGACGATTGTTGACGCTGGCGTGGTTTAAGCTTTTGAACGATCAAATTTTAAACCGCGCTTACACCGAGGTCGGTGAAGTCCCCAAGGCCGAATAAGTCGGGTTTTGCCCGGACCGCAACGAGGCGATTGCGCCTGCCTTTGCCAGCCAGGGAGTGGCGCCCCGTTGAGGGAGATCGGTGAGTGTAAGCGCTGCGGGCTCCCCGACGCGCGGATCAGCCGCACGGCTTGCCGTCGCGAGATGCCGCCGTGTTCGAGTATGCCTCCTGCCAGCCGATGCCCGTCTCGGGATGGGGCCGATCAGGAATCGCCGTCATTGCCTGCATTCGCCTGAGCAGGATGCTTAAGGGGTGTCTAGGATGTCCAGTGCGGCGCGTATTACCTCGGCAGTTTGCGGGATGACCAATCTTGCCGCCGGCGACCCATCCGCATCGAAAACGACCACGATGGCATCATCCATGTCATGTCTCCGGGCAAAGGCCTGCCCATCAGGGTGGCCGAGATGGGCCGCAAGAAACGCGATTTTGCCCTCGTACTCCGGCCGAACAGTGTTGATCAGGTCCATCACCTCGGCGCCTGCGAGATAGTTTTTGTCACGGGCCACCACCAGTGCAGGGATCCCCTGGCCAATGCGCGACAGGTCAGTTGAAAAGGCTCCGCGAGGGAGTTGAATCAAGAGCAGTGCCAACGCACCGACGACCACGGCCAAGGTGATCAGCGCTCTGGGCCAGCGCGGTTTTCCCGACGCGGGTTTCGTCTTGTTGTCCATCCATACACCTCTTTAGTCTGCGGCCTTGGGGAGGGCAAATTCGTTTTAGGGTCCGGCCGGGGCCGGTCGCTGCTTTGACTGTCCGCGAATCTATATTCAGCGCTGTGGTTTTTCCAGGTTCTCGACCTCGGTTGATCCGAGGTCGCGACCGCCGCTCAAGCGAATGCCGCAACACTCGGGGCCACCGCGGTCGCCGCATCCCGATCCGCCCCGCCGTGCGCCGCTTATCCGAGCAGCTCAGGTGCGATAAACTGAGGTGAAGCCCGCGCCATCGGGCGTGACTAGACACCCATCCCACGCCGACAATCCACGCCGAGCCCGCCATGCCCCGTCCGATCCGCGCCCGCATTCATCTGGATGCGGTCCGCCACAATTATCGCCAAGCTAAGACTTTTGCGCCGGGTGCGCGGGCGCTCGCGGTCGTCAAGGCCAATGCCTACGGACATGGCGCGGTGGCGGTCGCGCGTGTCCTCGCCGAGGAGGCCGACGGTTTTGCGGTCGCCTATCTCGAGGAGGCGCTGGAGCTGCGCGAGTCCGGCATCCGCGCCCCTATCCTGCTGTTGGACGGCATTTTCTCGCCCGACGAGATGACGATCCTGGATCGAGCCGGTTTGACCACCGTGATCCACAGTCGTCTGCAACTGGACTGGCTGCTCGCCGCCCGGCCCGAGCGTCCGCTCGACTGCTGGCTGAAGATGGATTCCGGGATGCATCGGATGGGGTTTGCGCCGGAGGACTTCTCCGCTGCCTGTGCCGAGCTTGCGGATTGTCCGCATGTGCGGAGCCTGGTCCTGATGTCGCATTTCGCACGCGCCGACGAGCCGGATCATGACTACACCGAGCAGCAGATGCGGGTCTTCGAGCTGGCGACCGCAGCGACGCGGGCACCACGCAGCCTCTCCAACTCGGCGGGTGTGCTCGTCTGGCCGCGCGCGCATGGCGATTGGACACGACCGGGGATCATGCTCTACGGCGCCTCGCCGCTGGGCGACGAGCACCCCTCGGCCGCCTTGCTTCGACCGGCCATGACGCTGGAGTCCGCGCTCATTTCGGTGCGGGATCTCGACCCCGGCGAGCCGGTCGGCTACGGCGGACGCTTTGTCTGCGAGTGTCCGACCCGCGTCGGGGTCGCTGCGATCGGTTACGCGGACGGCTATCCGCGTCACGCACCCGACGGGACGCCGGTCGCGGTCCGGGGCTGCATGACCCGTATTGTCGGCCGCGTTTCCATGGATCTCGTAACCCTTGACCTGACCGGGATCGAGGATGCCGCGATCGGCGATCCGGTCGAGCTCTGGGGTGGACAGGTTTCGGCCAACGCCGTTGCCGCGGCGAGCGGGACGATTGCCTATCAACTCTTCACCAACATCAATCGACGCGTCCCCTTGGTCTACGAGGATGGTTAAACCGCGCCCGGTGCGGTATTCATCGTTTGTTGGATCGGCGCGGTTTAAGATGTCTTGCCAGCGGAGCGGAAGAATCGCATAATCTACGCCGCTCTCCGATGGGTCCGTTGCGTTATGGTCCCGAGGGCACGTGTTCGGTCACAAAGGCTTGCTTTTGTATGGACAGTTGGAGTCGACAGCAGACAGGCGTGAAGGTCAGTCATGACCCGGCGCGTGCGTCGCAACAGCGTCTTTCGGACGAGCCCTCCAACACGGTCATCTGACCCGACATCCGGCTTGACCAGACATGCGGCGAGCTCGCCGCACGGATGGGAGAGCATCCATCGGATCCAAAGCCAAACGATTCCCCTCCGAGACGGAGGATCGAGATCGATTACGGCAATCCGCTGCAAGCGGTCATTGGATCTCGCCAGCCGTTCCGGTGAGCCGACCTCTCGCCCTGTTCTCGTTCTCAGACTCCAGCGTCCAACTGGGTGCCGGCGTTTGCCGGTTTTGGTTGTCCTGAATGCACGCGTCGAGCCGCTTGAGTGTCGGCGTTTGCTTTTCAGGCTCAATGGTCCTCTGAGCGCGCCTTGCGGCGTCGAGGAGTATCCGGTGATGGAGTCGATGAATAACACCTTGAATCGTCCTCAGCAGGTGACTAACGCCTCCGTGCGATTGGAAGCGCGGTCCGAGTCGCGTTCCGACGAGTCCGCGGATCAGGATGTCGTGACGGTGCGTTGCGCCTGCGGTCGCGGCGAGTACGACGCGGCGCGTCTGCGGTTTTTGCGCATGCGCGAGCCTTCCCAGGTCCGGCTCCTGGAAGACATCCCGCGCTCCGAGGCGGTGCGTCTCGCTGGCGGGCTGCCGTCTTACACCGTGGCGCGTCTGTGCGAGCGCGTGCCCAAGACCTTGCGTCGGGCAATCGTGCAGGCGCTGCCCGAGGGCAAGCGGCACGGGGTGTCGGTCATCCTCGACTATCGTCGGCGCATCTAGCGCGTATGCACAGCTTCGTCCCCGGCCAGCGCTGGTTGAGCGAGACCCAAGGGGAACTCGGCCTCGGCCTCGTGGCCGCCGTCGACGGGCGTCGTGTCGAGATCGCCTATCGGGCGACCGGCGAGCAGCGCATCTATGCCCTGCCGGACCCGCCTTTGGTGCGTCTGGAGCTGACGGCGGGCGAGCATGTGCGCGACCGAGAGGGTCGGGATCTTTTGATCCTCTCGGTCGCGAGCGACGCGGGCCTTCTCACCTATCGCTGTGAAGAGCCGAACGGCGCCGTCGTCACGCTTCACGAATCCGAGCTGGACGACCGGCTCAGGTTCAACCGGCCGCATCAGCGTCTCGTGTCCGGGCGGCTCGACCCGGATCATTGGTTCGATCTGCGCTGGCGGACCTGGCTCCTGGGGATGCGCGAGGCGGGCTCGCCGGCGCGGGGCCTGGTCGGCGCACGGGTCGGGCTGATCCCGCATCAGCTCGAGATTGCGGCCGAGGTGGCCCGACGCGATGCCCCGCGCGTGCTCCTGGCCGACGAGGTCGGGCTCGGCAAGACCATCGAGGCCGGACTGATCCTGCATCGGATGCTGCTGACGGGCCGAGCGCAACGGGTGCTGGTGATCACGCCCGAGCCGCTGCTCCACCAATGGCTGGTCGAGATGCGGCGACGCTTCAACCTGCGTGTCGCGCTCTTCGATCACGAGCGCTTCGAGTCCATCTCCGAGCCCAACCCCTTTCTCGCCGATCAGCAGGTGCTCTGCAGCCTGGATTGGATCATCCGGTCGCCCGCCGCAAGACGGGCGCTCGTCGAGGGTCAATGGGACCTGCTCGTGGTCGACGAGGCACACCATCTGGATTGGTCGGAAGCCGTTGCCAGCTCCGAATATTGCCTGGTGGCCGAGCTGGCCGAGCGCACGCCGGGCGTGCTGCTGTTGACGGCGACACCCGAGCAGTTGGGTCGCGAGGGTCATTTCGGCCGGCTGCGGCTACTGGATCCGCAGCGTTTCAGCGACTATCCCTCCTTCCTTGCCGAGGAGGCGGGCTATGTCCCCGTCGCAGCCGCCGCCGCGCACCTGCTCGAGGGGCGGGGGCTCGGCGATGCCGATCGGAGTCTCATCGCCTCGCTCTTGGGCGATCTGAACGGGCTGGATGCGGAGACCATCATCCAGCGTCTGCTCGATCGCCACGGGACCGGGCGGGTCATGTTCCGCAACACGCGCGCGGCCATCCCCGGTTTTCCGGGACGCGATCTGCTGCACTATCCATTGCCGGAGCCCGAAGCCTACCGAGCGCTTTCGAGCAACATGGACTCGCGCCTTGCACCCGAGCGCGCGCATGGCCCTGCTTGGACGGACGTGGACCCGCGTGTGGACTGGCTCATCGAGCTGCTGCGCCGGCTTCGCCCCGAGAAGCTGCTGCTCATCTGCACCGCGCCCGACACGGTCCTGGATCTGCGGGATGTGTTGCTGCTGCGTGCCGGGATCCACGCGGCCGTGTTCCACGAGGAGATGGAGATCCGCGAGCGTGACCGGGCGGCGGCTTATTTCGCGTCCGCGGAGGATGGGACTCAGATCCTGCTCTGCTCGGAGATCGGCAGCGAAGGTCGCAACTTTCAGTTCGCTCATCATCTGGTCTTGTTCGATCTGCCGCTGGATCCCGACCTGCTCGAGCAGCGCATCGGACGTCTCGATCGGATCGGGCAGACGCGGCGGGTGCAGATCCATGTCCCCTATCTCGCCGGCGGTCCAGGCGAGGTGCTGTTCCGTTGGTATGCCGAGGGGTTGCATGCCTTCTCGGCCATCTGTCCTGCCGCACCGTCCGTCTACGCGCGGCTGGGCGAGGACTTGATGGCGGCGCTCGCGGATCCGCAAGACGCCGACGCCTTGATCGCGGAGGCCCGCGCGCTGAGCGCGCGCATCAATGCCGAGCTGGCCGCGGGGCGCGATCGTCTTCTCGAGCTGCACTCGCACCGTCCGGAGCGCTCCGCCGCCCTGGTCGAGGCGATCGAGCGGGCCGACGCGAACAGCGACCCGGCCGACTATCTCAAGCGCTTCTGGGACGGTTTCGGTGTCGAGTACGAGTCCGCGCCGGGCCACGCATTGGTGGTTCGCCCGGGGGCGCACATGCTCCAGGAGTCCTTCCCCGAGCTGCCCGAAGAGGGCCTGACCCTGACCTTCGATCGGGGCACCGCACTCTCGCACGAGCACTGGGAATTCATGACCCGCGAGCACCCGATGGTGCGTGCGGCGATGGAGCTTCTGAGCGCCTCCGATCTCGGGACCTCGGCCCTGACGATCGTCCGCGACCCGCGTTTCAAACGCGCCAGTCTGCTGCTCGAGGCACTCTATGTCGCCGAGTGCCAGGCCCCGGCCCATCTCGAGGCGGGGCGCTTCCTGCCGCCGACCCTGCTGCGGCTCGTCATTGACGAGTCGGGTGCGGATCTGGCCGAGAGGATCCCGCACGAGGACCTGCAGGGTCATTGTCTGAACCATAACCACAAGCTCGCCCGCACCCTGCTGGAATCGCGGGGCGAACGGCTGGTGTCCATGATCGAGACCGGCGAGCGTTTGGCGCGCTCAGCCGTGGTCGACCTGCGTGGAGATGCGGTCGCGCGGATGCAGCGCCTGCTGGGCGAGGAGCTGGACCGTCTGCGCGACTTGTCGCGGGTCAACCCGAACGTGCGCCGGGAGGAGATCAGCGCGCTCGAGGGCCGACGTGAACAGCTCGTTCAGGCGTTGGAGAAGACCCACCTGAGACTGGACGCGCTACGTCTTGTCGTGACCGGTTGAACCGCGTCCGATGCCGCATGTGCGTTTAGCACATAGCCGCGGGGGTACGGCTCCTACAAACGCTGGAGTCGACGCGGTTCAAGAAATTAAAAAATTAATTTTCTTAAACTTTTCTGAATCGCGCCCGGCGAGGATCTCTCGGGAACACGACGAACCGCGATTAAGCGCTCGGGACGCGATTCAGAAGCCCAAGCCGATTCCTCCGCCGATGCCCCCGAAGCCTCCGCTGCCGATCCCGATTCCGAGATAGGGCCTCAGGCGCGGCGTCCATCCGCCTTGATCTTCTGCAGTCTCGTCGGGCCAGAGGCGCACCACGGCGTCGTCCAGAACCGGAAAACGGTAGCCTGCCTCGCCGACCTGACCGTCGCGCACCTCGGCGATGCGGCCGGTGACCGTGATGCGACGGCCCGCGCGATAGTCCGATGGCTCGAGGAAGCCCGATTGGCGGGCAATGAACCGACCGATGGGTTGCCCGCTCGTCGTGGGTTTCCCGCAGCGATCGAGCCGGTAGCCGATCGTCTCGATCTCGGTTTCTCGGGCGAGGTTGCGGGTCGCGGCGATCACGCCTCCCCAGGTCACGACCACGCCTTCGCCTTGGCCGAGCGAGGCGACACCCTCGGGCGTCAGCCCCGAGGCGCCGACCGGTGTCGAGCAGCCTTGCTGGCTCGCACAGCCGGTGAGCAGCGCGAGCCCGAGAATGAATCCCGCGAGCACCCATCTTATCGACCCGCCGCGGTTCCGCGGCGCGGGCATGCGTCTCGTCGGTCGGGATCTCGTCGGCCAGGCCGTGCCCGATTGTGGTTCCGTGCTCATCTGTGTGTCACCTCAATACCAGGGGCCGTACCAAGGACCCGGCCAAGGCCCGTACCAGGGTCCATACCACGGGCGATACCAGGGATAGTCGTACGGCGATACAGGGACGACGGGCGGCGGGTTCGGCCAGAGATACCAGACATCGGCAGCGACGACCGGATAGGGGTAGGGATAGTCGCCGACGTCGCGTGTCTCCATCCGAGCCAGCGGGCCGACGACAGTCAAGCGACGTTGCTTCGGATACTCCGCCGGATCCCTGAAGCCCGGCATCTCGACGATGAAGCGACCCGGGCCGCGGGAGCGATCGTCGGGCTCGCCGCTGCTGTTCAGGGGTCTGGCAAGAATCTCGATCTGAGTCGTCTCCCGGGCGTTGTGCACGTCCAGGATGCTGCCGCCCCAGCGCACGCGCTGCCCGATGAAGATCTCGCGCTGTTGCTGGACCTCGGTCACGGCGGGCGAGGGCAGCACCGGGTCGCGGATCGCCTCGGGCACGCCGCTGGTGGCGCATCCGCCGAGCAACAGCAGGGCGAGGATCGGGAGCCGGAGCGAACGGAGTCGGGGCATCGGGGCACAGGTCGAAACGCGGTCCGCTATCCGACCCGGAGTCGCATCAGGTGCGCCGGCGGAGTCGATCGCGCCTCCGGCGTCACGGATGGCTGTGCTTGCCGGAGCGGCGTTCACGGTAGACCTCGAGCTCGTCGGCGGAGAGTGGTCGAGCCTCTTCCTCCAGCATCACCGGGATATCGTCGCGAATCGGATAGGCGAGCTGCGCCGAGATCGAGATCAGCTCTCCGCGCGCCTTGTCGAAGATCAGCGGACCCTTGGTGACGGGGCAGACGAGGATGTCGAGCAGTTGCTTGTCCAGCATGGGTGATCTCCGCGAATCTGTGGTGATGGATCGCATCCCGGGATGCCGGTTCTCACGCGGCCGGGGCGCGACCCGAGACTGATCTGTGAGGGGCGGTCCGAACGGCTGTCGGTCTGCGCCCGAGCGGCCATCCGAAAGTCGGTGCCTGATTCTACCGCCCCGGGACGAGGCACAACCAGCGCAGGTTGGCCGGGATGCTCGACCTCATGGCTTGAAAACCCGGTCGCTTCGCTACATCTGCACAGCGATAGGACGCGTCGCGAACGCCGTTCCCGCAACCCTTCCCCCGGAGTCACCCGCGGATCGGATACTGTCGTCCCTCAGCCCGAGATCCGATGCATCCCTCAGACACAACCCCTGTCGGGCAGAAGCGCGCCGGCATCGTCGGTGCGGTGATCACTCCCGTCATTGTAGCCGTCATTGCGGTCTGCCTGTTGGCGGCCGGATTGTTGAAGCTCGAATCCGCCACCCGGGGGCTGTCGATCGTCCAAGTGCAGGAGGCCGGTGTGCCCATGACCCTGTATCGCCCCGCGGGCGATGCGCTTGCCCCGGTCGTGGTCATCGCGCACGGGTTCGCTGGGTCTCGTCAAATGATGCAGGCGTACGCCGTGACCTCGGCACGCAACGGCTATATCGTCGTCACATTCGATTTTCCGGGGCACGGGCGCAATTCCACACCGTTCGTTGCCGACCTGGAAGACCAAGCGACCCGGTTGCGCCTTCTGACGGACGCGCTCGTGCCGGCAGTGGCCCTGGGTTTGCGGCAGCCCGGAGCGGACGGTCGGCTCGCACTGCTCGGGCACTCGATGGCGGGCGATGTCCTGGTGCGCTTCGCCGAGTCTGCGCAGATGCCGGTCGCGGCCTCCGTGCTCGTCTCGCCCTATCTCTCGGAGGATACGGACACCGCGTCCCTGCGCAATCTACTCTTCGTCTACGGCGACCTGGAGCCCGAGATGCTCCATGGACAAGGACGCGCGGCCATCGCCGCGGTGACGGGCAGCGAGGTCGAGTCGGGACGGACCTACGGCGACCCGAACGACGGCAGTGCGCGGCGTCTGGTGCTCGCCCCCGGCGTCGAGCACATCGGGGTGCTGTATGCGCAGAGTGCGTTGGCCGAGTCGCTGGCCTGGCTCGACACGACGTTCGAGCGGGACGGCAGCGGTTTCATCGACCGGCGCGGCACGGGCTTGGGGCTGCTCTTTCTCGGCATCCTCGCTCTCGCGTGGCCCTTGTCCCGACTTCTGCCCCGGGTGGTCGACCGGCCGCACGGTGCGGGTCTGAGCTGGCGGCGGTTGCTGCCGGTCGCCATTGCGCCGGCCGTGCTGACACCGCTCATCCTTTGGCGCGTCCCGAGCGACTTCCTCTCGATCATGCTCGGGGACTATCTTGCGCTGCACTTCGCCGTCTACGGCATCCTCACTACAATCGGCGTATGGATCATGCGCCCCGCGGTGCCGGCTCGGCACGGCCCGGTGAGCCGATCGGCACTGGCGATCGCGATCCTCGGCGTCTCGGTTTACACGACACTGGCCTTCGCGTTGCCGACGGATCGGTTCGTGACGGCATTGCTTCCGGGTTTGGAGCGCCTGCACCTGGTGCTGGCGATCCTCGCCGGAACACTGGTCTATTGTCTCGCCGACGAGTGGGCGACCCGTGGACCCGGGGCGGCACGCGGTGGATATTGGCTGACCAAGCTCCTCTTTCTGATCTCGCTGCTCGCCGCGGTGGCGCTGAACCTCAACGCGCTGTTCTTTCTGGTCATCATCGTGCCGGCGATACTGGTGCTGTTCTTGATCTACGGTCTCATGAGCGGTTGGGTCTACCGCAGCACCCGTCACCCCGCCGTTGCTGCCGTTGCGAATGCGATTGCATTCGCTTGCGCCGTCGCCGTGACCTTCCCGATCGTCTCGATTTGATGGCCCCAACAACCTTATTTATGCCGTGGATTCGGGCCATGCCGTCAGGCGGTTGCGCGATATTTTTTGATCCTGCGCAGGCTACTCTTGGAATCTGCTTTCGCGTAAACTACCAAAAGCGCTAAGGTTTACTGGAGCAGCGACATTGACCGCAGCCTGTACCTTAGGTCAACACAAAAACTCGGCCGTCCGGCCGAATCGCCTTGAACCACCAAGTTTATTACCTATCGACCGGAGGAGCTTTAGCATGGTCGCATTCGCCGAATTACACGCGCAGAACCACAAGATTACGGAACTCTCGAACGTGTTTCTCTATTTGGTTCGAGACCGCTCCATGTGCGATACGGATGTCACCTGCGACGTCTTCTTCGATTTGACCAATCGCGTCAAAGAGCACATGGAGCTCGTGGATCGGGAGATCTGCGGTCCGCTCATCTCCAATCCGGATCAAAAGGTTAAGAATACCGCGAATCGTTTTCTCTCCGGCTCGACCGAGATCAAACGCATCTTCAATGCCTATGTGAAGCAGTGGTGCTCGCAAAAGCGCCGCTCCTTGACCATCGATGATCATCCTTCCTTTCTGCAGGATACCGAGCAGATGTTTGCGCTGGTGATGGATCGGATTCAGCGCGAGACGGAGCATCTCTATCCGCTGATCCGTAAACTCGAAGGGGCAGACAAGCAAGTCGCGTAGCGGAGTGATTCGGCGGCCTCTGCGCCGCCGTGTCTCCTGGCTCTCGACCACGACCTTGACCTGAATTCCGAGCGGCACGCGGCTGCCGACCTTCTCGCATGCCTCGAAGCGGCTCGGTGTCCAGGGGGCCGCGGCGCCTTGGATCTCCTCCTCTCGTCGACCTGCTCCAGATCATCGTGCAAGCGCTGGAGGATCTGCAGGCAATCGGCTCACGTGGCGCGGAGCGCCACCGGGCATGCGTGACACCGCAGAGCGAATGTCACGAGTCACGGAGGTTTCGATTCCTAAACCGCGTCCGGTACGAACGGACCGAGTTGCACCGAGCGTTTCGGCATGCACGGCATCTCCTGTCGCACAGGATGCGGTTTAGCCCTTGACGTACCGAACATTCCCCTCGCGCCCTCGAGCGCGTAGCGTGTCGCTGCGGAACGAGCGTCCTGCGGGGATGCTGTCGCAGACTCAACGGCGATACCCCAGCTCGAGGTGCGAAAGCCTTTGCGCACGTCGCGCCTTTGCGGTTCCAATAGTCCGAGCGATTTCAACGAGCGGAGCGCGGATGACCGAACGATCGACCCTCGCCGGGGGCGCCACCCTCGCCATCACGGGCTCCGGCGGCAGCGGGGCGGTCACGGCGGGGCTCATCCTACTCGCCGCCGTCGGGCGCGCTGGCTATTACGGTCTGCTCGGCCGCTCCGCCGGTCCGCAGATTCGCGGCGGCGAGTCCGCGGCCATGCTGCGCTTCGGGCCGCAGCCGATCGAGTGCATGGGCGGCCGCTTCGATCTGCTCGTGGGTCTGGATTGGGAAAATGTCGCCCGCTTTGCCGACGAGCTGCCGCTGGATCGCACCAGTCTCGTCCTGACCGACGCACAGGCCGGGCCGATCCCCGAGATCCTCGTCCGTTCAGGCGCGCAGGTGCGCAGCATGCCCTGGAAGGCGCTCGCCGATGCCCAGAGCGAAGGCCGGATGAACATGGTCGCGCTCGGCATGGTCGGCGCAATGCTCGGTTTGCCGCTGGACGCGCTCGAGGCAGGCGCCCGGGCGACGCTCGGCGACAAGGGCGGTCGGGTGTTGACCTCGTCGCTTGATTGCATCCGCTCGGGTTACTCGGCGACAGATGCGGCGCCTGTGCCTCCTTCGGCGCTCGCCCCGCCTGTCGCGCGCTGGAACATCAGCGGCAACGAGGCCGCGGGACTGGGTGCCGTTCGCGGCGGGGTCCGATTCGTCGCCGCCTATCCCATCACCCCGGCCAGCGAGGTGCTGGAATGGCTCGCACCCCGTTTGGAGCTGCTCGGCGGCTCGCTGCTCCAGGCCGAGGACGAGCTGGCATCCATCAACATGATCATCGGCAGCTCGTTCGGCGGCGTGCCCTCGCTGACGGCGACCTCCGGCCCCGGCCTAAGCCTGATGGTCGAAGGCTTGGGTCTGGCCGTTGCGAGCGAGACCCCGGTCGTGGTCGTCAACGTCCAGCGCGGCGGTCCATCGACCGGCATCCCGACCAAGTCGGAGCAGTCCGACCTGAACATCGCCCTGCACGGCCTGCACGGCGACGCCCCGCATCTGGTCCTGGCCGCTCTGGGCATCCGCGATTGCGTCTACACGGTCGAGTGGGCGGTCGGTCTGGCCGAGCACCTGCAAACGGTCGCGATCGTGCTGTCGGATCAGATGCTGGGTCAGTCGCGTGCGATCGTCGACCCGCCGGGCGATTTGCCGTTCGGGGCGGTGCAGCACACGCCTTTGCAGCGCCTGATCGGCACCGACGCGGATCCGGATCATCGCCGCTATCGGCCGACGCCCGACGGGGTCTCGCCGATGGCCTTACCCGGTTTGCCGGGCGGCATGTATACCGCAGAGGGTCTGGAGCACGGTCCGGGCGGTGCGCCCTCGAGCCGCGCGATCGACCACGCCGAGCAGCTCGACAAACGGCTGCATAAACTGACCGGCTTCGACTACGGCCACGGTTGGGCCGAGATCCGGGGCGAGGGCGATCATCTGCTCCTGACCTGGGGCTCCTCGGCGGGCCCGGTCTTCGAGGCTGCGGAGCGTTTGCGTGGATCGGGCACTCCGACGCGGGCGATTGCACTGCGCCTGCTCGCGCCGCTGCAGCGCGATGCGCTGCTCGAGGCCATCGGCGCGGCCGGGTCGATCCTGGTGGTCGAGCAGAACCAGACCGCACAGTGTTTCGCCTATCTCCATTCACAACGCGCGCTCCCGGCGCACGCTCGGTCCTATGCGCGCCCCGGCCCCTTGCCGTTGCGTCCCGCGGAGATCATGCGCGCGCTGATCGGAAGCCACACGCGCGAGGAGACTTGAGATGGATACAGCCATCGTCACCCCGACCCTCCGAGCCAAGGACTACAAGTCCGAGGTCGCACCCGTCTGGTGTCCCGGCTGCGGACACTTCGCCGTGCTCTCCGCCGTGACCAAGGCACTGGCGCATCTGAAGCTCCCCAAGGAGCGTGTCGCCATGATCTCGGGAATCGGCTGCTCTTCGCGATTGCCGGCCTATGTCGATGCCTACGGTTTCCACGGCATTCACGGCCGTGCGCTGCCGCTCGCCTCCGGGCTAAAAGCAGCCCGGCCGGATCTGACGGTGATCGTCGCGGGCGGCGACGGCGACGGCTTCTCGATCGGCGGCAACCACTTCCTACATGCCTGCCGACGCAACATGGACCTGACCTACATCGTCATGGACAACGAGGTCTACGGCATGACCAAGGGTCAGGCCTCGCCGACGACCCAGCCGGATTGGGCCAAGAGCAAGCTCACGCCCCACGGCACCGGCATGCGGCCCTTCCTGCCCACGGCGATTGCGCTCGCGGCCGGCGCGAGCTTCATCGCCCGCGGTTTCGCGGGTGATCCCAACGGTCTGACCAAGCTGCTGGTGGAGGCGATCGAGCATCCGGGATTCGCTTTTCTTCAGGTCTTGAGTCCCTGCCAGACCTTCCGCCCGGAGCAGAAGGAATGGAAGCACCTGGTCCATCCGAGCGACATGGCGCCGACCGACGATCCGGTCGAGGCCGCCCGCTTTATCCAGGCCGACGACGGTATGGCGCTCGGCCTTTTCTATGTTCGGCGGCTACCGGTCTGGCAGCCGCAACACCAGCCGACCGCGACCCCCGCGGATCTGGAACGGGAGTTCGTGCTATGAGCACACTCGCGAGTCAGCGCATCGAGTCCGTCGCCGAGTTTCTGGTGCACGCGCTCGAGCTCGAGCACGAATCGGCCGAGCGTTATCGTCAGCTCGCCGAGACCATGACCCTGCACCACAACCACACGGTTGCAGCGGTCTTTCGACTCCTCGCCGACATGAGCGCCGCACACGCCTCCGAGGTGAGCGCCCGCGCCGAGGGCATCCGGCTTCCGGAGATCGCCCCTTGGGACTTCAAATGGGCCTGCCCCGGCAGCCCCGAGGTCGATTGCGACGACTTCGACGTCAGCTATCTGATGACCCCGCTCCAAGCCTTCGAGCTGGCGCTCTTCAACGAGATCCGCGGCCGCGACTTCTACGCCTTCGTCGCGACCGATTCGCCGCAGCCGCAGGTCCGCGCGCTCGCCGCCGAGATGGCCGCCGAAGAGAACGAGCACGTCGAGCTGGTCGCCACCTGGGTCGAGCGCGAGCGCCTGGTCGCAACCCGGATCCCGGAGGACCTGGATCCGCCGAATCTGCAGGGGTGAAGCTTGTCCTTCGGAATGGCGACGACCGCATCCTTCCGGGGTTTGAGTCCCGCTCGCGCTTGGGGCAGATGCGGATGGCCCGCGTGGAGACGCGAGATCGGACGGCGATCGGTAAACAGACGAGGTAAGACGCGATGACGGGACAACAAACAGAGCAGGTGCCGGTCGCACTCCAGGGCGAGTACGACGCGAGCACCGCGTTGACCGACCCATTCTGCGAGGCCCATTTGAACACCGAGTACCGGGATCCGTGTCGACGGATGGTCGCGAAGCTGTGCCGAAAACGACTTCGAGACCACCGGCCTGACGCCGGACATGGGCGACCGTACAACCGAGATCGCGGCCGTCTTGATCCGCGACGGGCGCATTGTCGATCGGCACAGGCCGATGCCGAAATGGCGGCGAATCTGACGCTGTATCTGGAACGGGCCTTGATGGAGCGGTTCGGGCTCTCGGGTGTCACCCACGACCTGCTCGGGCGGATTCAGCGCACGGCAAAGACCCAGCTTGAAAGCTGCATCGCGCGCTACGGCGGAGCTGGCTCGTCGGAGAAGGGATCCAGCGGCAAGACGGGGCGTCGGCAGCGCAGCCGATCGGGCGCGGCATCATGACGTAGCCGAAGACCGGCGCACGGTTCGGCAGCCTCCGGCTCGTCGATCGCGATCCCTATCGTGACCGCGGCAATGCAGAAGGCTCGCTCCTGCGGCTTAGGCTGGGTTTCTGCTCTCGGATCCGGATACCCTCCGGGATTGCGTTGCGGCGGGTCGGCGGCGGGAAGCAGATGAGATTTGCGACAGGGGTGTTCTGATGCCAACCGAGGGGTTATCACGGAACTTCGGATTTCTGCGGGCCTACGAGGAACAGCTTGATCGCCTCGGCGCTCTGGCAGAAGGCTATTTCGCCGATGATCCCTCGACCTGCCTGATCAAGCTCCGCCAGTTCGGCGAGGAGCTGGCCCGCCAAGTGGCCGCGCGGAGCGGTCTTCTCGCGACCCCGGACGAACTGCAATCGGACCTGTTGCGTCGTCTCAAATTCGAGCCTGCGGTTCCTCCCGAGGTCCTCGACCTGTTTCGTCAGGTCCGGATTCTCGGCAACCGCGTGACGCACCATGGCGACGGTGACCACCGGGATGCCCTGACCACGCTCCAGGTCGCCCGGCAACTGGCGATCTGGTTTCACCGGACCTTCGGAAGGGATGCCGGCTTCAAGCCTGGCCCTTTCGTGCCGCCGACCGCACCGCTGCCGAATGGCCGACCGCGAGCGGTCCGGCCGATGAGGCGCTCTTCTATGGCTTACAGTGTCTCGGCACGGTGGAGGCGAAGCGCGAACGCAAGAACGTCTCCGCCGCCGTCGATCAGTCCGAGCGCTATGCGCGCAACATCCTCCTCGAGGACGGCGAGGCGGAGGCGAGCGGGGGGCCGTGGGATGCCTACCGGGTCCTCTTCGTCTTCGCGACCAATCTCAAACACGTCTACCAAAGGGTGTACCCGGATCTCAATGGATACGCCTAGTTCGGAACCGTTCGTCGATAAAACAAGCACTTGTCGGTCGAGCGCTCGGCCATTTTTTGGGATTGGCGTGTGCGGCTACATTTGGCCTGAGCATCTGTTTTCAAAAAAACCATACGTTTCCCCGAAATCCGGGAGAGTCCGACCTTCCGCCGTAACAGGCTGATTAAATTGCTGGTTGAAGTCCAGCCGATGGGGTTGCTCCTACACCATTGTAGTGCCCCGGAGCGGCGTTTGGGTAACCTCCGTCCCTACTGCGGCCCCTGTTGTTTGCAATGATGGCCCTCGACCCGGTCTACAACCAATCATGCACCGCGGAATCCTTCCGTACTTTGTCGAGATCTGTATCATGCGAGTGTGCACTTCGCATGTGCTCGGCGATCTGCCGAAAGGCAGGATGCGAGCTCGCGACATAGTGCACGGTGAGCGCAGGTCCCGAAGTCGGCAAGATCTCGCGTCCACCTGAATCCACGATCTTTTGCTTGATGCCGTTGAAGGGCGAGCCGCCGAGATACTTGTCGGAGTACATCCGAAGGATATCGGCATACCTGTGCATTGCAACGGAGGAGAATGTCCGGCTGACATAGAAGAGCCCCTGCGATGAAAAATGGAGCTCGTCGCGAATTCGATAATCCTCGATCCGAAAGCGGTAAACGAAGATCGCTTCCGTCATGGGATTTGGCGAATGGATGGAATGTCCTGGTCGACCGAGGTGGTCCATGACTGTCTTTCTGGATTCACCGATATCCAGTTTGCGATGAATCAAGATCGTGCGGGTCGATGTCAAGGGCCGAAAACGGGAGGAGGATATCAACAGGGGCCAGTATGCAGACACACAATCATATTGCTCTCGAACCCTGTCTTCATAGCGGATTCGAGCGCGGCTTCGTCGAGCGATGGTTAAGAAATCAAGCATAGATATCGGGTCGTTCTTCAGCGTTTCACTAATAGCACTTCGAGGCTTTGTATTGCGGTAGTTCTACGCTATTTTTCAATGGCATGAGTTCGCGCAGACGTCGTTATTGGGTTCGTGTTGACTGATCATTTTTCTACTGATTGGCACCACGGACTGCTTGCTGCGATTGACGCACCGGAGCAGGGGCACGGAACTTTACAATTATAGTGCCCTGCACGATGGACT
>NZ_DIUM01000081.1 GCF_002423035.1 Thiocapsa sp. UBA6158
ATGAAGTCGACCGGTTCTGCGGCGAGGCGTCGCAGCGAGGCGATGTAGGCGTGCATGTCACCGTCGGGAGGATCGACGACCGTCGTCGAGCCGTTGAGCACGTGATCGCCCGAGAAGAGCAGCCGGTCCTCTTCGAGAACGAGGCACAGGTGATTCGCGGCGTGACCGGGCGTGTGCACGACCCGCAGTGTCGAGTCGCCGACCCGCAGCCGTTCGCCGTCCTCGAGCGCCCGATCCGGAACGAAATGCGAGTTCGCGCGGGCATCGGGCCCCGAGGGCAGCCCGAGGATCGGCACGTTGCGCCCGACCGCATCCCGCA
Source organism: Thiocapsa sp. UBA6158 (assembly GCF_002423035.1). Lineage (GTDB taxonomy): Bacteria > Pseudomonadota > Gammaproteobacteria > Chromatiales > Chromatiaceae > Thiocapsa. The sequence continues at coordinate 320 of NZ_DIUM01000081.1, forward strand.
GCATCGGCGCGCCGGGCGAGTGATCTGGATGCGAATGGGTGCAGACGATCGTGCGCAGGCCCTCGCCCACGAAGGCAGCGATCCGCGCGATGTGCTCGGCCGAGGCGGGGCCCGGGTCGATGACCAGATAGTCCCCGGGCTCGCCGACGATGTAGGTGTTCGTGCCGGGCCCCGTCATCATGCCGGGGTTCGGTGCAGTGAGCCGATGCAGGTTGCGCCGCAGGGCCACCGGCTCGTCGTGCCGCCAGTCGAGCGAATGGACGACCTGCCCGTCGGGCGACACCAGCTCGAGTTCGCCGAACTGCATCTCATCCTCGGTGAACCGGGTGTCGCGTCCTGCCACCCTGCCGCCTCGCGGGCAGGAGCGGAACATGGCAGCCTGCGTGACGCAGGTGTCGAGTACCTCGGCGACCCGCCGGAAGCGCTCGAGCTGGCGCAGCGTCCGGATCGTCGGGAAGATCATGCTGAAGCCGCCCTGCGCGTGCCGCTCCAGGGCCTGCGAGGGATTCACCCACACCGGCTCGAACTGCTCCGCACCGTCGGCGATCGCTTCCTGGCCCTCGGGCATCGGCGCGACGAAGAACCGTACGTCGAAGCGCTTGGGCAGATCCCGGTCCGTGATCCAGTGCGACAGCCAGGCCGTTCGGTCGAGCGCCAGCTCCAGCCTGGCCGATGCGAGCTGGCCGTAGAAGTCCGCCTCGGTCGAGCGGTCGAGGGTCGAGGCGATCTCGGGCGGGCAGTGGTCGTCCGAGCCCGCGCGCCAGGCGAGCAGGATGCCCAGTTCCTCGAAGGCCTCGCGCAGCGCCGCCGCCGCGAAGTGGCGGTGCAGTGCGTCCTGGTCTTCGCGGGCACGTGCGACCGCCAGCGCCGCCGCCGACGTATCGGCGGCGTCGAGGGTGCCGCCCGGGAACACATAGGCGCCCGGCGCGAAGCTCGCGGTGGCCGAGCGGCGGGTCATCAGCACCTCGAGCCCGGCGTCCGCGTCGCGCAGCAGGAGGATCGTGGCAGCGGGGCGGGTCGTGACCGGCTCGCGCCAGCCGTGCAGCAGTTTGTCTCGTCGGATCATGAGTTGGCGGTTCGTGGGGGCAGGCCGGATGGGCAGGGGGGATGCAGGGCGGGCGTCGGGCGAGGCGCGCGCTCAGGTGGTGCGACCGTGCCGGCCCGCGCCCTGCTCGAAGCGCGCTGCGCCGGCGACCGACTCGCCCGAGGCGATCGTTGCCATGCCGCGCTCGAATTCGTTGGCCATGGCCGCGTCCAGCGTCAGGCCGAACTGTTCGTAGGCTGACAGCCGGTCGCTGCGCAGGCAGTTCTGGGGCAATGCGGCGAGTTCATGAGCGAGTGCGATCGCCGCTTCGCGGGCCGTGCCGTCCGGGACCACCCGGTGGGCCAGCCCGATCGCGAGTGCTTCCTGCGCATCGACCGCGCGTCCCGTGAGGATCAGGTCGAGCGCGCGCGACAGTCCGATCAGCCGGGGCAGCCGAACCGTGCCGCCGTCCACCAGCGGGACGCCGAAGCGCCGGCAGAAAATCCCGAAAACCGCACTGCGTTCGAAGATCCGCAGATCGCACCAGAGCGCGAGTTCTGCGCCGCCCGCGACTGCGTGGCCCGAAACCGCGGCGACGACCGGCTTCGACAGCAGCATCCGCGAAGGGCCCATCGGCCCGTCGCCAGTCGCGTCCAGCCGGTTGCCGCGCGTGCCCGCGGCGAAGGCCTTCAGGTCCGCGCCTGCGCAGAACGTACCGTTCGCGCCTGCGAACACGCCGACCGAGAACCCCGGGTTCGCGTCGAACTCCCGGAAGGCGTCCGCGAGCGCACGAGCCGTCGGGCCGTCGACCGCGTTGCGCGCCTCGGATCGATCCAGCGTGACGATGTAGACCGGACCGTCCGTATCGGTCGTTACCATCGTCGCGCCGCTTCAGTGTCCGGCAATCCCGAGCGCGGCGAGCGTGGGGCCGGCCGGCTCGAACCGTTCGCCATAGCGCATCGCCAGTTCACGACAGCGTGCAAGGAAGTGCTCCGTGCCGAGTGACTGCACCGTCGACACCGCGGCTTCGGCCGTCAGCGGAACCTGCGTGCCGAATGCGGTTTCGAGTGCGGCCGTCGGCGCATCGCCCGTCGCGCGCAGCGCCCCGAGCATCGCCGCATAGCGCAGCCGGTCTACGACGTCCGCCTCCAACACCTTCGCCGTGCGGCGTTCGAAGGTCTTCAGACCTGACCACAGCTGCGGCGGCTCCGACCCGTGATCGTAGAAGCCTGCACCGCCGGAACGGCCCATGCGGCGATACCCGTGGGCCATCTTTTCGAGCACGTAGACCGCCGGTTCCGGCATGCGCCGGGACTTCACCTTGTGTGCGTGGGGCTTCGGGTTGGCCGGCGCCGGTGCGTGGTTGTGCTCATGGCCATGCGCGTGGTGGTCGTGATGCACGGGCCCATGGTCGTGATGCGGATGGCCGTGGTCGTGGTCGTGCCCGTGGTCGCGCGAATGCCCGTGATCATGCGCGTGCTCCAGCGCGTGGAGCTCCGCATGCAGCGCGTGATCCAGCGTCTCGAGCGAGATGTCGTCCAGGACCGCCAGTACGCCCGAGCGTAGCGAGGCCGCAAGCGAGGCCGCTTCGACCGTCGTGGCGGGGACACCGTCGCCGAGGAGGGCGAGCGCCTCGTTCAGGATGGCTTGCGCGACCGGGTGGGCGTAGAGGCTGGCGCCGTTCGGCGGGGGGGCGGCGTGCGTGCTCATCGGGTTGTTCGAGGTTGCCGACTCAGGATCGTGGTCGGCAATGATATCCCCTGCAAGGCTCGCCCTGCGCCGCGTCGCCTCGTGCGGTGGCGGCGCTGTCTGCGCGCCTGCGCGGTGCTAGCCTGCCTTGCGCGGGATGCTCAGCGGGCTGCGCGCGGCCGATGCGTATCGACCGCGGTCGTCCAGCAGAGCCAGTACCTGCGGATCCCTCACGAGCGCACCGCCCGAGAGGGCTGCCGTCACGATATCCGGCGCGATCGGCCGGACCAGCCCGAAACCCTGCCCGTAGTCCACGCCCAACTCGATCAGCGACGCGATCGTGTCCGGCGTCTCCGCCCATTCGGCGATGCTGCGCATGCCGAGTTCATGTGTCAGCTCGACGATCGTCCGGGTGATCGCATAGTTGGCAGGATTGCGGTTGATGTCCCGGACGAAACTGCCGTCGATCTTGATGAAATCCGCCGGAATTTCCTTGAGGTAGTTGAACGACGTATAGCCCGCCCCGAAATCATCGAGCGCCAGCTTGCTACCGTACATGCGCACCCGATCGACGAACCGCCGAGTCGATCCAAGGTCGTGGAGAGCGACGCTCTCCGTGATCTCGAAGCACAGTTTCGGCATCGCGAGCGGATGCTCGGCGATCATGGCGAATGCGTCGTCGACGAAGCGGGTGTCGTTGAGCGAAGCGCCACTGATGTTGATCGTGGCGAACGACAGGCGCTCACGGTGAGCGGGGTGGTCGTCGAGCCATTCGAGGGTGTTCCTGAGAACCCAGCGGTCGATTTGTGCCATCAGACCGTTTCGTTCGGCAGCGCCGATAAATTTCCCGGGTGGAATCACAGAGCCGTTTTCTCCTCGCATCCTGATCAAAACCTCGTAACTTAGCGAAGCCATAGCTGATCCAAGCGCAACGATAGGCTGGAACTCAAGGAAATATCGATCTGTCGGAGTTCGCTGCTGCAGGTCGGCAACGACCTTCAACTCGTCTAAGTGCGCCCTAAGTGCTGCGTCGCTATCAGTCAAGCGAACTACGCAATTGCGTCCACGAGCCTTTGCCTCGCTGCATGCACGATCCGCAGCCGCTACAGCGTCTACCGGGGTCATCGACCTTTCGATGGATACCGCGCCGACACTGACAGTCATGTTGATACCTTTTCCATCGACCTCAAAAGGCTTGTCGCTGATGACCTCACGGAATCGCTCAGACAGCCCGACGATCGCTTGATCGGGGCACTCAAAGAGAACTATTACAAATCCATCAGCCAGACGGGCTGCGACGTCTCGACTCCTTACCGCTTGACTCAACCTGGTGGCGGCCAGTTGCAGTAATGCGTCGCCGGTGCCGTGTCCGTGGAGATCGTTAATGAGCTTGAAGCGGTCAAAGTCTATATACGCTAAAGCACAAGCGCCGCCCGCCTGTACGTTGCGGATTGCCTCCTCAAGCGTTGTATACAGCCCGCGGCGATTGAGCAGTCCAGTTAAGACGTCATGGTCGACAAGCTTACGTAATTGTCCTTCTGCTTGCTTCCTGGACGTGATGTCTTGAATCGAAGCTTCGATTGAGCCGGCATTCGAAGTCGCTCTGGCCAAAAGCCAAAGGGGTTTTTGGGTCGCTCGTGTGACGAGGATTTCAACATCTGACCCGCCCGAGCTCCGGGCGGCTTCACGCAATCTTTGTAGGCCGTCTAAACCGATTAATGATTGAATATAGGGCATGTCCTTTACGGAGGCGTTAGGTGCGATTCCGAAAATTTGACAGAACGCCGGATTGAAGACCGACAATTGACCTTCGGCGTCAGAACTGAAGAGCCCGACAGGCATCGAATTGTAGTTATCGGCGTATTTCGCGAGTGCGCTGACGGTTTTCGCCTGGGCGCGCACGCGTGCTTCTCTTTCCAAGCGGATCTTTTCGGCCAGTGCCACGCCAGTGACGAGTGCTCCTGCGATCGATCCAACCTGCGCATTCAACAAGAACGGCGTGTTTAGGTAACCGGACGCATAAAGAACCTCTCCAAGCATTCCCGTGACTGTGAACCCCCACGAAAGAGAGTACCAGTACGCGATTCGGGAGCGTTGGGTGACGGCAGCTTGAAGCGCCTGTGCAAAGTTGAGCGTCAGCGCGATACCTGCGAGCGCCCAAAATGCTCGCTGGAACGCGCTATGCGACAGCCATATGGCCAGTATGGCTAACGTTAAGAAGCCAATCTTTTGTACCGCATAGATCGTATTCCATGGTTTTTTGCTTACGGTAGAAGGGAATAGAGATTCGTAAAGGTATATCGTGAGGATTGCATAGGCCGCCAGTGATACGCGTGAGAAAACAAGCGACCACTCCACCGCTACGTTAAATCCAATCCACGCAAGGTCCCATCCGCCGTTAAAGGCAGCAACCCGATAGCTCGCAATTAACCAGCCTGAGAACAGTAAGAACGTCCAGTCTCGGTTGATAATCGCGACCAGGCAGCAAAAACCCGCGAATAGGATAAGAATCCCAAGAAGGGCGCCGCCAAGTCGTTCGAATTGAAGTTCGGTTGTGGCGTAATCCGTTGCCTTCCACAGGAAAACTTTCGGGATGGCTATCGTGTCGGAATACACTGCGACGTAGAGTGTTCTTGCGCTGCTATCTTTCGGGAGCGTAATTGCGAACCCGCCCTTGGAGGCATGAGTTGCGTCGCTGAGGTCTACACTCGTTGGCGTCCCGTTCGTATCGGGGCCTACCAACCACGCGTTTACACTTTTCGGGCGAAGCAGTCGAAATTCTGTGACAGTCGACTCTTTCAAAGCTTCTGCCTTGGGAAGCTTTAGGCGGATCCAGAGTGCACGATGCGGAGTTCGTTCGATTGGGCTGAAGTGCTCGAGATCTTGGGCAAATGCCCGTTGCATCTGGTCCAGCCCGACTGGTTCGTCTCCTCCCTGCAGAAAGGCAACGGTGCGCGAGGCTAACTGTATGGGTGCTCCGTCCGGCAGCAACGCTTTGTAGAAGCTCGCTGCACCGAGCAGCACGCACACCAGGACCAGCGTGACCAGAGCCGCCGAAAGGAATCGAGGCGGGGCCCAGTCAGCGGTGTCAAGTACTTGCGACGATGGATGTAGAGCGGGTTTCACGTTGCCCGCCTAGCCTTATAAGATTACTCCGGAGAGCAATCTAGGCTATCAATGAGCGGTCCGACGTGTGTTCTTGACGAACGGCGGGGGCGGGAGTGCAGACGGGGGCCAAGTGAGGTCTATACGAGAGAAACCCCGAAGACGGATTCCAGAAGCTCGTCGCTGGGCGGCTCCACGACTCGCCGCCGTGGGGTCGCCCACATCCCACTGACAGATGAGAAGATTTGGATGTCCGGTGTGAAGTCCTGACACATGAACTTATAGAGCGGATGCTGATTCTTCAGCCACTCACGCTCAGCGGCGATCACTTCTAGCGCTAGAAGCCTGACCGGTATGCCTTGGGAGGCGGGGATAGTACGAAGAGATCCTTGTGACTCCACGTCCACGAATCCGAGTCGTTCGTACTGGCGATCCAAGGGAGGCTTCGCACCGACTACGATCCACTCCACCTGTGTAGCAAGACAATACCGGTGTAGGGCCTTGAACAGAGTCAACTTCGCTAGGGATCCTTCTCTTCCGGAGGCGACACCGAGGCGCGAGACGTTTGCGATCGTTCTGCCTGCGAACTGAGGCCTACCCCTGAGCACTTCCTCGATTCCAAGCGGCCGGTCGAAGTTGGTCTCGATACGCATCGTGGCAATCGGTTCGCCACCTTCCTTTGTCTCGGCAAGAAGAACAAGCGACGACCGCGAACGGTCCTCCGGTTCCGGCACCCGCAGTGCCGACGCGAGTTCTGGTAGGTGGCGTGAGTAGGCCTTGACCCTGATCGCAACAGCTTTTTGGAGATGCTCTTCCGTCCGGACGATCCGAACCACGAAGGGGAGGAGTACCGTGTTGATTCCGGTTGCCGGGTCTACGGCTTCTTGTCCAAGGTCCGACATAACAGGAGCGGAGTATCGTGTCCGAAGTTCTGACAGTGTGCCTGAGCCGCCTACTCAGAAGGCGGGCGTTGGGGCGTCCCGGATGGCGTGGAGGCAGTACGGTGTACGCCTGGTGCGAGCGCGACCTCCGCTTCAGGGACAACGGACTATTCGTGGGAACCCGGGTGACCGTTAGATTGGGCAGCCCAACTTCGAACGTACACTAGTGTTGTTCCGCAAACGGTTGAAAAGTACGGCAAATTTCTGATTGGGGCAACTTCCGGCGGGTTACGCGGTGGCCGAGTTGCGACGGAACAGACGCATAGCGAGATCGCACACCGGCCTTTAGAGCTCGTTTCTGGGCCGAAAGCCGTTAGGCGTCACACCGGTTCGGTCACGTGACGCACCGTGGGCGGCGCCATAGCCGAGGTGGGTCGTCTATAAGCGACCACCGCTGGCGGATGCGCTTCGTGGTCGGGCGCTTTCCTACTATGCCCGCACTCAGGAAGGCGGGCAGCCAAGCTTCGGCTTGCATGAAGTTCCCGCTCTGCCCCCGGGTTTCACGCCTTCCCATCTCACTGCTTCGGCTTCTTGCAGCGGCGCAGCTAGACCTTTTGTCGTAGTGCAGGATGGAGCTACAGCTCGCAGAATCGAGTCCTGCTGATGGCCTCGCATAGCGTCAGAGCGGGGAGTTGGTGCAGCCGAAGTTGAAAGTACGCTGCAGTAGCTGGCCCGGCGTCCCTAGGTTGCCGTGCTAGATGTCAGGCAAGAGTCGGTGCGCGTCAAGCAACTTGTC
>NZ_DIUM01000046.1 GCF_002423035.1 Thiocapsa sp. UBA6158
CGACAAGTCGGACAGGCTCCTAGCGCCCGCGCCCTCCGCCGCCCCCGCCGCCGCCTCCGGAGGAGCCGCCGCCACCGCCGCCCGAGCTGCTGCCTGGCGGTGTTGCGGAGGACGCAATCTGACGACTCAGGGTCTGGCCGAGCGACCGGCTCATCCGCGAAAGATCCCCGGCGCTACCACGGCCTCGATACCAGTGGATACCTCCTGCGGCGGCTGCCGCAGCCGCGGCGCCGACGGCAAGCGTGAACTTACGGGTCCATGCCTCTTCGACATCCAGGGCAAGCGCATAAGGCAAAAGTGCCCCGTAGCGTTCGGCATCCAGCACGGGCGGCACATCGCTGCCCGGTCCGGGGAGCGACCTCAACTCGTCGCGCTCGGCGACACTCAGATAGAGCTTCAGGCCCTCGATCCGGTCAAGCAGACGTCGACCCTCCGTGGTCGGGGCCTTCAGCAGCCAAGCAAAGAGGGCATGGGCACCGACGGCAAGCCCGAACAGGACGAGCATGGCCGGTATCCCGTCTCCGCCCGCGACCATCCAGGCCAAACCACCGTAGAGCACGGAGAAGGCAATCCCGAGGGCAAGCTTGCCGCCGTTGAGAAGAAAAAATCGCGGGATATAGAGTTGCGCGAGGCTCTGTGTGTGGCCGCTCTGCGCCGGTCCGACCCGATCCGCCTGCTTGTCGGTCAGCACCAGCTGATCGCCCTTGGCGAAGAGCAGCCGGAGCAGGGTCGCTTGACTCGGCGTGAGTGCGGTGGGGTCGGCGCCGGGCCGGCGCTCGAGCCGCCAAGCCTCGCGCCAACCGGTCTTTTCCTGATGGATCACCACATGACCCTTCACGGCCGTCTCGACCAGATCGGCGGCAAAGCAGCGATGGTCATAGCCCATCCGACTCAGATAGCGCAGACCCGCGGGTGAATGCCCGTCCGGGGGCCGATAGTGCGGGAAGATCGGGCCGGCCTGCGGATCGCGCCCGACGCGCCACCAGGTGGTCCCGTAATAGGCGAGCAGCAGCATGAGCCCGACCAGGGCGACCAGCACACCGCGATTGTCGTACAGCAGCCAGCCGAGATGCCGGGCATCCGTCGGCTCCGCGATCAGACCTTTCGGAAAACCGGCCACGATGGTCAGACCCTCGGCAACACCCAGGGGTCGTGTCGTCGCGAAACGGATCTCGTCGGGCGCGACGACCTCGGCGACCAGATCTCGACCGACGGCCCCCTGAGGACCCGTATAGCCTTCGGCCGTGAGCTCCACGATCGGGACCGCGGCGGGAAGCCGCACCGAGGCACTCACTGCGAGGATCGGAAAGATCCAACCGGTGCCGGTGACGTTCCAGTAGAGCTCGTCGTGCCCCTCGAAGAAACCGAGCTGACGGGTCGTGCGATAGCGAATGCGGTAGGTATAGGTCGCAGGAACGGCGAGAACATCGTCGTTGCCGGTGTTGATCTCCACGCCGTTGGAGACGCGCTCGGTGAAATGGGGCTCCGGCTTGCCGTCGCGCTCCACGCCGAGCAGCTCGACACCGACCCGGACCTGGTTGCCGAGCCGGTCGCGATAGCGGGTCGGAAACTCGCGCACGATGCCGCGGCGGATCTCGCGGCCCTCGGCACGAATCGCGATGGTTTCGGTCACCTCGAGACCGCCGTCGGACTGGATCGCGAGATCGCTGTGGAAGGAGATGATCTCCTCGGCAGCACCGGCCTCGGTGCCGAGCCCGAGCAGGAGCAGGAGGCCGAGGAACCACGCACCCCCGCAAACCGAGCATCGATGCATCCGCGACAACGGGACCCCCCCGGTAGAAGGGTCGCGGCGGAGGTCGATCATGCTCATGTTGCGCCCTCGAGTCGCGGTGCCGCGCGCTCGGACTCGCGAGCCAGATAGAACTCGGCCGATGCGAATCCAAAGAGCCTAGCGATCAGCAGGTCCGGCACCTTTTGAATCCCGTCGTTCAACTCGCGCACCGCACCGTTGTAGAAACGGCGTGCGTATTGGAGATGCTCCTCGACATCGACGAGATCGCGTTGAAGGCGCAGGAAGTTCTCGCTCGCTTTGAGATCCGGATAGGCCTCGTCGAGCAGGATCAGCCGGCCGACCGACTGCTCGAGTGCCGTCTCCAGGGTCGCCAGCTCGGCGGGGCTTCGCGTCTCGATGGCGCGGGTGCGCAGCGCCGCAACAGCCGCAAAGAGTGTCTGCTCATGCGCAGCATAGCCGCGCACCGCCTCGACCAACATGGGGATCAGGTCGTGACGCCGGGTGAGCTGAACGTCGATATCGCTCCAAGCCGCGCGGACGCGATTGCGTAGACGCACCAGACGATTGAAGATCCATAGACCCCAGCCGAGCGGGATCAGCAGGAGTGCCGCAAACCCGTAGACCATGTGCCGAGACTCCTCTCGAGCGATGCCGACGATGCGCCGTCCGGAACCGGAATCAGGGCCGACCGGTCGCGCCCAGCTCGAACATCGGCTTACTCTCCGGGCCCACTTCGTGAAGGGCCGGATTAAGACGCCGCAGGTCGAGCGTCGGCTTGACCTTGAGCGACAACAACGACGGGTCCAGATACTTCTTCATCAGGCGCCTCGCCTTGCCCAAGTCGCGCGTCCCGCGCAGGGTCCGCACCTGATTCAAGGCCACCTGTGTGGGCGCAGTCCCGCCGTTGCGGCGGTAATAGGTAATCACCGCCTCGGTATAGTTGAGCGTCTCGAGATAGGTCACCTGGCTGTTGGTGCGATCGACCACGCCCTCACCCGCGTTGTAAGCCATGATGACCCGGCCGTAGTCGTTGTTGTACTTGCGCAGTAGACGTTTGAGGTGACGTGTGCCGGTGTCGAGATTGATCTTGGGGTCGAAGAGATCGGCGACCGAGGTCACCCCATAGTCCGCCGCCGTCGGGGGCATCAACTGCATCAGCCCGACCGCGCCCGCGCGAGACACGGCGTGGGCGTTGTAGTTCGACTCCGCCGCGACGACCGCGCGTACCAATTCCTCCTCGACACCATGTCGCCGGGCGACCTCCGGGATCATGGCCATGACCTCCGCACGGCTCGGACGCGGTCGATTCGGTGCGGTAGGCAACGCCGGCTTAGTCGGGGCTGCCTCGGGCGGCCGCGTCTCGGCTCCCTCAGTCGCAGGAGACTTGCCGGCCAAGGTACCCCAGGAGACGAGCGGCCAAAAGACCAGTGCCAGAAGCACCAGGTATCGCGTCCCTTTTCGATCGTCACTGAGTGTCGTCATGACCCGTCCACCACTGAGGTTACCGAGGAGGTGCCGGTCCAATCGGCGGAACCGAGCCGGGACGCATGACCCGCACGGCGGGACCCATGCTCCAAAAGGGGCTCGAGAAGGTCCGCGACCTCCTCGATACCGGTCGGCTCCACGGCAGGCGGCCGATCGGCGGTGCGCAAGGCATGGATCGCCTCGGCGAGGTGTCCCGCCAGAAGATCCTCCCGCGTCACCTCGCGTGTCGGCATCCGCTCTGCCAGCCAGGGTATCAGGGCGGCTTCCTCCGGCCAATCGCCGCGTCTGACATAGAGCACGGGGATCCGGTTGACTGCGGCCTCCGAATAGGTGCCGTAGCCGGGCTTGCACAGCATGAGGTCGCAGGAGGACATGACGTCCGGCACCCGCAGTCCAAGCGAGGAAATCCCGGTCGCATCGCGCCTCGAACCGGCGGGGAGATCCTGAACCAACCAATGAACCTGGTCCTGCTCGGGCCACATCGCGAGCGGATCGAACCCCTGGAATCCACCGAATTGCATCAGGGCGATGGGGCGATCGGGGGGCACACCGCAGCGTGAGCGCAACTCCTTGCGACGGTCCGGATAACGGCTCGCGATGGGGCCGACATCGATCGCGTTCGGCAGCCAGGACATCGGCATCGAGGGGGCCGGTCGGATGAAGCGCTCGGCTGCGGCATAGACCGCCCGCATTCGCTCCATCACAGGTGCGGGGAGCTGATCGGCCACCGGACTCTCGAGCAGGATGTCGTACCAGTTGAGCGAGCAGAGTGCTACCGCCGGGATACCCGCCCGCCGCGCCGCATCCAGCGGCAGCCAGGGCACGTCGGCCAAGACCAGGTCAGGCGCCTCTCGGCGCAACAGTGAGGTCTCGCGCGCGAGTCGCCGTTCGTAGTCGGCCTCGAAATCCGCATATCGGATCAGGCTTTCCGACCAACGGGTGCCGAGCGGGCCGTCCATGAGCAGGCCGATATCCGTCGCCTCCTGGATCTGCGTCAACCCGGGCGGCAGTCGGCTGCGCGCCAAGCCCGGATCGATGTCGCTCTGCAGGGTGATCCGCAGACCGGGAAAACGCCGCGCCAGCTCATGGATCACCGGCGCCGCCTGCGCCAGGTGCCCGTAACCGTGGGCGGTCACGGCAAGGAAGAGATGGGACATGAAAGCGCCTCCGGTTCGCCGCGGGCTCGCGCTAGGTCGCGACGTGCTCGGACGCCGCGGCAGTGCCGCCGAGCCGCTGCCCGAGTCGAACCTTGCTGCCCGGCACGAGCGTCTCGTCCAACTGCACCCGACCCGGCTCGAAAAGTAGGACCACGGTCGAGCCCAGATTGAAGCGACCCATCTCGGCGCCGCGCTCGAGCCTGACCGATCCGCCTGCGCTGCCCTGAACGGAGCCCGCGTTCGACAGCCGACTCCGTGCTCGTACAGGCGTCACCTCGCCGCCCCAGACGGTCTCGATCCCGCCGACGAAGATGGCCCCGACCAGGACCATCGCCATCGCGCCGAGCTCGGTCTCGAATCGGCAGGCCACCCGCTCGTTGCGGGCAAACAGACGCGGCACCAGATCCGCGGTGACGGTGTTCACGCTGAACAGCCGCCCCGGAATATGGTGCATCCAGGCGAGATCGCCGCCGAGCGGCATGTGGATCCGGTGATAATCGCTCGGTGCCAGATAGATGGTCGCGAAGGTACCGCCGTTGAAGGCCCGTGCCCGCTCGGGGTCGCCCCCGAGGAGCTCCTCGACGGTGAAATCCCGACCTTTCGCCTGGATCACACGGCCCGCGCTGATCCGCCCGCTCTGACTGAGCGTGCCGTCGACGGGGCTCACGACCGCAAGCAGGTCCGGATCGAGGGGCCGCGCATCGGGTCTCAGCGCACGCGTAAAGAAGGCGTTGAAGTCCACATAAGCCTTCGCATTCGGCTCCGCTGCCTCGGTCATATCGATCCGGTAAAAGCGTAGGAAGGTCGCGATCAGCAGGTCCTTGAGAAGACGCCAGCGCACACGCGCCAACCGATACATGAGACCCGACAACAGGTGCTGTGGAAGGACGTGCTGAAGGGCGACGAAGAGTCGCGCCCCCACGCCCCGGACTGGTTCCGTCATGGTGTCTCCGGCAACAAGAGATCAGAGCTGGCGTGGATGGCCCTCAGGTCCTCCGCCATCTGTGCGCCGCCTTCGGTCTCGGGCAGGAAGGCAAGCAGGTAACCGCCCGGTGCGAGGACGAAGATCGCAGACGAGTCCGACGCGCCGAGACCGATGTCGGTGCGGAGACGCTCGATCTGCTCGGCGTCGCCGCCGAGGATTTTCAACGCGGGCATGAGGCCGGCGAAATCCCGGTGAAGGCTGGAATCACCCGTGCCGACGAGGACGAGGCGCAGTTGTTTGCGCAAGACGCGCTCGTCGGCCAGCCGGTTGTAAATATCGATCAGACGCTGGACGGCGAGCTGTCCCGACGCGCGCGACAGATCGCCGAAGGCGAGCAGGGTCCAGCCTTGCGACAGATCCTTGTGGCCGAACGGACGACCGAGGGCCTCGCGGAGCTCGAAATCCGGCAGGCTCGCAGGCGGACGGATCAGCAACCCTCCGATCGTCGGAGGCGCGGCGCTGCGGCGCTGGTACTGATTACCCCATTGGTAGGCCAGGACGAACAGCGAGATGGCACCGAGCATCAAGACCAAGCGGACCCAGAGGCGATGTCGGTTCCGCAGGAACATCTCAGGCAAACGCCTCGGATGCACAGGCCGGATCGGCGTCGGTCGACACGGGTTTCGCGTCTGTCGGGGAACGGCACGGGGCGCATCGTGCGGACCGGCACGGCAGCAAGTGGACATCGCTGCGGTGCGACCCCATTACCTGCGTTCGGGGTGGCACGGATAACTTCATCATATGGACGGTCCCGGAACCGAGTCGCGGTCGGGGTCGCGAATCATCACGATTCGGACCGATAAGATGCAGCCAGTATAAGGGTCGCCTCGCCCGAGGCTCAAGCCAATGCCGCCCATGCCCGATCCGAACCTCAAGCGGATCGTCGACACCAGAGTCATACGAAAACCAAATCACATGAGGTCGCTATGGGTCATAAGATCGAGAAAACCGATCGCGAATGGCGCGAAACCCTGACGCCGGAGCAATACCGTGTCTGCCGGGAAAAAGGCACCGAGCCGGCCTTCACCGGGCAGTATCACGACTCCAAGGAGCCGGGTCTCTACCGTTGTGTCTGTTGCGGCGAGCCCTTGTTCGACGCGAGCGAGAAATTCGATTCCGGCTCGGGCTGGCCGAGCTTTTGGCGGCCGACCGCGCCCGACGTCGTGGCGACCGAGGACGACGTCAGCTACGGCATGCGCCGTACCGAGGTCCTTTGCAACAATTGCGGCGCCCATCTCGGGCATGTCTTTCCGGACGGGCCGAGACCGACGGGGCTCAGATATTGCATCAATTCGGTGGCCTTGGCGTTCGAGCCAAAAGCCTGATCGCGTCGCCGCCGCATCAGCGCGGGCCGATGGCGTCGGCCGCCGTGCCCCAGACGCCGAGCTGCTGGGTGCGGGCGATACGCTCCATGGCGTGATATTCGAACGGCGCTCCCGGGAGTGCGAGCGCCCAGCCGCGCTGAATGAGATAGGCGGCCAAGTCCTCGCCCGGATTCAGCCCGGTACGATCGACATGGCAGATCGCTTGAATCCGTCCGGTCTCGGATCGGCCGCGCGGCTCGCAACTCACGAACCCCCTGACGCGGAAGTCGAGCGCAAGTGTGCTGCGCGGAGCACAGCGGACGGGGCGCTCCCAGCGCCGGCACTGGCGCTCGGTCTGCGGAAGATAGATCCCGTAGAGCTCGATTGCCTGACCCTTGATCGTGAGGGACCCGTCGTCTTCGACGATCGGGATTCCAACTATCTCGCGGGCGCCGGCGGCGAAGGCCTGGGCGCCGAGGAGCAACGCTGCAATGACGCCGGCGAGGGCCGCACCCGACAAACGATCGATCCCTCCTCGTCTGCTCGGCAAGTCTCGGCGGGCCATCCGCTCAGCGCTCGCTCGCCGGGTTGTCTTGCGCGGAACGGCTCGCAGGCGCGTCGCCGGAGGCTGCCCCCTCGGCGTGCGCATCGGGATCGGTCGTGCTGCCCGGCGCCTCCGGAGTCAGCATGTCCGGAATGAGTTCCCCTCCGTTTGAGCCGACTCCGGTGCCGAGCATGCCGGCCTTCGCACTCTTGCCGGGAAACTCGAAGCGCATCTCCGGCCAGATCGCGAGCCCCTTCGCCGCCGACACGGTCCCACCGGACGCCTCGTTCATGGCGGTCCCGCTCAGCGCGGTGCGTACGATCATGTCGCTCTGACCGGTGATCCCCGCGAGCCGGCCGGTTCCGCCGGTGAGCGTGAAGGTGCCATTACAGGAGCCGGGCTCGCCGTTGCAGTTGAACTCGGCGTAGACCGAATCACCTGTCGGGCTCTCGATGGTACAAAAGCCGTGGCTCTCGAGCTGGTTGCTCAGGACGTGGATGATCTGGGTCGAGGGACAGGTGAAGAGCGCCGCATCCAGGAGGCCTTCGCCGTGCTCGATGTACATGATGCCCTCGAAGGTGCCGATGAATTGGAGCTTGTCCACGGCGATCTGAAAAAGCTGACCGTTCGCCTCCCAGGGTGCGAGGATCTTGGCGGTGCCCTGCTCCGCAACGGCGGTCCCGGCCAGCGGCAGGGCCAAGGCGGCGATCAGGGTCATGTGGATCGGTCTTAACATGGTGTCTCCGAAATGCGTTGATCGAGCTCGCCCGAACCGGCCCCCAGTTTAGCAGTCCGGATCCGGGCTTGGCTCTGCTAACATCGGGCCTTGGCGATCGAGGTCGAGCGGGAGGCGTAGCGGCGTGCGGATTGTGCATTTGACGGCCTTGAGCGAGGTTGCGCGATGACTCCCGGCGGCCCTCCAGGCGAGACCTCCGCAACCTTGCTGTTGGGCTGGCGTGAGTGGGTCGCTCTACCGGAGTTGGGGCTCAGCCTCGTCAAGGCCAAGGTGGACACGGGGGCGCGCACCTCCACCCTCCATGCCTTCTATGTCGACGGCTTCCATCGGGGCCGCGAGCGTTACGTACGATTCGGCGTGCATCCGCTGCAGAAACGCACCGATGTGGTGATCCACGGCGAGGCGCTGGTTATCGACCAGCGGCGGGTGACCGACTCGGGCGGTCACCGCGAGGATCGCTACATCATTCGCAGCCGGCTCATGCTTGCCGGGCAGGATTGGCCGATCGAGATCACCCTGACCAATCGCGAAACCATGCTGTTTCGGATGCTGCTCGGTCGCACCGCACTTGCCGGCCGTGCCCGGGTGGATCCGGCGCGCTCCTTTCTGACCGGGCGGGTGACGCGGCCCCGGGAGCACTACGACTGACGCACTCAGGTCGGTATCCGCTGCGCCGGCGCCTCGCCCATCGCCTCCCAATCGAAGCGGGGCAGATGGTCGAAGACGCCGCGGATGCCCTCGTTCCAACTGTAGGAGAGCGACCGCAGAGCCGGCGAATCGGCGGTCAGCTTGAGTCGATGGGTCAGGGTCAGGCTGTCCTTGGCATAAATGGCGACTTCGAACGGCGGGCCGACCGTCACGTTCGAGCGCGAGGTGGCGTCCAGAGAAACCACGCACAGACGCGCCCCGTTCTCCAGAGACAGATCCGGCTCGGCGATACGATCCAGCGCCGGCTTGCCGTATTTGGTCTCGCCGATCTGCAGGTAAGGCGTCTGGGGCGAGGCCGCGAAATAATTGCCCTGCGGATAGATCAGATAGAGACCATGCGGTTGACCGGAAATCTGGCCTCCTAGGAGCCTGTCCGACTTGTC
>NZ_DIUM01000078.1 GCF_002423035.1 Thiocapsa sp. UBA6158
ACGCATCAGTTTCGGTCACACCCTGAAACAGCTGAACCTGGATCCGGCAGTTGACCGCTGCGTGCTTCATGCAAGGTCTTGATGGCCTTGACGATCGTGCTCGTCTGACGGCTCACCGGCCGGGTGAAGGCCGCTACGACCCCTGGAGCACGCCCCGCGCGGCGCCCGACTGCGTTGCAACGCGTTGGCGTAGAACCACTACGCCGCCTCGTCGCGCCTTGCCGGACACCACGCGCGACGCACTCGATGGGCCGTTCAACTGCCGGATCTAGGTTGAACGCGCCAACGGCGGGCAGCCATCTCGGTTCCGAAAAATCCACCCGCCCCGAGTTATAGTTGCGGCATGTCCGTTCCCGATCACCCTCATGACTGAGCACAAGGTCCGAATCTTCGTCTCCTCGCCGTCCGATCTGGAGCACGAGCGTGCCCTGGTGAAGGATGTGATCGAGGCGTTGGCCCAGGAATATCTCCCCTATTTCAGCCTCCAGGCGGTTCTCTGGGAGGAGGAGGCGCTGACGGCGGCGCAGAGTTTTCAGGCCGGACTCCTGCGCCCTTCGGAATGCGAGATCGTGCTCGTCATGCTCTGGACGCGGCTCGGCACCCCGCTCGCGGAGGATCCCTACGAGGGCATGACCGGGACCGAGTGGGAGTTCGTCGACGCGGTGCGCGAATCGGCCCGCACGGGTACCCCCGAGGTCTTGGTCTACAAAAAGACCGCGCCGCGCATGGTGGACGTCAACAATGCCGAGGCGACCCGCGAGGCGCTCGCCGACCGACATCGACTCGAAGAGTTCTTTCGCACCCACTTCTTCAACCCGGACGGCAGTTTCAGGCGCGCCTTCAGACAGTTCGGCAACGACCGCAGCTTCCGCGAGCTGCTCGAGACGCAACTGCGCAAGCTCCTGAACCGACGCATCAGTGCGGAGCGACGCCTGGCCTCCGATGCCGCCGACTGGCGCGGGAGTCCCTTCCGTGCCGGTGCGCCGTTCGAGGTGGTCGACGACCGCGTCTTTACGGGTCGCGAGACCGAGACGCGCGAGCTGGTGACACGCCTGGAGACGCTGCAAGGTTCCGGGCGCGGACTGCTCTTGTTGAGCGGTCCGAGCGGGGTGGGCAAGAGCTCGCTGATCCGCGCCGGGCTGCTGCCGCGTCTGATCCGGCCCTTTCTCTTCCCGGGCATTGCCGGCTGCCGCTGGGGTTTCGTGGATCTGGATGATCGCGATCCGATCGAGGCCCTGGCCGTCGCCCTCGCCGCGCCCGGTTTGCTGGGGCCGGCGCTGGATGCCTTCGGTCTCGATGTCGCTCGCTTGACGCGATTGCTGGTCAGCGAGCCGGAGGTCGCCGCCGATCAGCTTCTGGCCGCGCTCGCGCAGCTGGCCGATGACCCGGCGAGCAGAAGTGACGGAGCCAACGGGCGTTTGCAGCTCGCGATCATCGTCGATCCACTCGATCGCCTGTTTACGGAGTCGATGCGGGGAGCGTCCCGAACCCGGTCTTTCTTCAAGGCGCTGGTCCTGCTTGCTGCCCGCGATGACGTCTGGGTGATCTCCTCGCTGCGCAGCGACTACCTGCGCCACCTCGGCGAGCTGCCCGAGCTCGCGGCGCTCCTGGACGAGCAGAGCTGGTTTCGCCTGGAGCCACCGCCCGCGGCGCGGATCAGACAGGTCATCGAGATCCCCGCGCGCGTTGCCGGCATCGAATACGAGGGAATGGCCGGCGGCGGACGCGGCCTGGTCGAGGCGCTGGAATCAGAGGCGAGCCTGCTCGAGCACTGGCCGGCCGTACTCGAGCCCTTGCTGGACGAGCTCTACGGACGCGCGCGAGACGGCTCCGGCACTGGGGAATCCACCCGGAATCCGCCCCTGACACTCGCCGATTATCGCCGTGTCGGCGGACTCTCCGGCTCTCTGCTGCGCCGTGCGGACGCACTCTGGGAGGCTTTGGATCCCGAGACCCGGGACGCCCTGCCTGTGCTCTGCCGCAGCCTGATCGCGCTCGAGGGCGGAGGCACGTCGGCGCTTGGCGCACGCCGTGGCGACCTGCTTACCCTGACCCGCCATCCGGCGGTCGGCAGGCTCGTGGAGTCGCTCATCGAGGCTCGCTTGCTGGTTGCCGAGGGCGTGGCGGATCCCTCGGCGCGACTCGGTTGCACGCAGGAGGCGCCGCGCCTCATGGACGATCTGCGCCGCATCATGATCCAGACCGGGGAGGAGTGGCGCGAGCGGCTGCGCAGCAGGCGCGGCATCGTCGGACGCGATGTGTCGGTGCCGTCGGACGGCGTTTTCGAGGTCGCCCCCGATCCCGCCATCACGTCTGCGGAGGTGGAGCGCGGCGAGGATCCCGACGCGGTGCCTGTCCTGCACTGGGAGGACTACCGTGCGCTCGCGAGCTTCATCCATCCGGCCCTCTTCGAGCGGTGGTCCCCGATCCGCGATTGGGTTGCGGACCCGAGCAACCGACGCGATCTGATCCTGCGCTATCAGATCTCCCGCCAAGCACGTCTGTGGAGGCGCACCGACTGCAATCGCGAATATCTGCTCGGAGAGGCCGGCTATGCCGCGGCGCGGCGCTTCGCGGATGCCTACGGCGAGGAGCTCGAGCCCTTGGAGCAGGAGCTTCTCGAGCACTCGCATCAGCACCTGGTACTGCAGCGGCGGCGCAACCGGTGGGCTCGGCTCCTCGGCCTGACCCTGGCTGCACTCCTGGTCCTTGCCACCGGGGCGGCCTTTTGGGCTTGGGACGCCTCGCGCGAGGCCACCCTGAATCTTCAGCGCAGCCTGCTCAAGGCGGCGGATCTGGCCGTGCGGCAGGGCAACACGCCCGAGGCGGTGCGACTCGCGCTGAATGCCGGTCCCTATCTGCCCGAGGCAGCGACCGATACGCTGAGTCGTGCCTTCACCACGAACCGCATGATCGCGATGGTCCACTCCGAGGTCATGGCGGGCGACCAGCCGCTGCCTCCGGCGTTTCGAGACGACGGCGAGCGCCTGGTCACTCAATCGCGGGGTGACGGTGCGCAGCTTTGGGCACTGCGCGGGCTGAGCTACCAGCCCGAGGCGCGCCTGTTCGGTCCCCGGACGCCGATCCATTCGGTCCGTTTCATCGGCAGCGCAGAGCCGCAGACCATCCTGGGGATCGGCGAGGCCGGGGTTTGGCGGCTCCCGGCCGAGCCCGGTCGGCCGCCCGACTGGAGTTGCGGCGCGCGCTCGGACAGTCCGATTGCGCTGGATCGCGATGGCCGCTTTCTCGCCATCTCACACGCTGCGCCGCAGGACCGCTATGCCGTCTGTCTCCTGGATCTGGGCCGTCCCGGGGCACCGCTCTGGGACGTGCCCGTGCACGCGAGCGAGGTGCGCAGCATCGCCTTTGCGCCTGACGGGGAGCTGCTCGTCACCGCCTCGCGCGACGGCACCGCGCGTGTGCTCGAGACCCGCACGGGCACCGAACGGGTGGTCCTGCCGACCGGCGGCTCGCTCGGCCGGCCGGCCAACGATGCACGATTCGACCCGGCGGGTCGGCGGATCTCCGTGGCCTCCGCGGACGAGCGGATCCGCGTCTACGACCTCGACGGCAGCGAGCTTGCCGAGCTCGGTGTGATCGAGCGTGACGGCCGACGGATTCGCATCCACAAGTCCGCGGTGCGCGAGGCGGTGTTCTCGCCCGGCGGACAGTACTTGATCGCCGGAGACGACGCGGGACAGGTGGTACGCTGGGATCTCGAGAGTCGCAATGCCGAGGTCCTCGGGCATCACGACCTGAGCGTGGAGCACGTACGGGTGTCGCCGGGCATGGACGACGAGGATCGCGAGCCACTCGTGCTCAGCGCCTCGCTCGACAAGACAGCACGCCTCTGGGGTCTGCTCTCCGGCAAGGAGGTGGCGGTCTTCAGTCATGACGCGGCGGTCACGGATGCCCGCTTCAGCTCCGACGGCCGTCGGGTCCTGAGCTACTCGGATCCGGACGGCTCGGCGCGACTCTGGTCGGTCAAACCGACCGAGACACTGGCCTTCCATCTCCCCAGCGTCGATCACGTCTGGCATCTTGCGATGGCCGAGACGCCTGCCGCAGCCACGGGATCGCCGGATGCAGGGACCACGGAGTCAGGGTCGGGGTCGGTCATGCTCGCCACCGCCGCCTTCGACGGAAGGGTCGAGGTCTGGCAGTACGATCGTCGCGACGATGCGCCCCCGCCGGTGCGCATCCGGACCCTGAGGGGTCACGAGGGGCGCGTGCGTCGGGTCGCCTTCTCGCCCTCGGCGGACCGGCTGGCAAGCGCGGGTCACGACGGCACTGCCCGGGTCTGGAATCTGAGCAGCGGCGGTGGCTGTCGCCTGGAGGTCTCCGCCGACGGTTCACCCTGCAGCCCGGATAGCGGGCGCAGCTGTCCGAGCGTCCATCAGGCCTTGTTCGCCCCCGACGGACGCTGGCTTATCACGACATCGAGCGATCTCGCCGAGCCGGTACGCTTCTGGGATACGCTCGCCTGCGCCCCGCTCGACGGTGCTCCCGGGTGGGGCGAGGGCGGAAGCGCGGTTCAGGCCGCAGCGGTCTCCGAGGGCCTGGATGGAACAACACTGGTCGCGACCGGCGACGACGGCGGCGGTGTCCGGATCATGCGGGTGGACAGCACCGGCGGCTGGGCACCGGTGTGCGCGGCACAATGGCATACGAAAGTGGTGACGGACGTCGCCTTCTCCCGGAACGGTCGCTGGCTCGCGACCTCCAGCGAGGACGGCAGTGCCGCCTTGGTGGGGCTGACCGACGGCGGCTGCGCGTCTCCCCGATATCTGGAGCCCCAGGCCGGCATCCTCTACAGCGTCGCGTTTGCACCGGAAAGTCAGGCGCTCGTCACCGCGTCATTGAACGCGAAGGCACAGGTTTGGGCCTTGGACGGCTCCCTGCTCGCAAATCTCGTCGGGCACAAGGATCGGATCTACGCCGCCAAATTCAGTCCGGACGGACGCTGGATCCTGACCGCCTCGCGTGACGGCGCGGTGCGTATTTGGATGCGTCCCACGCGTCCGAGCCCGCTGCCGGAGGAATCCTTTCTGACCCTCGATGGCGACCTCGGCGGCGTTGCCTACGCAGACTTCAGCCCCGACGGACATACCATCGGCGCCGCCTACTGGGAGAACGCCACCCTGCTTTGGCGTCTCTGGACGGAAGAGGTCAAGCCCGAGCGTCGCCTCGAGACGATTTGGGGCCGGGACCGCGCGCGCCTTGCCCTGATCCGCGAGGCCGCGCGCTTCAAGGCGGAGAACCGACTCGACCGACGCGAGCTCGAGATCTCGGATGCGGTACCTTCGATCGAGTAGGCACGGCGCTCGGACGCGGCGCGATCGAGCGGAGTCGGTTCAACCTCGATCCGGCAGTTGACCGCTGCGTGCTTCATGCAAGGTCTCGACGGCCTAGACGATCGTGCTCGTCTGACGGCTCACCGGCAGGTTGAAGGCCGCTACAACCCCTGGAGCACGCCCCGCGCGGCGCCCGACTGCGTTGCAACGCGTTGGCGTAGAACCACTACGCCGCCTCGTCGCGCCTTGCCGGACACCGCGCGGGACGCACTCCAGGGGCCGTTCAACTGCCGGATCTAGGTTCAACCTAAAAAGAGCAGTTACACCTT
>NZ_DIUM01000112.1 GCF_002423035.1 Thiocapsa sp. UBA6158
AGTCCAAGGGCAACGTGCTGGACCCCATCGATCTGATCGACGGGATCGGACTCGAAGCGCTGGTCGAGAAGCGCACCAAGGGCATGATGCAGCCGCATCTGGCCGAGAAGATCGCCAAACAGACCCGCAAGGACTACCCCGACGGCATCCCCGGCTTCGGCACCGACGCGCTGCGCTTCACCTTCNNTGCGAGGGCTACCGCAACTTCTGCAACAAGCTGTGGAACGCCTCGCGCTACGTGCTGATGAACACGGAGGATCAGGATTGCGGCCAAGCCCCCGATCAATCCAGCAGCGAGCTGGAGCTCTCCGCGGCCGATCGCTGGATCCGCGCCCGTCTCAACGCCACCACGGCCACGGTCACGGAGGCCATCGAGGGCTACCGCTTCGACCTCGCCGCCCAGGCGATCTACGACTTCACCTGGAACGAATTCTGCGACTGGTATCTGGAGCTGTCCAAGCCCGTGCTCACCGGCACGAGCGCCAGCGATGCCGCCAAGCGCGGCACCCGCCGCACCCTGGTCGAGACGCTGGAGGCCCTGCTGCGGCTCGCCCACCCGATCATGCCCTTCATCACGGAGGAGATCTGGCAGAAGGTCGCGCCCCTGGCCGGCGCGCAGGGCGAAACCATCATGCTCGCGCCCTACCCCGTCGCCGACGCAGGCGCCGACGACCCCGAGGCCGTCGCCGAGATCGAGTGGGTCCAGCAGGTCATCCTCGGGGTGCGCCGGATCAAGGGCGAGATGAACATCGCGCCCGGTAAACCGCTGCCGGTCCTGGTCGCCAACGCCTCCGAGCAGGACAAGACCTGGCTCGCCGTGGCCCGGCCCTACCTGGATTTTCTTGCGCGCATCGAGTCAGTCACTCTGCTCGATGACGAGTCGAGCGCGCCGGAATCGGCGATCGCACTCGTCGGCAACATGAAGCTCCTCATCCCGATGGCCGGCCTGATCGACAAGGACGCCGAGCTCAAACGTCTCGACAAGGAGATCGGCCGCCTGACCGACGAGATCGCGCGGATCGGGCAGAAGCTCGCCAACCCGAGCTTCGTCGACAAGGCCCCGGCCGCCGTCGTCGACAAAGAGCGTGCGCGGCTCGTCGAGCAATCGACGGCGATCGGCAACCTACAGGCGCAGCGGGAGAAGATTGCGGCGCTGTGATCGGCGCGCCCTTCGACCCATCATTAGGATCCGAGAAGATCGAAGCTGCCGGAGGGCTCATTGTCCAGCGTTCACGTCTTCCCCCCAGCAGTTTCCACCGTTGCCCCGTGTCGCGGCACCAGGCGCCACTGCGGTCGACGTTCTCGGATGCCGGTCCATGACTGTTCGGTCTGTGTCGCCACGAGGATAGAGCGCCCGTCGCGCAAGAGCGTGCGCGCATAGCGCCGCGCCAACACGAGCGGAAAGCCGAAGCGTGCCCCGCGGCGGTTCTTCGCCAAGGGTTCGAGGCCGAGGCGCTGCGCCAACAACACGTCGTCGGCGCCGTAGAGTTCATAAAAGCGCCCGACCTCGAAGAAGACCACATCGCCAGGGAAGCGCTGGCGCAGCCAGCGATACTGTTCACGCACCGAGGTCAACTGGGGCGGGACCCGGTCCTTGCGCAGAAGCTTGCCTGTCGCGGCATCCAGAATGAAGTATTCCTGCAGAAAGGCAAAGCGTTGCCAGAGGCTAGCCCAGAGCCGTTGGCTGTTGGCCTTGCCGAGGTGCCCGCGGTAGGAGGCGAGCACCGCGTGCAAGGCATCGAGCAGTTCTGGCTCATAGCGAAAGCGCCGCAAACAGCGCCCCTCTCCAACAAGCTCGGCCTCGAAGGTCAGCAGCCGCGCGCGCAGGTTATTGACCACGCGCCGGCGCACCAGGCGATAGTCGCGACGCACGATATAGCCGAGGAAGTCCACCCCGTCGGACAGCGGGCGCAGGCGCTGGCGCGGATTCAGCGCCAGCTCCAGGGCCTGGTCGAGATAGCCCTCGATGGAGTCCCGCCAATCCACCAGCTGCTCGCGATCGGCGGACAGCAGTACGAAATCGTCACAGTAGCGCAGGTAATGCCGGCAGTGCAGCGCATGCTTGACGAACTGGTCGAGGCTATTGAGATACTGAAGTTTTAGGGTTCTGAGCCGGCAGACGTCGCGCGGCCTGGGCCTCAGGATTTTCGGTGGGGTTTGCGCGAAATCCGGCAAACCCTTCCAAAACTCCCCTACCCGTCCGCGCAGGCCCCCGAAAACCGCGAAACTCCAGTGACTTATACTGTCCCCTGTAACGGAGCGGGACGAGCTCCATTTACTGTCACCCGAATTCGCTGCAAAGCGCACGAGCGGGCCACTGCGGTGGAAGACCGAGCCGTGGCCTCGGCCCCGGCTACCGACTCGGCGTCTGTATCGCAGAAGGGGCCGTCTTCGAGCGGGGCCGACTGACGTTCTGCCTTGCACTGTACGGCGTCTGCGCCGTACAGTGAGTGTCTAGTGGACGGAAGATGAAGCGATGATGAAGACCAAATCCAAGCGCATCGAGGCCCGAGTCAAGCCGGACACGCTCGTCCTCGTACAGCGGGCCGCGGAGCTGCAAGGCAGCTCCGTGAGCGAGTTCGTGGTCTCTGCGGCGGAGAAGGAGGCCCGCAGGGCCTTGGAAGAAGCGTCGACGATACGCCTATCGGTCGAGGATCAGCGCCGATTCGTGGAGCTGCTGCTGAATCCGCCGGAGCCGAGGCCGGCCCTGGCGCGTGCGCGGGCCGCGCATGAGGCGCTGATCGGCCCGGTATGACCGATCACCCCTTCGAGATCAGGCTTCTCGGCAAAGAGGATCGCTCGGACTTCTGCTGCGGCGCTGAGCCATTGGATCGCTACTTCAAGACCCAGGTCGGCCAGGATCTACGCCGCCGGGTCAGCGCCTGCTACGTGGCAGTGGAGAAGACAACCGGGCGTGTCGCCGGCTACTACACGCTGTCGGCCGCCGATGTTCCGGTTTCCGACCTCCCCGTTGACATGACACGCCGGCTGCCCCGCTACCCCGCGGTGCCGGCGGCCCGCATCGGGCGGCTTGCCATCGACCGGCGCTTCCAGGGCCGCAGACTCGGCGGCGCGCTCGTGCTCAATGCAGCGATGCGCGCGCTGCGCTCCGAGATCGCGGTCTTCGCCCTGGTGGTCGACGCCAAGGACGACGAGGCCGCGGCCTTCTACCGCCACCACGGCTTCAACGCCTTCGCCTCGAGCCCACTCCAGCTCATCGCGCCGATCGAGACCTTCCGCATGCTGCTCGATTGACTGAGGCTGCGTGTCCCCCATGCCGCTGCTGCGACGCCCCTTCCGCATTTTATATGGACAGTAAATTTAACTCCGCCGGTAGAGTACTGCCTGCCCACAAGCCAGACCCGAAGCCCGGCAGCAGCGACGCTCGCATGCGAGGCATGTCCGCTCACTACGGAGCAGGATGGGTTGCATATACTGTCCCCGAATACGGATCCGTAGAGGGCGAACAGCAGCGACAGGTGTTCGGTCCGAGCCAGGGCGATCAGTGGCCAGGCGTCCGCGACGACGATCCTGTTCATTCTGACCCACCCGTCAACCCGCCCTCACAAGGCGGCGCCAAGCTCGTCCGCCAACTCCTCTGCCGGATAATCCACGGCAGCTAGGCCGAGGGATCCCAGCAGATCGATGAACCCATCCAGCGAGAGCCCCGCAACCTTCGCGGCTTGGGCGAGTGTCAGTTGGCGGTTCTCGAACAGGGTCAGTGCCAAGGCGCGATGCACGCCTTGATCGAGCAACCGCCGGTCGAACGGCACGGCGAGTATCGCGGGTCGGCCATGTTTCGTGATGAGCGCGGGTTGTCCGAGCTCGGCGTCTCTGAGCAGATCACCCGAGCGAGTACGCAGTTCCCGAACCGAGAAGACATCGAGCTTTTCCATCAGCCGCCTCAAATGAAACCGCACCCAGTGCGGTATGCGATGTTTTTTGGATGGGATCGGCCCTGGCAGACTTGACGACCGCCGGAATCGGCACGGTTTAGTGTGCTCACGAAGCGTAGCACAAAAAACGTCACACGCTGTCTGGGGGGTCTTACACGCGGCTGCATCCGACGCCGCCAAGGTGATTTCCGGAACAGGTAGAACCGGCTTGTAGGTGCGAATTGATTCGCACGCACAGCCGCGTCAGGTCTTCCGTCAATAAGGCAGGACATTGAACGCTTTTGCGTTCTTTGCGTTCTTTGCGTTAATTGTTGTCGAGCTCACCTCGACGAGCCGGGACCGACCCGAACGACGTGTTGGTCGCAGCCATCACGACTCCCCCGCCCGGCTCTTATGCACCTGACGAATCTCGTCGTTGCGCCGCTCGATCTCGCGTCTGAACTCCCGCCGCAGGGCCGCGCTCTCGTAGCGGCGGCGCTCGTTGGGTGTTTCGATCTGCAGCGCAGGCACCTTCACGGGACACCCTTGGTCGTCGACCGCCACCATCGTGAAGTACGAGGTCATGGCGTGGCGGGTGGTCTTGTGGATGATCTCCTCGGCGATGACCCGGATCCCCACCTCCATCGAGGTGTTGCCGGTGTAGTTGACCGAGGCCAGGCAGGTGACCAGCTCGCCGACGCGCAGCGGCTGGCGAAAGAAGACCTGATCCACCGAGAGCGTGACCACGTAGTGATTGGAATAGCGCGCGGCGCAGGCATAAGCGACCTGGTCGAGCAGCCGCAAGGTCGCCCCGCCGTGAACATGGCCCGAAAAGTTGGCCATGTCGGGCGTCATCAGAAGGGTCATGGTCAAGGTCTTGTGCTGCTGTTCCATGTAAAACCCGCTTGGCGCTGGATGAATCCGCTAGTATCGTGAGCGCCGCCGTCGGCGGCATGGCTCGAGCGCGGAGTTTGCGGCGTGTCGCGTCGGGCGACGGCGCTTTCGGCGCAGGATGGCCGACGCAGACGCTCGAGGATAGGCCGTGCGGTCGACTTCAACACCGACGCGATCGCCCGCGGCTCCGCCCCCCCATCCCAGCAGGATTCATCATGATGCGCGCCTCCGGACGACTTTCGTTTGTGCCCTACATGGGTCTTTTTGCTCTACTCATACCCGGCCTGTCGCTCGCGAGCGAGTCCGGGCAGTGGATCGACTTGACTGCGCATACCGTCGGCTATGCGGCCCTGAGCATCTTCGTAGTCGCCTACGTGTTCGTGATGGGCGAGGAGTTCCTGCACTTACGCAAGTCCAAGCCGGTCATCATCGCGGCCGGCCTCATCTGGGCGCTGATCGCCTACGTCTATTCGCAGAACGGCCTCACCCACGAGGCCGAGGCGGCGGTGCGCCACAACCTGCTCGAATACTCGGAGTTGATGCTCTTTCTGTTGGTCGCGATGACCTACATCAACGCCATGCAGGAGCGGCAGGTGTTCGATGCCTTGCGCTCCTGGCTGATCCGCAAGGGCTTCGGTCTACGTGCGCTCTTTTGGATGACGGGCGGACTGGCGTTCTGCATCTCGCCGGTGGCGGACAACCTGACCACGGCGCTCTTGATGTGTGCCGTCGTGATGGCGGTTGGCGGCGACAACACCCGATTCGTGACCCTAGCCTGCATCAACATCGTCGTCGCGGCGAACGCGGGCGGGGCCTTCAGCCCCTTCGGCGACATTACGACCCTGATGGTCTGGCAGAAAGGGATCATCGATTTCTTCGGGTTTTTCGATCTCTTTATCCCGGCACTGGTGAATTTCCTGATACCCGCTTTATTCATGCATCACGCCGTGCCCGACGTCAAGCCCCACATCAAGCTCGCAACGGCGCCGGCGAAACCGACTCGACGGGTATCCTTCTCGTACCACCGAGCCGCCGAACTCGAGGCCGAAACCGCGCCGGTGGACATCCACATGCGACGCGGCGCCAGGCGCATCATTTTGCTGTTCCTGCTGACGATCGCAACAGCGGTCGCCTTCCACAACTTCCTGCACTTACCGCCGGTCATCGGCATGCTGACCGGGCTCGGGTATCTGCAGTTCTTCGGCTTTTATCTTCGGATGAGCCATCACGGCTGGCAGAAACGCAACGTCGAGCGTGCGAATCTGATCGGCGACATCACGCCCTTCGATGTCTTCAACAAGGTGGCGCGCGCCGAGTGGGACACACTGCTGTTCTTCTACGGGGTCGTACTCTGTGTCGGCGGTCTCGGGTTCATCGGCTATCTCGCGATGGCCTCGGATGTCATGTATGAGCAATGGGGGCCGATCCCCGCCAACGTGGCCATCGGTCTCCTGTCCGCCGTCGTCGACAACATCCCGGTGATGTTCGCCGTCCTGACCATGAATCCGGACATGGATCAGGCCCAGTGGCTCCTGGTCACCTTGACCGCCGGTGTCGGCGGATCGCTGCTCTCCATCGGCTCGGCCGCCGGGGTCGCCCTCATGGGCCAGGCCCGCGGCGTCTATACCTTTTTCGCACATTTGCGATGGACGCCCGAGATCGCCTTGGGTTACTTCGCGAGCATCGTCGTCCATTTGTGGCTCAATGGTTGACGGCTCGCTGCCGCGGCGAGTGCGCCGATGAAGCGATGGTGGCGAGGGCGTGGCCCTGCCCTCCCGAGCCTTCTGATCGCACTGGCCGTGGCCGGCGCTTGGGTCATCGAACGTTGGGGACCGGGTCTGATCCCGGTCGATTGGTCATTCGCCGGGTCGAGTCGACTCTGCGCCTTGGATCAGGTGCTGGATGGGGATTCGCTCCGGCTGACCTGCAGCGGCAAGTCCATGGAGGTCCGTCTGTACTGTATTGACGCACCCGAGAAAGGCCAAAAGCCCTGGGGCAATCGGTCCCGAGCACACCTGAAGCGAATTGCCACGGATCGGGTCGAGCTTCGGCCCATCGAGACAGACCGCTTCGGGCGGACGGTGGCGGAGGTGTACACTGCCGACGGCGAGCGACTCTCGTTGAATCTCGAACAGGTCAAGCAGGGACAGGCTGCGGTCTATCCTCGCTATTGCGAGGAGTCGCGTTTCTTCCGCTCAGAGCGCAAGGCCCGGGCCGCTTCGGTAGGGATCTGGGCGACGCCGGGGGATCATCAGACCCCTTGGACCTTCCGACAGCGGCGTTGATGTGCGGGTCGGGACGCCGGGATCCTGCCCCGAGGGCTAGCGTTCCCATTACCCTTGGCCGATCAGGCCCTCAGCATCCGCCCCGTGCGTCCGTCGCGGATACGGGACGGCTGATCGGAGCCGACACAGGCCCCGGCGAGGATCATGTCCGGGACCTCGTCGAGCGCCAAGCGGACCTGCAAGGCCGTCCGGGCCGGTCGTCGGCCGGCTTGATTGGCACTCGTGGAGACGATGGCGCCGCCATAGGCGCTGCAGAGCGCGGCGGCAAGCGGGTGTGCCGTGACCCGAACCGCAAGGGTGTCGAAGCGCCCGGTCAACCATCGGGGTGTGTCGGACCGTGCCGGCAGCAGCCAGGTATTCGGCCCCGGCCAGCTGGCTCGGATCTCCGCCATCCGATCGGCGGCGAGCGGCAGGACGAAGGGTTCGAGCTGGCTCGGATCCGCGGCGATCAGGATCAACCCCTTGGCGACATCACGGCGCTTCATGCTCAGAATCCGCGCGACCGCATCGCCGTTACGAGGATCGCAACCCAAACCGAACACAGCCTCGGTGGGATAGGCAACCACGCCACCGTCCGCGATGATGCTGGCGGCACGCCGAAGACGCTGGTTCGGACGCTGGCTCGCCAGAGAGGCCGAGGTCATCGGGGAACCAAGCGCAACGCCGGGGATCCCACGAAGGCATCGGATGGTCGCGCCGGATCACGGCCGCAGGGCGATCGTCGGCAACCCTTGCCGGATCGCAACGAACCCCGAGACCGGGAATGGGTATACTGTATTTTTTCCCGCCGACGGTAACCGATACAGGAGCGGCCGGGCCAAACGGGCGAGTCCATCGTGACCAGCCTCGCAGATCCCGCGCCTTCGGCGAAGCCCGGCACACGCTCGATCTTTTTTTTCCTTTTGCACAACGGAGTTGACTTCATGACCCTGATCAAAAATGTTGGTAAGACCGATCGTAACATCCGTCTGGCTGCCGGCGGCGTTCTGGTTTTCCTGGGCATCGTCACGAACACGGTGCTCTTCTCGATCATCGGCTTGGTCGTGCTCGCGACCGGTGCGATCGGCACCTGCCCCGCGTACATGCCGCTGAACATCAACACGAACAAGGACGACAAGGCCTGATCCAGGCCCCGGTCATCGGACCCCGGTCACGCGCCTTTTACGAACCGTGACCGGCGGTCCGGACTCAGGCCGGACGCTCGAAGAGATAGTGGCTCACGTACCACTCCTGTCCCTTTCGATACCCGAACAGCTCGGCGCAGGCCATGAAGAAGAGGCGCCAGCGCATCCACCAAATGCCCGCTTGATCGCTGCCGTAAGTCTCTTCGAGAATCGGCCAGATGCGATCGCGTGCAGCATCCATCCGCCCCAGCCAGGCATTGAGCGTGCGCTCGTAATGCCGACCGTCCCAGCGCCAGCGCGCCACCAGCTTGAGATCCTCCTGAAAATGCAGCGGTAAATCGTCGCTCGGCATGATACCGCCCGCAAAGAAGTAATGACTCATCCAGTCGCTTGGACCGACGTCCTCGAAAGGATAGGGATGCTCGCGATGGACGAAGATGTGCATCAGGAAGCGCCCGCCCGGCTTGAGCCAATCGTAGACGTGGGCGTACAGCTTGCGATGGTTTCGCATGTGCTCGAACATCTCGAGCGACACGATCCGATCGTACTGGCCGTCGGCCTGAAAATCGTTCATATCCGCCGTGACGATCTCCAGATTCGTCAAACCCCGTCGATCGCGCTGCGCCTCAATGAAGGCGCGCTGCCCGCTCGAGTTCGAGACCCCGGTAATCCGGCAGCTCGGAAATCGCTCCGCCAGATAGAGGCTCATGGCACCCCAGCCGCATCCGAGCTCCAACACCCGATCGCCGTCTTGAATTCCGGCCCGCTCGGCCGTGATCGCCAAGGACGCCTCTTCCGCCTCTTCCAGCGACTGGATGCTGTCGGGCCAGTAACAGGAGCTGTATTTGCGACGTGGACCCAGCACCAGATCGAAGAAGGCCGCCGGCAGCTCGTAGTGTTGCTCGTTCGCGCGCTCCGGAACGTCCGCGATCGGCGAGGCGTCCATCATGGCGATGAAGTCGCGCTTCTCGCGCATCGCCGCCTCGCAATCCTCCGTCGGCAAGGTCGCCAGACGTCCGCGCAGCAGGGCGCGTATGCCGCTGCGCGTCACGCTGTCGGGGACCTTGCCTTGCTCGACCCAGCGGATCGCCGTTTCTGTTGCACGCACCATCGTCGTCTCCTTGTTCGTCCCGTGATACCGCGAGAGGTATTGGCGGGGAGCCCGGAGGGCAAGACGGCCGGGAACACAAAGTGCATCGCGCGGGCTCGCAGCTACCGGGGCGACATCTGCTCCAAGGCAAGCTTCAATGCGGACTCGCGATCCTCGACCCAGCGATCCTCGCGCATGGTCCCGCGCAAACCCAGGCGCTCCAATCGCGCGCGCGGCTGACCGTGAACACCGGCCATATAGACCGCGTGACCCTGTGAGAGCGCATCGCGCACCGTCGACTCAACCGCAACCGCAGTGGTGACCCCCATGTGCGGAACCTGGCTCAGATCGATAACGATCGCCTGTGCGCCTTCGAGCTTGGGACTCTGACGGCTGATGGCGGCGGCTGCACCGAAGACCAGCGGACCGCTGAGATAGAGGATCTTCACCCGACCGCGCCCTTGAGCCAGCAGCGCGCGCTCCTCGCACGACAGACCGGCGCAGGGCGCCTCGTCGCGCTTGCGCCGGGCCGGGAGAACACAGACGGACTCTTCCTGCACGTCGGCGAGACGCCGAATCGTGAGGACATTGGCCACGAAGAGGCCGATCGCCACGGCCGTGATCAGATCGACGAACACCGTCATGACGATGACGCCATAGGTGATGAGCGCACCCTTCATCGACACCCGATGGGCGCGGGCCAGAAAACCCCAGTCGATGATATCGATACCGACCTTCAGGGCGATGCCTGCAAGGACTGCCAAGGGGATGTTCGCGGTCAGCGCACCCGCCCAGATCACGACCACGGCCAGGATCGCCGCCCGGGTCAGGCCCGAGAGTGCGCTCCGCCCGCCGGCCTGGATGTTCACGACCGTACCCATGGTCGCTCCCGCTCCGGGAAGCCCGCCGAAAAGGCCCGATGCCAGGTTGCCGACGCCCTGTCCGAGCAGCTCCTTGTCGGAGTCGATCTGCTTGCGGGTCAAGCTGCCTGCGATCACCGAGGTCAACAAGGCGTCGACCGAGCCGAGCATCGCCAAAACGAGCGCATCGATCAGGATGGTCTGCCACTGGTCGATGGTGAACACCGGAAGCTGCAGCGAGGGCAGACCCGAAGGAATCTCCCCGATGCGACGGATGTCCTGATCCCCGAGCCACCAGATCGCAATCAAGGTGCCCACGACCAGCGCCACCAGCTGAGGCGGCAGGATGCGCTTGATACGCGCCGGCATCAGGAACAGGATCGCGAGGGTCAGACCCGCCAGAATCGCCTCTTGCGGATCGATTGCACGGACCATCTCGGGCAGGGCCTGCAGGGTCCCGATCACCCCGCCACCCGGCGCCGCCTGACCGATCAGTCCCGGCAGCTGCAGAATGATCAAGATGATCCCGATCCCCGACATGAATCCCGAGATCACGGTGAAGGGCATCATGGTGACATAGCGCCCGAGCTTCATCGCACCGAACGCCATCTGCAACAGGCCCGCGAGCATGACGACCGTAAAGGCCATCGCCATGCCCTGCTCCGGATTGGCCGCGATCAGCGAGGCGATGACCGCGGTGAAGACCACGGTCATGGGGCCGGTCGGCTCGGAGATAAGCGTCGGTGTGCCCCCGAACAGCGCCGCGAACAACCCGACCAAGACGGCGCCGTAGAGACCGGCCTCCGCACCGGCGCCCGATGCGACGCCGAAAGCGAGCGCCATCGGAAGCGCGACGACGGCGGCGGTGACGCCGCCGAAGAGGTCGCCGCGTAGATTGTCGAAGCGGATCTCGTTGAGAACGCGCATGCAGGCAGCTCCGATTCGGTATACTGACGAACAGTATCCGGATCGATGCGCTTCGACAATAATCGAAGTTTCTGTTGCCTTGCATATTCTTTCGTCTATGAATGGGGCCCGGAAGGCGCATCGAGGGCATCAGAATGCAGGCGCGCGCTTGCATAGACTATCGTAGATGTGATTGATAGAAATTATCGACTTTTTCCTATGCCGCTGATTCAGTAAGGTTCACGGCAGAGTTCGAAACGGCCTCCGCAGGCGAGGCGGACAAGGCACAGACCACAGGAGCTGACCATGAGCGTGAAGACCTACGATGCCGGTGTAAAAGAATACCGGGCCATGTACTGGACGCCGGACTATGTCCCCCTCGACACCGACCTCTTGGCCTGTTTCAAATGCACCGGCCAGCCCGGTGTGCCGCGCGAAGAGGTCGCCGCCGCCGTGGCTGCGGAGTCCTCGACCGGGACCTGGAGTACGGTGTGGTCGGAGCTCCTGACCGACCTGGAATTCTACAAGGGCCGCGCCTACCGCATCGAAGACGTGCCCGGCGATAAGGAGTCGTTCTACGCCTTCATCGCCTACCCGATCGATCTGTTCGAAGAAGGCTCGGTCGTCAACGTACTCACCTCGCTCGTCGGTAACGTGTTTGGATTCAAGGCGCTGCGTCATCTGCGCCTGGAAGACATCCGTTTCCCGATCGCCTATGTGAAGACCTGCATGGGCCCGCCGAGCGGTATCCAGGTCGAGCGCGACAAGCTCAACAAGTACGGTCGTCCGCTCCTGGGCGCAACCATCAAGCCGAAGCTCGGTCTGTCGGCCAAGAACTACGGCCGTGCCGTTTACGAGTGTCTGCGCGGCGGTCTGGATCTGACCAAGGACGACGAAAACGTTAACTCTCAGCCCTTCATGCGCTGGCAGAACCGCTTCGAGTTCGTCGCCGAGGCCGTGTCCGCGGCACAGGCCGAGACCGGCGAGCGCAAGGGTCACTATCTGAACGTGACCGCTGCCGACCCTGAGCAGATGTACGAGCGCGCCGAGTTCGCCAAGGAGCTCGGTCAGCCGATCATCATGCACGACTTCCTGACCGGCGGCTTCACCGCCAACACGGGTCTGGCCAAGTGGTGCCGCAAGAACGGCATGCTGTTGCATATCCACCGCGCCATGCATGCGGTCATCGACCGTCATCCCAAGCACGGCATCCACTTCCGCGTGCTGGCCAAGTGCCTGCGTCTATCGGGCGGCGACCATTTGCATACCGGAACGGTCGTGGGCAAGCTCGAAGGCGACCGCGGTTCCACACTCGGCTTCGTCGACCTGCTGCGCGAGTCCTTCATCCCCGAAGATCGCGCCCGCGGCATCTTCTTCGACCAGGATTGGGGCTCCATGCCCGGCGTCTTCGCCGTTGCCTCCGGCGGTATCCACGTCTGGCACATGCCGGCACTGGTGACCATCTTCGGCGACGACTCGGTCCTGCAGTTCGGTGGCGGTACTCAGGGACATCCCTGGGGCAACGCAGCCGGTGCCGCGGCCAACCGTGTGGCACTCGAAGCCTGCGTGAAGGCCCGCAACGAGGGTCGCGAGCTCGAGAAGGAGGCCCGCGAGATCATGACCAACGCGGCCAAGCACAGTCCGGAACTGGCGATCGCGATGGAGACCTGGAAAGAGATCAAGTNNTCAAGTTCGAGTTCGACACGGTCGATAAGCTCGACGTGGGTTGAGGCAAAGCCTCCTGCCGCCAGCCTCCGGCCTCCTGCTCGGGATGGCGCTGGCTGAGATCCGAGTCCGCCAAGGCAAAGTTGCAAAGCGGCTCGCAGCGCGGCGGGAGGGACTCAACCCCGGCAGCAGCCGATGGCTGGAGGCTGGAGGCTGGAAGCTGGCGGCTCTAAAGCACCCACTCGAACCCAACGCATTCGCACAATGAGGACCGAAACCATGCCTTTCCAAAGCACCACGGGCGACTACCAAACCAGGCGCACACTGGAGACCTTCGGGTTTCTGCCGCCCATGACCCAGGAGGAGATCTTCGACCAGATCGCCTACATCATCGCGCAGGGCTGGACGCCGGGTATCGAGCATATCCACCCCAGCAAGGCCATGAACCACTACTGGACCATGTGGAAGCTACCCTTCTTCGGGGTGACCGATCTGGCCCAGGTGGTGAGCGAGCTCGAGGCGTGTCATCGCTCCTATCCGGATCACCATGTCCGCGTAACCGGCTACGACAACTACACCCAGAGTCAGGGCTCCTGCTTCGTGGTGTTCGAGGGTCGCGGCTGATCGCAAGTCCAACGGTAGTCTAGGCTCCNNCTGCCGCCGAGCCGAAAGGTGCCGAGCACCCGAGATCCAGTGTTTCAACACCGAGCGAGCGGCGCGATCGCCGAGCCGGTGATGCGAACGGCGACAGGGCTCTGTCGCGTTGCGGCAATCATCGCTCATGCGCTCCACGTCCAAGGGAACGACCATGCCCAGCAAAGCGAATCTGAGATCGAGCGGCCGCGAGGCGGCCTTGGCACGTCGCCGTGCCTTGTCCACTCAGGGCAAGCGAACCAGCGCAGCCGCCGGGGCGGCCGAGCGTAGCCGCACGCCCGAGGTTGCTGCGGTGCGTCGCCCTACGACGCCACAACCGCAGGTTGCGCCGGCTGCCGCCGCGGAATCGGTGTCGAGCACCGGGTGGGGCGGTGTCGCATCGGCACCTTCACTATCCAGGGTCGTCTCGCCTGCTCGGCGGGTACAGGCTCCGGCATCTGCATCAGGCACCAGCCGCGCGGAGGCCAGGGCTCGACGCGAGGCACTGTCCAAGGCCGGCAAGCGGGCCGATCGCAGGGCCGATCGTACACGCGTCCCGGCGCCGAAAACGGCGACCAAGGCCGTTCGCGACGACGGTTCGGATTGCGGCTGCGGCTGCGGCGGAAACCCGGAAGCGACGAAGGAGCGCGGCTCGATGACGGACGCAGCGCGCCTCTCCTCGGATCGCCGGGGCGCATCGTCTCTCGCCGCCACGACCAATCCATCGACCAACGGGACGCGACGTAGCGCCAAGCGCATCACTGCCGTCAAGCCCACCGGGCGCATGCTGGCGCTCGCTCGACGCTCCGCCACGTCCGGCCGCGGCAAGGCTGCGGTCAATACCCCGGCGACCACGGCGAGTCTCGCGCGCCAGGCCAACCCGCAGCTGTCCGGGCGCGATCTGGCCCAAACCGTTCGCGCGCATCGCAGCACCGCAGGCTCGGCCGGGACACGCAAAGTCCAAGCCACGGGGCGGGTCAGACCGGGGCGTGACCGTCAGGTCGGCGGGGCCGAGGATCAGCCTTGGAAGGTCGGTCTGAGCGAGACGGCACAAGGTCAATTCGTGACCGGCACCCGGGTCGGACGCAGACGCTCGGTCACCGGCGACGAGCCGAGCGTCTGTCGCGAGGTCACGGGGACCGAGTACATGGGCGCCGAGATCTTCCGCGAGTTCTGCCAGACCGAACCGCCCAAACCGACCCCGAAGGTCCAGGTGACCACGACGAGCCACGGCAACGCGGTGACCGGCAATGAGGTGGGACGTTCACCCCGGGTGACGGGCGACGAGCCCGGGACCTGCAAGACCGTGACCGGTACGGAATATCTGTCGGCCGAGCAGGCAAGCGCATTCTGCGGGACCGCCTTGACGCCGAACCCGCGTCAGACCGGGCGCACCAAGACCACCGGCGGTCGCCCCGTCTCGGGTGTCCTGCCGGGCCTCTCGGCCAAGGTCACGGGCAACGAGCACGGCGCGGGGATCCAGCCGACCGGCAGTCAGTACATGTCCTCGGCCAACGGCGACCTGCCCGATCTGAAGAGGGCGCCGCCGAAGGTCAACCTGACGCAGACGCTCGGCGGCGGATCCGTGACCGGCACCCGAGTCGGGCGCAGTGCGAAGCTGACCGGCGACGAGCCCGGGAGCTGTCGACTGGTGACCGGCGACGAATATGTCGGCGCCGAACAGTACAAGGAGTTCTGCGGCATCCAGCCGGCCCCGATGGAGGCACCGAAAGTCGGGCTGTCTTCGACGCCGAAAGGGCTGACGGTCTCAGGCACGCAGACCGGTCGCTCGGCTCGGGTCACGGGTGACGAGCCCGGCACCTGCAAGGTGGTCACCGGCACGCCCTATGCGGGGCTGGAGCAGACGGCGACCTACTGCGCCCCGGAGCAGCAGCGCCTGATCGCCGAGCGGATGCGTCCGATGGCTGCGGCGATGGCGGCGCGTATGACCGGCACCCAGCCGGGGATCGGCGGGGTCATGACAGGTGCCTCCAGGGGTGCTTGCGAAGAGATCAGCGGGACGCCCTATGTCGGCGTCGACCAGTTCGAGGAGACCTGCGGAAGCGCTGCGCGCCCCGGCGACAGTGACTTCCCCCAGCTGTTGCCTCAACCACTCGAGGCCGTGCCCTGGCAGAGCTTCAGCGTCGAGTCGCCTGCACGGCAGGCGTTTCAGGCCAGCCAAGGAAGCGGCGTGACGGGCACACTCTACGAGCAGGAGGGGAGGATTACCGGCCCTTTCGGAATGGGCACGGGCAAGATCACGGGAACTGAACAGTTTCGCTTCGACCGTGGTCCGTCCGTGCCGGGAAATCTGTTGCAGATGGCGCACGCCGAGACGGCAGGGGGCGATGCGGCACCCGCAGCGGTCCGCTCCCGGGTGACGGGCGAAGGCCAAGCTGCCGGGACCAAGATCACGGGTGACGATTGGGAGCGTGGCGAGCGTGTCACCGGGACCGAGGGTCCCTCCGCACGGCGCCGCAACCCGACCCGCCCGGGAGCGATGGCCGCGATGGCTGCCGTCAAGCCGAAGCGCAACGAGGAGCTTCCTGCGCCGGTGAGTCGAGTCACCGGAGCCAGCGGCAACACGGATCGCGGTTCGCTCATCACCTACTCGGGTGGGGCGAGGGGCTGAGCAGCGGACACGGGAACGATCCGCGAGATCGGATCTTCCCGACCGAGTCATACGCAAGCCCACATCGGAATCTGACGAGACAACGAGGTCATGTCGAAACAACGCCGTCCAACCCGAGCGAGCCTGATCTGGGCGTCCGCACACGAACCCACCCCGCCCGGCTATCGGTCGCGGGATCAGGGCGAGTCTGTCTCGGGTGCGCCCACGGCGATGCCGCAACCGGCAACGTCGGATCTGGTCAAGTCGGAGCTGGCGAAACCGGAACAGGCCGGGCGGACTGCAGCGGCACGTGCCCCCCGGATGCGCCCGCGGCCCTCGGCTCGGTCGGCCGGCGCAAATGTCCCGCAGCGGATGACGCGCCAGACCACTCGGGCCGTCGCTGCCGAAACAGCCGGTGGGCGCGCTCCGGGTCCGAACGGGCTTCACCCGCTCACCGATCGTGACGGCAATGCACGGCTGCAGCGCTACGAGGATCGGGTCAAGACGGCGTTCGATCGGATCGTGCCCGTGCTCAAGCAGATCTCGGCGCTCCAGCACGAGTCCGATTTCGAGCAGCACGCGCAGTCGATCGCCCGGGCAGAGCTTGGATTCGATCTGCCCGAGTACATGCTCGCAGACGCCTGGGTGACTCAGCTCGACCTGCGTCGTCTGTTCGCCTGGTGCGTGTTCGAGACCTACCGTCGGATGGCGGACGACTTCTTCGCGAACGACCCGCTCGGCGGGCGCGAGGTCCATGCCCTCGACCGATTTCTCCAGGACTGCGGCTTCCATCAGCTCGATGTGACGCCCTGTGCGGACGGACGCTTGGCACACGCCATCAGCTATGTGCTGCGCCTGCCCTTCGGCGCGGTGCGGCGCAAGCCCTACGCCGGGGGATTGTTCGATGTCGAGAACACGGTCTCCAAGTGGGGCGAGGTCGAGCTCGGTCGGTTCCGTGAAGGCGTACCGAACACCGCGGATTCGCCCACGCGCTATCTGAAGACGGTGATCTATCACTACAGTTCGGTCGATCCGCACCATCAGGGCTGCGCGGCCCACGGGTCGAACGATGCGGCGGCTGCACAGGCCGCCCTGGACCGACTCCTGGCCTTCCGCCAGTCGGTCGAGAACGGTTTCTGCTGCGGTGCCTCGGTGGCATTGCTGCTGATCGGCATGGATACGGACACGGACGCGATCCGGGTGCATGTGCCCGACGGCGAGGGCCGCATGGATCTGACGCAGTCGGTCGACGCGATCAAGGTCCACGCCATCACCCGTGACCTGGAGCCGGCCGCAGCGCGTGCGCGGGTCGCCGAGCTGGTCAAGGCGCACGCGCCGGCAAGCGCCGATCCTGGCATGCTCCGCCTGGTCGCACGGCTGATCGAGAACAACCTGTCGCAGATTGACTATGTGCGACAGGTGCACGGCGGGCGCTACGCCGACGCGGGTCACGCCGAGCGCTTCATGGGCGTGGGCATCGGGTTCGAGGAGATCCAGCTGCGCAACCTGACCTACTTCGCCTACTTGTACACGGTCGAGGAAGGTGCGGCGGATTTGGACGTGGGGCGCAAGATCTTCGGTGGGCTCAATGTCTCGCGCGGTCTGCCGATCCCGATCGTCATCCGCTTTGATTATCACGGCGGTGTGCCGGGTGCGCGCGAGCGCGCAACGACACGCTGTCGGCGGCTCGATGCCGCGCTCGCCGGCCGGTTCGCCGATCTCGACGACCGCGGCCTGCTGCACCGCCTGCTCGTCGTGCGCGACAGCGACGCGGGCACCGGCATCGAGGTCGTCGGATGCTCGCTGACCGCGCCGACCGCGGGAGGCCACTGATGAAGATCTGTCAGGTGGAGCGCCCCCTGGTCTCGACCAACCGGATTCCGGGGTTCGAGCACAAGCACCTCTTGGTGGTGCGCGACGGGAGCACACAACAGGTCGCGGTCGATGCAGTCGGCTGCGTGCCGGGCGACTGGGTGATCTGTGTCGGCAGCTCCGCGGCGCGCGAGGCGGCAGGCAGCAAGGAGTATCCGAGCGACCTGACCATCGTCGGCATCATCGATCATTGGCCGCCCGAAACGGGTGCCGGGTCGCGAGGTGCGGCCTGATGGAGATCAGGCAGGTCATCGGATCGCTGGTCTGCACGCATCGCGTGACCGGGCTCGGGCATTGGGATCTGCGGCTGCTGCAGGATACGAAAGGCAAGCACTACGTCGCCACCGACCCTGTGGATGCCCGCCCCGGAGACTGGGTCTTCGTGGTCAGCGGATCGGCTGCCCGGTATGCGATGGGAGACGCCGGGATTCTCACCGACCTGACGATCGGCGGGATCATCGATCGCTGGGAGGAAGAGCGAGCCAAGGCGGTCGAGTCGACCGCCGTGGCCACTGACCGAGCGGCATGAGGGCATGAATCCGGCCGGGTCCGCCCGGCGTGGTCAGCCTCGACGAAGAGCTTTGAATCTGGATTGAAGATGATCGGGCAGCATCGCCCGCGGCGACTTGGTACACAGAGGAGATAGAAACGATGGCAAACGAAAAATTCGGAATCGCGCTCGGCATGATCGAGACCCGCGGACTGGTCCCCGCCATCGAAGCGGCGGATGCCATGACCAAGGCCGCCGAGGTGCGCCTGATCGGGCGCGAGTTCGTCGGCGGCGGTTACGTGACCGTCCTGGTGCGCGGCGAAACGGGCGCGGTCAATGCCGCCGTGCGTGCCGGTGCCGACGCCTGCGAGCGCGTCGGCGACGGCCTGGTGGCGGCGCATATCATCGCCCGCCCGCACCGCGAGGTCGAGCCGATCCTCCCCGTCGGCGGCCCGGCCGTCGACTAATCAAAGGTCAGCAACACGCGAAGATCAAACAGCCGGTGGCTGATCGTTGATAGCCACTGGCCAAAAGCGAATCGCGAGATACTTCATCAACGATCTACACGACACTTAACGATTGGAGAGCACAGATGGCCAGTGAAAGCTACGGGATTGCATTGGGGATGATCGAGACGCGCGGCCTGGTGCCCGCCATCGAAGCGGCTGACGCCATGACCAAGGCCGCCGAGGTGCGCCTGATCGGGCGCGAGTTCGTGGGCGGCGGTTACGTCACCGTTCTGGTGCGTGGCGAGACGGGCGCGGTGAACGCCGCGGTGCGTGCCGGTGCCGATGCCTGCGAGCGCGTCGGCGACGGTCTGGTGGCGGCGCACATCATTGCTCGCCCGCACCGCGAGGTCGAGCCGATCCTCAACCGGACCCTGCCGGCGGCGGCCGACTGATCGAGAGGCGTTGAGCCATTGGCCGCTCGATAACGGCGGCAAGGGTGTTGAAGCATGAGACACGCACGCATTCATCCTCGTACCCTTGGCTATCTCGGTCGTGCCTTGAGCTTGGAGCTGTCCGCTGTCCAGCAGTACATGACCCAGGCCTCGCTCGCTGAGGCCTGGGGCTTGCCGGAAGCCGCAAGGCGTCTGCGCGAGGAAACGGTCGAAGAGATGCAGCATGCCGAGCGCATCATCCAACGCATGTTGGCGCTGGGTGTGGCACCGAACGGATCGCACCTGCGTCCGGCCGGCGTCTCGCGCAATCTGGTCGATCTGTTGCTTCAGGACTCGGTGCTCGAAGGCGAGATCGTCGCACTCTATCGCGAGGCGGTGATCTTCTGTCGACGCGTCGGAGACCGGGAGAACGGCGACTTCTTCGAGGCACTCCTGAACGAGGAGTCCGCCCACGCCCGCGAGATCGATGACTGGCTGGCCTCACTTGGTGTCCCGCGCTATCGTGACCCCTCGGAACGCGCCTACTTTTAAGGGATCCCCGTCATGAATCAAGGCTGGAACGAACGTCAGCGTCCCGTTCGCCTCGAACGGCGTTTGGAGTTTGCCGACTACGAGGCCACCCGCGACTTTTTGGACCGGGCGGCGAGCCTCTCGGAGCGCCTCGCGATCTATCCGGACATGAGCTTCGGGCGGACCTACGTGAACATCACGTTACATGCCGAGGACGACGCGACCGAGGTAGCAGAGCCGCTTCGGCAGTTCGCCCGCCAGATCGATGCGCTGCTCGAAACCGAGAAGACCCTCGATGAGTAATCAAGACCCCAAAGAGGCCGTCCCCGGAGCCGTCAAGGCACCGACCGATCCGTCGGCAACGTCGGCCGCGCCGCGCACGACACCCACCAAGCCGAAAGCGGCGTCTCGGCCCAGCACGCCCGGCTCGACAACACCTCCGAAGAGCGCGAAGGCCAAGATCGCGCTCCGTCCCGCGGCGGTCGCGGATAGGCAACGCGCTTCGGTCAAAACCACGGAAACACCAATCGCTTCGCAACGGCCCCGGCGTGTTTGGCCGGACTGAGCATCCATCGGGCCATCGCGCGTGATCTCAGGCGACCGGATGACCGCGGCGAACCCAACCCAAAAAGCGTCTGCCCAAAGCGAGGCGACGGGTCGCTTCGTGCGACACGCCACCTTGCGTCAGCTTCAACTCCTCGAGGCCATCGTGCGCCTGGGCAGCTTCACGCGCGCCGCCGAGGAGATGTTCCTGACCCAGCCGACCGTCTCGATGCAGATCAAAAAGCTGACCGACACGGTCGGCACCCCGCTGTTCCTGCATGTCGGTCGCAACGTCGAGCCGACCGATGCCGGTCGCGAGGTCTACAGCGCGTGCCGCACCATTCTGAGTACACTCACGGACCTCGAGATCAAGCTCGCCGACCTCAAAGGGCTCAAAAGCGGGCGCTTTCGTCTCGGTGTCATCACGACAGCGAAATACTTCGCCCCCGAGATCCTCGGCGCCTTCTGCGAGCAATTCCCGGGTATCGACGTCTCGTTGAAGGTCACCAACCGCACGCGCATCATCGAGCGGATGGATGCGAACGACGACGACCTCTACATTTTCGGTGAGCCCGGCGGCGCGGGTCTTGACGTCGAGGCCACCTATCTGGCCCCCAACCCCTTGATCGTACTCGCGCGCAACGATCATCCTCTGGCCCGCGAGACCGGCATCACGATGGAGCGGCTGGCCTGGGAGCGGTTTTTGCTGCGCGAGCCCGGCTCGGGCATCCGCGACTCGGTGGTGCGGCGCTTCGCCGAACGGGGCCTGCGCCCGAACGTGCGCATGGAGCTCGGCAGCAACGAGGCGATCAAGCACGCCATCATCGCCGGTCTGGGCATCTCCGTACTCTCGCTGCATACCCTCACGCTCGACGGGGGGGCCGGGCGTCTGGTCATGTTGGACGTCGAGGGCTTCCCGATCGAGCGAACCTGGTATCTGGTCCACCCCAAGGCCCGCGACCTCTCGACCATCGCCAAGGCATTCCTCGCCTTCTCGGTCGACCGCGAGCCCGAGATCCGCGCATCGCTCGATCGCACCTACAAGATCCTGCGGAACACGCCTGCACCCGAACGGGATAGGGGTCACGCGTCCGAGCCTTCCGGACGATAAACAACCAGACGCGGCCCCAATCGGTCTTTCAGTGCGGGATCGATTGCCTTGCGGGTCACCCAGAGATAGGCGCTCGCCTCGCCCGCTCGGTCCCAAGAGCCGACCGGGTCTAGATTCTCCGGAAGCGGCCGATCCGACGACCACCACTCGCGCCCGCACGCCTCCTCGATGATGACCACGCGCTCGCCGTTGACGACGGCCGCCGCGGCATGCAGCAAGGCCTCGCGGTCCGCCTCGACCCGCCAACCCAGCTTACGACCCAGGAGATCGACCGCGATCGTTTCCTGAACATCGGACGACGTGGTCAGCACGGCTGTCGCCCCGAGCAGACCGGCGATCCGCTGCGCACTCGCATTGGCCCCGCCGAGGTGCCCGGACAGGATAGGGATCACGAAGCGCCCGGCCTCGTCGATCACCAGGACGGCGGGATCGCGCGTCTTATCCACGAGCAGCGGCGCGATGAGACGCACCACGACACCGGCCGAGGCGATGAACACGAGTTCGGCGCGGTCGACGAAGAGCCGAGTCACGAGCCTGGAAACCGGTTCGTCGATCGATGCGACGCATACGACATCGTTCGGCTCGAGCGCCTCGCGGAACCTCTC
This sequence comes from Thiocapsa sp. UBA6158, assembly GCF_002423035.1. Classification (GTDB taxonomy): domain Bacteria; phylum Pseudomonadota; class Gammaproteobacteria; order Chromatiales; family Chromatiaceae; genus Thiocapsa. The sequence continues at coordinate 21,976 of NZ_DIUM01000112.1, forward strand.
CGGAACATGTACCTCGACCGCCCGGGAAACGACCCCGGACACCGCCATTCGAGACGCAAGAAGCCCCGCCAGCACAGTGCCGCCCCGGGTCAAGGCGAGAATCGCCGTACCGCTCCGATGCAACGCCGGTCTCCTCGTGGGCAAGAGCGCCTCACGAAAAAAGCACTTATAAAAACAAGGCGATAACCTCCAAGTAGCGATTCAACAACCACCGAAACGCACCGGATGGGTAGAGCGCAGCGAAACCCATCCTCACAGCGCAAACGCCCAATTCGGGCGGCGCCACCACCCGTGAACCATTCCGCGCCGGACGGGGTTTAACCGGACCCGACCCGACAGAGCGTTTCGCCCCGGGCATCCTGAAACCATACCCCCTCCCCGCTCGGCAGGCCGACACGGTAGGCTAACGCAAGCGCTGCGCGAGTCAGCGCGACACGCCAGCCCGAGCCGTCTATCACAATGCTGTCCCCATCGGCCTGCAGCCGAGCATCCGCAAGACGCAGGTCGACCAGCCCGCCACCCGGCGAGGACATCCTCAACCGTGCATCGGTCCAGCCGAGCGCCTCCTCCAGCAAGGCGTGGGGCGCCGGATCACGAACGACACGCCAAGGTGCGATCTGCGCCTCGGACAAGGCATCCAGGACCTGACTCGAGTTCGCATCCAGCGCCCGAGCGGCGGCCTCGACCCCCTCATTCAGCGCGGTCTCGACCAGGGCGCGGCGCCAACCCTCGAGCCCGCTCGACAAGGAGACCCGCGCCGTCTCGCCGGGACGCGCCGCCCCGTCGGCCAACCGATACTTGAGCCCGTAGCCCCGCGGCGTGACCATGAGCCCCGCACGCACGAAGGTGCTCGAGTTGCCGATGATGAGGTTGGTCAACATGCCGACCTCGCCGTCGGCGATCTCGGCCAAGGTGGTCAGGCGCACGTCCTGGCGTTGGCGATAAGCGGCCCGCACCACGGCGACCGGCGTCTGCGGATCACGATGGCGCAGAAACAGATCACGCGCCTCTCGGAGCTGGTCCGGTCGGCGACTGCTCTTGGGGTTATAGAGCGCCGTGACGAAATCAGCGCGCGCCGCGGCCTCCAAACGCCGGGCGATGACCGGCCAAGGGGTCAGCATGTCCGAGAGCGAGATGGCACAGAAGTCATGCGTCAAGGGCGCACCGACCAGGGAGGCGCACGAGGACGCCGCCGTCACACCCGGCACCACCTCGACCGCGATCCCGTTATCCGGCGTCCACCCCTGCTCGAACAACAGCTCGAACAGCGGACCGGCCATCCCGAACACGCCCACGTCTCCGGAGGACACCAGCGCGACGGTCTGTCCCGCCTGCGCCAGCGCCACGGCCTCGCCGCAGCGGTCCAGCTCCTCGGCCATCTCGCGGGCGATGACCTGCTTGTCCTTCACCAAGTCGGCGATGAGCCGGACATAGGTCCGATAGCCGACGACCACGTCGGATGCCGCGATGGCCACGCGCGCGCGGCCCGTCATCTCGGCGGTGTCGCCGGGACCCAAGCCTACCAGGTAGATTTTCCCGTTGCTCATCGGGACCTCCTCGGGTTCGACGGCGGCGCGGCGACCCTGCAATGTCGAGACGACCATGGTCTCTTCACGTCGTCGTTTCTTCGCCGCCTTCTCGGCCGGGGTGAGCTTACGCTTTGGTTTAGCCATCGGAAGAGGTGGAATGCGTCGACTGAGTCGGGAGATCTTATCCGATTGCCGGAGCGCTGACCTGCCGCAGTGCCCCACTCAGTCCCCATTCAGATCAGGTCAGGGCCGCTCGCACCCGCGCGGAGACCCACTCGCTGAGGATCACGGTCGCGAGGATGACGATGAAGATGAGGGTCACCTGCGGCCAGGCGAGGCCGTCAACGGACGCCTTGAGCTGGAGCCCGATCCCGCCCGCGCCGACTAGACCCAGAACGGTCGACTCACGGATATTGATGTCCCAGCGGAACAGGGTGATGCCGGCAAAGGCGGGCATGATCTGAGGCACGATGCCGAAGTCCAACACCTGCGCAGGTCCGGCTCCGGTCGCGCGGACCGCCTCGACCTGCCGCGGGTCGATCTCCTCGATCGCCTCGTAGAGCAGCTTGCCGATGAACCCGATCGAACGCAGCGCGATCGCAATGATCCCGGCCAGCAAGCCCGGGCCCAGGATCGCCACCAGCAGGAGCGCCCAGATCAGTGCGTTGACCGAGCGCGAGGCGACGATGATGAAGATGGCGACCGGGCGGACGAACAGGACGCTCGGCGTCGTGTTGCGCGCGGCCATGAAGGCGACTGGCACGGCCAGGAGGATCGCCATCAGGGTCCCGAGTGTCGCAATGTTGATGGTGTCCCAAAGCGGCGCCCAAAGCTGATCCATATAAGACCAGCGCGGCGGCACCATCCGGTCGATGAGATCCGCGGCCTGCTCCGGCGCGTCCCACACGAAGGCCCAGATCTGATTGCGGGTCATCGCCTCCCAGGCTACGACGAACAGCAACACCAGCGCCAACCACCCACACCAAAGCGCCACCGACGCAAGCCCTGTACGCTTGCGCCAGATCGGGCCTTCGGGGGTCTGCCGGATCGCCATCACTGCACCCGAGCGCGCACCCAACCGGAGACATACTCGGTCACTAGCACGATGGCAATGATGAGGATGAGGATGGCTGCGGCCGAGTCGTATTCATAACGATCCAGCGCGGTGTTCAGGGTCGCGCCGACGCCGCCGGCGCCGACGATCCCGATCACCGCCGATTCGCGAAAATTGATGTCGAGCCGGTAGAGCGAGAGCCCGATCAGACGCGGCGTCACCTGCGAGCGGATCCCGTAATCGAGCACCTGCCACCAGCCGGCGCCGGTCGCGCGGATCGCCTCGACCTGGGCCGCATCGATGTCCTCGATGTCCTCGGCCAAGAGCTTGGCGAGAAAGCCGATGGTGGCGAACGCCAGCGTCAGGAAACCCGCGAGCGGCCCGAATCCGACCATCGCGACGAACAGGATGGCGACGATGATCTCCTGGAGCGAGCGCGAGAGCGCGATCAAGGCACGGCAGGCGAGATAGACAGGGGATGTTGCAATGTTGCGGGCGGCCCCGATGCCGACCGGGATCGAGATCATGACCCCGACGACCGTTGCCGTCAGGGTCATGGTGAGGCTTTCGAGCAAACCCTCGCGGATATCGTCCCAGCGCGAGACGAAATCCGGTTGAGCAAAGCCGCCGAGAAAGCGCAGTCCCCGCTCCCAGCCTTCGCTCAAGCGCCCCCAATTCACCTCGACGGCACCGATGCCGACGACCAGATAGAGCACGACGCCCAGCGAGATGGCCCACCGCAGGCGGACGTCCGCGATCAGCGGCGGACGGCGCCAATGGCTCGGATAGATCACGGCAGCAAAACGGGAGGCATCCTCGACAATCGAGGGCTCGCCGTTGACGTCCCCAACCCTCACAAGGCGCCGACCAGCTCGTCGGTGTCCGGCAATCCCGGTGGTGCGGACCGATCGACGTCGGTCTGCTCGCCCGTTCCAGTCCAGTCTTCTTCGCCGTAGATCTCGGTCAGGACCTCCGGCGTCAGCCCGTCCGGAGGCCCGTCGTAAACGACGACTCCCGCCCGCAACCCGACGATACGGATCATGAACTGCTGGGCCAGGACCACGTCGTGAATGTTCACGATGGCCGCCAGACCCTGCTCGGCGCAGACCTCGCGCAGCAGGCGCATGATCTGACGCGAGGTCTTGGGATCCAGACTCGCCGTCGGCTCGTCCACCAAGAGGATGTCCGGATCCTGAGCCAAGGCGCGGGCGATGCCGACCCGCTGACGCTGACCACCCGAGAGTGCATCGGCGCGCTTATCCGCATGCTCCATCAGGCCGACACGATCCAAGAGCCGAAAGGCGTTGCGAATGTCGTCGGGCGGAAACCGGCGCGCCAGGCTGCGCCAGAACGAGACGTATCCGAGCCGACCGGAGAGCAGGTTCTCCATCACGGTCAGACGCTCGACCAAGGCATACTCTTGGAAGATCATTCCCATCCGTCGCCGCGCCCGTCTCAGCCCTCCCCGGCCCAGCCGTGTCACCTCCAGGTCACCCAGCCAGATCCGGCCCGAAGTCGGCTCGACCAAACGATTGACGCAACGGATCAGGGTCGACTTCCCCGCCCCGGACGGCCCGATCAACCCTACGACCTGTCCCGCCGGGATCTCCAGCGAGACGGCCGACAGGGCAAGATCACCGGTGCGGTAACGCTTGGTCAGGGATTCGAGACGAAGCATCCGGGCGTGCAAGCGAACTCGCGACGGTTCACTGACAGTCGTAGCGCACATCCATCGCCGTATCGATCCGGCGAACCACCTCCCAGTGAGTCTTGTAATCGATCGGGATGAATTGCGACTCGCCCGACTTTTCGAACTCGGCCGCCAGCTCAGAGCCATCCCACGGGAAGCTGAAGAAGGCATCTCTGATCGCGTCGACAAGCTCGGGCTTAAGATTGTAGACGTGCCCGTAACCTGTCGTCGGGAAGGTCTGTGACGTGTACAAGCTCACCACCTGATCCGGCTGAACGACCCCGCGCGCCAGCATCCGCCGGAGCACCGAGTTGGCGATCGCCGCAGCCGGATAATCCTTGTTGGCGACCCCGATGATGGAGTTGTCGTGCTTACCCGAGAACACCGGCTCGAAATCCTTCTCGGCATTCAGCCCGTACTCGGCCTTCAGCATCGCCGAGGGTGCCTTGTAGCCCGAGTTGGAGGTCGGCGCAGTGAAGGCGAGCTTCTTGCCCTTGATGTCCTCGACCGCCTCGATGCCGCTGCCGGGATAGGTGATGATCTCCATCTCGTAGCCGTAGCTGCCGTCGGCCGACGCCATCATGGCGAAGGGCACGAAGCCGGCGCAGTTGACCGCGAGCGGGTTGGACCCATCCCATTATACACAACTTTGA
>NZ_DIUM01000016.1 GCF_002423035.1 Thiocapsa sp. UBA6158
GTCCAGTCCAACATGGGCGCGACAGACAGGCGGCGGTCCAGCACAGGTACGGGGAAGGGAGACAAAGACGTGCCTTGCAACGGGGCGGTTGGATGAGCCGGTGTAACCGAATGACGACGACTAGTCTATCCGCGTACGGCGTCGGCGGGTACCGGTTCGGGACGTTGGATCGGGGCGCCGAAGACATTCGCTGGTTGCGTGGGTGCAAGGACAGGACTAATGCCTATCCTCGCGTTCAGTATGCTCGAGATGCCAAGCGGTTTTCGGGAAATTCCCGACCCGAGTTTGTGCCGAGCGGCATGTCAGCCTCGCCGCAGGTCACGGTCGACCAGGGCCGCGACGACCAAGTCGCCCCAGACGTTGATTGCCGTGATCGGATAGTCGAAGAAACGGTCGACGACGAGATAGAGTGCGAGATAGATCTGCGGCAGGCCGAGCAGGTCGAGCATGAAGGCCATCAGCGCGATGCCGCCTCCGGGGATGCCGGCGGTGCCGGCGGAGGAGGCCATGGTGAGCAGGACGATGAAGAGTGCCTGCGCGGGACTGAGATCGACCCCGGCCAGCTGGGACATGAAGATCAGCAGGATCGACTGGTAGAGGGCCGAGCCATCCATGTTGAGCGTGGCGCCCAGGGGTAAGCTGAAGGCCGTAACCCGTTCGCTCACACCTGTGGCTTCGAGCGCCTGCTTGGAGACTGGATAGGTCGCGGCGCTCGATGCCGTGGAGAGTGCAGTCAGCAGCGGCGCACGACAGGCGGCGACGAAACGCCAGGGTGAAGACCTCGTGCGCACACGAAACAGGGTCGGCAAAAAGACCCCGGCATGCAGCACCGCGGCCAGGGTCACCGCCCATACGAATGCGTGCAGCTGGAAGACCTCGGCCCAATGCATCCCGGCGAGTCCATCGTAGATCAAGGCCGCGATGCCGACCGGCGCAAGTGCCAGGACCCCGCGCAGGACCTGCATCAGCAGGGCGTCCGTCGCGCGTGCACCGGCGAGCAGGGTCTCGCGATAGTCGCCGGCGATCCGCCGCGAGGCAATCGCCAGCACAATGGCGACGAACACGATGTGCAGGATGTTCCCGTCTGCGAGCGAGGCGAAGAGATTGCTCGGGATGAGGTTCGCGACCAGGTGCTCGACACTGAAGCGCGCCGCGCCCGACTCGACCTGCTCGAGCTGGAGCAGCCCCGCGGGGAGATCACGCGAGAACGCGAGTCCGATCAGCGTCCCCAGCCCGGCGGCGACCGCTGAGGTCGTCACGTAATAGAGCAGGGTGCGCCCGCCGATGCGTCGCAGCTCGCGCCCGCCCGAGAGCGAGGCATAGATTGAGACCAGGATCAGCGGCAGGATCAGGAGCTTGAGGACGGAGATGAAGATCTGCCCGATCCAGGCCACGTAAGGCGCACCGTCCGGGAACAGCAATGCGAGCGCGATGCCGAGCAGCAGACCGACGGGGGCCGAGTAGAGTCGGCGCAAGGGCTCAGTGATCGGCATGTCGATGCTCGCCGACCTGCGTCAGGCCCAGCCGAGGCGGATCAGGTTACGCTCGATCTCGTCCTGATCGCTGTAGGGCGTCTTGCGGCCTTTGGCGTCGAGATAGCGCTCGTGGCCCTTGCCGGCGACGAGGGCGACCCAGGGCTCGTTCTCCGGTTGCTCGGCCAGGAAGTCGATCAGGTGTGCGATCGCGCGCGGGCGCTCGACCACGACCTCGCGACCCGCCTCGGGCATGCCCGTCAGGATATCCGCGATGATCCGCTCCGGGTCCTCGAAGCGCGGATTGTCCGAGGTCACGATCGTGTGGTCCGAATGGCGCGCCACCGCCGCACCCATCAGCGGGCGCTTGAAACGATCGCGGTCTCCGCCGCAGCCGAAGAGGGTGGCGATCCGCGCACGAGGGAAGGCGTCGCGGATCGCGGTCAGGATGGTTTCGAGCGCATCCGGGGTGTGGGCGAAGTCGACCACCAGGGTGCGGTTGCCGACGACGCGGCACTCGAAGCGCCCGTCCACCGCGCTCAAGTGACGCCAGTCCTCGCGCGCGCCCGGTCCCAAGACCCCGTCGGCCAAGGCGACGGCGACGGCATAGTTCCGACGGTTGTGGGCGAGCGCGAGGAAGGGCTTGGCGGCGAGCGCCTCGGACCCTAGCGTCGCGGCAGGCAGGACTTCGACGGGAACCCGCGGCCGTCCATTCTCATGCAGACGTTCGGCGACATCCGGACTGGTCGTGTAAAGGCGGCCCCCGTCCACGACCATATCCAGGATGCGTGCCTTGGCCGCGAAATAGGCCGCCTCGCCGCCGTGATAGTCCAGATGGTCCTGCGTGAAGTTGGTCCAGGCGGCGTTCTGCAGCGGGATGCCGTGCGCACGGCCTTGATCCAGTGCGTGACTGCTGACCTCCATCGCGACCACCGCATATCGATCGCGATGGGCGTGCAGCAGACGGCGCAGCTCGATCAGCGGCGGCGAGGTGAACCCGGTGTTGACCAGCGGCTCGCCCGCCAAGGAGAGGCCGAGCGTTCCGACCGAGAGGACGGGCCGGCCATGCGCCGAGAGGATCGCCTCCAGATACTTGACCGTGGTGGTCTTGCCGTTGGTGCCCGTGACGCCCAGAAAGACCGTGCCGTCGGTGTCCAGCGGATAGACGATGTCGCAGAAGCGGCCGACGACTGCCGACCAAGCGCCCGGGTGCGTGACATAGATGCCCTTGCCCTGCAGGCGCTCGATGCCCTCGATCATGCGGTTGGTGACCAGCACGGAACAGGCGCTGTCGACAAGATAACGCTCGATGATTTCCTCGTCGGTACGTCCGTCGTCGAAACGCTGGAAGAAGAGGATCGAGCCGGTATCGCAGGCGTTTGCGCGCCATTGGATGTTGTCCAGAGCGCACGGTTTAGCCGGTTCGCGCCGCCAGGCGAAATCGAGCGTGGACAATCGATCGGAAAGGGCGTGATTCGGCATGGCGTACGGGTCTGATGCAGAGAGGATCGGAATGATACTTTACCCCCAACCCCTGTGGCCGCTCATGTGGATAAGCTGTTTGCGCGTGCCTTAACCCGCGGGTGAGGCATGGCGGATTCGTAGCTGGTCAAGGAATGCCCGGCTGTGGTGATTCGGCGTCGATCGCCCGGTCGTGCCTGCTCCTCCGCGCCCCGGCCTCGGATCTCAAGTATCATGTCGGATCAAGAGCCCGAACACAGAGTCATCTCCCATGCTCGTCCTCCGCGGTGCCCCCGCCCTTTCCGAGTTCCGTCTTCAGAAGCTTGCCGGCAGGCTGCGCGAGCAGATCGGCGCGCCCATCCAGGTCTATGCGGAGTATGTCCACTTCGCCGATCTGGCGGGTGACTTGACCGAGGACCAGCGCGGGATCCTGGAGCGGCTCCTGCGCTACGGCCCCGCCTTGCCGAGCCATGCGCCGGTCGGGCGGCTCGTTCTGGTCGTGCCGCGGCCGGGCACCCTCTCGCCTTGGTCGTCCAAGGCGACCGACATCGCGCACAACTGCGGACTCGAGGGCATCCAACGACTGGAGCGCGGCACGGCCTACTACCTTTCGGGCGAGCTCGGCTCGCTCGACGCGGCGACTGTCGAGCAGGCCGCGGCAATCCTGCACGACCGCATGACCCAGGTCGCGCTCTTCGACCTAGCCGATGCGCAGCGGCTGTTCGCGCACGCCGAGCCGCATCCGGTGCGCCGGATTGCGCTCGGTGCGGATCCCGAGGCAGCGCTGGCGCAGGCGAACCGCGAGCTGGGCCTCGCGCTCTCATCCGACGAGATTGCCTATCTCGCCGGCAGCTTCGAGGCGCTCGAGCGTGATCCGACCGATGTCGAGCTGATGATGTTCGCGCAGGCCAACTCGGAACATTGTCGGCACAAGATCTTCAACGCCCGCTGGGACATCGACGGCGAGCCGCAGACGCACTCGCTCTTTCAAATGATCCGTCACACCACGGATGTCTCCCCCAAGGGCGTGCTTTCCGCCTACAAGGACAACGCCGCCGTCATCGAGGGCTGGGACGGGCGGCGCTTCCTCTCCGACCCCGTGACCGGGATCTACGGCGAGCATGAAGAGCCCATCGCGATCCTCATGAAGGTGGAGACCCACAACCACCCGACCGCGATCGCGCCGGATCCGGGCGCGGCGACCGGCTCGGGCGGGGAGATCCGCGACGAAGGGGCGACCGGACGGGGCGCCAAGCCCAAGGCGGGTCTCTGCGGCTTCTCGGTCTCGGACCTGCGCATCCCCGGTTTCAGCCAGCCTTGGGAGCTGCCCGAGGCCGATTACCACGGCAAGCCGGTGCGTATCGTCTCCGCACTCGACATCATGCTTGAAGGGCCGATCGGCGCCGCCGCCTTCAACAACGAGTTCGGCAGGCCCAACCTGACGGGTTACTTCCGCACCTTCGAGCAGGCCATCCCCGGACCGAACGGCTCGACCGAGCTGCGCGGCTATCACAAGCCCATCATGCTCGCCGGCGGTCTCGGCAACATCCGCTCCGAGCATGTCGCCAAGGACAGCTTCCCGGTCGGCACACCGCTGATCGTACTCGGCGGTCCGGCGATGCTGATCGGGCTCGGCGGCGGGGCGGCCTCGAGCATGGCCTCGGGCGCCTCGGCCGAGGATCTGGATTTTGCCTCCGTGCAGCGCGCCAACCCGGAGATGCAGCGTCGCTGCCAAGAGGTCATCGACCGCTGCTGGGCGCTCGGCGAGGACAATCCCATCCTCTTCATCCACGACGTCGGCGCGGGCGGGCTGGCCAACGCCCTGCCCGAGCTGGTCCATGATGCCGGACGCGGCGGACGTTTCGATCTGCGCGCCGTACCCAACGCCGATCCGGGCATGTCGCCGATGGAGATCTGGTGCAACGAGTCGCAGGAGCGCTATGTCCTGGCCGTCGCAGCCGAGCAGCTGGAGCAGTTCGAGGCGATCTGTGCGCGCGAGCGCTGTCCGTATGCCGTCGTCGGGACCGCGACCGCGGATCAGCATCTCGCGCTCGGCGATGCACATTTTGCCGACACCCCGATCGACATGCCCATGTCGCTGCTCTTCGGCAAGCCGCCCAAGATGGAGCGGGATGCCGTCTCCGGACAGCCGCCGCGCGCACCGCTGCACACCGCGGAGATCGATCTGCGCGAGGCGCTCGATCGCGTGCTGCGTCTGCCCACGGTCGCCGACAAGTCCTTCCTGATCACCATCGGCGATCGCAGCATCACGGGTCAGGTCGCGCGCGATCAGATGGTCGGCCCCTGGCAGATCCCGGTCGCCGACTGCGCCGTGACCATCAGCGACTATCGCGGCGTCGCCGGCGAGGCGATGGCGATCGGCGAGCGCACGCCGCTCGCCCTGCTCGATGCGCCGGCCTCCGGACGCATGGCCGTCGGCGAGGCGATCACCAACCTCGCCGCCGCGCGCATCGCCTCGATCGGCGACATCAAGCTCTCGGCCAACTGGATGGCCGCCGCCGGCGATCCGCGCGAGGATGCCCGGCTCTATGCCACAGTCCGCGCCGTCGGGCTGGAGCTTTGCCCGGCGCTCGGGATTGCCATCCCGGTCGGCAAGGACTCGATGAGCATGAAGACGGTCTGGGATGGAGTGGCGGGTGTGCGTCACACGATGTCCGCACCCCTGTCGCTGATCGTCTCCGCCTTTGCCCCGGTGCTCGACGTGCGCGCGACCCTGACTCCCCAACTACGGACCGATCAGGGCGACACCGACCTCATCCTCATCGATCTGGGGCAGGGCCGGAACCGTCTCGGAGGGTCGGCTCTCGCGCAGGTCTACGGTCAGCTCGGCGATGTCGGGCCGGACCTGGAGACCCCGGACCTGCTCAAGCGCTTCTTCGCCGCCATCCAGGAGCTTCAGAACGAGGAGCTGATCCTCGCCTACCACGACCGCTCCGACGGCGGACTCATCACCACGCTTTGCGAAATGGCCTTTGCCGGGCGCTGCGGGATCGACGTGGATCTGTCCGCGGTCGGGCCCGATGACCTCTCGGTCCTGTTCAGCGAGGAGTTGGGCGCCGTGATCCAGGTGCGTCACACCGAGACGGACGACGTGCTGCAGATCCTCGAGTATCACGGCCTGGCCGAGTACAGCCCGGTGATCGGCATGCTCGACGACAGCGACCGGATCCGCGTTTGTCGCCGCTGCCGACCGCTCTTGGAGGCGCGCCGGGCCGAGCTCCAGCAGGTCTGGTCGGAGACCAGCTTCCGGATGCAGTCTCTGCGCGACAACCCCGAGTGCGCGGCCGAAGCCTATGCGCGCATCTCCGAGCCGGATCCTGGTCTCCACGCCGAGCTGACCTTCGATCCGGACGACGACCTGACTGCGCCCTATGTCGAGCGCGGCGCGCGCCCGCCGATCGCCATCCTGCGCGAGCAGGGCGTGAACGGACAGGTCGAGATGGCAGCGGCATTCCATGCGGCGGGCTTCGAGTGCGTGGACGTGCATCTGTCCGACATCATGGCCGGGCGCGTCGATCTCGCGCGCTTCCGCGGCCTTGCCGCCTGCGGCGGTTTCTCCTACGGCGACGTGCTGGGCGCAGGGGAGGGCTGGGCCAAGTCGATCCTCTTCAACCCGCGAGCGCGCGATCAATTCCAAGCCTTCTTCGCGCGGCACGACACCTTCACGCTCGGCATCTGCAACGGCTGCCAGATGCTCTCCAACCTGCGCGATCTGATCCCGGGCGCGGATCACTGGCCCCATTTCGTGCGCAACCGCTCCGAGCAGTTCGAGGCCCGCACACTGATGCTCGAGGTCAGTGAGACGCGGTCTGTTCTGCTCGCCGGGATGGCCGGCTCGCGCATGCCGATCGCGGTGGCCCATGGCGAAGGCCGAGCCGAATTCCGCGATGCCGAGCACCTCGCCGCGGCGCGCGCCTGCGTGGCAACGCGTTACATCGAGAACGACGGCCGGGTCGCCGAACGCTATCCCGCCAACCCCAACGGCTCGCCCGAGGGCATCGCCGGTCTGACGACACTCGACGGGCGCGTCACCATCATGATGCCCCATCCCGAGCGCGTCTTCCGGTCCCTTCAGAATTCCTGGCGTCCGGATCAGTGGGGTACGGACGGACCCTGGATGCGTCTGTTCCGCAATGCGCGCGTTTGGGTGAACTAAACCGCATCCTATGTTGCAGATCTCCAGCCGTATCCGTATCGACGAGACCGAGCTGAGCGAACGGTTCATCCGTTCGCCCGGACCCGGCGGTCAAAACGTCAACAAGGTCGAGACGGCGGTCCAGTTGCGGTTCGACGTGGCACGCTCGCCGTCGCTGCCCGAGGATGTGCGCGAGCGCTTGGTGCGCCTCGGCGGACGGCGGATCGATTCGGACGGGGTCCTGATGATCGAGGCGCACCGCTACCGCACCCGCGAGCGCAACCGCGCCGATGCGCGAGCCCGCCTCGCTGCACTCATCGCTCAAGCCGCCGTGCGACCGAAACCACGCATCGCGACCCGGCCGACCCGCGCCTCCACCGAGCGACGTCTGGAGACCAAGCGCAAACAATCCAGCAGCAAGCGCATGCGTCGCGCCCCCTCGGATCACGATTGAACGAGCTTGGTCGTCGAGGGCATCAACGAGCACGACTTGGCGTGCTCCAGGGATATCTTCCTGGTTCTTTGGAGCGGACCTGCCGAAGACCCGCAGCCGGCACCGTCGCGCCCCCGACGTGAAAACCCACCGGAACCCGCCACGCGCCGACCTCTTGTCCGGGAGCAGCCGGTGGACGTTGTTTTAGTCTGTACGCTATCGAACAGATGACTTGGATAAACTGGGCTACACTTTCATTTGAACCGCGTCCAGAGCGAGATGCTCACTTTCGAGTGAGTTCGATCTTTGGTGCATCCATGGCCGTTAGCGGGCGCGCAGGTCAACATAATTTATTTTTTAATAGCTTAAAACGCGCCATCTCCAGCGGTCGTCAAAACTGCCGGGGCCGATCCCATCCAAAAACAGCGCATACCGCACTGGGCGCGGTTTAGGTTACGAGAGTAGAGGCTCGCCGAGGTGTCGGACACGCACACGCCGCAGAACAACCATATCATCGACAGATTGCCTGTCTGATTTAAATGAGTAGGCATCGGCAGAATAACTCCAGGTCCTCTCGGACTGGACTAACGCAATGTCCGCAACCGGAGAACGATCATGTCACTCGGTACCATACTACTCATCGTCCTGATCCTGATACTTGTGGGTGTCATCCCGACCTGGTCCCATAGCCGCTCCTGGGATTATGCGCCCAGCGGTATCGTTGGACTCGTCGTTGTTATCCTGCTCATTCCGGTCCCGTTGGGGCGATTCTAAACGGAGAACTGAAGATGCGCATTACCGCCAAGCTGTTTACTTTCGCAGTGTCGATTGCCCTGCTGCTCGGTGCGGTCGGTTGTGAACAGGAAGGCCCCGCCGAGAGGGCCGGGGAAAAGATCGATCACGCCGCCGAACGCGCGGGGGATAAGATCGAGCAAGCAAGTGAAAAGGCAGCAGACAAGATCGAAGACGCCAAGGAAGCGGCCAGCGATCAGATCGCCGAGTAGGGAGCAGCGCGCGGCGTCTAAGGCATCCCATTACACACATCTCATA
>NZ_DIUM01000131.1 GCF_002423035.1 Thiocapsa sp. UBA6158
TGGACCAATCGATGATCAAGGCCCTCCCCGCAAACCCATGCCGACAGCCTCGACGGGAAGGTCGTCCGCATCCTTGACGGCGATACCGTCGAGGTTCTCGATGCGCGCAAGCGCACGCACCGAGTGCGCCTCGCCGGCATCGACGCCCCCGAGAGCAAGCAACCCTTCGGGGCCAAGGCCAAGCGCGCCCTGTCCTCGCGGGTCGGCGGCAAGACCCTGACCGTCGATTGGCACAAGCGCGATCGCTACGATCGGCTCGTCGGCAAGCTGATGTTCGACGGGGCCGATGTGAATCTGGCTCTGGTACGCGCCGGCTACGCCTGGTGGTATCGCGAGTACGCCGGCGAGCAATCCCCGAGCGACCGCCGGCTCTACGAGGCGGCCGAGAAGGCGGCTCGGAGGGATGGGGTCGGACTCTGGTCCGATCCGCGGCCGATCGCGCCCTGGGATTGGCGCGACGGCAGGACGACGGCCGTGCCGGCGAAACCGAGCTCGGGTGCCTGTCCGTGCGACTCGGGTCGGACCTGCACGGGTCCACGGGGCGGGATCTACTGCGTGCGGGAGAGCGGCTCGAAGCGGTATTTCCCGCGGGATTGAGCGGGCCGATACGGGTGGTTGCCGAACCCGGGCGGTATGATGGCAAGGTCGCCGGGCGCTCCGACGCCTGTTTCGATCAACCACAGACCTCAAGGACATCCGAGCATGCAGATCGCACTCTTTGGAGCGACCGGTGGAACCGGCCGAAAGGTTCTGGAGCAGGCCCTCGCGTCCGGTCACGCCGGGGGGAAAGGGGCCAGGCTCAATTATCAGCCCGCGATCGGGTCGGGCTGACGGGATTGCGCCCGTCAGCCACCGGGTCGCCGGAGGCGGTCACCCGCCTCCGGCTCCCACGGAACGTCGCGAGGGGGGAATTCCGGTGACAGTATATGGAACGCGTTGGTAGGGCGAGCGTCGGCTGTCCGCGCGACTTCGGACTCCGACCGCCGAAACTCCTGCGTCCGGAACTCGCCGACGACGCCACTTCGGAGTCGCAGTGCCAAGGAACCGCGACAGACCGCTCCTGGGGCCCAACCGTCGCCGACCTCGGCAACTCGACTGACAGCTGTCCGCGCGAGGTGATTCTTGGCGTAACCAGCCGTGGGAGTCTCCAACGCGCGTTTTCCGGCCATAGGGGCGATTCGACTGAGCGTCTGGATTCAGCCGAGTTCCACCTGATCGCCGCCAGGGTTGAGTAATCGGTTATGGGTAGACCCGGCACCCAGCCAGGCAGTTAGATTGGCGGCAATCCGAACCTTTAGTTTGCGCCCTCAGCCGGCTCCGATGACTCATGAGGTTGACCACACATCCGGCGAACCGCGCGTGACGGCGATTCTCTCGCAATAATCGCATTCGCCCAACGCTCCCCCTTCCACCGATCCCCGGTGGCCCAGGTCGCGAGCGCCGCAAGCACCGGCGCCGTCTCGACCAGCGCCGCGAGGCCCTCCTCGTCAAGGCCGGTAAACCGCTGCCCTCCCTGCGCCCGCTCTCCTGCCCCATACTTGAACGAGGCATACAGCACCCCTTCGGGTTTCAGCGCGCGCCCGAGATGCTCCAACACCTCGGGCAGCTCTGCCATCGGCACATGCAGCAAACTCGCGCAGGCCCAAATACCGTCGAATGAATCCTCCCAGTCGATCCTCTGGAAGCGCTCGACCTCGACCGGCAAGCCGCGATGCTCGGAGGCCAATCGCGTCAGCGTCGGCGACGCCTCGAACACGGTCACGGTTATAGCCCAGCCGCCGAAACGCCAGCGCATCGTGCCCCGACCCGCAGCCTGCACCGAGAATCTGACCGCAAGGCGGAATATGGTCGAGGAACCGGTCGTACAGCGGGGCCAATGTCGACGTCGACGGTTTCGGCGAAGACGGTCTCGGCGTGGTCCTCGTAGTCGGCGATCGAGTCGACTTCGGTGTCTCGACCGTGCGGCTTGGGATCCTGCGACATGGCGAGCTCTCGATCTGTGGTTGCGGCCAAGAAATCGCTCCGCGCGGCCACGCCCGCCGGGAAGGCCGGTGACCGGCTCGGCCAAACCTGTGCCGTCCGATTGAGGATCGACCCGGACGACCTTAAAGAATGTGCATGAATCACGGACAACTCGTTCGGCACAAGCTGCGCAACAATCTCCAGAGCCTGGGGCTGTTGGCGTTGCTCGCCCTCTTGCTCGGTTCGCTGGCCTGGGTGATCGGGGGCGAGCCGCTGCTTTGGGGCACCCTGCTCGGTGTGCTGATCCTCGCCGCGGCCAATCCCGCGATCCCGCCGCGTCTGCTGATGTCGTTGTATCGCGCCCGCCCGGTGCGACCGGGCGAGGCTCCGGGGCTCTATCGCCTGCTGGACGCGCTGTCGCAGCGTGCCGGCTTGGCGCGCGTCCCGCAGCTCCATTATCTGCCGTCGGCGACCGTCAACGCCTTCGCGACCGGACGTCGCGACGATGCCGCGATCCTCGTCTCCGACGGCCTGCTGCGGCGGCTCGACCGGCGCGAACTGGCGGCGGTGTTGGCGCACGAGGTCGCCCATATCGCCCACGATGACATTCGGGTGATGGCCCTCGCCGATCTGGTCAGCCGCATCACCGCCGCGCTGAGCCTCGCCGGCCAGCTCTTGCTCCTTCTGGTGCTGCCGGCGCTCGTTCTCGGCATCGACGGGCTGCCCTGGTTTCCCATCCTGATCTTGCTGGCCGCGCCGACACTCAGCGCGCTGGTGCAGCTCGCGCTGTCGCGCAGCCGCGAGTACGAGGCCGACCGCGGCGCGGTGGAGCTGTCGGGCGATCCCGTCGCCTTGGCCTCGGCCTTGGTGAAGCTGGAGCAGACTGGGCGCGCGTCTTGGGAGCAACTGCTTCTGCCCGGTCGACGTCTGCCCGAGCCCTCGCTGTTGCGCACTCATCCGCCGACGGCCGAGCGGGTGGAGCGTCTGCGCGATCTTGCGTCCTCGCACGCAACCGGGTTCTCCTCGGGAAGCCCGCTTTGCTTGCCTCGTTCGGAGCCCTCGGGTTGCGCCGGGAGCCTGCCCCTGCAAACGCCGCGTCGGCATTGGACCGGTCTTTGGTACTGACCGCTTGTGGCCGATGGTGGCCGACCAAGATTCCTGCTGTGGTCGGCGTATCACGCTCATCACCAGTCGGCGTCCGATCGAGCATCCGGGGTCCTGACTCGGAGCTGTCGGTCAGGTCGACTCGGCGGCGCCTGCCTTCATGGTGTCGGCCAAGGCGCTATAAACACCCACCCAAGCCTTCTTCACCTCGGGGGTGAAATCATCGCCGAGGCCCTGGCCAAGGGTCCACAGCAGCGCGTCGGCGACCTTTGCGTAGTCGTCGTCACGAACCCCGTAACGCGCATGGCGTGCGCCCATCTTCTTGATGGCCGGGATCAAGGGATCGAGATTGTCGAGGGCGTTTACGGCAGTGGTGAGCATGACGACGAGCTTATTGCCCTGATCTTTCATATCGCCCTTGAACATGGGCCTGACCTCGGGATAAACCTCGAACAAACGGCCGTAAAAAAGCCCCGCGGCCTGTTCGGATATGGGCTCCACCTTGGCCCAGGAGTCTCTGACGAGCGCTATGGTCTCTGGGTTCATGGACGTTTCTCTCCGGTTTGCGCTGGCGATTCGGTGATGAAGACGCGGATCCAAAGCGTTTTCCTGGTCGACGGTGGCCGATTTGAACATGACCAATCTCATGCGCCAAGAGTCTCAGGGGATGAAATCGAATCGTCTCAGGACGGTACGCCGAGTCGCTGGATCATCGCGCCCCGAGCCGAAGCCGGTTCCGAGGAGATGCCCGCCGGACTGAACGTGGGCGATGAGACAGGTTTGCAGCGGGGCTGTGTCGATCTCGACGGTTTCGGCGAAGAAGGCCTCGGCCCGATCGATGTTCATCGCCATGAATCGGTTTCGCATCAACCGTGGCTTCGAGGCCGATTTCGAGCGCCTCTGGCGGGAACGCCAATCCCAGCTCGCGCAGGTGCCGGGCTTCGTGACCTTTCTGCTCCTCAAAGGGCCGGAAGACGAAGAGACCACGCTGTACGCCTCTCACACGACCTGGGCCTCGCGTGGTCACTTCGACGCCTGGCGCGAATCCGAGGCGTTCCACAAGGCACATGCGCAGGCGAAGGCGCCTCAGGGGACCTATGCAGGCCAACCCATGCTGGAGCTGTTCGACGTGGTGTTGGAGGAATCGGGTCCGCGGGGCTAATCGGCGCGAAGGATAGCGGCGCTTGCCGGAGCCGCACGCGGCCTGACCGGCATGTGAAGCGGCATTGGCGGCTCGGAACCTTCCGGCGGATCCGCTACGGCGAGGGGTTGGCGGAGAACCGGCTGGGGTGGATTCAGCCGGTGTTCGCGAATGTCGGGCGCCGGCATTCCGTGCGACCTCGCTGCCGAGTGCGGCGTGAACGCGAAGACGGTCACCGAGCTGATCGCCCGGGCCAATTGTATGGTGGCCTCGGTCCGTGCCGCGATGTCGTCTGCCGACCAGCGCGCGGTGGTCGGCCGGTATGAGGACACGCTTAAGTGGACACTCCATGGGAGCGCTGATCCGTGGCGGCTTACCCCGGCGCTGGGATTGCGCAAGGAGCGGGCTCGGGGAGCCGAGTCGTGGATGTAATTAGCTGTTTGGCAGGGGATTTGGCGCGCCCGACAGGATTCGAACCTGTGACCCCAGCCTTCGGAGGGCTG
>NZ_DIUM01000129.1 GCF_002423035.1 Thiocapsa sp. UBA6158
ACAGGTGATCCTGAAAAGCACTATATATCGAATACGCCGCCAAAGAGGCCGCAAACAGTAAGTGAGGTCCCGTCTGTTCGCGAAATGCGGCATATGCTCGGATTTTCGCCTTTATAGAAAGTATATAGTGCCTAGCAGAAAAAAGGGGCGGAGCCTGAGATATCCGTCGAATGACGCTAGTTTTTCCAGTGAGTTAAATAGTATTTTCGGCGCAGCCTCGATCCGTTGCTGCAGTCCATTCACCGCACACGTCTCGCGACATAGGTCACCGCGATGGCGGCCTGCGTGAGCGGGCCGGCGTTGTCGCTGACCGATGTTGAACGACGCTTCGGAGGCACCATCGCGCTGCGTCACAGGATCAAGCGCGCCGATCGCCTGTTGGGCAATCGGCATCTGCACCGGGAGGCCAAGTCGATCTATCAGGTGTTGTGCCGCGTGACGCTGGCGCGCGTGCGCGAACCGCTCATCTTGATCGACTGGTCGGATCTGAAGGCCGACCAGTCGCTGCACCTGCTGAGGGCGTCGCTGCCTGCGGGCGGGCACAGTCTGACCCACTACGAGGAGGTGCACCTGGAGAAGAACTCAACAACCCGGCAGTGGATGCGCGCTTTCTGTGCCACGTGAGGACCCTGATGCCGCCGGGGGCGGCGCCGATCGTCATCGCCGATGCGGGGTTCAAGATCCCCCTCCATCGCGACGTCGAAGCGCTGGGTCGGGCGGGTGCGCGGACGCGAACTCGTGTGTCTGAAGTCCCGCTGGAGCAGTTGCAAGAGGCTCTTCAAGCGCGCGACGGCCACTCCGACGGCGCTCGGCGAAGGCGAGTGGGTGCGTAGCAATCCGCTGCGCGCCGTCTTCACCTTGGTGCGCCGGCCGCCCAAGGGAAGTCGCGGCAAGACCGCCTTCGGCAAGCGAGCGCGCTCGAAGGCGAGCGAAATCGGTGCCAGACCACGAAATCGCCGGAGGAGTTGCCTCATCCTCCCAGTCCCAATTTCCTGAGCGGCCGCTTCATCTCGTATCACAGTCCCTGGTTCCGGGCGACTGAGCGGTTGCTCCTGGCCGACAACGACCTTTCGGGGCCGCAAGCCAGAGCGGCCGCGACTGACCGCTGATGGGGCAAGCCGGAAAGTACTGCCAGGAGCGAGAGTGATTGCAACGGGTCAAGAACGAACTCTTCCAGCACCTCTCGTCCGGTGCCGCAGTGCGGAAAGATCGGCGGAAGTCAGGAAAGCGAGTCTTCGAAATCCGTGACGAGGTGATGTTGGAAACAACACACGGTTTCGTCGTCGTGCAGATTGCCATGTGTTACCGAGATGCATGTCGGGTCGCCGATGGCTCACAAGGCCCTCAGAATCGCCTCTCGGGTTCCGGGCGGACTGTTTAGCAAGTGCGCCAGCAAGGGTGCAACGGTGCCTATTGATCTTGGGTCGCCGAAAATGTAGGCGAACCATCGGAGCGTCTCGCAGGCAGGCATCATCCGGTTTGGCCGCCGTTGCAAGCAGCCGATCCAATTGCTCTGCATCCGGTCGCCAGACTCCATCTTCATGACGCTCATGGCTCGTCCAACCGCGCGCCCAGGCTGCCGCATGGCTCATCAGGGCGCTGCCGGACAGGCGCTGGAGAGGGCGCGGGCCTGGGTTTCTGGACCCGCCGGCGGCCTATTGTAGGGGCCAGGGTAAGGGGACCAAGGTCGCCGGGCTACTCAGGCTCGCCGCATCGGGCTCTTCGGTCTTGGGAGACACGCGACGCCCGACCGGCCGGTATCCTGCGGCAAGCTGGGGTCGGCCGCGGGATCGGTCGAACGGCTTTGTTCGTGACTCCGGCAACCGTCTCTCGTGGCGCAAAGCGTTACGGGGCATGCGTGACACCGCAGAGCGGATGTCACGAGTTCATTCAGGAACGACTGTTGACGATTGCACCGGACCACGACCGGACATCCAGGCAGAAATGACGCCCGTGCTTCAGCGGTGCGGTCCCGCGCAGGCGACGGCATTCGGATCCCGGCCGATGCCGTTGGTGTAACCACGCGCCGGGACGAGCGCGTCGTAGTCGGATTCGAAGCCGGCACGCAGGAGGGCCTCGCGCAGCGGTGACTCAAGTGCCGGGAGGCCGTCGATCTGTTGGATGGCAAGCCGCTTACGCCCGCGCTGCGGTACGCGATGCAGGGCGGCGAGCGCAAGCGCCAACTCGCCGCCGTCTTCGCTGATCGAGCTTGGAAACCGCGTCAACTGGCGCCCGGCCGAGCCGAGATAGAGCACCGGTTTGCCCGCGACCAAGATCACGTAAGCACCGCTGATGCGTTTGGGCACCGGACCGCAGCCCGGGTCGGGCCAGGGCAGGAGCGTGCCGTACGGGTTGGCCGGGTCGATCGCGGCGAGGATCCGGACCGCGTCGGCGCCGAAACCCTCGATCGGGGTCTCCTCGATTCGGGCGCTGCGCAGCCGATCGATCGCGCCGTTCAGCGCGAACTGGGCGCCGGAGAGCCCCTCGACGAAATAGCCTCGGCGCACTTGTCCGCCCTCCTCCATCTGTTTGAAGACCCGATAGAGCGGACCGAAGCCTCCCGGGATGCCCTCGGCCTGCACCGCCTCGCGGCTGACCACGCCGTAGCGCTCTAGCAGGATGCGCGCGCGGGCGAGCAGGCGCTCGGTGTCGCTCGCCTCGATGCGCAGATCGGCCACACGCGACCAGCGTCCGCCGGCCAGTGCGGTGCCGCGACCGCGCTTGGGTGCGCGCGTGCCGCCGAGCGCGCGAAGGGGCGCGAAGGTGTCGTTGGTGATCTCGCCGGCCCAGACCAGATCCCAAAGCGCGGACTCGAAGGCGTCCTTGCCGAGCTTCAGCCCGGCGCGTTCGAGGGCCTGCATCAGCTCCATCAGGAAGGAGGCCCCGCGGGTGCGCAGGTGGTCGAGCAGGATCCGGCGGACGTGGGAGGCATCCGCAGCGGTGACCCGAGTTGGCGTATCGTCGACGGGGGTGGTGGATGCGCTTGGCTGGTCCAACGGACTTGGCTCCTCGTCGGAGACACCCAGATCGGGACTCCCCCGCCGATAAAGCGCGATCCGCCCGTCCTTCGGCCCTGCCGCACCGCGTCCGACCCAGACGATCTGCCCGGTAGCCGCGAGAATGTCCAGATCCTCCGATCGGTAGCCCGGCACCCGGGCCGGCAGGAGCACGCGATCGAGCTGGGACCAGGTGACCGTCAGGCCTTCGAGCTGGAGTAGTGCCTCCATCAGGCGATCCGGCCCCTTGATGTTCTCGCCGATCCCGTGCCAGGCGGGCAGAAATCGCCCGAGGGTCGCCGCGTCGACCGGGGCGACCGCATCGCGCGCCTTTGCCAGGGTGCGGCGGCGCAGGCGGCGCAGGACCTCGGGGTCGCACCATTCAGGCTCGCTGCCGAGCGGTCGGATCTCGCCGCGGATCAGCTCGTCGCGCGTTTCCAGGAGACGCAGGACGGGTTCGAGCTGGGTCGCCCTCAGGCCATACCGTGCTGCGGGATCCCGCGTCGGAAAGGGGCCGTGCGTTCGGGCATAGCGGTGCAGAAGATGCTCCAACGGCGCATCCGCGGACACCAGAAATGCGTCGGGCAGTCCGGGCGGCGGGACCAGACCCAAGGCGTCGCGATAGAGACCGGCATCCTCGGCCGCGATCCAGCGCGGTCCGTCCATGAACCGCAGCGCGACCGCCCGGCGCTGCTCGGCCAAGGTCGCGAGCCAGGGGACGGGATCGCCCTCGGCGCGCGCAGCCAGCTCGGCGGAGGAGAGGTCGCCGAGACGTCGCAGCAGGTCATGCAGCTCGTCGGCATCGCGCGCCTTGCGCCCGTCGGCGGTGTGCTGAAGCTCGCTCTCCAGGTCATCCAGAACCGCGGGGTCGATCAGCTCGCGCAGCTCCGCCTGACCCAGCAGCTCGGCCAAAAGGCCGCGATCCAGCGTGAGCGCCTGGGCGCGGCGCTCGGCCAGCGGGGCGTCCTGCTCGTAGATGTAGGCGGCCACATAGGCGAAGACCAGCGAGCGCGCAAAGGGCGAGGCGCTGCGGGTCTCGACCTCGTGGACGCGGATCGAGCGGTTGCGGATGCCGGTCAAGACGTCCTTGAGACCGGCGAGGTCGAAGACATCGCCGAGCGCCTGTCGATAGGTCTCGAGCACGATCGGAAAGGCCGGATAGCGACGGACCACCGCGAGCAGATTCTGCGACTTGAGCCGCTGCGCCCAAAGCGGCTGCCGGCCCTTCGCCGAGCGACGCGGCAGGAGCAGCGCGCGGGCGGCGTTCTCGCGGAAGAGCGACGCGAAGAGCGCGGTGTCGGCGAGCTGCTCGGTGACACGCTCGTCCAGCTCCTCGGGTGCAGGCAGGAGGTCCGTCAGCTCCGGCAGCGCCTCGCCGTCCGCGAAGCGCAGCACGATGCCGTCGTCGGTGTACATGACCTGGATCTCGAAACCCTCGCGACGCCCCAGATGCCATTGCAGGGCCATGGCCCAGGGGGCGTGGATGCGGGCGCCGAACGGGGTGAGGATGCAGATGCGCCAGTCGCCCAGCTCGTCGCGGAAGCGCTCGATGAGGATGGTGCGGTCGCTCGGCACCTGGCCGGTCGCGGTGCGTTGATCCTGGATGTAGGCGGCCAGGTTCGACGCCGCGAGCGCGTCCAACGGAGTCTGCTCCCGAATCCAAGCGGCGGCACGCTCCGCGGGGATGGCCGCGACCGCGCGCGTGAAGGCACCGACCGCCCGACCCAGCTCGACCGGCCGGCCCGGTCCGTCGCCGCGCCAGAAGGGCAGCTTGCCGGGCTCGCCCGGCGCCGGCGAGACCAGCACCCGATCGCGCGTGATCGCCTCGACACGCCAGGTCGAGGCGCCGAGCAGGACGCAGTCGCCCGCCTTGGTCTCGAAGACCATCTCCTCGTCCAGCTCGCCGATGCGCGGCCCTTCCTCGCCGAGATGCACCGAATAGTTGCCGCGATCCGGAATGGTGCCGGCGTTCAGGCGGGTGATCATGGCGGTACCCTTGCGCACGCCGAGCGTATCGGCGGTCCGATCCCACACCAGAAGAGGCTTGAGGTCGGCGAAGTCGCTCGACGGATAGCGGCCCGAGAGCATATCCAGCACCGCCTCCAGTGCGGAGCGCGACAGCTCGCGATAGGGACCGGCACGAGTCACCAGGTGATGGAGATCCGCGACCGTGCGCTCGGTCTCGACACAGTGGGCGGCGATCTGCTGGGCCAGCACGTCCAGTGCATTGCGCGGCATCCGAAAGGGCTCGAGCTCCCCGGCGAGCATGCGTGCACCGATGACGGCGCATTCCAGCAGATCGCCCCGGAACTTGGGGAAGATGCGCCCGGTGCTGACCTGCCCGACCCCGTGCCCGGCACGCCCGACGCGCTGCAGCCCGCGCGCCACCGAGCCGGGCGACTCGACCAGCAGCACCTGATCGACACCGCCCATGTCGATGCCCATCTCGAGCGAGCTGGTGGCGACGATGGCCTTGAGGTCGCCGCGCTTGAGCCCCTCCTCGATCCGGGTGCGCTGCTCGAGACTGACGCTGCCGTGGTGGGCGCGGACCAGCTCGGGACGGTCGGTCGAGACCGACTCGTCCGGATCGAGGTCCGCATCGGCCAGCGCGTTCAGCCGCTGACAGAGGCGCTCGCAGAGCCCGCGGCTGTTGACGAAGACGATGGTCGAGCGATGCGAGCGGATCTCGGCGAGGATGGCCGGATGGATGGCCGACCACAGGCCCTTCTCGGCGGATGCTTGGGGTTTTGCTTGGCGATAGAGCTCGCCGAGGATGGAGCCGCCTTCGGGTTGGGGCACGAGGATCTCGGGCGGGCGCTCCATATCGGGGACCGGGACCTGAACGCGCAGATCGAGATTCGGCGGGGCGGCGGCATCGACGATCTCGACCGGCCGATCGCCTCCGAGATAGAGCGCGGCCTCCGCCAGCGGACGCACGGTGGCGGAGAGCCCGATGCGCTGCGGGTCCCTCGCGCAGCGCTCGGCCAGACGCTCCAGCGACAGCGCCAGATGGGCGCCCCGCTTGGTCGGGGCGAGCGCGTGCACCTCGTCGATGATGAGTGTATGCACCCATGCGAGGTTGGCCGCCGCCTTGGAGCCGAGCAACAGGTAGAGCGACTCGGGCGTGGTCACCAGGATCTCGGGCGGCTCCTTGAGCTGCTGCTGCCGCTCCTTCGCCGGCGTATCGCCGGTGCGGATGCCGACCCGCGGCAAACGCACCGGCACGCCCATCGCCTCCGCGGCGCGGGCGATCCCGGCGAGCGGGGCGCGCAGGTTGCGCTCGATGTCGTAGACCAGGGCCTTGAGCGGCGAGACGTAGAGCACCTGGATACCGGCGGGAGCCGACTCGGTGTCGGCGATCGGCGCGCCCTGCATCAGCCGATCGATCGCCCAGAGGAAGGCCGCCAGGGTCTTGCCGCTGCCGGTCGGGGCCGTGATCAGCGCGTGCCGACCCGAGGCGATCACCGCCCAGCCCCGGAGCTGGACCTCGGTCGGTGCGTCGAAGTTCTGTGCGAACCAGCGGCGGGTGGCGGGGCTGAAGGCATCCATGGGAGGCAGATGGGGGAGATTGGCCCGGTCTTCGAGTCGCCGACCATGGTCAGGCCAAGGTTATACGCGATGCCCGATCGGCTCGGAGTGAGACTAGAATAGCCACGCAGCGTGCAGCACGCCGATTGAATCCGGCCCGCGACCGCTCGGAGCACCGCGGAAGCCGCTTGGGACAGGGAGCAGATGGGGAGATTCAGATCCAGATCGACGAGCATGGCACGGAAGAACCCGATGAAGACATTGACTCAAGGTCTCGGCTGGCTGCTCTGGGTCTGTGTGGCGGCGGCCGGCGCTGCTCCCGGCCCGGACGACATCGAGATCCCGGTGCTCCCCTATCTCAGCACAGAGCGCCTTCTGACCCTTTACGAACCGCTGCGCCGACATCTCCAAGAGACGCTGGATCGGCCGGTCCGGATCGTCACATCCCCCGATTATCGGAGCTTCGTCGCGGACACGGCGCAAGGCGACTATCCGCTCGTCCTGAACGCGGCCCATATGGCACGACTCGCGGAGGTGGATTCCGGTTACCGGTCGATCGTTCAGACCACCAATCCTCTCTACGCGCTGGTGATGGTCCGAGCCGAAGATCCCGTTGCCGAGGTCGCGGATCTGCGGGGCACCAAGATTGTGACCCCGGATCCTCTGGCGCTCATCACCCTGATGGGCCATCGGATGCTCAGGGAGGCGGGCCTGAGGCCGTGGACGGATGTCGAGATGCCGACGACCGACACCCACAACAATGCCTTGATGCTCTTGCTCGGCGACGAGTCGATCCGTGCGGCCATCGTCTCCAACCGGGCCTTTACGA
This sequence comes from Thiocapsa sp. UBA6158, assembly GCF_002423035.1. Taxonomy (GTDB): domain Bacteria; phylum Pseudomonadota; class Gammaproteobacteria; order Chromatiales; family Chromatiaceae; genus Thiocapsa. The sequence goes on from NZ_DIUM01000129.1 coordinate 7,354, forward strand.
CCCTCGACGAGGACATGCGCGCACGCCTGCGAATCCTCGCCGACGGCGCAGATTTCGGCGGGATTCCCTCGATCGTCTATCAGATCGGCCCCGGCCACGAGGGCGCGGACCACGCCTTATTGACACGCGAGCTACTTCACTTCGCCAACGACACCCCGGCAGGGCGCGCCATGATGCTGACCCTGGGACATGTGGGGTTGCGCGAGGTCGCGGAGGCGGACCGACAGGTGATCGACCTCTTCCTGCCGGCAACACGAGAGGTCTTGGCTGCGCCATGAGGAGTCTTCTCGCGCGTGTCCCGATCGGCTTGCGATTCGGGTTGGTGATCCTGATGACCCAGGCCGCCTTGATCGCCTGGGTTGTCCACGACAACCAGCGTCTGAGCAATGCCGCCCTGACTCAGCTGCACGAGACGCGACTGACCGTCCTGACCGCGCTCCTGAGCGAGTCCTTGACCCCTTTGCTCGTGCAGCGCGACATCGCGGCCCTGCAGGAGTCGCTCGACCGGTTCGGCGATCTGCCGGAGGTGCGTTATCTCGAGGTCGACGACGCACGGGGAAGGCGCCTGGCCGAGTTCACCCATCCGCATCCATCGAGGTTTCCCGCCGGCGGAGACCTCGACCCTCCTCCGATTTCGCAGGACGCGGCCCAGTGGGAGACGGCCATCCCGCTGCAGCTCGTCGGCCAAACCTACGGCACCCTCCATGTCGGTATCTCCACCGATATCTTCGCCGAAACGCGACAGGGCTTGATCGAGCAGAGCCTGCGCAACGGCATGATCGGGCTGGGGGGGCTCCTACTCGTCATCGTCCCGCTCGCCTTCTGGGCCAGCCGTCGACTCGGGCACCTGGATGCCGCTGCGCGGGCGATCGCGGAAGGTAATCTCGGTCGCCGTCTCGACGAGACCGGCGACGACGAGATCGGCCGCCTGGCCGTCTCCTTCAACCGCATGGCCGACGCGCTCGGGCAACGCGAGTCCGCCTTGCGTGATGCGAAGGCCGACCTCGAGCGCATCGCGACATCGAAGTACCGGATCCTGTTCGAGGCGACCACGGATGCGGTGATGCTGTTCGATCGCGACCATGGGCTGTTCGACTGCAATCCCGCCGCGCTGCGCCTGCTCGGCTGCGATCGCGAAGCGCTGCTCGGCTCACGGCCGAGCGACCTGTCGACGACACCCTTGCCCGTCGGTGCCCATGTCCTCGCGCCCGCTGCGCGGGCGGGACATACGGGGGAGAACAGCGGCTTCGACTGGTGCTTGCGCCGTCGAGATACCTGCGATCCGGTCGAGGTCGAGGTGCTGCTCACCTCGGTGCAGCTCGACGGCTCGACGCTCCTGCAGATGGTGGCCCGCGATATCGGCGCACGCAAAGGGGCCGAGGCGGCGATCAAGCGCTCCGAGGAGAAGTACCGGTTCCTGCTCGAGTACAGCTACGACATCATCTACCTCTTCGCAACCGACGGCAGTTTCATCTTTGTCTCGCCGAGCTGGTCGCGACTGATGGGGTATTCGGTCGAGGAGACCCTCGCCACTCACTTCTCGGTGTATGTCCATCCAGAGGACCTGCACATCTGCAACGAGGCATTCAGCGCCGTCGTCGAGACCGGCGAGATGCGTCGAAATATCGAATATCGCGTCCGGCACGGTGACGGCACCTGGCGCTGGCACAGCTCAAGCGCCATGCCGTTTCGCGACGAGAACGGCACGATCGTCGGCTTCCAGGGGATCGCGCGCGACGTCACCGAGCAGAGAGAGACCCAAGAGCAGCTGCGCATCGCCGCAATCGCCTTCGAGGCCCAGGAGGGCATGGTCGTCACCGACGCCTCAGGGGTCATCCTGCGGGTCAACGGCACCTTCACGCGGATCACCGGCTACAGCGCCGAGGAGGCGGTCGGGCAGACCCCCCGACTGCTCAAGTCCGCACGCCACGACGCCGCGTTCTACAAGGCGATGTGGTCAAGCATTCTGGAGACCGGCTCCTGGGAAGGCGAGGTCTGGAACCGTCGTAAATGCGGCGAGATCTATCCCCAACGGCTCACGGTCACGGCCGTTCCCGGCCCCGACGGCAGGATCACACACTACGTCGGAACCCTGTCGGACATCACTCAACGAAAGGCCGCCGAGGAGGAAATCCGCGAGCTGGCCTTCTTCGACCCCCTCACGCGTCTGCCCAACCGTCGTCTCCTGCTCGACCGACTGAATCTCGCCCTCGCGAGCAGCCGCCGCCACGGCGACTGCGGCGCGCTCTTCTACATCGACCTGGACGACTTCAAGACACTCAACGACACCCTGGGTCACGACCAAGGCGATCGCCTGCTGCAGCAGGTGGCGCTGCGTCTGACGGAGCGAATTCGCGAGTCCGACACGCTTGCCCGTCTCGGCGGCGACGAGTTCGTGGTGATGATCGAGCATTTGAGCCCGAACCCGCTGGAGGCGGCGCAGCAAGCCGAAACGCTCGGCAACGGGCTTCTCGGCGTGCTGCGCCAGCCCTACGACCTGGACGGGCAGACCCACTACAGCGCGGCCAGCATCGGGATCACACTCTTCGATCCGCAGCCGATGCGTGTGGAAGAGCTGATGAAGCAAGGCGACATGGCGATGTACCGGGCCAAGGCCGCCGGGCGCAACACCATGCGCTTCTTCGACCCGAGCATGCAGTCGGAGATCAGCGCCCGTGCAACCCTCGAGGCACAGCTGCGCTGCGGTCTGCGCGACGAGCGGTTCATGCTTTACTACCAGGTTCAGGTCGATCGCGACGGGGGAATCATCGGTGCCGAATGTCTGCTGCGCTGGCAGGACCAGCAGGGCTGCTTGATCTCGCCGGCGGTGTTCATTCCGCTCGCCGAGCAGAGCGGCCTGATTCTACCGATCGGGCACTGGGTTCTGCAGACCGCCTGCACGCAGTTGGCGGCGTGGTCCGTTCGGACCGAGACCGCGCAACTCACCCTCGCCGTAAACATCAGCGCACGTCAATTTCGCCGGACGGACTTCGTCGACCAGGTCTTGGCCTGCATCGAAGGCACGGGCGCGAATCCGTCCCGACTCAAGCTCGAGATCACCGAGAGCCTCCTGCTCGACGACGTTGAGGACACCGTCGGCAAGATGATCGCCCTGAAGGCCCGAGGTGTGGGTTTCGCGCTGGACGACTTCGGCACCGGCTACTCATCCCTGTCCTACCTGAAACGCCTGCCCTTCGATCAGCTCAAGATCGATCGTTCCTTCGTCCTGGACGTCCTGACGGACGCCAACGCCGCCGCGATTGCCCGAACCATCATCGCGCTCGGCCGAACGTTGGAGCTGGCCGTGATTGCCGAAGGCGTGGAGACCGAAGAGCAGCGCGACTGGCTGGCCGCTCATGGCTGCCATGCGTATCAGGGCTATTTCTTCGGGCGGCCGGAGCCGTTGGAACGTCTGTCGCTGGAGACGCAGAAACCCCTCCTCTAACCCGCTGCGCGGGCTTTGATCCACCGAGCGCGAAGCGCAAACCATGCCGTCGCCTCGGCGCCGAAAGGCCCGGGCCTTGGGTTGAACCGAGACCCGGAGCCCTGTAGGGTAAAAAAGCTGTCGTCGACGTTCGGGTCTCCACCTGGATGATCCGGCGCGATTCATCGTCCCCATGCCCGCCGGATTCTCAGGCTCGCCCTGCCGGTCGATCGGGACACGCGGCGTCTTTTGCCGCAAATCCAGTTGCGAGGCCGACCCCGGGCTTCGCACATCAAGCTTCCGTCAGGACCATCAGGGCCATGCCCGCAGAACAATCCGTCAAGATCGCCGTGCGCGGTCTCACCAAGGTCTTCGGCGACGAGCCGAAGGACGCCCTGGCCCTTTTGCGCCAAGGCGAAACCAAGCAGGCCATCTTCGAGAAGACGGGGCTGGCCGTCGGCGTGGCCGATGCCGACTTCGATGTCCTCGAAGGCGAGATCCTGGTCGTCATGGGCCTGTCGGGCAGCGGCAAGTCCAGCCTCATCCGCTGCCTGAACAGACTCAACGAGCCGACCTCCGGGCAAATCCTGCTCGACGGCCGGGATATCGTCCCGCTCGGGCACCGGGAGCTTCTCGAGGTGCGTCGGAACAAGTACGGCATGGTCTTCCAGCATTTCGCACTCTTCCCGCATCGCAGTATTCGCGAGAACGTCGAATTCGGTTTGGAGATCCAAGGCTGTGGCGTCGAGGAGCGCGCCGAGAAGGCGTTGATCGCCTTGAAGCAGGTCGGTCTTGAAGGCTGGGAGGACGCCTCTCCCGCGCAACTCTCGGGCGGGATGCAGCAGCGCGTCGGCTTGGCGCGCGCCCTGGCGGTCGACCCGGACGTCCTGCTGATGGACGAGGCATTCTCCGCCCTCGATCCCCTGATTCGCCGCGACATGCAGCAGGAGCTCGTCGCACTGCAGAGCCGTGTCCGCAAGACCATCGTGTTCATCACGCATGACCTGGACGAGGCGCTGTTTCTCGGCAACCGGATCGTCCTGATGAAGGACGCCCGGATCGAGCAGGTCGGCACCGCCGAGGAGATCCTCTCCAACCCCGCCACGCCATACGTAGAGCGATTCGTCGCGGAGGTCGACAAGACCAAGGTGCTGACCGCGAGCGCCGTCATGCGACGCGCGCGCAGCGTCGCCTTCGTCAGCGACGGACCGCGCACCGTCTTGCGCAAGATGGAAGACGAGGACCTCAGTTTTCTCTGCGTCGTGGAGACCGACTTTCGGCTGCGCGGCATCGTCCGGGACGATGCCGCGTTGGACGCAGCCAAGCGCGGAGAGAAATCGATTACCTCGATCATGGAACCGGGCGTCCAACCGGTCGGTCCGGACACCCCGGTCCGCGACCTGTTCGGCCTGCTGGCCGAGACGACCATGCCCGCCCCCGTCGTCGACGAGGCGGGGCGCCTGCTCGGTGTCGTCGTGCGTGCGTCGCTGCTGCAGGGGTTGGCTGAATCCATCGGCGGCAACGGCAACGCAAGCACATCCGACATCGCATCCGAGATCGCGGAGGCGGCAGCATGATCGAGATCCCGCGACTTCCCCTGGCGGAATGGATCGACGACGGTCTGGATGCCCTGACGGGGCAGTTCGCCGGCGCGACCAAGGTGGTCTCGGACCTGATGGAGACCGGGATCGAGGGCACCGTGGAGGCGCTCATGTGGCTCCCGCCGGGTGTGACGATCCTTCTGGCGGGCCTACTCGTGTGGCGACTGACCGGGATCCGCACCGCGCTCTTCGCCTTGGCTGGCTTGGCGTTGCTGTGGAACCTCGGACTCTGGGAGGCGACCCTGCAGACCCTGGTGATGGTCCTGATCGCGACCCTGATCGCCGTGTCCGTCGGCGGGCCGCTCGGCATCCTCGCCGCCCTCTCTCCGAGTGCCTACCGGATCATCTTCCCGGTCTTGGACTTCATGCAGACCATGCCGGCCTTCGTCTATCTCATCCCGGCGATCCCCTTTTTCGGTCTCGGGCCGGTCGCGGCGATCTTCTCGACCGTGATCTTCGCGATGCCGCCGGCCATTCGGCTCACGACACTCGGGATCCGTCAGGTTCCGGCCGATCTGGTCGAGGCGGCCGATGCCTTCGGGGCCACCCGACGTCAGAAACTCTGGAAGGTCCAGCTCCCCTTGGCCGTCCCGACCATCATGGCCGGGATCAACCAGACCATCATGCTTGCCCTCTCGATGGTGGTGATCGCCGCCATGATCGGCGCACAAGGCCTGGGCGGCGAGGTCTGGCGAGCGATCCAACGCAACGAGGCCGGGATGGGCTTCGAGGCCGGGATCGCCGTGGTCATTTTGGCCATGCTCCTGGATCGGATCACCCAGGGGATCGGGCGACGCGGCAAGGATCAGCCGAGCACCTGAACCCCGCAACACATCAAAAAGAGGTAAGACACCATGATCAACAGATACGCTGTCGCCGTGCTTGCGGCACTCGCCGCCGTCGCGACCCCGGCGCTCGGCGCGGACAAAGGCAAGGTCGAGCTGGCCTATGTCGAGTGGTCAAGCGAGGTGGCCAGCACCAACCTCATAAAGGCCGTACTCGAGGACATGGGATACGACGTGAAGATCACCCCGGTGTCGGCCGCCGCCATGTGGCAGGCCGTGGGCAGCGGCGATGTCGACGGCCTCGTCGCCGCCTGGCTGCCGACCACCCATAACCATTACCTCGAGCAGGTCTCGGACACAGTCGAGGACCTCGGCCCCAACCTCGTCGGGACTCGGATCGGATTGGTCGTGCCGGCCTATGTCGAGATCGACTCGATCGTGGATCTCAACGGTGCCGCCGAGCGTTTCGACGGCAAGATCATCGGGATCGATCCCGGCGCCGGACTGATGAGCAAGACCGAGCAGGTACTGGAGGACTACGGGATCACCGATCTGAAACTCGTCGAAGGCACCGGCCCCATCATGACCGCCGTACTGGGTGACGCCATCGACAAGAACGAGTGGGTCGTGGTGACCGGCTGGACGCCCCATTGGAAGTTCGCCGAGTACGACCTGAAGTATCTCGACGACCCAAAGGGCGTCTACGGCGGCGAAGAGGAGATCCACACCGTCGTCCGCGCCGGCTTGAAGGAAGACATGCCGGAAGTCTACGCGGTCCTGGACAACTTCAACTGGACGCCGGATCAGATGGCCGAGCTGATGGTGTTGAATCAAGAACGACGCGCCGACCCGCTGAAGAACGCGAAGCTGTGGATCGCGGAGCATCCGGACGTCGTCGCGTCCTGGATGCCGAGCGCCGAGAGCGAGTGAACGAGGTAGCGCGATGAGACGGAACGAACTGTATACGCGCGCCGGGACCGCTCGGCATCGGGCGATCGGGACGCTGCTGCTCGGGATGCTGTGTGCGCTCCCGGCGGCGGCCTCGGCCGATGTCGATGCGCTCGAGCAGCGTGTCGCGGAGCTCACACGCCAGCTCGAGGAGGCTCGGCGCGCACTCGCCGCAGCGAAGGACGAGCCGATCGGCACGGGCGCGCTCGATACCGGAGCAGACGACGCGACGGTTGTCTCGCAGAAGATGATCGCCCCGGGCGTCGTCGCCGAGACGGATGAGGCCCCGGACGAATCCGCCCCGGAAAGCACGGTGCTCAAGATCGGACCCGTGACCGTCGGCGGCGCCATGCGCGTCAACTATGTCCTCGGCAGCTACAAGGTGCAGGAGGCCGTCGCCGGGCCGAACCGCGGCGGCAACGGCGGCAACATCGAGCTGGACACCTTTCGGATCAATCTCGCGCTCGACTATGAAAACATCATCGGTCGGCTCGAGTACCGCTGGTATCCGGCCGGGACAGGCAAGAGCTACAACTTCCTCCATACCGGCTGGCTCGGCTATCGGTTTGCGGACGACAGCGAGGTCCAGGTCGGTGTCAATCGCGTGCCGTTCGGACCCGGTCCGTACGGCGTCTCGCAAAGCTGGTTCTTCGATCAGCACTACTATGTCGGCCTGGCCGACGACATGGATCTCGGCATCAAATACAGCACCGCCATCGGTCAATGGAAGCTGGACGCGGCCTACTATCCGTCGAGCGAGGGAAGCTATTTCGGTCGTAGCTTGAACAGCACGCGCTACAGCTACGACGCGGTACGTTGGGAGGAGTCGGTCGATGCCGACGGCAATGTGTCGTACGGCGGCGAGCACAACGGTTTCGACGAGCGCAATCAGCTCAACCTGCGCGCCGTCTACAGCCTTGCCGACACCGCCATCCCGACCGATGTAGGCGTCTCGCTCCAATACGGGCAGCTCAAGGGGCAGAGGACCGACGACGGCAGTCATTGGGCCGCTTCAGCCCACATGGTCAACCGGATGGGTCCGCTCACGATCGCCTCGCAACTGACCCGCTACGAATACGCTATCGACAGCGACAATCCCTGGGGCACGGATCAACTGATCCCGATGGGCGCGTACGACTTTGCGTGGCCGGTCGCGACCAAGGCCTGGATTCCGGCTGTCTCCATCAGTTACTTGGTGGAAACGCCGCAGATCTCCTGGCTTGACTCCGTGCTGCCCTACGTCGAGTACAGCAGCATCGTGAAGGACGAAAGCGACTTCAACGACAGCCAGATGTGGGTCGCCGGTGCCGCGTGGGCCAGGGGCGGCTGGTACATCTACAGCGATCTCGCCTATTCCAACGGCAATTACTTCGTCGGGAACGAGGCCAGCGGAGGCGGCATGGATGATTACGGACGAATCGACGGCGTCGGGGACTTCGGCGTGAACGGCAACGACAAATGGAACTATCGCTTCAACCTCAATCTCGGGTATTACTTCTAAACGGCGTGCGGCGCGGCATTTAGGTTTCGGATCGATGTCCAAGACGTCGGTCCGTCAGGTCGTGCGGTTCACGCACTCATTGGTTTATCGCCCGAATCGGGCGGCTCCGCTCACGCAGCGGTGAGGCGCTTGCTCAGATCCGACGGCGTCTTCAGCCACCAACATCACTCCCGCTCAGGGAGCCAGGAGGTGACATGAAGCTCGAACGCACCAAGCAAGACTACGGGACCAATCCCTTAAAGGTCCGCGACACCAATCATTATCAAGCCGAATATATCCAATCGTTCGTGGAGAAATGGGACGAACTGATCGACTGGGACGGACGCGCCCAAAGCGAAGGCGATTTCTTCATACGACTCCTCGAGGAGCATGGCGCGCGCAAGGTGCTCGATGTGGCCACCGGGACCGGCTTTCATTCGGTGCAACTCCTGCGGGCCGGTTTCGAGGTGACCAGCGCAGACGGCAATCCCGTCATGCTGGCGAAAGCCTTCGAGAATGCACGACGCAACGAGAAGATCCTGCGGACCGTACAAGCCGACTGGCGATGGCTCAATCGCGACGTCCACGATTATTACGACGCCGTCATCTGTCTGGGCAATTCATTCACCCATCTGCACGACGAGAACGATCGCCGCAAGGCCTTGGCAGAATTCTATGCCACGCTGCGCCACGACGGCATCCTGATCCTCGATCAGCGCAACTACGACGCCATCCTGGATCATCAGATTCCCCCGACGCACAACTACTATTACTGCGGCGAAAATGTCCGTGCTCAGCCCGAGCATGTCGACGACACGCTCGCGCGCTTTCGCTACGAGTTTCCCGGCGACCACGTCTTCCATCTCAACATGTTCCCCTTGCGCAAGGATTACACGCGCCGACTGCTCCACGAGGTCGGATTCCAGCGCGTCACGACCTATGGCGACTTCAAGGAGACCTATCGCGACGACGAGCCGGACTTCTTCATCCACGTCGCCGAGAAGAGCTACGTGGAAGGAGGTGACGACGCATGAGCGACACCTACTCCGCTGTCGTCGAAACCGCGCGCACCTATTACAACAGCGACGATGCCGACAACTTCTACTTCCACGTCTGGGGCGGAGAAGACATCCATATCGGGATCTACGACACGGCGGACGAGGCGATTGCCGATGCGAGCCGTCGCACCGTCGAGCGGATGGCGGCGCTGGTGCCCGGTCTGGGACCAGACACCCGGGTGCTCGACATGGGCGCCGGTTACGGCGGGGCAGCACGCTGGCTCGCCGGACGGTTCGGCTGTCGCATCACGGCCCTGAACCTGAGCGAGCGCGAGAACGCGCGCCACCGAGAGATGAACCGTGAACAGGGTCTCGACCACCTGATCGAGGTGGTGGACGGGAGCTTCGAGACCGTCCCCTCACCCGACGCGCGCTACGATCTAGTCTGGTCGCAGGACGCCATCCTGCACAGCGGGCGGCGCGAGCAGGTCATCGCGGAGGTCGCGCGCGTGCTGCGACCGGGCGGACGCTTCGTGTTCACGGATCCGATGCAGGCCGACGACTGCCCGCTCGGCGTACTCGAGCCGGTGCTCGCGCGGATCCATCTGGACAGCTTGGGTTCCATCGCGACCTACCGCGCGGCGGCCGCCCGTTACGGACTCGCGCCGATCGAGGTGATCGAGATGACGGACAACCTGGTCACCCACTACAGCCGCGTGCGCGAGGATCTGATTCAGGCGCGCGAGACGCTCGGCGGCAAGGTCTCCGATGCCTATATCGATCGCATGATCGCCGGTCTCGGGCATTGGGTCGACGCGGGAACCTCCGGCTATCTTCGGTGGGGAATCCTACACTTCAAGAAGGCCGCCGACTGAGGGTCATCGGTGCCGGACGTCATCGCGCCGGGAGACGCCGATCGTCCGGCCTCGCACCCGAGAAAACAGCGCGCACCTCGACCTCGGGCGACCCAGGTCGCCGCGTCCGGAGACGGACCTGATACCGAAGGATCACGACCATGAACGACACCAACGAATCGGCCCCTGCAACGGGAACCAAACCCTGGATTCAATGGAATCCCCCGGTCTTCATCATCTCGGCGGTGTTGACGCTGGCCTTGGTGCTCTTCGCCGCCCTCGCCACGGAGACCGCCGAACCCCTGTTCAAATCCATTCAGGATTGGGTGATCGAATCGGCCGGTTGGTTTTACGTGATGGCCGTGGCCGGTTTTGTCGTCTTCGTGATCGCGCTCGCCGTCTCGAGTCTCGGGCACATCAAGCTCGGACCCGATCACTCCGAGCCGGACTACAGCTACGTGTCCTGGTTCGCGATGCTGTTCTCCGCCGGCATGGGGATCGGTCTGATGTTCTTCGGCGTGGCCGAGCCGGTGATGCACTTCGTCGCCCCGCCGGTCGGCGACCCGGAGGTCGCCGAGGCCGCACGTCAGGCCATGCGGATCACCTTTTTCCACTGGGGTGTGCATGCCTGGGCCATCTATGCCGTCGTCGCGCTTTCGCTGGCCTATTTCGCGTTCAGGCACGGCCTGCCCCTGACCATTCGCTCCTCGCTCTACCCGCTCATCGGCGATCGTATCTACGGCCCGATCGGCCATACGGTCGACATCTTCGCCGTCTTGGGGACCATCTTCGGCGTGGCGACCTCGCTCGGATTCGGGGTGATTCAGATTAACTCCGGGCTCAACTATCTCTTCGATGTGCCGACATCGATCGGCGTTCAGGTGATATTGATCGCCGGCATCACCGCCATTGCCACCCTCTCGGTGGGGCTCGGACTCGACGCGGGGATCCGGCGTATCTCGGAGTTGAACATGATCCTGGCCGTGGCATTGATGGCCTTCGTCCTGATCGCCGGGCCGACCGTCTTTCTGCTGCAGACCCTTGTTCAGAACACCGGGATGTATCTGTCGAATCTGTTCGAGATGACCTTCAATCTCTATGCCTACGAGCCGACCGACTGGATCGGTGGCTGGACGCTCTTCTATTGGGGCTGGTGGATCGCCTGGGCGCCCTTCGTCGGCATGTTCATCGCGCGTGTCTCGCGTGGGCGCACCATCCGTGAATTCGTCACCGGCGTGCTGCTGGTACCGCTGGGCTTTACCTTCATGTGGATGACCTTCTTCGGCGACACAGCCATCCACATGATCATGGTCCAAGGGATCACCTCGCTCGCCGCCGCGGTGGCGGCCGATACCTCGGTGGCGCTCTTTCAGTTCTTCGAGCATCTGCCGTTTTCGAGCGTATCCGCGCTGCTCGCGACCCTCTTGGTCGTCACCTTCTTCGTGACCTCCTCGGACTCCGGATCCCTGGTGGTGGACATCCTGACCTCGGGCGGCAAAGAGGAATCACCGCTCTGGCAGCGCATCTTCTGGGCGGTCGTCGAGGGCGTAGTCGCCGCGGCCTTGTTGGTCGCAGGCGGGCTGGCCGCACTGCAGACCGCGACCATCGCCAGCGCACTGCCCTTTACGATCGTGATGATCCTCATGTGCTGGGGCTTGCTCAAGGCGCTGCGCATCGACGCGATCAAGCATCTGAGCCTGCGCGAGGCACGGGTGACACCGGGCGGTCCGCAGAGCCCGGTCAACTGGCGGCGCCGACTGCGCGCACTCGTGCACCAGCCGACCCAAGCCGAGGTGTTGCGTTTCATCAGCGACATCGTCAAACCCGCCTTGAGCGAGGTCGTCGAGGAATTGGGGAAAATGAGCCTAGATGCCGGGCTCGTGGAAGGCGAAGACGGCCGTGTCTGGGTCGAGGTCCGCCATGGGAGCGAGATCGATTTCTTCTACTCGGTCCGCCCGCGCCCCTATGAGTCGCCCAGCTTCGTGCTGCGCGACACCCGCGCCAGCCGGGCGAAGGCGCTCGAGTATTTCCGCGCCGAGGTCCACCTGCGCGAAGGCGGTCAAGACTACGACCTCATGGGGTGGAGCACCCAGGACATCATCGGCGACGTCCTCGACCAGTACGAGCGGCACATGCACTTTCTGCAGACGGTGCGTTGAGGTCTCGGCAGTCCCCGGCCGGGAAGGCCTGTTCGCAAGCGCGAAGCTGGACGCATTTAGCCCGGTAGCCCGGTAGCGCGGTGGCTTGCGGGTTGGCATCTGATGCACCAGCATCACCGCATCAACTGCTCGAGAAGGTCATGCGCACGACACTGGATATCGACGATCAGGTTCTGAATGCCGCAAAGGAGATTGCTCCGCGCCAGCGCAAGACGGCCGGTGCGGTCATCTCGGAGCTCGCGCGTCGTGCCTTGACACAACCCTTACCGGAGCAGCAGGCCCCATTGTTCGAGCCGCAACCGTTTTGCGGTTTCCGTCCCTTGGCATCCGAGGGCCGGGTCGTGACCGACGACCTCGTCGAGCGCCTGCGCGAGCAGGACGAGGGCTGATGCGCGCATTGCTCGACGTGAACCTGCTGATCGCGCTGCTTGATGCGGCGCATATCCGCCACGACCGCGCCCGGGCCTGGCTCGAGGCCAACATCGAGCAGGGGTGGCATCCTGCCCGCTGACTCGGAACGGCTGCATTCGCATCCTGTCCCAATCCGCCTACCCAGGTGCACAGCCGCCCGCGGCGATCGCGACGCGACTCGCGCAAGCCGCAGCGACACCCTGGCACTCGTTTGGCAACATGGCCTGCGTCTACTCGAACCTCGGCACCTGGATCGGCGGCACGTGCTCGACTCACGCCAGTTGCCCGATGTCTATCTGCTGGCACTGGCGGTGCACCATGGCGGTCGCTTGGTGACTTTCGATCGTGCGGTGCCGCTCGCCGCCGTGCCTGAGGCCACCAAGGCGCATCTGGAATTGCTTTAAACCGCACCGGCTCCAATAGTCGTCAAATCCGGCGGGGCCAATCCCATCCAAAAACATCGCATACCTCGCTGGGCGCGGTTTAGGGTCGCCGCGTAAAGCGCGATGGGCGGGCCATGAGCCCTTCGATGCGCTGGCGGATATCGCGCAGGCTCAGGCGCCCGACCGGCTGGCGGCTCGCAGCCCTGGCCGCATCCGCGGCGTCGACGCGCTCCTTCACGATGCGGGCGAGACGCTCGGCCAGTTCCGGGCGTTTGGCCAGCAAAGACCGCAGGCAATCCAGGTCGATCCGGATCAGGTTGACGTCGCTCTTGGCCCGCAGCTCCAGGAAGGAGGGCTCGTCGGTCAACATGGATGTGATCCCCAGATGGTGGCCCGGGCCGAGGACCTCGGTCACCTTGCGGGTGCGATCCGGCAGCGTGATGGCGGCCTCCACGAGTCCGCCGACGATCACGTAAAAGGCATCGCTCGGCGCGCCTTCGGCGAGGATGACATGACCGCTGTCGAAGTGAGAGTAAACACTGCGCGCGGCGACCTGCTCGAGCTCCTCCTGCGTGAGCAAGCCCGCCACATCCAAGCCCTTGAGCGCGAGCAAGATCGTCGGCGGCTCGGCCTGGACCACGGCGGCTCGACGCGTATGCAGCTCATGGACCTCCGGCGCGATGCTGATCCCGGCGCGTTGCATGGCCCAATGAATCTCGCGGAACAGCTCCTCGCGACCGCGAAACACCGCGGGATAGTTCTTCAAATGGACCCACACCATGTACTGGTAAGGAATGGTGGTCGCATCCGCGAGACGAACGATCGGGTGGGGAAACTTGAGGACGCTTTCGCACCGCAAGGCCGCGTCGAGAATAAGTGCCGTGGCAAAGCGCGGATCGACCTCGGCCGGGATCCGAACGAAATACCAGGGCGCAAAGAGATGCTGGTCGTCGTGCAGATTTTTCAGCGGCTCGCCGGCCATCTTTGAATTCGGGATGACATGGGTGGCATTGTCCCAACCACGCAGGCGTGTGGCACGCCAGTTGAGGTCGATGACTTGACCGACGGTGCCGTCGCGCAGCTCGACCCAATCACCCATCTTGAACGGCCGCTCGATGCCGAGCGCGATCCCGGAGAAGAGATCCCCGAGTGTGCGCTGGAGCGCAAGGCCGAGCACCGCGGCGGCGACACCCGTGGAGAGCCAGATCCCGGCAAAGGAATAGCCTCGCTCCCACATCAAGATCGCAATCCCCACGAACATGAGCGCAGCATAGATCAAACCGACGACCAGCTTCGGCACGCGCTCGGGTAGTGCATCGTCGGCCTTGCGCAGGATCATCACCTCGATCAGGCGAGCCAGCAGCCAACTGGCGACCAGATAGCACACGACGAGGGTTGCGGTCCGAACCCCGGCATTGGCATTCTCGAACTCAAGCCACGGCGTGAGCAGCAGAAGCAGACTCCCCGCCACCAATACCAATAGTGGCCACAAGAGCAGATCGCCGACGGCGAGCATGATCGGAGCGCGTTTGCGCAACCAGCGGCCCTGCAGCGGCCCTGTCCCCAGGCGCCAAAGCATGAGCGCGAGCGCCACGCCGAGCAGAATGGGCCAATGCAGTTGAGCGAGTCGTTCAAATAGGATCATCTTCTCTCCGGGCGGTCTGCATCAGGCCGACGGCACGCACCGGGCGGGCAGATTCAACGGCGAGTGCTCGCGGCGTCACCGCGAGCGGATCAGTGTTGGCAGTGCACGCAATAAAAACTCGAGCGCTGCCCGATGCGTCGCTGGCGGATCGGCGCGCCACAGGCGACGCAGGGCTCGCCGGTGCGGCCGTAGACCCGCAGGGACTGGGCGAAATAGCCGGGGTTGCCGTCCTCTTGGACGAAGTCGCGCAGGGTCGTGCCGCCCTGCCTAATGGAGGCTTCGAGCACGCCGCGGATCACCTCGGCGAGACGACGGTAGCGCTCCAGGCCGATCCGATGACAGGCGCGAGCGGGATGAATGCCGGCCAGGAAGAGCGACTCGTTCGCATAGATGTTCCCGACCCCGACGACGACGGAGGCATCCATCAGGAAGATCTTCACGGCGACCCGTCGTTCTCGGCTCAAACGATGGAGATGATCGCCGTCGAACGCCGTCCCCAGCGGCTCGGGACCCAGGTCGCACAGCAGCGGATGATGGGCCTCGGCAAGCTCGGGCGTCTCCGGAAGCCACAAAAAAAGACCGAAGCGGCGCGGGTCGTGAAACCGAAGACAACGCCCGTCGGAGAGCACCAGGTCGAGGTGGTCGTGTTTCTTCGGCGGACTGTCCGCGGGGACCACCCGCAGGCTGCCGGACATCCCCAGATGGATGAGCAAACTGCCCTGGTCCAAGCCGATCAGGAGATATTTGCTGCGTCTCGACAATGAGCGCACCGTCTGACCGGCCACGCGCTCCGCAGTCTCGGGCGGAATCGGTCGACGCAGCCTCGGATCACGCACGATCAGACGCTCGATGCGACTGCCCTCGAGGTAGGGGCGGATGCCGCGGAGCGTGGTCTCGACCTCCGGAAGCTCGGGCATCAGGGTTGCCCCCTCGACGGATCGGGATCCGCATGCACGGGACCCGCATCGGCAGGATCCGGGGCGAAGGGATCCAGACCAAAGCCCTCGGGGAGGTCTCGACCCGCCTCGACCCCGAAACCCTCCTGCTCGACACCGTCCCGAGTCAGCACCTCCTCGCGAAGCACATCATGCGGGCGCAGACGGACCTCCGGCGGCGAGCCGAGCGGGAGCTCACCGGAGAGTGGCGCGTCCGGGTCCATCAGGGAATCCAGCGTACCCGGCGATTCGCGCCACTCGGGGTCCGGGGCGAAGACGTCTGCTTCCGGACTCGACGCGGGCTCGGGCCAGGTGGAGTTCGTCGTCACGGCGTCCTGCTCGGAGATAGGCGCCGCAACCGAGACCGGCGGGGTCGGGTCGATCGCGCTCGGATCCTCGATCAGCTCGGCGGGCTCGCCAAGCACGTAGGTCAGCCTCAGATCCGGTCGCGTCCAACGGCGACCGTCCTCCGACACCCGATAGCGCACCCGCGTCCCGTCCGACGCGCTCAGCTCGAGCAGCGTACCGGTCGGCTTGCCGATCAAGGGCTCGATGCGCTCGGCGACCAGGCTCTCGAGACGGCCCAAGGTCTCGCTGCTCAGCGGGACGGTCTCGTGCGTGGCGAAGACAGGCCCGAGATCGCGCGGGAGCGGCCCGCGCGCCACATAGTCGATCGGCGGCGCGATCAGCAGATGCTGGAAGCGGTCCGGGATGAGGTGGACCAGATCGTCGCTCGCGACATAGCGCCATTGCTCGATCGGGTCCAGCCCGCCCATCGCGATGTCGGTCGTGTCCAGGCGCAGACGCAGCTTGACCGGGTCCAGACCCAGCGCATCGAGCGCGGCGGCCTGCGCCGGGACGCTGCGCAGGAGCGGCGCGTCGCGGATCGTCAACAAGGCAGCGACGCGGTCCGGGTCGGCATCCACGTCCCAGGGCGAGCGTATCCGCCAGCCGGAGGCGAGACGCTCGAGCGCGATGGTCGGCTCGCCCTCGCGGACAATCTCGATCAGGTGCGGCTCGGGCGCACCCGAGCCGGCCAATCTCGCCGGGGCTTGCGTGACGGCGAGCTCGTGACGAATCGCCCAGGCGAGTGCCGAGAGGACGAGGATCAGGACCAGGTTGAGGATCCAGCGCGCCATCATGTCCCTCTCCAGCGCAGCCAGCGGATACCGAGCCCGATCAAAAGGAAGAGCGCGGGGAAGATGACCAGCGACCCCAGCCCGACGCGCAGCCGTTGCTGCTCGTCGAGGACGAGCGCGTCCGGCCCGAGCGGATCGGGCGGGAGCAAGGTGAGATCGCCCGGGTCGCTCAGCCAAGCCAGCAGGGCAAGCGCGAGCGCCCGATTCCCGTAGGCGCCGATCTGGGCGTTGCTCGCGAAGTCGCCGTCGCCGACCACCAGGACGCGCTGCTCGCGGCCATCCTCCGGCACCGGACGACTCAGGGCCAGGAGGACCGGGAGCGGACCGGCCTGTTCCCCGATAATCTCGTCGCGGTCGATGAGCCCATCGAGCCGACCGATCTCGTTCCAGCTCCGCGCGCCGGTCGCCAGATAGGTGTCCAGCATCCATCCGGGAGCGGACTCGGTCGCGAAGGCGATGCTGCCCGGCAGCAGGGCCGGGACGTCGAGATCGGCCGAGAAGGGGTGCTCCGGATACTCGGTGATGACCGCGACGGCCGGGGTTGCGACACCCAAGGCGGCGGCGTCCGCGTCCACGACAGTGCCGGGCAGAATGCTCAGCCCCAGATAATCGACCAGGGGCTCGAGCCCGTTGAGCGTTCCGGGATCCAGTAGCCAGAGCAGATGACCGCCCCGATCCAGATACTGGATCAGGCGCTCGACGACACCCGGAAAGAGCGTGATGCGCGGCGTGGAGAGCACCAAGATCCGAGTGTTGATCGGTACTTCCTCGACCCGGCCGAGATCGAGCGGACGCGCGAGAAATCCGCGCTCCGACAGCTCGCGACCCAGACGCCCGAGGTCCAGCCCCGCCTCGCCCTGGATGGCGCGCTCGCCGTGACCCTCGATCACGGCGACCCAGGGGATGCGGCCGGCACCGAGCCGGGCGATGGCGGCACTGATCGCCCGCTCGCCGACCTTCGCGACGATTTCGCGTCGCCCGCGATAGTCGAGCACGATCTGGCCGATCAGCGTCACCTCCGCATCGCGCGCGCGCTCCGGGAAGAGCTGGGGGTCCACGACCTCGATCAGCATGCCGGGCTGTGCCTGTCGATAGCGCGCCAGCAGCCGCTCGATCCCCTTGCCGAGCGGACTCGCGGGGTCAGCGAAGACGGTGGCGCGCAGCGGGCCGTCGAGTCGGGCAAGGATGGCCAGACTCTCGGGCGTCAGGGTGTTGGCGCCGACGGCGGTCCAGTCCCAATAGCGGTCATGGCGTGCGATCAACCAGCCGCCCGCGATCAGTACGGCGAGCAGAAGCACGAGGAACAGCGCATCCGCGAGCGGGCGCTCGAGGCGTCGCAGCTGCGCCGTCGCGAATGGCAGGATGCGTTTCACCGCAGAACCCGGTTCGCGAGTCGACGGTGGGTCAGGGCCAGAAAGAAACCCGTGAATCCGAGCAGATAGGCCAGATCGCTCAAACGCACGGCCCCGAGCAGAAACCAGAAGAGATGCTCGTTCCAAGAGAGCCAGCCGAAGAGCGAGAGATCATGCGCACCCAGCGTCTCGACCCGGCCGATGACGGAAAAGACCAGCAGGATCGAGAAGGCCGCGATGACGGATGCACCCGTTTGAGCGCTCAGGCTCGAGGCATAGAGCCCCACGGCGCAGAACATCGTGCCGACCAGCCAAAGCCCGAGCGTGGCCGCAGCCATCTGACCCGGCTCCAGCTCGGCATTGCCGGCGAGCAGCGCAATGTTGAGGACCGGCAGCAGACAGAGCGGCGTCATCAGGAGCGTCAGCGCGAGAAACTTCCCCGCCACCAGCTCGCCGGCACGCACCGGCGCGGCGGCCACCAGCTCGAAACTGCCGTCGCGAAACTCCCCGCTGAACATCCGCATGGCCATCAAGGGCACCGCGAGCATGAGGATCACCGCGCCAAATCCGAACAGGTTCAGCGCCAGCTCCACAGTCAGACTCGCGACCCGCTCGTCGGCCCCCAGACCCGTGAAGTCGTCGACCACCTTCAGAAAGATCCAGGCGAGCACGAGCTGAGCGCCGCCGAGCAAGATCCAGGGCAAAGGCGACACCAGCGCGCTGCGCAGCTCGCGACCCGCGATCACGCCGATCATGCCGTCCCTCCCGCGCCGATCAGATCGAAGAAGACGCGCGCCAGGTCCGGGGGCTCCGGACCCAGCTCGCAGAGATCCAACCCGGCGGTCAGGATCTGACGGGCCAGATCGGCGGACTCGGCGCCCTCGGCCAAGATCACCCGAAATCGGTCCTTATCCAGTGCGATCGCGGCCTCGACGCAGGCGATGCGCTCGAGTCGCTCGGCACCCGAACAGACACCGGAATCGCCCCTCGGGCGCAGGCGCACCCGCCAGAGCGCGGTCGGACCGAGCGCGCCGAACCGGTCGCTGCGCAGCATCCGGCCTTGATGGAGCACCAGGACACGATCGCAGACCGCCTGGACCTCCGACAAGATGTGGCTCGAGAGGATGATCCCGCAGTCGCGCGACAGCTCGCGAATCAAGCCGCGGACCTCGCGGATCTGGAACGGATCGAGCCCCTCGGTCGGCTCGTCGAGGATCAGGAGCTTCGGGCGATGCAGGATCGCTTGGGCAATCCCGAGCCGCTGGCGAAAACCCTTGGAGAGCTTGGCGATGAGCGTGCGACCGACCGCGTCGAGCCCGCAACGCTGCTTCGCCCGATCCACCGCATCGGCCACATCGGCGCGCGGAACCCGATGTAACCTGGCGCAGTGGCGCAGATACTCGTCCACGCGCAGCTCGGGATAAAGCGGCGGGCGCTCCGGCAGATAGCCCAGATGCCGCTTTGCCGCGACCGGGTGCCGCGCAAGATCGATGTCCAGGATCTCGACCCGGCCACCGCTCGGCGCAAGTGTCCCGCTCAGCAGGCGCAGACAGGTCGTCTTGCCGGCCCCGTTCGGCCCGAGCAGACCCAGCACCTCGCCCTGCCGCAGCTCGAGATCGAGACCGCACAAGGCCCGACGGGCTCCGAAGCGGCGGCTGAGATCGGTGACGCGGGCGAGTGTGTCCATGACGAGTGAACGATACCCTGTGCGTGCGGCGTTGCCAAACCGCTCCCTATCGGATCGGTGGACGGATCAACGATCACCTTGAATAATGTCGGGGAATCGTCCCGAGCGCCGGCTCCAGCGGTCGTCACGTCTGCCGGGGCCGATCCCATCCAAAAAACATCCCATACCGCGCTGGGCGCGGTTTAGCAGACCCCCGGAACAGAGAATCGCACATGTGGCTGAACCTGGTTTTCCTGTTGTTGCTCGCGCTCGTCATCATGCCTACGGCCGTTCTGCTCTTCGGGGTCACCCGGTGGCAGGCCGGCACGACACGGCTGCAATCACGTCTCGAGGCCGGCCGCGGCAGGATCATCCCCAACACCTATGACTCGAGCGAGCTGGAAGGGCTGCCCGCGCCCGTGCAACGCTACTTTCTCGCGAGCTTGAAGGACGGCCAACCCATCATCTCAGCTGCAGAGCTGGGGCTCGAAGGCGAGATCGACCTCGGGCGTGCTCGGGGCAAATGGTCCCCCGCGATGGCGACCCAATCGGTGGTCATGCAGCGTCCGGGGTTCCATTGGGACGCCCGGGTGCGCATCGCCCCGGCGACCAAGGTCTTCGTGCTCGATGCTTATATTGCCGGCACGGGCGTGTTGCAGGCCGCGCTCTTCGGCCTGTTTCCGGTCATGAAGGTTCCGAGCAGCCCGGAGCTGACACATGCCGAGCTGATGCGCTTCCTCGCCGAGGCCCCCCTGTACCCGACCAAGCTCCTGCCGAGCCAAGGGGTGGTTTGGGAGCCGATCGACGATCGCTCGGCCCGTGCCACGCTCGCCGACGGCGATCTGAGTGTGTCGCTCGTCTTCGACTTCGACGAGGCCGGTCTGATCGGCGGCGTGCGCGCGAGCGGGCGTTACCGCGCGCTGAACGGAAAGATGGTCCAAACGCCCTGGGAGGCCAGCTTCTCGGACTACAAGGAACGCAGCGAGATGCGGATCCCGGTGCAGGCCGAGGTCGCCTGGATCCTGCCGGAGGGGCGCAGGCCCTACTGGCGCGGTCGGGTAACCGAGGTGATGTACAAGTTCTCCGCCTGAACGGCATCGCTTGCGGGCCATCGGTGAGTCCTTCGAGCACCCGAGCGACAACCCGCCGCTGAAGCGAGGGCGAGCAGCCCGTCCGACAGGCCGAGCGGCCGAGGCAATCAACCGGGTCTACGGCACCTCGCCCCCCGATGGCTCCGGTTGCGGCAAACGCTGCTCGAGGGCCTTCGAACGGGCGAAACGCTGATAGGTCCACTGTTTTTCGTACGCGCGCTCAAGGGTGTAGAGCAGCGAATTCACCATCCTCCGAGGCAGGACCAAGGCGTCGGTCCGCAGGACTTCGCGCCCGTTCTCCTCGAAGAAGAGCAGCGCGGGGAGGTGCGACAACCCCGACGCGGCGTACCACGCCGCCGGCGTCGTCCGTGTCCCGTCGGGCGCCAGCACAGATGTCTCGGCGTCTCCGGCATCGAGCCGGACGATCTCGAAACCCTCCAACAGCCGGCGTACCTGGGGCAGCGCCAGTACCTCGGTGTGAAAGACCTCGCACCCGGCGCAACCGTCGGTCTCGAAGATCACGAGCAAGGGTTGCCGGGCCGCGATGCGGCTGCGATCCAAGGCATAGGGGGGAGCACCGAAGCGCGGATCGGGGGCCAAGCGGTAGGTCGATCGCGCCGTCTCGGACTCGCTCGCGCGCTCGGCAAGGAAATCGCGAAAGGACTGCCCCCGATCATAGGCGCCCTCCAGGTAGTCCAGCACCAGCCCGAAGCGCTCCGGGTCTCGATAGCCGATCGCGCGATACAGGAGCTCACCGTTCGTGGCGTAGAAGAGTAGGGTCGGCGCGAACCCGGCTCCCTCGCGCTCGGCGAACTCCTTCACACGCATCGGTTCCCCGCCCGGGCCGACCATCTCCGCATCGCTGAACATCTCCAATCCGATCACATCGAACCGGGATCTGACCTCGGCGGCGATGGCCTCGTCGCCGAGGGTCCTGCGGATGAACTGCGCGCAGTAGGAACAGCCCTCGGTCGTAAACAGCACCATGATCCCCTCTTTACCCTCCGCCTGTGCATCTGCAAGGTCGTCGCGCAGATCCAGGAAACTCTCCTTGAACCAGCCCGGATAGGCGACGTGCGCGAGCACCGAATCATCGAAGTCACTCGCCGAGACGACGGACGGAGCTGCAAGCCAAAAGAGCGCGAGCCACAGGAGCATGAGCCGGATGCGCACGACGAGCAAAGAAGGGTAGGCGATATGACGGGGCATAGCGGACATCCGATTTCATTGATTTTCCAACAGTATAGGGATCCTCGCGTCGATCAGGTCCGGCGTCGTCGAAGCGTCGTCAAAAGGTCGTTTTGTCGCCGGCCGTCGTTTTGATCGGGCTGCTACACATACCCTATAGCCCGGGCAAGGCGCTCGGGTTCTTCGTTCGAGGATCACGAGAGGGCAAGGCGATGAAACGCATCTACACCGGATTTTTTCTCGCACTATGGCTCGGTTCGACCTGGGCGCAGGCGCCGGGAGCCTTGGTCGATGCGGCCTGGATCGCGGAGAACAGCTGCCTGGAGGATGTACGCGTGCTGGACATCCGCAGCAAGAAGATCGACGGCGAGTCGCGATCGGAATACTTACTCGGCCACATCCCCTGCGCGATGCATACCGACTATGTCAAGGGAGGCTGGCGGGCCAAGAAGGGAACCGTGCCCGGTATGCTGCCGCCCGTCGACGAGCTCGAGCGCCTCATCGGCGCAATGGGCATCGACGGGACCACGCATGTCGTGGTCGCGCCGCTGGGCGAGAACGCCAAGAGTATGTCGGCCGCGACGCGGGTCTATTGGACTTTCAAGCTCTTGGGTCACGATCGGGTATCTATCCTGAACGGCGGGACCCGTGGCTATGCCGCTGACAAGTCCCGGCCGCTCGAGACGGGCACGGCGATACATGTGCCGAAGGAATTCACCTCCCGGATGCGGCACGAGATGATCGCGGACCACGAGCAGGTGGCAACAGCCGCGGCCGATGGCGTCGTCTTGGTCGACTATCGCCGTGCCGACGAGTATCTCGGCATCACGCGCAACGGCAAGACGCAAAAGCCGGGCACACTGGCGGGCGCCCGCAACCTGCCGATCGAGTGGCTGACGCTCGACAACGGGGGCACGCTGCGTTCGCCCGAGTCGTTGCGTCGCTTGACGGTCTTGGCGGAGATCGACCCGGAGGCCCCGCAGATCGCCTTCTGCAACACCGGCCACAATTCGGCGCTCGGGTGGTTCGTCTCGAGCGAGCTTCTGGGCAATGCACAGTCGCGACTCTATGACGGCTCGATGGCGGAGTGGAGTCGGCTGGACGAGCGGCCTCTCGAGCGGAAGGTCACCGCAGCCGATTGACGGCGCAAGCGGCGACCGCCGGTGTGGTTGTGCGGGCGCAACGATTCGGATGATGGCGGCGATTCGGGTACGGCGCTCAGTCCGGCAGTCCGGCGCGCCGCAGATCCTCCAGGAAACGATCGCGATAGATCGGATCCTTGATCGGAAAGGCGCGTCGGACATGGGACACGGAGAAGGCCGGGTCCAGCGCAAGGATCTCGCGGGTCTCCCACTCGGCATCCCCAGGTCGATCGGCCGCGGCATAAGCCGCCGCGAGCCAGACGCGACTCAATTGAAAACTCGGACTCATCTCGACGGCGGCCTCGAAATCGGCCAAGGCCCGGTCGATGTCGCCGTTCTCGTAGTGGAGCGCCCCGCGCACGAGTCGGTAGATTGCCGGCACGCGGGGATTCAGACGGACCGCACGCTCCATGCTGACCCATCCGTCGTCGGCTCGACCTGCGAAGTGAAGGATCCAGGCCAGCAGCGCATGGGCATCGGCATAGTTGGGCTTGATCGCGATCGCCTTCTCGGCGCTGCGCATGGCGGCGGCATAGTGGCGCCGAAACAGCTCGATCTGGCCTTGGACGAAATGGATTTGAGGGACCATCGGATCAAGCGACCTCGCTTTGGCGATCAACTCTTCCGCCTTCGCGAGCCCGTCCTCCGCACCGAGGTCCCATCCGTCGAACGCATCGCGCCCATAGACCAGTGCGAGGCCGGCATAGGCACGGGCGAATTCCGGGTCGATGGCAATTGCTCGGCGGTAGTGATCGATCGCCATTTGGGTATCCTGGAGCGAACGTCTTCCATGGTGGTCGAGTCCGCGCAGAAAGGCATCGTAAGCCTCGATGCTCGGGACGTGACTGCGACCCAACCTCGCGCGATCGCTCGGGGCAATCTCGACCTCGATCGCCGAGAGGATGCTGGCCGCGATCTCGTCCTGCAGCGCGAAAAGGTCATCGACCCGCCGGTCATAGCGTTCCGCCCAAAGATTGCTGCCGCGCAAACCATCGACGAGCCGCACGTTGATCCGAATCCGATCCGCGGAGCGTTGAACGCTGCCTTTAAGGACATAGTCGGTGCCAAGCTCGCGGGCGATCGTACGCTCGTCTTCGGTGCTGCCCCGATAGGCAAAGGCGGAATTGCGGGCGACCACCCAGAGACCCGAGAGCTGCGACAGATCGGTCATCAGGTCTTCGGTGATCCCGTCGGCGAAGTAGTCCTGCTCGGGAACGGCGCCTAGGTTGACGAAGGGTAGCACCGCGATTCCGGGGGTCTGTGCCGGTGCCGGAACCGTGCCGCCGCCGTCGGACAGCGTTGGATCGCCACCGTTCGGGAGGAGAAGCCAGAGACCGATCAACAGGAGCGCGACGAACGGAATCAAGACGCGAAAGGCGATCGACGATCGGGTTTGCGCGGCACGTCCGACGGGGAGATTCGGCTCATCGGGCACCGCGTCGCGGACCTCGGCAATCAGGCGGTAGCCGCTCTTGGAGAGTGTCTCGATGTAGTGCGGGTGACGGGCCTCATCGCCCAGTGCCTTGCGCAGCTTGATGATGGCGCTGGTCACCGCATCGTAGGTCACGACCATCCCGGACCATGCCTGCGCCTCCAACTCCTCGCGCGAGACCACGGCGCCCGGCCGCGAGGCGAGAAAACAGAGGACCTGCATGACCTTCGGCTCGAGCTTGACCCTCCTGGTCCCGCGATGAATCTCGTTGGAGCGTGGATGGACCTCCCAGTCGCCGACGGCGAAGGGTGCATCAAGCCGCGAACAGGTCTCCGGATCGGGGGTCCTCGCCAAGGGTGAAGCCTCTATCGGCGTTGATTCGAGTCGCTTTCGTCTTAAACCGCGCCCGTTGAAGTATACGTCATGTGTTGGAATGGCTTGGCCGCGCCAGCTGCGACGACTCTCGGAGCTGGCACGGTTTAAGTTTAGACGTTGACCGAGGTCTTTCTTCCCGCAGGGCGCACGCGTACGCCGCTGCCCGCGCTGTTCCAGCAAGACCGGGCCGGCCTCGCTCATAAACCCCGCTACGTTGCCGATGGGAGCCGTTGAGTGGAGTGGACGTAGGACAAGCGTAGCGCAGTCCACCAGCGCCGGCGTGGCGTTCGGTGGACTGCGCTCTCGCTCGTCCTACCGGTCGGGCTTGTGAAAACGCCCGCCGGACATTGTCTCCGGTGCGATGGAGAGGTCCGAAAACAAGAGGATCAAGGTGACGCGGTGTCAGATTTGCGGCGGCATGAGTGGGACATGACCGCCGCGTCGGCGAATCCAATTGATTCCGTTCAGGACGCGCCGGTTACTCGCGAGTCGGCGCTCGAGCGCGTACTTACCGGGAAAGTCGCTCAGCACCAGGCCCATCATCATGGTGAGGATCCCCTGACCGGGCAGCACCAGCATCAGGATGCCAGCCAGGACCAAGACCCAGCCGACCAGATTCTTGAGCAACCGCAGGCTCAGATAGGCGACCGGATGGAGGCTCTGCATCCGCGCTGAATGCCGTTGCGGGTCCACGAAATAATCCTCCGGGATCCGCGCCAAGAGAAACGGCAAGGAGATCAGAGATCCGACGAACACCAGGACTGAAAGTCCGGCCAAGGACAGCAGCAGGCCCTGATGGGCCTCGATCCAGCTCAGATCGATCATTCGAATCTCCTTGTTCGTTCTAAACCGCGTCAGCTGCGACGCAGTCGAGTCGTACAACGTCCGGGACATCGGCCGATCGGTGCCTGTCCCGCCGGACGCGGTTTAGCTCAGCAGATCCGCGGCAACTGCTCGCCGGCAAGCCAATCGACGATTCGGCTTCCGCCGAAACCGGTCTCCATCTGCACGAAGCGATGCGGGTCCTCGACGACCTCGCCGATGATGGCCGATTCCATCCCGAGCGGATGGGCTTGCATGGCATCGAGTAGACGCAGGGCCTGATCGGGCGGGCAGATGGCGATCAGCTTACCCTCGTTGGCGACATAGAGCGGGTCGAGTCCGAGCAGCTCGCAGGCGGCGGCCACCTCGGGGCGAACCGGGATGGCGTCCTCGCGAATCTGCATGCCGACGCCCGACTGCTGGGCCAGCTCGTTGAGCGTCGTCGCCAAGCCGCCGCGGGTGGGGTCGCGCAGACAGTGGATGTCCGAAACAGCCGCGATCATGGCGGCGACCAGCTCATGCAGAGCGGCACTGTCGGAGCGGATCTCGGTCTCGAAGCCGAGATTCTCGCGCTTGGAGAGGATGGCCACACCGTGGTCGCCCAGGCTCCCGCTGACCAGGATCACATCGCCCGGCTGGGCGCGATCGCCCGAGATCAGGATGCCCTCCGGGACCACGCCGATCCCGGTGGTGGTGATGAAGACCCCGTCGCCCTTGCCGCGCTCCACCACCTTGGTGTCGCCCGTCACCACCGGCACGCCCGCGGCATTCGCGGCTTGCGCCATGCTCTCCACGATACGGGCCAGATCGCCGAGCAGGAATCCTTCCTCCAGGATAAAGCCGGCGGCCAGATAGAGCGGCCGGGCGCCGGACATGGCAACATCGTTGATGGTGCCGTGCACGGCGAGCGAGCCGATGTCGCCGCCCGGGAAGAAGAGCGGCGAGATCACATGACCGTCGGTGCTCATCACCAGACGACCGGGCGGCGGGGTGAAGAGCGCCTGGTCGTTGCCCAGCGTCAGGAGTTCATGGTCGAGATACCGCTGAAAGAGCTCGCCGATCAGTTGAGCCATCGCGCGCCCGCCGGAGCCATGGCTCATGTCCACGGCGCCCTTCTTGAGATCGAGTCGCACGGGAAAGCGCCGATCGGATGTCATTCTGAAACCTCGTGGTGAGACGACTGGGTCAGCCAGGGGAAGCCTCCTGCCTCCTGCTATCAGCTATCAGCTATCAGCTTCGGCTTTCAACCTCTGGCTGGCGGCTGGCGGCTGGCGGCGCTGGCAGCCCTGAACCGCCCGTAGCTCCAATAGGCCGCACAGGCGCCCTCGGAGGACACCATGCAGGAGCCCATGGGGTTGTCCGGGGTACAGGGGTTGCCGAAGAGCTTGCACTCGGTCGGTGTCTTCACGCCGCGCAGGATGGCCGGGCACTCGCAGCCCTTGATCTCTTTTGCGGGGGCGATCTCCACCGGAAAGCGCTCCTCGGCATCCAGGTCCGCGTAGGCGTCGGCCAGCGCCAAGGCGCTGTTCGGGAGGAAGCCGAGCCCGCGCCATTCGAACTCGGGGCGGATCCGAAAGACCTCCTCGATCAGGGCCTGCGCCTTGCGGTTGCCCTCCTCGCTCACCGCACGGGTGTACTGGTTCTCGACCTCGCAACGCCCTTCGTTGAGCTGCCTCACCAACATCAAGGCGGACTGCATCACATCGAGAGGCTCGAAACCGGCGATGACGACGGGCACGCCGAACTGCTCGGGCACGAAGCGATAGGGCCGGCTACCGATGAGCGTACTGACATGGGATGGGCCGAGGATGCCGTCGAGCTGCACCCCGTCGGGTCCGGCGCTGCTCAGGATCGTCTGCAGCGCCGACGGGGTCAGCACATGGTTGCAGAAGACCGAGAAGTTGGTCAGCCCCTCGGCGCGCGCGCTCTTCACGGCGACGGCGGTGGGCGGCGTGGTGGTCTCGAAGCCGATGGCGAAGAAGACGACCTGCCGATCGGGGTTCTCGCGCGCGATCCGCAGCACATCCCGGGTGGAGTAAATCATGCGGATGTCCGCGCCCTCGGCTTTGGCCTTGAGGAGACTCTTGCGCTCGCTCGCGGGCACGCGCATCAGGTCGCCGTAGGTACAGAGCGTGACGTCGTGCTGCGTGGCGAGCGCGATCGCATGGTCGATCCGGGCCATGGGCAGCACGCAGACCGGACAGCCCGGGCCATGAATGAAACGCAGGTTCGGCGGCATCAGGTGCTGCACGCCGTAGCGGAAGATGGCGTGTGTGTGACCGCCGCAGAACTCCATGAGGCGATAGTCGCGCCCGGGATGCGCCTCGGCGGCGATCGTCTCGGCGAGCCGGCGGGCGAGCCCTTTGTCGCGGAACTCATCGATGTATTTCAACGTTGGCCCCCGGTTGCCTGGACGCTCGACGTCGGCCCGGGCTCGCGCTCCAACTCTTCCTCGAGCAGCCCCATCTCGGCGATGATCTCGAGCGTGCGCTGCGCCTCCTCTTCGCTGATCTTGTTCAGGGCGTAGCCCACATGGACCAGAACATAATCGCCGACGGCCGCGTCCTCGATCAGGGCCAACGAGATCTCTTTGCAGACGGGTCCGAGCGCAACCTTCGCAGTATCGGCGGCGACATCGATCGAGGTGATGCGTGCGGGAATGGCAAGACACATGGACAAAAGACCTCGCAGGATAAAACGCGTCCGGGGTGATCAACAGGCGCGGAGATTCGGGGCCAACCCCGTCGTCAACCGGAACCGCGGCTAATCCGCGCCGGCTCCAACGGTGGTCAAGTCTGCCGGGGTCAATCCCATCCAAAAACATCGCAGACCGCACTGGTCGCGGTTTGAACACGTTTTATATCAATAAATTAAAAATCTTAAAACGCGCCATCCACAAGGGTATCAGACTCGCCCCCACACTGCGCCTGAACGAGAACCTCGCATGGCGCGCGGGGCGCGTTTCAACAGGTGAGCTTGAAGGCCACGCAGGGATCGATCGCCATGATCAGAAGCTCGGCCTGTCGACGCAACTGCTCCTCGGGGCCGGACGGCAAACTCTCCAGCGCGCGGGCCACGACGCCGCGCGGGTGAAAATTCCACTCCGTCGGCGCAAGGATTCGATACTCGCGGACCCGGCCGTCCTCGACCTGGACGACATGAGCCAGAAGACCGCGTGCCGCGAAGACCCGCCCGAGCCCGATCCCGTTGCCGCTCGCGACCCTCGGCTGCGTGGCGGCGCTCCCCGCGGAACTGCGGCTCAGCTGCCGCAAACCGGTTGCGACGTCCGCAAGTTGAGCGGCAAGGCGAACGAAGAGACCCGCCCCGTAGACCTCGATGAGCGGCAGGGGATGAACGCGCGTGAAGGGGCTGGTCTCGCGGGGTTGGCCCTCCCAGGTCGGACGTGCGACGAAATCGGCCCAATCCGGATCACTCATCCGCGCGATCAGATCCTCCTCGGAGAGCCTCGGCAGCGCGGTGATCGGGGTCTGTCCAAGCGACGCCTCTCCCGATTCCAGCAGGGAGCGCAATAGGCGAGCCGCCAATGTCTCTGTCTTGCGGCACCAGCGTTCGAAGCCCGAAGGATCGCCGATCAGGTTCAACCAGTGCTCGGGCGTGACCCCGAAAACCTTTTGCGTCAGCAGATCGGTCAGATCGGTGAGCAGGACATCGAGGCCGGGGGTTTGACCCGACGCCGCGCTCACTCCGGCGCTGAACAGATCGCCGGCGGGGTCGAGCCGCGCGAGGATACGATTCGACAAGGCAAGGACCGCCGCCATCTCGTCACGACTCGGCGGCTCACCCAAGATCGGTGGCCAATCGAGCAGGATTCGCCACAGGTGCTCGCGAATTGTCTCCGCTGCAATCGCCGCCTCGCGCCGTCCTCGGATACGCGGACTCGGCAACACCCCGGACGCCTGCTCGAATGCCGCAGCACAGGCGCCGGCTTGGGCGCGGGCGCAGATCGAGAAAAGCAGCGGCAGGCGCGCCATCGTCTCCTCGGGCGTGCGCCCGGAGAAGGCCGACGCGGCCGCGACCGGACGCGTCGAGGCGATCGTGCAGTGGAGACCACCCGAAGACGGCGTCAATCGAATATCTAGACTTCCACCCGGATCGGACATGCGGCTCACGGACCTCCGGATTGGCGATGCAGGACTTGCAGTGTAGCCGATCGGGCTTCAGGATAGCTCAAACCGCGTCCGAGGTGCGGGCCGGACCGAGGCGTGAGATGAGACGCGCGGCTCAGCCCGGATGACTTGGAGACGACGCGGTTTAAGGATTTGAGAAGCGACTGAGTCGATGCTTTAGTTTTGAGTTCAACGCCGGGTTCGTCGAACCCCTTGCGCTTCACCCCACCGCAGACCAGGTCGTTGCAGACGCCGTCTCGCTCCTTGTTCCATCCTCGTCGCATTCCAGCAGGCCTAACCCACGTGCTCACACCCGAACAACTTGCCGCCCTTCGTCGAGACATCGTCTTCAATGCCGAACTCGGCGGATGCGCCCTGACGCTTCACAGCACTTGGGGTCTCTTCTCGCCGCGCGAGATCGACGAAGGCACCCGTCTGCTGCTGGCGCATCTGCAGGTCCGACCGGACGACGATTGCTTCGATCTCGGCTGCGGCTACGGAGCGATCGGCTTGGCGATGGCAACACTTGCCCCGCAGGGTCGAACCCTGATGGTCGACAAGGACTTCGTGGCAGTGGATTACGCGACGCGCAACATCAGGCTCAATCGCCTGGAGAACGCACGCGCGCAGCTCAGCAACGGATTCGATCAGGTCGACCCGGAGCTGCGGTTCGACCTGATCGCGAGCAACATCCCGGCGAAAGTGGGTAAGGAGCTGCTCGCGCTCCTGCTGCACGACGCGCACGCCCGCTTGCGCCCGGGCGGTCGTCTTTATCTGGTGACCATCAACGGGCTGCGCCAATACATGAAACGCAATTTGGCCGAGGTCTTCGGCAATTACGCCAAGCTCAAGCAAGGTGCGCATTACACGGTTGCGCTCGCCGAGCGGGCTCATGCGCGTGGCGGGGTCGGGTCCGACAGCTGACCTTGGCCGCCGCGCCGAAGAGCGTCGATTCGGATTACTGCTCCTCGATGAGGTCCAACAACCGGGTCGCCTCCTGACCGACACCCGTGTCGGCACCAAGATCACGGGCGTGCTCGAGCGCCCTGCGCGCCTCCGCCGCATCGCCGGCCTGCAGGCTTACGAAGCCGAGGGTCAGCCAGATGCGCTGGTGCGCCGCATCCTTGGCCGCGCCGGCTCGCAACCGGGTCAGAGCGCCCTCGGTATCGCCCATGTAATGCAGCGCCAATCCGAGATCGTTGTGGGCCTCGACATCGTCCGGCCTGAGCTCGAGGAGACGGCGATAGACGGGCACGGCCTCGCTGTAGCGGCGCTCCACGAAGAGCGCGTCGGCCTGTTGGGCCAGGAGATCGGGGTTGGTCTCGGTGATGCTCTGCGGGATCGCGGTCGGCGCCGGACGCGGAGCGGTCTGAGGCGGCATCCCGTGCGGAGCGGCCGGCGCCGCGGCGACGCCAGGGCGCACGGCGTGGCGGATGTAGTAGTCGCGCGTGACCGCAAAGATCGTAAAGCCGTAGAAGAACAAGAACACGGCAAAAAGCAGCCACTGCAACGGAGAGAGTCTGGGCATGGTGTCGGGCAGGTTGTCGGCGGAGAGGTCGGGCGATCCTATGACGGAATCGCAGACAAAAAAAGATCGCGACGGCAGGGTGTGTAGCTGCCGTGGCGACCTAACTGGCTTGCTGCCTGTGTGCGGCTCCGACTCAGGACCGGCAGTCGGTTCCATCGGCCTTGTCGGCGCCGCGTATGCGTGAAGGACGAGTTGTACCGGCATCGTCGCGGTTGATGAGCGCGATCAGAAAGCCGGCGCAGAGAATAGCCGCGATCAGACCCGTGATCGTCAGTGCATCGAAGCTCATGCGTGTCCCCTCTATCCGTCGGATGACTGCTCCAAAGATCCGCAGAGCCGATGATCGAGACGGACTCGACCAGGACCTAAGCGTTGGGCTCTATCTTGCGCGCAAGGCATCAATAGAGTATTTCAGTCAGCTCTAATGTTGTTACAAGTTGTTACGACCCCTCGACCCAGACTGAACGAGACCTTGCCGAGATGCCCGATACACCGATTCAGATCTTGGTCGTCGACGATGATTTGGCCTTGCGCGCCCTGCTCGGCGAATATCTCGCAGGAGAAGGATTCAGCGTGGCCGGAGCGGAGGACGGCGTGGCGATGGATGCCTGGCTGGCGGAGCATGAGACGGACCTGGTGATCCTCGACCTGATGCTCCCGGGCGAGGATGGACTGAGTCTGGCACGGCGACTACGCGCGCGTGCGGATATCCCGATCATCATGCTGTCGGCCCGCGGCGGCGACATCGACCGGATCGTCGGCTTGGAGGTCGGCGCCGACGACTACATGCCCAAACCCTTCAATCCGCGCGAGCTTCTGGCGCGCATCCGTGCTGTGTTGCGCCGCCGAGCCCCAAGCGCGCCACCCGAGCCCCGCGAGGACGACGGCGTCATCCGATTCGGACCCTATCGACTCGACCTTGGCCAACGCGAGCTGCGACGCGGGGACGAGTCCGTCGTGCTCACCTCGGGGGAGCTCGAGCTGCTGCGGATCCTTGCCGAGCATCCGGATCGCGTCCTGGATCGCGATCTGCTGCTCGACCTGCTCAAGGGCTACGAGCGCTCGCCGTTCGATCGCAGCATCGACGTGCAGATCGCGCGCCTGCGCGCCAAGATCGAGCCCGATACCAAGCGACCCCGCTATATCCGCACCATCTGGGGCAAGGGCTACATGTTCACGCCCGCCGGGGACGCATGAAGCTCATTGCCAAGCTGATCCCGGCAAGCCTGTTCGGGCGCGCGCTGCTGACCTTGGTCTTCACCTTCGGCCTGTTCGGCCTCATCACCTTCTGGGTCATCAGCTCCTACGCGCTGACGCCGGTCGCGCAGCGCTCCGCGTCGGACCTGGCGAGCATCATGGTGCTCTCGGCTCGGACCCTGCGTCAGCTCCCGGCGGAGATGCGTGACGATTATCGCTCCAGGCTGGCGCGGGAGTACCAGATCCGACTCGCCGAGGAGCGTCCGCTCACGGACGTCAACCTGTTTTTTTTCCCTTATATCGGCCAACTCAAACGCGCCCTGGAAGAACGACTCGGCGGCGAGGTGGAGATCGTGACCAGTATCGCCAACAGCGAGCGATGGTTCTGGGTCGCCCTGGACGCGAGCGGGGAAACGGTCTGGGCGGGGTTCCCTCGCAGTCGGGTCGAGACCCGACCGATCGAGGGCCTGTCCGTCATCATCGGCGTGGCGATGTTCTTGATCGTCGGCAGCGCGCTGATCCTGGCGGGGCGCATCACCCAGCCGCTCAACCGGCTCGCCAAGGCCGCCGAGCAGGTCGCGCTCGGCTACTCGCCTGCCGTCTTATCCGAAAGTGGCCCCAAAGAGCTCGCAAACCTTGCACGTCAGTTCAATGCCGCCAGTCGACGCATCCGCGAGCTGATCGCGAACCGTACCCTGCTGCTGGCCGGGATCTCGCACGATCTGCGCACACCGCTGACGCGCCTGCGTCTCGCCGTGGAGATGCTGCCGCGCGGCAGCGCGCCGGCGCTCGTCGCCCGGATGGAGCGCGACATCGAGGAGATGAACGCGCTCATTAACCAGGCCATCGACTTCGGAAAAAGCCTCGAGACAGGACATCGCAAGGAGGTCGACCTCACTGCCTTGATCGACGACCTGGCCGCCGGTCGACCGCGGGTGATCTGGCAGCGCACTCGATCGTGCCGCTATCGCGTCGACGCCTTGGCGTTGCGCCGCATCCTGAGCAATCTGCTCGAAAACGCCCTGCGCTACAGTCAAGACCTGGTCGAGATCCATCTCGACTGCGAGACAGCGACGCCCGTACTCTTCGTGCTCGATCGCGGGCCGGGGATCCCGGAAGCCGAGCGTGATGCGGTCTTTCGTCCCTATTACCGCCTCGAAACCTCGCGCAGCCGTCTGACCGGCGGTACGGGCTTGGGCCTTGCTGTGGCTTACCAGCTCGCCTTGTCGAACCAGATGGAGCTGCATCTGGGCGCGCGTCGCGGCGGCGGCACGGTCGCGAGCGTTCGCTTGCCGCCGCTCGAGCTCGGTCCTGCTCATGTGCTGCGCAGTAGCAAGGCGGTTGACGCGCCGTCCGAGGGTGCCTAAATTCCGCCCTGACATCCATCAATCCGCTCGACCACCCGGAGCCCTTCGCGATGCTGCAACCTGGCGATCACGCGCCCGCCTTCACACTCCCCAATGCAGATATGGGGCGGGTGAGCCTCGATCGGCTCCTCGGGCAACGCAATCTGGTGATTTACTTTTACCCGAAGGACGACACACCGGGCTGCACGATGGAGGCGCTCGACTTCACGGACCTGCAAGCCGACTTCGACGCCGCCGAGACCGATGTCGTGGGCATCAGCCGCGACACCTGCACCAGTCACGGCGCCTTCCGCGACAAATACGGTTTGACCGTTCAACTGCTCGCCGATACCGAGGGCGAGGCGTGCGAGGCTTACGGCGTGTGGCGCGAGAAGGAGGCGCACGGCGAGAAGCGCATGGGGATCGTCCGCTCGACCTTCATCGTCGACAAGGGCGGCGTGATCCGACACGCGCTCTACGACGTCAAACCCAAGGGTCATGCCGCCCAAGTCCTGGAACTGGTCCAGTCACTCTGACAGGCAACCGGGAGCGGCCATCGAGATGCTCTCGCCGCCGACCGAGCAGAGAGACCCGATCTCCTCGGTCGATCCGGAAGCCGCGGCCGGCTCGGGGTCGGACTCGCCCTCGCCGGCGCCCGACTCGGAGACCTCGCGCAGCGTGAAGCTGCGCGCCTACATCCTGATCTTCCTCCTGATCTTCGGCCTGACCCCGCTGGTGTTGGCCGTGCTGATCAACCTCCCGCTGGTGCTGGATCGCACCGCGATGTTCTACCAGCGCGCCTATCTGCAGAACCTACGTGCCGACTTTCGCGACCTCGACCAGCACCTGGCCAGTCGTCACGAGATGATCCGGCTGCTCTCGAAGCTGCCCGAGCCCGGCCTGATCCTCGGTGAGCAGGGCGATGCGGATCAGATCGATGTCGGTCGCGCGCGCTACACCGCCTGGATCAATCAGATCGTCGCCGATCAACGCGACATCATCCAGATCCTCTTCGTCGGCGACGACGCTCAGGAACGTTTCTGGCTGGCTCGCGATGCCCGCACGCAGGAATGGCGACCGACCGCCGCGCCCCCGCAGGTCCCGAATCGCGAATTCCTGACCGCGGGGCTCGATCTGCAATCCGGCGCGGTGATGGTGAGCCGCATCCGCATCGACCCCTCGGCGGGCGTCGAGGATCCGCGCCAGCTCATGACCCTGAGCCTGGTCAGCCGGATCGGCGGGGAGAAGCCGGAGGACCCACGGGGCGTCGTGGTCATGACCATCGATGTCGGCGGGTTGGCCCAGTTCTATCGGGACACGCTTTGGGTGAATCACGACGGCAGCTATCTGCGTCCCGGTCAGCCGGCAAGCGGCCAGCCCGAGGCCTTCGACGCCTTCCCCGGCTTGGCCGAGATCTTTACCGGCGGCACCCTCGCCGTTTGGAAGGGCCGTCAAGGTCGCCAGTTGCTCTGGGTGCCCATGTTCCTGACCGAGGACGGGGTGCCGCTCTGGGTGGGTCGGGCGGTGGACCCCTCGCCGATCGAGGAGTTTCGCGACGCCCTGATCGTACGCGTGCTCTCGATCATCTTCCTTCTGGTCCTGGTGGTGATGGTGCTGGCGCGATGGATCGCGGCACGTGCCGAGCATTTCGGCGAAGAGCTCCGGGGCGGCATCGGACAGGTGCTGCGCGACGGTCGGCCGCTGCGCTTCAGTTGGCGCGGGCCGCGCGAGATCCGCGAACTCGGCGAGCAGCTCACTGCGCTGGCCCAGACCCACGCCGAGCACCTGCAGGCGGCGCAAGCCCATACCCGCGAGCTGGAGCGATCCAACCGCTACAAATCCGAGTTTCTGGCCAACGTCAGCCATGAGCTGCGCACGCCGCTGAACTCGATCCTCCTGCTCTCGAAGATGTTGGCCGCCGAGACCGGCGGACTTAATCCCGGACAGCGACGCCAAGCGCAGGTCATCCACGAGGCCGGACGCGACCTGCGGACCATGATCGACAACATCCTGGATATTTCGCGGATCGAGGCCGGGCATGTCGCCGTGACGTCCGACTGGGTCGAGCTGCGTCCGATGCTGGAAGAGCTGATCGAGCTGGTCGAGCCCATGGTGTCGGAAAAACCCGTCGTGCTCGATCTCGCTATCGACCCGCTCGCCGCGACGCAGGTCTATACGGACCGCGACAAGCTGCGACAGATCCTCAAGAACTTTCTCTCCAACGCCGTGAAGTTCACCGAGCAGGGTCGCATCACCCTGGCGGTCGAAGCGGGAGAGGATCCCCGACGGCAGGTCGCGCTGAGCGTCGCCGACACCGGAATCGGAATCCCGCACGACAAACAGGAGATCATCTTCGAGGCCTTCCAGCAGGCCGACGGCTCGACGCGCCGTCGCTACGGCGGCACCGGCCTGGGACTTTCGATCAGCCGCGAGCTGGCCCTGTTGCTCGGCGGACGTATCGAGGTCGAAAGCGCACCGGGGGCCGGCGCCTGCTTCACCCTCTTCATGCCGCTCGCTGCCGTTGCCGTCGAGCCCGACGCGGTCTCCCCGGCCGCTCCCGCGAGCCCGCACGTCACGCCGCTTCCGCCCGAGGACTCACCCGGTGCGCTGCGCCCGACCTCGGCACGGGGTGCCGGCGCAGGCGCGAGCGGCGGCTGGGTCCTGATCGTCGAGCGCGACGTCAAAACCCTCGTTCAGCTCGCCTCCGAGCTGTCGCGGCGCGACCTGCGTGTTCAAACCGCAGCAGATCTGGACGAGGCACTCGAGACACTGCAGGACGAGGGCGAAGGCTGCGAGCTGGTGCTGCTGGCCGCCGGGGTGTCCGACGAAATGACCTGTGCTACGATTCGGACACTGTTGAGCCGAAATACGGGGCCTCACCCGGCCGTTGCCGTGCTCGGCGATCGATCGGCCAAGACCCGGGTTGCCGACTGCTTGGGTGCGGGCGCCGTCGAGTTTCTATCAAAACCCATCGATCCCGATCAACTCACGGCGCTGCTTGCCGAGGTGCTGCCGGATAGACGTGCTCCGGAGACATCCGCAGTGATCCGCGAGCCGATCGTTTGACCCGCCGAGTCCAGCCCGCTGCGGCTCCGGGTGTACAAGGGCAGACGACATGACCCGCTACGCCGGCTTCAAGCTGCTGATCGTCGACGACCACGCGCATAATCTCTTCACGCTTCGAACCTTGATCGAGAGCGAAATGGATGTCGAGGTCCTCGAGGCCACCTCGGGGCAGGACGCCATCGACCTGACTCATCGGCACCCGGACATCGACCTCATCATCCTCGATGTCCAGATGCCCGAGATGGACGGCTTCGAGACCGCGTCCATGCTCAAATTGCGCAAGCGCACGCGCGATATCCCGATCATCTTCCTGACCGCAGCCTTCAAATCGGAAGAGTTTCAGCAACGTGGATTCGCCGTCGGCGCCGTCGACTATCTGCTCAAACCGATCGACGACAACCTTCTGATCAACAAGATCAGCACCTACTTCAGGCTGATCGAAAAGGAGCGCGAGCTCAACCGCACACTGGAGCAGACGGTCGCGGAACGCACGAGCGAGCTCGCCGAGGCACGGCAATACCTGGAGAACATCATCACGCATATGGGCGAAGCGCTCTTGGTCTTGGATCCGAGCGGCACCATCAAACACACCAATCCGGCAGCATGGAAGATGCTTGGCTACCGCGGGGACGATCTGCGCGGCATGTCGATCGGAGACGTTTTCGAGGAGGAAGGCGACGCCGAGGCCGGCGCCTTTATGGGAACCTGGCTGGAGGCGCTGATCCGAACCGGAGCCCTGAGCCGGATCGAGGCCCGATTCATCGCTCGCGACGGGCGCCGAGTGCCGATCCTCTTCTCGCGCACCGCAGTGAAGGATACCGAAGGGCGGATCAGCGATATCATCTGCATCGCCAAGGATATGACCGGTTATGTGCGGGTCGAGGAGAACAGGAACGCGAGTGCCGTGCCGACAGGGGTATCAGGAACGACACGATAAGATTGAAGCCCCTAGGGAGGAGCAAGCATGAGTGAACCGATGGTCCCCGAGACCCCCGAAGACGATGAGAACACGACCCTGACCGCCAATGCCCTGAAGGCGATGGCCCATCCTCTGCGATGGAAGATCCTCTGCTCGCTCGGCGACAAGGAGCTCTCCGTCGGCGAGATCGTCGACCGCACCGGGACCTCGCAAAGCAACATTTCCCAGCACTTGGAGCAGCTGCGCAACAAGAACATCGTCGTCGCCCGCAAAGAGGCCAACCGGATCTATTATCGGATCCGCAACGATCAACTGCTCGACCTCATCGGCATCATGCGCGACGTTCTGTGCCCGGCGAACCTGGACGACCGATTCCCCAAATAGGCCGCGTATCCCGTGTGCCTTCGGCGTTGAGCAACAGCCCTGCGTGGATGCCCGCCTGAATCGGGACTCGCGGCCCGGGGCCGTCTCTAAGATAATGGCGGCCCATTCCATTCAGGACGCTCCCCTCATGCTCGATCCCAACACCTGGTTCTCCGAGGTCGCCGCCGCGGACGGCGCCGCCTTCTCGCTGCGGATCTCCTCGAAGCTCCACGAGGAGCAAAGCCCCTATCAGCACATCGAGATCTACGAGACCGAGGGCTTCGGCAATCTCATGGTGATCGACGGCTGCACCATGCTCTCGACCCGCGACAACTTTCTCTATCACGAGATGATGTCGCACCCGGCGCTCTTCACGCATCCCGATCCCAAGCGTGTCTGCATCATCGGGGGCGGCGACTGCGGCACCTTACGCGAGGTGTTGAAGCACCCAGGTGTGGAGCAGGCGGTTCAGATCGACATCGACGAGCGGGTGACGCGTCTCGCCGAGATGTTTTTTCCGGAGCTCACGGCCTCCAACGGGGATGCCCGCGCGCACCTCTTGTTCGAAGACGGGGTGCGCTGGATCCAGGAGGCGGATGCGGGCAGTCTGGACATCATCATCGTCGACAGTACGGACCCCGTCGGGCCCGCGGTCGGTCTCTTCACCAGCGACTTCTATGCCGACTGCCGCCGCGCCTTGGGCTCGGGCGGCATCCTGGTTCAGCAGAGTGAATCCCCGCTGTATCACATGCGCATCCTGGCCGAGATGCATGCCGCGATGCGCAGCGCCGGCTTCCGCGACACCCGCACGCTCTTTTTCCCCCAAGCGATCTATCCGTCCGGCTGGTGGAGCGCGACGATGGCGGGCACCGACCTGTCGCTCGAGGATTTTCGTGCCGAACACGCTGCTCGTAAGGCCTTCGACACACACTACTACAACGCCGAGATCCATCGCGCCGCCTTGGCGCAACCCGAGTTCTTCCGTCGTGCGCTCGCCGAGATCGCAGACTGAGCCCAGTTGTTCGGGCCTTCCGACGCATCGGATGGCGGCCGCAGGTGAAGCCGGGTCCGGCGCTCCCGGGGGCGCCGAACACCGCGTGTTTGTTTCACGGCGTCTCAGCCGGCTTTGATGGGTTTCGCTGCGCTCTACCCATCAACTCGGGGAGCAAAAAAATGGGGCCCGACGGGCCCCGAAGAATTCACAACGGCACAAAGCGGACGATCAGGAGGCTCCGCGGGCCCCGACAAATTCGGGGTAGGCCTCCAGGCCGCACTCCCCGATGTCGACACCCTCGTACTCCTCTTCCTCGCTGACTCGGATGCCCATGATCAGCTTGAGGATCAGCCAGACGATGAAGGAAGTCACGAAGACCCAGCCCAGAATGGTGCCGAGACCGATCGCTTGAGCGGCGAAGCTGGCGTCGCTGTTGGTGATGGGCACCGCCATCAGACCCCACATTCCGACGACACCGTGCACGGAGATGGCGCCGACCGGATCATCGACCCGCAGCTTGTCCATGGTCACGATGGCAAAGACGACGATCACGCCACCGATGGCACCGATCATGGTCGCGAGCAAGGGCGAAGGGGTGAGCGGCTCGGCCGTGATGGCGACCAGGCCGGCGAGGGCACCGTTGAGGGCCATCGTGAGATCGGCCTTACCGAACAACAGCCGCGCCGTGATCAGACCGAAGATGGTGCCGCCGGCCGCGGACATGTTGGTATTGACGAAGACCGCCGCGACCGCATTGGCATCCTCGATATTGGAGATGACCAGCTGCGAGCCGCCGTTGAACCCGAACCAGCCGAGCCAGAGGATAAAGGTGCCGAGTGTGGCGATCGGCATATTCGCACCCGGGATGGCGTTGATGGAGCCGTCCTTGCCGTACTTGCCTTTGCGCGCGCCCAGCAGGAGGACGCCGGCGAGCGCGGCCGAGGCGCCGGCCAGATGCACGACGCCGGAACCTGCAAAGTCAAGGAAGCCCAGCTCGTCGAGGAACCCGCCGCCCCACTTCCAGTAACCCTGCATCGGGTAGATGAAACCGGTCATCACGACCGCGAAGAGCAAGAAGGCCCAGAGCTTCATCCGCTCGGCCACGGCGCCCGAGACGATCGACATGGCGGTGGCCACGAAAACGACTTGGAAGAAGAAGTCGGCCATCGCCGAGTAGTAGGTCTCTCCGTCGCTGCCCATGACCTCGTCGACGCTGTTGTCGCCGCCGAACATGAAGCCCCAATCGATGGCGGGGATGAATCCGTTGCCGTCGGCCGGATACATGATCCCGTATCCCACCAGCATGTACATGATCGAGGCGATCGCAAAGAGCGCGATGTTCTTGGTCAAGATTTCGGCGGTGTTCTTGGCGCGGACCATCCCGGCCTCGAGCATGGCGAAGCCGGCGGCCATCCACATGACCAGCGCGCCCGAGATCAGAAAGTAAAAGGTATCGAGCGCGTAGCTCAACTCGGTAATTGCTTCCACGAGAGAATCTCCAAGAGGTTCGAGGCGAGGCAGGGCCGAGGCGGACGCATCCGCCTCGGCTGGCGGCTTAAAGGATGTAACCGCGCTCGCCGTGCTGGGAAAGATCGAGACCTTCGGTTTCCTGCTCCTCGGTGACACGCAGACCGATCACCAGATCGACCAGCTTGAGGATGATGTAGGTCAGAATCACGGTGTAGACCAAGGTGAAGAGAACCCCCTTGGTCTGGATCCACACCTGCCCGAGCATACCCATGCCCTCCTGCAGACCGGTCCCGCCGAGCGCGGCCGAGACGAAGACGCCGGTCAGGATGGCGCCGACGATCCCGCCGACCGCATGGACGCCGAAGACGTCGAGCGAGTCGTCGTAACCCAAGGACCGTTTAAGCCTAGTCGAAGCAAGGAAACAAATGATCCCCGAAGCGGCACCGATGGCGAGTGCACCGAGCGGACCTGCCGTTCCGGCTGCAGGCGTGATCGCGACGAGTCCGGCGACGGCACCGGTCGCGATCCCCAGTACGCTCGGCTTGCCGTGCGTCAACCATTCGGAAAACATCCAGGCCAGAGCCGCAGCCGCCGTGGCGACCTGAGTCACCAGCATGGCCATTCCGGCGCTCTCGTTTGCAGCAAGTGCACTGCCGGCATTGAAGCCGAACCATCCCACCCAAAGCATCGAGGCACCCAGGAGGGTATAGCCCAGGTTGTGCGGAGGCATGGCCGTGTTCGGATAGCCCCGACGTTTGCCCAAGACCAGAGCGGTGACGAGACCCGCGATGCCGGCATTGATATGCACGACGGTACCGCCTGCGAAGTCGAGCACGCCCCAATCCCACATCAGAGCCCCGTCGCCACCCCAGACCATATGGGCAATCGGCAGATAGACGATGGTGAACCAGATCGCCATAAACCAGAGCAACGCCGAGAACTTCATTCGCTCGGCGAAGGCGCCGACAATCAGCGCAGGGGTAATGATGGCAAAGGTCATTTGGAAGGTAGCAAAGACCGTCTCGGGGATTGCTTCCGTGAGACTCTCGCGTGTCACTCCGCCGAGCAGAACCTTATCCAGCCCGCCGATGAAGGTGTTGATATTGATGGCGCCCTGCTCCATGCCCTGCGCCGAGAATGCCAGGCTGTAACCGTAGAGAACCCAGAGGATCGACATGAGCGCAGCAATGGCGAAACACTGCATCAAGATCGAAAGGACGTTCTTGGCGCGGACCATTCCGCCGTAGAAGAGCGCCAAACCCGGGATGGTCATGAATAGAACGAGCGCGGTCGCGGTCAGCATCCAGGCCGTATCGCCGCTGTTCAGAACAGGCACCTCCTCGGCCAACGCCAGCGCAGGCGTCAGCAGCAAGAGAGCCGCCAAGGCGGGTTCGGCCAGTCGTCGCGGTTTCACTATATGCATCATTGCGATCCTCTCGGCGACGATTAGAGTGCGTCCGATCCGGTCTCGCCGGTGCGAATGCGGATCACTTGTTGCAGGTCGAAGACGAAGATCTTGCCGTCGCCGATCTTACCCGTCCGGGCTGCGCCGCTGATGGCCTCGATGACCTTCTCGACCATTGCGTCGTCCACCGCGATCTCCACCTTGATCTTGGGAAGGAAATCAACGACATACTCTGCGCCGCGGTAGAGTTCCGTATGACCTTTTTGGCGTCCGAAACCCTTGACCTCGATGACGGTGATACCGGATACGCCGATATCTCCGAGTGCCTCGCGGACGTCGTCCAGCTTGAACGGCTTGATGATGGCAGCAACCAGTTTCATTGCACTTGAGCTCCTGTAGAGACCAAGGGTGGATGGACCCTTGACCGAGGGATTGGAATCACGAATGCGAGGCGGGGTGATTTAGAACTCCTTCAACCAGCCGACCCAGAACTGCGGATCCTCATCGTAGGTATCGCGTCCGACCTGGTCGTAATTCAAACTAAAGGTGCCGAAATCACCGGCCTCGCGGCTGATCGTCACACCCCAATGACCGTAGTCGTTGCCGCCGTCGTTGTAGTCGAAGTCATAATAGCCGCCGCGAAGGCCGAGCCCGAAATCGTAGGGCAGCGCGAACTCGAGGCCGGCGTAGTAGTACCAGTCGCCCTCGACAAAGAGCGCTTCGCCGGAGGGGACGCCGGGGGCATCGTCGGCCTGACCGTATACGGTATAGGCCAAGCCGAGCGTGAGCCACTTCCAGGTCGCACTGCCGCCGAGCTCCGCGAAATCGAGATCCTCGCCATCGGGGTATGCGTAGTAGATGGCATTGACGTCGAAGCTGAGATCGTCGTTGATGGCCATGCCGTAGCCGAAGTAGCCGTCGATCTCGTAAGCGGGCGACTTGATGGTGTCCACGAGATCAACCGTCACCCCGTCGATGTTGAGCTCGTATTGGTCAACGTCGCCGAAATCGACGTTGGAGATCCATGCACCCGCATAGAAACCGCTGCCGTGCTCGTAGTCGACCCCGCCCTGAACGGCCGGTCCGTCGTCGGTCTGCGTCAGCCCGCGGAAAAAGTAGTTGCTGACCACACCGATATTGGCGCTGAAGTTGTGCGTATCGTCGGCGGCGGCGATCTGGAAGGTGCCGGCGCTCATGCTCAGCGCCCCAAGCGCCAGGACGGTTCCGATGCGTCGTGTTGTCATTGCTGTGTGCCTCTCGATGATGCGGGCTTGCGGGTCGAGGTTGAAAAATACCGACTGGTGCCCGGATGACCTTGCCGGTTGTGACATTGTGATGTGGTCACAGCAGATAGCGTGCCATACCTCGATGCACCCACCGGGAAGAGGTATTTCGGCATCATGTTCCAAACTCGCAACAAGGATTCGCACCAGAGTGGTGCGTAAGCGAATGGCTCGGAGATCGGCCGCACCAAAAACGCGCGCCGATACAGCCCCTGACTGAAAGCCGGCGCACTTACCCGGCGGCCCGTCCTATAATGGTGGCCGCATTCGGAGCGATGAAGTCATCGCGGGATCGGCCTTCGCATCCCAGCATCCACGTCGGACCCACCGGTCAAGCACAGACCGCAGCACAGAGGAACTCCCATGTTGGATCCCAAACAGCTCGACGATCTCGCCCAGCGCCTCGCATCGGCGATGCCGAAGGGCATCCAGATGTTGCAGGAAGACATCGGCCGCAATCTCCGAGCCTCGCTCGAATCCGGCCTGGACAAGCTCGACCTGGTCACCCGCGAGGAGTTCGACGTCCAGTCCGCCGTCTTGGCCCGCAGCCGCGAGAAACTGGCGGTGCTCGAGGCGCGCATTGCCGAGCTGGAGCGCGCGCTCGCAGCCGGGCGAGCAGGGGCGGATTGAGGCATCGATCCCGAGCAGGGCCGTGGCCCTTTGTATCCTGCACAGCCGCGCACGGGTCGGCATTCATGCCCCCGCCGTCACGGTCGAGGTCCATCTCTCCGGAGGGCTGCCCTATCTGTCGATGGTCGGACTGCCCGAGATGGCGGTTAAAGAGAGCAAGGACCGCGTGCGCGGCGCCTTGCTGAACGGCCGGTTCCAGTTTCCGATGGGACGGGTCACCATCAACCTTGCACCGGCCGACCTTCCGAAGGAGGGCGGTCGCTTCGATCTGCCGATTGCGCTCGGCATCCTCGGTGCCTCCGGCCAGATCGTCACCGAACGGCTGGATCGCTACGAATGGATCGGCGAGCTGGCACTCTCTGGGGGGTTGCGGCCGGTCAACGGCGTTCTGCCCGTCGCCGTGGCGGCGCGCGAGGCGGGCCGTGAGCTGATTCTGCCGGCCGAGAATGCCGCCGAGGCGTCGCTGGTCTCGGGGCTCGAGATCCGGCCGGCGCGGCACCTGATGGAGGTGTGCGAGCATCTGAACGGGACACGTGTGCTGCCGACATTCGTGGCGGGCGAACGGGTTTTCGTTGAACCGACGTATCCCGACCTCTCGGAGGTCAGGGGCCAGGAGCATGCGAAACGGGCCTTGGAGATCGCTGCCGCGGGCGGCCACAGCCTGCTGTTGATCGGCCCGCCGGGCACCGGAAAGTCGATGCTGGCGAATCGGCTCCCCGGGCTCTTGCCGCCGCTGAGCGAGGACGAGGCGCTCGAGGCGGCTGCGATCCGCTCGGTGAGCGACCGCGACCTGTTCGACCCGGCGCGCTGG
The DNA here is from genome assembly GCF_002423035.1 of Thiocapsa sp. UBA6158. Taxonomy (GTDB): domain Bacteria; phylum Pseudomonadota; class Gammaproteobacteria; order Chromatiales; family Chromatiaceae; genus Thiocapsa. The sequence goes on from NZ_DIUM01000129.1 coordinate 52,323, forward strand.
CGCGAGCGTCCGTTTCGCTCGCCGCACCACACGGCATCCGGGGTCGCGCTGGTGGGCGGCGGAAGCAACCCGCGACCCGGCGAGATCTCGCTTGCGCACCAAGGTGTCTTGTTTCTCGACGAGCTGCCCGAGTTCGACCGCAAGGTGCTCGAGGTCTTGCGCGAGCCCTTGGAGTCCGGTCATATCGACATCTCGCGGGCTGCGCGGCAGGCCCGTTTCCCGGCGCGATTCCAATTGGTTGCGGCGATGAACCCCTGTCCATGCGGTTATCTCGGCGACAACAGCGGACGCTGTCGTTGTACCCTTGACCAAGTGGGACGCTATCGTGGACGCATCTCCGGACCGCTGCTCGATCGCATCGACATGCACGTCGAGGTCCCGCGACTGGACCTCTCTCGGCTCGGCGAATCCGCCTCCGAGCAGCGAGAGACGACAGCGCTCGTGCGACAGCGCGTGGATCGCGCACGCGCACGCCAGATTGCGCGCGCGGGCAAGGCCAACCATGCCCTCGGGCCCGCCGAGATCGAGCGCGACTGCGCTCTGGAGCCCGACGGGCAACGCATGATCCAACAGGCAATCACCCGTCTGGCCCTATCGGCGCGGGCCTATCACCGCATCCTGAAGGTCGCCCGAACGATTGCGGATCTCGACGGTTTGGCTCGGATCGAGCAGCGGCATCTCGGCGAAGCGATCGGTTATCGTCGACTCGATCGCGGCAATCCGACGCCGTGATTAAACCGCGTCCAGAGCGAGATGCTGATTTTCAAGTGAGTTCGACATTTGGCGCATCCACGGCACTTAGCGGGGATGCGGTTTAAAATAATATATTTTTTAATCGATTAAATCGCGCCGACTCCAGCAGACGTTACCTCTGTCGGGGCCGATCCCATCCAAAAACATCCCATACCGCGCTGGGCGCGGTTTAGACCCACACCATGCTCCAGCTCCAATCACTCAGCCTGCGCCGCGGCCCACACCTCTTGATCGAGGGTGCCGACGTCACCGTCTATCCGGGTCAAAAGGTCGGGCTCGTCGGCTACAACGGCTGCGGCAAATCGACCCTCTTCGCGCTGTTGCTCGGGGATCTCCAGGCCGATGCCGGACAAGCGACGATCCCGGCCGGCTGGGAGGTTGCCCACGTCGCCCAGCACACCCCGGACAGCGAGGGTGCGGCAATCGACTTCGTGCTCGACGGCGACGCGGAGCTGCGCCGCATCCAGGCCGAGCTGGCACGGGCCGAGGCGGCCGGCGATGGCCTGCATCAGGGCGAGCTTCTCGGGCGGCTGGAGGCCATCGACGCCTACGGGGCAGAAAGCCGTGCCGCGCGACTCCTGCACGGGCTCGGCTTCGCACCCGGCGACGAGCGCCGCCCGGTCAACAGTTACTCGGGCGGCTGGCGGATGCGTCTCGCCTTGGCGCGCACCTTGATGTGCCGATCGGATCTGCTGCTGCTCGACGAACCGACCAACCACCTGGACCTCGACGCAGTCATCTGGCTCGAAGGCTGGCTGAAGGCGTATCCGGGAACGCTCCTGCTGATCTCGCACGACCGCGACTTCCTCGACGCCGTGACCGGGCACATCCTACATCTCGACCATCGGCAACTGACCCTCTACGCGGGCAACTACTCCGCCTTCGAGCGCCAACGCGCCGAACGGCTCGCCCAGCAACAGGCCGCAAGCGAGCGCCAACAGCGCGAGATCGCGCACATGCGCAGCTTCGTCGAGCGCTTCCGGGCCAAGGCCACCAAGGCACGTCAAGCGCAAAGCCGCCTGAAGGCGCTCGAACGCATGGAGCTGATCGCACCGGCCCACGTGGACTCGCCCTTTCGATTCGAGTTCGCCCCGGCCGAGAACCTGCCGCGACCATTGCTGCGCCTGGACGCGATCGCGGCGGGCTACGGCGACAGGCCCGTGATCGAGGGGGTTGGACTCAGCCTCAACCTCGGAGATCGCATCGGACTGCTGGGGCGCAACGGGGCCGGCAAATCCACATTCATCAAGGTTCTGGCCGGGGAGCTGACCCCGTCGAGCGGGCGCTTGGAACGTGCTCAGGCCCTGAAGATCGGCTATTTCGCCCAACATCAGATCCACCAGCTGCATCTGGACGACAGCCCGCTCGGCCATCTGCGACGTCAGGATCCGGGCGCAACCGAGCAGGCCCTGCGCAGCTATCTGGGCGGATTCGGCTTCGAAGGCGATCGCGCACTCGGCCCGGTCGGCCCACTCTCGGGCGGCGAGAAGGCGCGGCTGGTGCTCGCGCTGCTCATCCGCCAGCGCCCCAATCTGCTGCTGCTCGACGAGCCGACGAACCATCTGGACCTCGAGATGCGGCATGCCTTGACCGAGGCGCTCCAGGGTTTCGATGGGGCCTTGGTGCTGGTTTCCCACGACCGTCACCTGCTGCGGGTCACCGCCGACACGCTGCTCCTGGTCGACGCCGGCGCGGTGCGACCGTTCGACGGAGATCTGGACGACTACCCGGCCTGGCTGGCCAACAACGACTCGAGTCGCGGCTCTGCGGCAACGCGCCCGACCGGGGCACAATCGGTCGCCGCAAGCGACGGCAGCGACCGTAAGCAACAGCGTCGTCAGGCGGCGCAATCGCGTCAGACACTACAGCCGTTGCGACAGCGGGAGAGAACACTGGAAAAGCGCATGGAAGCGCTTGCAACCCGCCGCGCAGCACTCGAGCAGACACTCGCCGATCCGGACCTCTACGCCCCGGAGGCCAAGGTCAGATTGCTCGCGCTGCTCGAAGAGCAACGCCAGGTCTGCGCCGACCTGGAAGCCACGGAGGAGGCATGGCTCGAGGTCAACGAGGCCATAGACCAGGCTCGATAGTTGCTTAATTGACCCGACGAGACCGTCAAGGAGACCTTCACGCAACGACCGATTCCGCTCGACCGAGCTGATCACGCCTCTCGCACCCGACGCGATTCGGCACCTCGGCCCGAGTTCCACCCCAACCGATCAAGGATCCAGTGGCGCCATGTCACCGTTTAAAAACATCATCAATGCCCGACCGAACGAGCAATTCTTCGACCTTCCCCCGCTGCCGATGACCCCGGAGGGCATCGCACGCGATTTCCAGCACTACTACGCCTATACCTTCGGGCGGGATCGCGACTGCCAGTCTGCCTACTATCCCTACAAGGCGCTCGCGATCGCACTGCGCGACCGTCTCATGGAGCGCTGGAAAGGCACTCGACACGCCTATGAGGACGCCGGCTCCAAGCGCACCTACTATCTGTCGCTCGAGTTCTTGATGGGGCGCACCCTCTCCAACGCGATGCTCAATCTCGGCGTCGGCGATGCGGCCGCCAAGGGACTCTACGACCTGGGCATCGCACTGGAGGAGATCGCCGGCAACGAGCCCGATGCCGGATTGGGCAACGGCGGCCTCGGGCGGCTCGCGGCCTGCTTTCTCGATTCCTGCGCCACCCTGCAGCTTCCGGTCAGGGGCTACGGACTGCACTACGAGTACGGAATGTTTCGCCAGCTGATCGAGAACGGCAACCAGATCGAGGAGCCCGATCATTGGGTACGTGACGGCAACCCATGGGAGTTGGAGCGCCCCGAATTCACCCAACGCATTCAGTTCGGCGGCCACACCGAAACCCACAAGGACAACGACGGGCGCGATGTCGTGCGCTGGGTCGATACCAACGACGTCCTTGCCGTCCCCTACGACATCCCGATCCCCGGTTATCACAACGGCACCATCAATACCCTGCGGCTCTGGAAGGCCGCCGCGACCGACGAGTTCGATCTCGGCGAGTTCAACTCGGGTAGTTATCCCGAGTCGGTCGCGCAGAAGAACGCCGCCGAGCACATCACCATGGTGCTCTACCCCAACGATGCCAGCGAGAACGGCAAGGAGCTGCGCCTGCGCCAGCAGTTCTTCCTCGCCAGCGCCAGCATCAAGGATGTGCTGCGCGACTGGATCCGTCTGCACGGCAAGGATTTCAGCGGCTTTGCCGAGAAGAACTGCTTCCAGCTCAACGACACCCACCCGGCCGTTTCGGTCGCCGAGCTCATGCGTCAGCTCATGGACGATCATGGGCTCGAATGGACGCAGGCCTGGGCCATCACCCGCAAGACCATGGCCTACACCAACCACACCCTGCTGCCCGAGGCGCTCGAACGCTGGCCCGTGCGGCTCTTCGAGCGGCTTCTGCCGCGCATTCTGCAGATCATCTACGAGATCAATGCCCGTTTTCTCGCCGAAGTGGCCACTCGCTGGCCGGGCGACAACGACCGTCTGAGACGCATGTCGCTGATCGAAGAAGGGTACGAGTCACAGGTTCGGATGGCCTACCTGGCGATTGTCGGCAGCTTCTCGATCAACGGGGTCGCCGGACTGCACTCCCAGCTGCTCGTCGAGGGTCTGTTCCGCGATTTCTACGAGCTTTGGCCGGATAAATTCAACAACAAGACCAACGGCGTCACCCCTCGGCGCTGGCTGGCCATGTGCAATCCCGGGCTGCGCGAACTCCTCGACGAGACGATCGGCACCGAATGGGTGCGTGATCTGGGCCAGCTCGAACGCCTCGCGCCTTTTGCCGAGAACGCGGATTTCCGCGAACGCTGGCATCGCATCAAGCAGGACAACAAGCGCTGTCTCGCCGCCACGGTGGAGCAGCTCTGCCGGGTCTCCTTCCCCGTCGACGCGCTCTTCGATGTGCAGGTCAAACGCATCCACGAGTACAAGCGTCAGCTCCTCAACGTCCTGCACGTCATCCATCTCTACAACCGCATCAAGCGCGGCGACACGCGGGACTGGACACCGCGCTGCGTGCTGATCGGCGGCAAGGCGGCGCCCGGTTACCAGATGGCCAAACAGATCATCAAGCTGGTCAACAACGTCGCCCGCGTGGTCAACGGCGATCCGGAAACCGAGGGCCTGCTGCGGGTCGCCTTCATCCCGGACTACTGCGTCTCGCTGATGGAGGTCATCGCGCCCGGCACGGATCTCTCCGAGCAGATCTCGACGGCCGGCAAGGAGGCCTCAGGCACGGGCAACATGAAGTTCATGATGAACGGCGCCATCACCATCGGCACCCTGGACGGAGCGAACATCGAGATCCGCGAGCAGGTCGGGGAAGAGAACTTCTTCCTGTTCGGCCTCACGGCCGCCGGGGTCGAGTCTCGGCGGGTCCACTATGACCCGAACGGTATCATCGCCAGCGACTCGGCGCTCCTCGAGGTCATGAGCTTGCTGGAGTCCGGCCATTTCAACCAGTTCGAACCGGGGATCTTCGATCAGATCATCCTCTCGATCCGCAACGCCCATGATCCCTGGATGACCGCCGCGGATTTCCGCAGCTACATCGACGCGCAAGAGCAGGTCGCTATCGCCTACCGAGACCGCGAGCGCTGGCTGCGCATGAGCATCCTCAACACCGCCCGCAGCGGCCACTTTTCCTCGGACCGCACCATCGCGGAGTACAACCGCGACATCTGGAAACTGATCTCGGTCGCGCCCGAGTCCTTGGGCGGCTGACCGAACCGGCCTCGGACGTGCTTACACGAGCACGCCCGAGGCCGGACGCTTAGGCCCATCCTGCCCGGGGGAGGCCGTTCGCAATCCTCACCGACGCGCCTATGGTATAAGGCGTCGTGACCAATTCCTCGGCGAGACCGATCAGCCGCCATGCGTATCCTGATTGCCGACGATGCAAGCGACGCGAGGGAGATCCTCGGGCGCCTGCTCAAGCGTTGGGGGCATGAGGTCGTAACGGCCAGCAACGGCCGCGAGGCCTGGGAGATCCTCGAGCGCGAGACGATCCGTCTGGTCATCAGCGACTGGATGATGCCCGAGGTCGACGGGCTGGAGCTCTGCAGACGGATCCGCGCCGTGGAGCGGGACCATTACACCTACTTCATCCTCTTGACCGCGCGCGACGACAAGGACGACCTGATCGAGGGCATGACCGCGGGTGCCGATGACTTCCTGACCAAGTCGTTCAACTTCGAGGAGCTGCGCGTCCGGCTGCGTGCCGCCGAGCGCATCTTGAGCCTCGAAAGCCAGCTCGCCTCGCGCAACAGCAAGCTCGAAGAAACCAACGGCAAGCTCCATGCCGCGCTCGACCGGATCGAGCAGGATCTCCGGGCCGCAGCGGCTCTGCAGGCCAGCCTCTTGCCGAAGGATCCGAACGTGTCGCCCGCGCTCGCCTTGGCCTGGTTGTTCCTGCCCGCGACCGAGATCGGCGGCGACATCTTCGATTTTTTCCGCTTGAACGATCGCGATCTGGGGTTTTATCACCTCGACGTCGCCGGGCATGGCGTGCCCTCGGCCATGATGTCGGTCACCCTGAGTCGAACCCTGTCCGCGGAGCTCGGCGAAGGTCATCTGATCGCACCGCCCGGAGGCGAGCGTCGCGTCAGGGCCCCGGATGCCGTCGTCGCCGACCTCAACCGGCGCTTCCAGTCCGGCGACATCGCACCCTATTTCACCATGGTGTATGGCTACATCGACACCGATTCGGGGCGCGGCGAGTTGTGTCAGGCGGGTCACCCTCATCCGCTGCTGGCGCGACGCGATGGACATGTCGAGCAGATCGGACACGGCGGGTTTGCCGTCGGGATGCTCGAAGGCGTCCCCTACGACTCGGTCGGCTTCACCCTGGGGCCCGGGGACCGACTGATCCTCTACTCGGACGGCATCACGGACTGTCGCAACACCGAGGGCGAGAGCTTCGAGATCGAGCGTTTGATCGGCCTCGCCGGCGACTGCATCGATACGCCTCCGGCAACCTTCACGATCCGCGTGGACATGGCCTTAAGGGACTGGCGCGGAGGGGGTGAGATCGAGGACGACATCTCGCTGTTGGTCCTCCAGCGGCGATGACCAACCGGCCCGGGGGCGGGCCTCGGCTCCGCTGCCCCGGAGAGCAAAGAGGGACCGGTTGAGCAAGGACACTGCCCAACGCAGGCGCAGAGCGCTATCCTTAGGTGCGAGCGCACTCGCCCCGCAACCGAGCAGCACCGGCATCGAGGCGGCTCGGGTCCGCGAGCGGCCGGGTGGATCGGGTCGGCGCAGGGCCTCGGATCGCACACACGACACCCTAGGTGTCTCGCGCCAAGCCCACAACAGCAGCGGATGGACAGCATGTCAGGCTCAGGACAAGATCGGATCGAAACCGTCATCGACACAACCGTCCTCGCCGACATCCGTGATCTGATGGAGGATGATTTTCCCGACTTGGTGCGGCGTTTCCTCGAAGACTCGGCCGACCTGATCGATCAATTGGATCGAGGCATTGCCCGGGGCGATACCGATTCGGTCCACCGGGCTGCCCATACGCTCAAGTCGAGCTCCGCGGCCCTCGGCGCGCTGGCCCTCTCGGATCGCGCCAAGCATCTGGAGGCCCTCGGTCGCTCGGGGGTCCTCAACGGCGCAGCAGCAGAGGCGACCGCGGCCCGCGTCCAGTTTGCGCGCGCCAAGGAGACCCTGGAGAAATGTCTCGAGGAGGGATCCCGACCATAGACGCCGACCTGATTCGGGCGCACGACAACCTGCTCGGCAGACGTCCTGCACACGCGCGGATCCCGAGGCGAGAACCACTGCCCGACCGCTGGAGCTTACGAGGATGAAGGCAACCGTTACCCATCGAAAGATCGGCCATGTCGACAGCGTCGCCATCGCCGGACGCTTGACTGCCGCCGAGGCACCGGCCGTTCGGCAAGAGATCCTCCAGGTTCTGGAGCGAGGTGACGCGCGCCTCGTCCTCGACCTCGCTGAGCTGACCTTCTGCGATTCGAGCGGACTCTCGGTGTTGATCTCCGCACTCAAGGCGGCGCGCAGCAGCGGCGGCAACGTCTCTTTGGCCGGACTCACGCCATCCGTGCGGGCGCTCATCGAGCTGACCCGCCTCCAGCAGGTCTTCGAGATCTTCGACGACGCAGAGGTCGCCGCCGCGCGAATGGGCTAGATCGAGAGCGCCGGGAAAACACCCGCCGGGATGAAGGGGAGCAAGCACGCGAGCGAGATCGGGCGATCGGGCCGATTCCGGCGCCTGCGCCCAGGTTCGCATCGTGTGATTCGCATCGGACTCGCCCTCCTATGGGCGTCCATCCTGAGCGGCTGCGGTGCTTGGGAGATCGTCCCCGGGTCCACCCCCTCGGCAGCATCCGATTTCGAAGTGCCCGAACGACGGATCGAGGCATCGAGCTTCGAGCTGCTCAAGCAATTCGAGCAAGCAGGCGAGCCGGTCTATCGGTTTGGTCCCGGCGACGAGCTCGTCGTCTCGGTGGCGGCCCGCCCCGAGATCTCGGGACCGCATCTGGTGGGTCCCGACGGCATCATCACGATACCCTTTGCAGGCCCCGTCCTCATCGGCGGCCTGACGCGCGAAGAAGCCGCCTCGCGGCTGGTCGAGGCGCTCGCGCCCTATTATCTCGATCTGTCGGTGACGGTCGGCGTGACAGGCTACGGCTCGAATCGGATCGTGGTCCTCGGGCGTGTCGAGAATCCGGGCGTCCTGCAGTTCGACACCCCGCCGAATCTACTGGAAACGCTGGCCCAAGCCGGCGGCCTGCCGCTTCTGCGTCCCGAGCAGCTCTTGACGCGCTGCGCCGTGATTCGCGGCGACAGCATCCTCTGGATCGATGTCGCGCGCCTGCTCACCGGCGACCTGTCGCTGAACATCCGATTGCAGCGCAACGACATCGTCTACATCCCGGATTCCACGGACACGCCGGTCTATGTCCTCGGCGAGGTCGAAACCCCCGGGGTCTATCGCCTGACGCCCCAAATGTCGTTCCTGGATGCCATCAGCCAGGCCGGCGGTCCCACGCGGGATGCGAATCTCAATCGGATTCACGTCATCCGTCCGGCGGATCGGGTCAATTTCAGCTTCTCCTTCATGGAGATCCTGAAACCGGATCCGGGGCTGAACGTCGCCATGAAAGAGGGCGATATCGTCTATGTCCCGCGCAGCGGCATCTCGCAGATCGGCTATGTCCTGGAAAATTTCAATCCGTTCAGCTCGATTCTGATCATCAACCAGCTCATGAGCGGAGATTGATGAGCGGCCTTCTTCACTGCCGAACGCCCGATCGGCCTCATCGCGACCCGGGGATGCGTTCGTGAGCACACCTCCGGCCCAGCCCACCTCCTCGGGTGCCTTCCAACCGCTCGACAGCATTTGGAATCACAAGCTCCTAGTCGTCCTGGTTGCCTTTATCGTCGCAATCGGCGGGACCTATGTCGCCTACATCAAGGGCACCGCGGTCTATCGAGTGACGGCGGTCATCTATGTCGCACCGCGGTTCGCCAATATCCTGGAGGACTCCAAAGAGCTGGAATTCCAGTCCTTCACCCAGTTTCAGCAGTTCATGAAGCAACAGGCGCGCACCATCAATCGGTACGACATCGTGCTCGAGGCACTCGCGCGGCTCGGCGATCGCCGTTTCGACCTCTGGCAGGAGCCCGACGAATCCGATCGCGAGGCCGCCGAGCGTCTTCAGCAGCAACTTCAGGTGCGCGATGTCCGCGATACCTATCTGATTACCGTCAGCCTCGAGTCGGAGAATGCGAACGGACTCGACGAGATCGTCAACAGCGTCGTGAAGGTCTACCTGGAGAAGGCGAAAAGGGAGGAGATCTACGCCGGCGAGGATCGCATCGAGGTCCTCTCGGCACGACGCGAGGCGCACGTGTTGAGGATCCAGGCGCTCACGAAGCGACGCGGCGAGCTGGCGCAGACACTGGGTGTCACTACCTTCGTCGAGGGCGCGCTCAACCCCTACGACACCCTCTTGATCGAGAGCACGAGCGCCCTGTTCCAAGCCGAGCGCGCGCGTATCTCGGCGGATGCCGAACTGGCGACCTACGACGCCGCAACGGGCGGCGAGGCCGCCCGGATGGCATTGAGCGCCGCGGGAAGCGAGCTGGCCTCGAAGGATCCCGGGCTCAACAGCCTTAAGGCCAATCTCTACAAGCGACGCAGCGAGGTCCTCGAGCAGACCACCGGACTCACGGAGAACCACCCGGTCAGGCGCATCGCGCAGCGCGAGCTCGATGATCTGGAGCGCGAGGTTACGAGCGCATCGGCACAGCTGATCGCCGAGAAATCCGCGATGCTTCTCGAGGAGCGCAGGGCGCGCGTGCGCGAACGTGCCGCGGTGGAGGAGGTGTTGCGCGCGCAGCTTCGCGGACAACAGGAGCAGGCCGCCTGGTTCGCGACCCATTACAACGATGCGCTGGACGTCAGCAACGAGATCGCACGCGAGCGCAAGGCATTGGACGCAATCGACGATCGCGTCGAGTTCCTGGAGATCGAGGCCAGCGCGCCGGGCTTCATCCGCGTCTCGACCTGGGCCATGCCGCCGATCCTGCCGGTGAGCGGCGGGCGCACCAAGCTCGCGGTGATCTTCGCCGCGCTCGGCGGCATCTTGGGTCTCGTGGCAGCGATTGCGGTCGATCTGCTCGACCGGCGTGTTCAAACGAGTCGACAGGTACAATCGCTCGTCGGGTTTCCGCCCTTGGCGGCCTTTCTCGAACCCTCCTCGGATCCGGCGCACCGAGCGTTGCTCGCCGATCAGATGCGACGGCTCGCCCTTGCGCTCAGACGCGAGCGCGACGCAAACGGTGTGCGCCGCCTCCTTGTCACGGCGGTCCGACACGGCTGCGGTGCGACCACGATCGTGCTTGAGTTGGCGTGCGAACTCGAGCGACAAGGCTTGAGCGTCTTGGTCGTCGAGGCGAATCTATTCGTCACCGACCCGCGCTACCGAACAACACCCGAACGGCCTGGACTCTTGGACATCCTCGAGGACGATCTCGAACCCGCGGCGGCGATCGTGCCGGGAGATGCAACCTTGCCCGACCGGATCGGCACCGGAGAGTCCGAGGAAGGCCAACTGAGCGAGTGTCGCCATCTGCAGGGATTCCTGGAGCGCCTTGACGCCGATTACGACATGGTCCTTATCGACGCAGCACCCATTCGACTCTCCGCCGACACCGAATATCTGGCCGGAATCTGCGACGCGACCTGGCTGGTGGTGCGAGCACGACTCGCGCAGATCGGCGAGGTCAAGGGTTCCGTCGCGCGCTTGGAGAAGGCCGCACCGCCGGCGGTCGGCCTGATCATGACCGGCCTGACCGTCTTTTTGGGTGGCGGCTACTATGGTCAGATCCTGAAGGAATACCGAAAGGCCATCGTCGCAAAAGGCCATCCAGGCGCCGAAAGAGACACCCCTCGCTGAGAGGATCTCGCTCTGGATCGCACTCGCCCTCGACGCCCCCGAGCGAATCGCCGAGCATGCCGCCTGCCGTTCCGGCACACACTTCAGGTCGAAATCTGCCGAAACGGCAGAGGATTCCGGATCCGCCGAAGCCGCCTCGTGGATCCCGCAACGGCGCGAAAAACAACCATCCTTATTCGTATCAATGCGTTGCTTACTCTTTGGGACGGGATCGACGCGACCGGCACTGACTGACACCGAAGACGCGCGCCTGGACCGGGACTTCGCGCGCCGGCCCCGCAGTCATCGCTCTCGAAAATCCAACGCCATGATTTAAAGTATTTTTTCATGCCAGAGCAGCGAGGTCGACGACCGACCTGCTCCGATGGCACGAGTTATGTACTGCTCAATCGAGATCTTCAACGCCTCGACTGCAGGAGTCCATCGATGCCCGTTCGCCATCCTCTCTTCACCTCACTGGCCGCCATTGCGCTTGGCGCTGCGGCTCAACCCGGCCTAGCGGTGACCTGGTCCTATGTCGGTGCCTATGATGCCAACGGGGTCCCCAAGACGCTGGTCGATTTCAGCAAAAGGATACCGTCCGACCTGTTGAACGAGATCCACAGACGGTTGCCGGAAAGCCGGGATATCCGAAAGAACGATCCCAAGCTCATCACCGATGATCTCGGAGCCAACATCACCTTGCTCGAAGACGCCGAGATCACGGTCGCCTTCGTCTATGAAGGTGCCGGCTATCGCAACTCGCTCGGGTATTTCACCTTCGATCCCGCCAACACGCCGACATCGGCGAGCCCGCTCAACCCCAAGATCATGCTCCCGAATTTCTCGCTGCCGCTGCTGAAGTTCGGCGATGCCGTAGAGCTCGGAAAATTCAAGGCCGGCACGGCCGTCGGCTTCACAGTGGTCGCCGACGGATGGAAAGGCAGCGGGGTCAATCCGAATCAGCCTGCCGGCATGATCTTTCACACCCTGAAGGCGCTGAATCCGGAACCGCCCGGTGCCAACAACCTCAACGCTCACACGGTCCTGCTCTCGAAGCCGGAGGACGAGCTTCTGGTGCTGGGATTCGAGGACATGAATCGGACCTGGTCGAACAGTGACCACGACTTCAACGACGCCCTGATCGCGATCAAGGTCACGCCCTTCTCCGCCGTCGATCGCAGCCAGGTCCAATCTCTGACAAAGGAGGTGAGGGACACGGACGGGGACGGCATCAGCGACGATCTGGACGCCTTTCCGCTGGATCCTGAGCGCGCCGCGAGACGCTTCTATCCCAGCGCCACTGGCTTTGGCTATCTGGCCTTCGAAGACAACTGGCCGAGCAAGGGCGACTTCGACATGAACGACGTCGTGATGGCCTATCGGATCATCGAGACCCTGAACGCCCAAAACGAGGTGACCGACCTGAAGCTGACCTACGAGATCACCGCACGCGGCGGCACGGCGCAGACCGGGTTCGGCATCCATCTGCCCGGGATCGAGCGCAGCCTGATCAATGCTGCGGCGACCAAGCTCGCGATCGACGATCAGACGCCAGTCGCCATGCCGGCGGAGTCCGGCCAGCGCGAAGCGGTCTTCATTCTTGCGCCGAAGTTGCCGGACTTGGCCAAGACCGGTGAACGCTGGCCGTGCAGCTTCTTCAACACGATCGGCAACTGCACGCGGCGTCCGCCCGTGCAACTGACGGCGGAGATCCACTTCAGCAAACCCGTCAGCACGTCTCGGCTCGGCGCCGCTCCGTACAACCCCTTCATCTACAGGAGTCAGCGCGGCCGCGAGATCCACCTGGTGGATCGTCCGCCGACCGACAAGGCCGACCCGAAACTCTTCGGCACGGGCGATGACGCCTCGAACCCGGCCGAAGGCCGCTTTTACCGTACCGCCGATAATCTCCCGTGGGCATTGGACGTACCCGAGAACTGGAAGTATCCGGCGGAGTGGAACGACGTGGCGGACGCTTACCCGGACTTCGCGACCTGGGCCGAAAGCGGCGGACGGGCGACGGAGAACTGGTACATCGGCAATACCAACGAGGGACTGCTGTTTCAGCCTTGAGGCCAGCAATTGATCGACGGTGTCGGCAGGTGGGCCTCACGGTTTAGCAGATACCCGTTCGCCGACGGCGCACAGCCAGCCGCCTGCCCCACCCGTCAGCCGTGTTGGTTCCAAAATGATTGCGTCACGAACTTCTATAATTCGCCCGCCTCGGTATCGGCCATCGCTCCAATGATGCGACACCGCCCAAGGGTGTTCGCAAGGGTTGAAATCGACCCGGATCTGCGAACGGACGCCTCGTCATGAGCACCGTTCCGGACGCATTGCCGCCCCTAGCGGTAAGCCCTCTAAGCAGCAGTGATGTTCTGCGAGCCGTCGCCCTTTGACCGCAAGAGACTGACCGGTCCATCCTGATACCGGTCAAGCGCCGTCCGGAGACCGACGGACCGGTCAGGACCCGATCCGGTCAGCCGCTCTATTCTCACGAGCGACCCGGAAGGCATCCAAAGCGGACACGAACGCCGCCTTGTTTTCCGCTACCGGACCGGGACCAACGGACCTTGCGCACGCCACCAGTCCGCGGAACGACATCACCTGCAAGCGGGCTGCCCGCAATCCAGGCGCAGAACTCGCCACGCTCGTCCTTCGTCCAGTAGTCGGGCCAAAGGCGCGTAAAGGAGGGCGTTTCCACAACGGTCAGCATGGCAGGATTATACGTCAATGCCGCATAAAGCGCTTGGGTGCCTGCTTTGCGTCGACGGGCAGACAGTCAGCGAGACTGCAGCTTTTACCGCGATTTGCCGACAACGACCTTTTAGGACCGCAAGACTGAACGGCCGCGACTGACCGGTCATGGGGCACAGCGATCGGTCGGCTGGCTCGGCTCGGTGGCCGGTCTGGATTGGTTGCTGCCCAAACTGGTATGGGCGTGTTCGGCGGGATGTGAAATTTCCTGACACCCGCGAGCCGGCTCGGGCGGATTTGCGGTCTGAGGCGGGGGCGGCCGATCAGGTGCCTCTTATCTCCGCGTGCACTCATTTCTCGGGGTCGGCCCGAAGCGCCGTTTACCGGCGCTGCTGCGGCGACCTGCCTACGCTCGTTGCTGCCGCTGAAGGTGGGGCTTCCGGAAGGCTGCGCCTCACGCGGAACCGGCACCGGCGAGGTGGGCGCAGTTCAGGCGAAGCTGAGGGCCTCGATCATCCCTTCGCCCACATCGGCCGCCAAATGCGTAGTCAGGCCATCCTGGCCTGACAGAATCAGGGCTGGAAGCCCTGACGACGCAGGGACCGCAAGGCAGTTGGACCAAACGATGATCAAGGCCAAGCTGAGGTATGGTGAGCAAGCCAAGGGGTTTGCTGGTGAATTCCGGCAGGCCAGAACCCACCTTTACGAAAGTCAAGATCCATTTGGCCCTTCCCCTCAACCGAGCTCCGTACAGAGCTTGTCAATCGGACATCACCCTACGCCATGACTACAAAGCTCGCGCAGAAGCATGCGATCAAAGGTTCTCGGGAATTTGAGCTTGTCGATGACGAGGTTCGGTACATCATCACGTCGCCGCTCAGAACGGAGTCTTTGAGCGTCGTTTTGAGCGTCTTGGACCCTGAGCCTCTGATATCGGGTTCGACGCTTTCGTTTGTCAGCCAGGTGAACAGAGAGCCACTGGTTGAGTTGTTTCTCGATGAGCCGGACAGGGAGACCTTTAATCAGTTCGTGAGCACGATTCGGCGACGGATTATCGAGGAGGATTTCGGCCGGCTTCGCGTCCCGGATAAAGGCGTCGATGTCAAGGTCGACGGGGTCAGTGAATCGATTGATATGCTGCGGAGATACGTGGACCCGCAGGAGATCGAGGCCTTGCTTGCTGCCTTGGAGGAGCTAAAGCAGACGCCGGATATCCCGCACTGCCTACAACGCGTCGCGGAAGCATTCAATGAGCTCGGTATTGCGCAAGGCCAGGTGTTGCTCTATGCGCCTTACATCAATTTCCTGTTGTCAGGAGCCGGTGCAGAGGGTGACCGCGCAGACACCGAGAAGTAGTCCGATCGACATCTCTTTTCGCGACACGATCGCTTCTCTAATTCGAGATCAGAATGACTGCAAAAGTAGAGATTTACGGCACAAGCAACTGCAGGAAATGCGTTGACGTTCGGGCGCTGTTGGACCGATACGGCATCGACTATGTCGACCATCTGATCGATTTGATGCCGCTTGAGAAAGACGAGATGTTCCGGCGCTGCGGGCTCAAGTACTACCCCCAGATATTCATTAACGATGAACATCTCGGGGGAGAAGAGGAGTTGATGATGCTGGAGGCCGACGGCCGGTTGCGGAAGCTACTGGGTTTGCAAGAGCAGGCTGAATCCCGGATTCGAGACTGAGGTTCGCGAGAGGGGTGTGAAATTTCCTGACACCCCCACGCGGTTCGTGGGGATGTCCGCTTCGAGTCGAGAACGGTCCGTCGTTCGCCGGACGGCGGGTGTCCGCAAACAGGAACGAAGAGTCACCGCCTTTCGGGCGCTGGGTGACCGGTCAGGGCCGACAGCGACCTCTCGACGTCGCGCTGCCCAGGGACCGCGACAGACCGCTCCCGGGGCCCTGCCGTCGCCGACCTCGGTGACTCGACTGACAGCTCCCCGCGTGAAGCGATCGGTGGCGTAAGCAGTCGCCTGAGTGCGCAAAGCGCGTCGAGCAGTCGCTGAAGAGACTTAAGCCGAGCTTCGGCAACTGGCCGGTTGCTGCCGCTAGGGTCGCCTGAACCGATCCAAGACCGGTTGGTCGGCAGGCACCTGCAACAGCAGTGGACAAATCCGGCAAGGTCGGCGCGGATCATTCCGAGCAACTCTTGTGGAGCAAAATGAGCGACAACAAGCTGTCAGCCGTCAGCTGACTCACCCCTCACCCCTCGCTCTTGATCCTGCTCCGAAGACCCCTTCAAATCGGCCAGCAGCCGATAGAGCGTCCGCTCGCCGATCCCCAATACACGCGCGACCGTCGACCGGCGCCCTTCGTGGCGCTCGAGCAGCAGTTGCAGATAGCACCGCTCGATCTCGGCGAGGGTCGGCTCATGATCGAACCTCAGCGTCACCCCGCCGCTCGGCGCACTCGCGGGTGTGCGGGCGAGGGTAAGATGCTCCGGATCGATCCTGAGTTTGTTGCCGGACAGGATGATCGCCCGCTCGACGATATTGCGCAGCTCCCGGACATTCCCCGGCCAGTCGTAGGCGACCAACTGCCGCATGGCCGACTCGCTCGCCCGCTTGACGATACGTCTGGAAAGCCCCGGGTGGGCAAGAAAGTGCCGCACCAGCGGCGGAATGTCCTCGCGTCGTTCGCGCAACGGCGGCACTGCGACCACGAAGGTGTTGAGGCGATACAAGAGATCCTGGCGGAATTCGCCGCGTTGGGCCATCCCGTCGAGATCCCGATTGGTTGCGGCCACGATCCGCACCTCGGCCTGGATGTCGGTGGCGGCGCCGAGACGACGGAAGCGCTTGGTTTCCAGAACGCGCAACAGCTTGGCCTGGATCGGTGCCGGAATCTCGCCGATCTCGTCCAGAAACAGGGTTCCGCCCTTCGCCTGCTCGATCAGACCCGGCTTGCGCTGGGACGCGCCCGTAAAGGCGCCGCGCTCGTGCCCGAACAGCTCCGACTCGAACAGTGTTTCGGGCAGAGAGCAGCAGTCCACCGCCACCAGAGGACCCTCGGCCCGCGGGCTCAGACGATGGATCTCTTGGGCGACCTTCTCCTTGCCGACGCCGCTCTCACCGAGGATCAAGACGGTCGCCTCGGTCGCTGCCACGGCCGCAAGGTCGGCCAGCAGGCGCCGCAGCGGCGCACTCTCGCCCACCAAGAGGCTGGGGGCTTCGTGCCGCAGCACGCTGGTGTAGAACTCGCCGCGTCGGTAGAGGAGGACGTTGTCGATGATCCGGCGGGCCGCACCGGCCAGCTCCTCCGCATCCACGGGCTTGGCCAGAAACTCGTTCGCACCCAAACGCAGGGCCTGCAGAGCACTCTCCATCCCGTCCTCGCCGCAAAGGACGAGGATCGGCAGATCCTGCGCCCAAGCCTCCATCGTGGCGGCGCTCAGGTCGCCGGGCCAGGGGTCGTCCAACAGGATCAAATCGGGCGCATCGGATGACAAGAGCCGTCGCGCTTCACTCGCGTCCGCGACGGCCGTGACCTGATAACCGCAGCGACGCAGAGACTGCGACATGTCGCGTTGGGCCTGTTTGTCCGTGCTCACCAGCAAGATGTGGTCGGTCATGACTGATCCTTTCGTCCGAATCGATAACAAGGGGCAGGTTGCTCCGACGCGCGCGGGACGCACCTTGCCTTGCGAAAAACCCGCGCACACCGGGTATCACATTGGTTTGCACGGGGTCTCCTTTGCCCGATGACCGAGCCGTATCGAACGTAAGCATCATAGGGCTTCGCCGGGAAACGCATCGCAAACGACGATCCGTAGAGGATCCGACATTTCAGCCGGATCGGCAGGGCAGCCCTTCGCACATCGAGTCGGTGATGGCCTCACGGCCGATCCCGCGGGGATCGGACCGCAAGCGACTGCCATGCCGGCAGGGTCAACCGCCGACGCGCTGCAGATCTGGCAGCCGCGCCCCCACCACACCCTGTAAACAGATAGGTGATTAGCGTCGTTCCTCAG
>NZ_DIUM01000044.1 GCF_002423035.1 Thiocapsa sp. UBA6158
CGGGGGGTGGACGTCAGGCCGAAGGCGCCGAAGCGCGCCGTCACCGGGCGGAACGGCCCCTGATCACGTCCCCAAACATCCAGGCAAGCCGTTTCCGGCAGGTTTCAGGCGGTCAAAAAGGCATTGAGCGGCCGGAAATCGTGAAAAATCGAGGCGCCCTACAATGTCTGCGCCGTAGCAACGAGTAAGGACGGCTGATGCTGCCGCGCGGATTCTGCGGCGGAAAATCATCGCGATCGCAGCCTCATCCTGACCAGACAGTGCGGGAAGGTTACGCGACTGGCGGACGAGCAACGCCTCAAGGAGCGCGATTCATGGTGCCAGATCAGCAGTGCCAGTCGTTGCATACGACAGATCTGCGGCGGCGAGCGCATCGAAATACTGCTCCCGGCTTTCAGCCAGATGCTCGATCAAGGTTGGCGTGCCTGGAAGTAAGAAGCCGAATTTCAAACACAGTATCAGATAACAGAGAGCGCGAGAGACCCGGCCGTTTCCATCAACAAACGGGTGAATCCACGCAAGGCGCCAAAGCGCAAAGGCACCAAGGTTGAGCGCCTCGTCGGTGTCCCATCGCGCCTCAAGCTCGGCACAGAATTTGTCAATCAAGACATCGACATCAGACGGCGGCGGAGCGACATGAGCGCTTCCGCGAACTTCTATCGCCATGGTCCGAAAGCTGCCAAAGTTCGGATCGGCAGGATCGCCTGCGGCCGCATGCAGTTCGCGGATCAGAAAGGGCGTGATCGCGAGGCGCTCACCCCCGACGTGCCGCTCAACCAACTGCTGAACTAGCCGAAACTGACGCACCGCACCGATCGGATCGAAAGGTATGCGCGATTCACTATGGCCGACAACCATGCTCGCGACAATCGTAGCCCGATCGAACGCTTCGCGTGGCACCGCTAACGTGACCGTGCCACGGAAAAGGCTCGGACTCTCGACAACTATATTGCCCAAAGTGAAACTGATACCTTGGTCGCGCCGTTCCTCGGCACTCATTGCGTGCTGCCGCGCGCCATCGATCAACTGGAATAGCGTGGGATTTGTCATGCAGCTACCATAGGCCAAACATGTGAAGCTTTGCTAGATGGCGCTGCGGGCAGGCTACCCGCGGCCATGGCCCGAAGCCCTAGGCAGTTAGGTTCTGACGCTGCTGGGTTTTTCTAAACGACTTTTTTCCAGCCGTTCCGCAGTGTCCATGCCGCACTTCGGTCGGTGCACTTTCCGGCCAACGCATCAAGCGGCGTCGCCGTGGCGACCAACTGGACCGCACCGTCCCTATCGGAGAGGGCGGCGCGGTCGTCTGCTACAAGGCTCCTACGGGCATCAAGGGCACCCGCCTACCCCACCCTTCCGAAACCCGCGCCCTCTTCCCTCTGCGCCCTCCCATACAGCACCCGCTCGGCCGCGCTGATGCTGCCCTCCGCCCGCGCCACCTCCGCCCAGACCGAGATCGGGAACCTCCCCTCGAAATGCAGGTCCCGCTCGATGCCGAGGCCGAAGGGCAGCCGGATCGCCGCCATCTCGCTCAGCGACCAGGAGCCCAGTTCCGGATAGCCCAGATCGGCGAGACCGAAGAGGATGTCGCCGTCCTCGTCGAGCTCGGTGGCCAGCCAAGTGCCCTGGCCGAAAGGATTGAAGAACTTCACGACGGGGACGTGATCGGCGTCCGGCATCCGGCCGTTGTCCAGAAGCCGGCCGCGCTGGCTGGGGGTCAGGAGGATCATGCCGCGACCCTCCCCTGTCCGCTCGCAGTGGCGGCCGCCACAGGCTCCGGCAGATGGGCCAGCAGCCAGTCCGCGGCCTTGCTCGCCTGCGAGGCTGCGCGGACGATGGCGCGGTTGTCCTCGCGCAGCACCTCGAGCCAGGAGCCGATGTAATCGGCATGGCGCACGGTGGGCACGATCCCAAGCGAGGCGCAGCAGAAGGCCGCATTCATCTCGGCCACCAGTTCCTCGAAGGCATAGGCCTTGGTCCCGAAACTCCCCGAGAAGTCCCGGCCCAGCCGCGAGGCATGGCCCGTGGCATGGCCAATTTCATGGAGCGCCGTGCGATGCCAGTTGATCGGCTCGAAATAGGCCTGCGGAGGGGGAACCTGGACGTAGTCCAGCGCGGGGACATAGAAGGCCCGATCGCCCCCGATCCGGAAATCGATGCCGGTGGCGCGGATCAGCGCCTCCACCTGCGGCTCGATCATGCCCGGCGGCGGTGGGAGTGCCACAACGGCGATCTCCTCCGGCAGACCTTCGCATTGGGCGGCATTGAAGACGGTGAACCGCTTGAGGAAGGGGATCTGCCCGGGCGGATCGCCGGTTTCCCGGGCGCGGCGTTTCTCATCCTCGGGGGTGAAGCGGTCGGCATAGACGACGGTCGTGCCGCGCTCGCCCTTGCGGACATTGCCGCCGAGCGCCAGCGCCTGGCGGAAGGTCAGCCAGGCTTGCGTCGGATAGCCCTGCTGGACCACCGCGCCCCAGAGGATCAGGATGTTGATCCCGGAATACTGGCGCTGGGTCGCCGCGTTCCGCGGCAGGGCGAGCGGCGCCTTGGCCGAGGCCGTGCCCCAGGGCTGGACCCAGGGCAGCCGCCCCGCCTCCAGCTCCGCGATGATCCGGGAGGTGATGTCGTCATAGATGCTGCTGCGGGCGCCGCCATCGCGGGGCGCGCGGTCCTGTCTGGCCATCGGGGTGATCTCCACGACGGGCGCCGGGGGCCTCTCCCCCGACCCTCAACCCGTCACTGAAACCCCGTCTGCACCCTCCCTCTGAGAGGGGCGTTGCGGGGTCCCCCCGCTCGAAGGGGGTGTGTCGGCAACGCCAGTGCCGACCAGGGGGAAGGCGTTCCCCCAGCATCCGGACCTGAATGATCTGACCTCACAATGCCGTGCTGCAGACAAACCGCACCGATTGCCGTCTCGGCGGATGTCAACGGGGATTCCTTGTTTGATCAAGAGATGCTAGGCTCGACAGGCTTCCGACCCGGTGGAGTCTGACTTGGGCTGCTTCTGACGACCGATCCATTTCGGGAGCCAAGAAATTCTCTCCCTTGATCAATTGACCGATCTGGGGCTGAGAACAAACCAACGGGTGCGTAAGGTCACACATGGCGCGGAGCGATCTTCTTGTATCCTTGATTCGCGCGGGTGCGACCGGCGACAGAGAGATGCTGCGCTCCACCACCGAGGCGATGGTCGCCGAAGAACGTGCAAAGAAGCATTTCATCGTGGCCGACCGCATGCAACGCGCTTTGGCGGCTGTTCCGATCACACCGCCTTCGCTGACGGCAAGCTCTCCTCACCAGACCGGACCCAACGGTCGTGAGGCAATCCTAGAGATCACGCCGCAGCTTCAGCTGGAGGATCTGCTCCTCCCCCTGCCAGCGCGGGAGAGCGGAAGACAGCTGCTTGAGGAGCATCGCAGGGCAGACGTCCTGCGCGCAAATGGCTATGAACCTCGGCACCGCGTCTTGCTTTCAGGGCCTCCTGGCAACGGCAAGACCTCGTTCGCCGAAGCCATTGCAGAGGGACTAGGACTGCCCTTCTTCGTCGTCAGGTATGACGCCCTGATCGGCAGCTATCTTGGTGAAACAAACGCCCGGCTCCGGAAGCTCTTCGACTATGTTCGAACGATCCCGAGCGTATTGTTTTTCGACGAGTTCGACGCCATCGGCAAGGAACGCGGCGATACACATGAAACGGGAGAGATCAAACGGGTTGTCTCCTTCCTGCTCATGCAGCTCGACCAACTTCCCAGCTATGTCATTGTGGTCGCAGCGACCAACCATGGAGAACTGCTCGACCGCGCGGTCTGGCGTCGTTTCCAGATGCGCCTGTCCTTTCCGGCGCCGAATAAGACTGATGTCACGGTGTTTCTGGACCGGATCATTTCGGGCTGGCCGGACACCCCCAAATTGTCGCTCAGCCGCTTGGCCGGTAGACTTGGCGATGTAAGCTATGCAGAGGCGCTGGACTTTTGCCAGAATGTCAGGCGGCGGCAAATTCTTGGTTTAGGGGAGGTTTCGGTTGATGAGGCATTGCGCGCGGAACTGGATCTTTGGGCTTCGCGCGTTACGCCAGAGCTCTTAAATGCCGAGCGATCCGACAAAACCCCTCCTGAGACTGACGCCGAGCGCTGATCAGCCCCGCCCTGTAGGTCGCGCCCGTCCCATTCCCTCACCGGCAGCCTTTCCGCGCGACCGTCAGACAGGCAGCTTCGGCCCGAAATTCACGCGTCTCGCCGAAATCCTTGCCCGCGGCGAAGGAGCACTTGAACTGCGCGCCGATCCTGCGGGCCTTGCTCCGGAACGGCTTTTGGTCTTCGAAGTCCGCGGCTCAATAAGCAGGTTTGCCGAGGCCATCCGCCAGGTTGCCGGGCTTGAGCTGGTGGATGAAGAAGAGCTCGAGAGCGACGAGGGGGACAAGCAGCCTGTTACCTATCTGCTCGTTCCAGACATGCTGGCCCTGCGCAGCCTTGAATCGCTGTGGCGGCGTTGGCAGGCCGGACAGCTGGTCAGAGGAGAAACACCCTGGGCCACGGTCTTCGAACATCTCAGGGACCTGCGCGCCTGGGGACCAGACGACCGCGTTCAGTCGGCAGACAGGACCTTTCTGTCTTCTATTCTCGAGGGCCATCACGACAACGACCTGATCCGACTTGAGATCGAACTCGTCTTCAGGGCCAATGAGGCCTCCGCTCGGCAGAGTGAAGAGGAGACGACACGGGCGCTGATCGCGCGCGGGGGCCTGGTTCTGTCACGCTGCCGGTTGCCTGAAATCTCCTACCATGCCCTGCTTGCTGATATCCCGGCCTGGGCTGTGCGCGAAATCATCGCGCGGGAGATCGGAGGTATTGCCGGCCTCGACGCCGTCATGCACATCCGTCCGCAATCCGAGGCCACGGCGGTAGAAATCGGCGATCCTGAAGACACTCCCCAGGCCGAGCAACAGGTCGCGGAACTCGGTGAGCCGATCCTTGCCATTCTCGATGGTGTCCCGGTCAGCGCTCATAGGCGGCTGGCTCGCCATATCGACCTCGACGATCCCATCAATCTTGAGCCAGATGCGCTCGTCGTGACGCGGGCGCATGGAACGGCCATGGCATCCCTTGTCATTCATGGCGACCTCAACCGCGGCGAAGCACCCCTGCCGCGCAAAATCCATATGATCCCGGTCCTGGGGAACAATGACGACTTCCCGCCCGACCGGCTCATTGTCGACATGATCTACCTGGCGGTGACCCGACTGCGCGATCAGCGCCCTGGGATCGTGATGGTCAATCTCTCTCTTGGGAATCGCTATCGGCCGTTCCAGAACCACCTTTCGCCTTGGGCCCGCCTTCTCGACCGCCTGGCCTATCGCTTCGGGCTGCTCTTTGTGGTGAGTGCCGGCAATCAGGTATTCCCTTTCGGCATGCCGGGCTATGCCACCAGCCGGGACTATGAGGCTGCAGATGCGGCAAGCCGCGCGAGATCGATGGTTGAAACACTGCATGGCGTCATGGCCGATCGCCGCCTGCTTTCGCCGGCGGAGACCATAAACGGCATAACCGTTGGCGCAGCGAACATCGATGCCATCGGGCCTGCGGAGCGGGGGGCACTCGCGCGAGTCTTGATCGACCCCTTCCCGGCCCATGTCGCGGCGAACCCCTCGAGCAGTCTGGGTCCTGGCTTCGCCAGATCGGTCAAGCCGGACATCCTGATGCCCGGTGCCCGGGAACACATGGCCTGTGTCGGCAATCACCGACACATAGACGTTCGCCCGGCCATGGCGTCGCGCGGCGCCGGTCTCAAGGTCGCGGCGCCTCCACGGGATGGTCGAGAGAACCAAGACGGCTATTCGAATGGGACCAGCGCAGCCGCTGCGCTGGCATCGCGGACCTGTCATCGCATTCACGACGCCCTTGAAGCGACCTACGGCGCCGCGTTTCTGCAGATACCGGCCGCGCAACGCGCAGTGCTGCTGAAGGCCCTTCTGGTCCATCCGGCTCAATGGCCACGGGAAATCGCCGAAGTCATCAAGACGACGCTAGGACCCACGGGGCGCGGCCAGGCGTCAAAACAGAAGGACAATATTCGGCGCTTCCTCGGATACGGCTATGTTGATGCGGAGGACGCACTGGCCTGTGCCGCCGACCGGGCCACCTTCTTTGCCACGGGTGTCCTCGAGCCCAATCGCATCGCAACCATCGATGTGCCGGTTCCGGTGGCAATCGGTGGCAAGACAAGACCGCACAGCCTGTCGGCGACCGTGGCGTGGTTTTCCCCGGTCCTGCCGGGTCGCAAGACGTATCGAAGTTCTAGGCTCAAAATCGTCACACCGGCAGAACTCGACGCGCTTGCCGTTTCGACGGAGCGTTGGCATCCAGACGAAAATCAGAGCAATCGCGGGACGGTCAGTTCGCGACGCTGGAGTGGAGCGAATGCACCGGTTGTCACACCGAACATGACAGTACCATTGGTCGTGCAACGCGACCCCGATCAAAGCACGGCGGTTGACGAAGCCATCCCCTTTGGCGTGGCCGTGACGATCTGCATGCCGGGTGAGATCGGCATCTACGACGAAGTGCGAGCCCGCGTGGTGCCGCCGGTCCAGGCGCGCCCGTAACGTGAGGTGGTTTCCTAGCCGCCAATCAGCTTGATGCGGAACGAGGTCAACAATTCAGCGGATTGTTCTTTTCGGTGATATCTACCGCCACGGCTCCGGCTTGTAGGCGGCCTTGGCCACGACCTTGCTGGCATC